>NZ_DALZEG010000001.1:0-566345 GCF_031979465.1 Moraxella sp. CTOTU46934
CACATTCACCAATGGCATAAATATTTGGCTCGCTCGTTTGACATGTGTCATCAATGACGATACCGCCACGTTCGCCAAGTTTTAGCCCAGAATCTCGTGCTATAGTATCTTCAGGGCGAATCCCTGCACTAAACAAAATCAAATCAGTATCAAGTAGCGTACCATCGGCAAATTGCATGGTTAAAAAACTGGCGTCATCGTCATGATTGTCGATGATTTGTTGGGTGTTTTTGCCTGTCAAAACGGTGACGCCCAAGTCTTCGATTTTCTTTTTCAGTAGCTCACCACCGGCAGCGTCAAGCTGAACGCCCATCAATTGTGGAGCAAACTCGACCACATAGGTGGTTAACCCCAAAGTGACCAAGGCTTTTGCGGCTTCAAGTCCGAGCAGACCGCCACCCACAACCACGCCACGCTGTACTCGAGAATTGGCGGCGGTGGCGATGATGGCGTCTAAGTCATCAATGGTGCGATACACATGGCAGTGGGCATGGTCATTGCCCTGTACTGGGGGTACGAACGGATACGAGCCTGTTGCTAACACCAATTTTTCAAATTCTAAGGTGTTGCCCTTGCTGGTGATAAGGGTTTTGGTTTGCGCATCAAAACTTGCGACGCCTTCACCCAAATGCAAAGTAATGCCCGCTTGCTCATAGTTTGCCAGATCCACTAAATTAAGCTGACTGGCGTCTTTATGTTCAAAATAACTGGATAAATAGACACGGTCATAGGCAGGGCGACTCTCAGCACTAAACACATGGATTTGGTAAGTTTGGTGTAGGCGTTTTTCAATCGCTTTTTCGATAAAGTGGTGCCCGACCATCCCATTACCGACGACGATAAGATTTTTCATGTATTTATCCCTTCTAACGAAACATTGGCTTTTTGACTAGGATAATGATTGGCTTTTGGCGAGTATTATCCCAAGTTTTTCTATACTGTTATATAAGCAAACTTTATGCCAATATTTAAATTAATTATAAATTTCAATGGGTTAAAATATATAGGTTAATTGTCTATTAAGAAAAATAACTCACATTTTAGTGATTTAACCCAACCAGTAACCAAGTGATGAGCAACAGCGCTGCTAATATGCCACTGACCAGTTGCCAAAATAGCACAGGATGTTTGTCAATCAGCGGCTGTTTGGCTTTATCGTCGGCATGGCTTTTGGGGTCAAGGTCGGTGAGAAAATCACCAATGCTCTGATAACGGCGGTTGCTATCTGCTTGCAATGCACGAATCAGCACGTCATTGACCCAAAATGGCAAATCCGCGCGCAATTGTCGCACGTTTTTGAACGCCAGTTTTTGGGTGGTTTGGGCGGTCATCGCAGTGGTCAAGGTATCGACATCAAACGGCTGTAGCCCTGTCAGCATCTCATAAGTCACCACACCCAGCGAGAAAATATCGGAATACACCCCTTTTGGTGCATCGCTAAAATATTCGGGGGCAATATAGTGCAAATCACCCACAGGCGGTGTATGTGCAGTTTTTAGGAGCAACGAGCCAACCGCACCAAAGTCAATGAGCTTGATATGACCCGATGGCAGCAGCATGATATTTTCGGGCTTGATATCTTGATGGAGTAGATAATTCCGGTGCATGGCTCGCAGCGCCATACCGATTTGATTGACAATAGCAAAAGTTTGGGCAACCGATAACGGCGGCTGAGTGTCGATAAATTCACGCAAGCTCATGCCTTGCAAAAATTCGGTGACATGGTACAGATATTGGCTATTTATTGGCTTGGGGTAAAATTTTAGTAAGCTTGGGTGATTGAGGCTTAACCCTATTTTTTCTTCTTTTAAAAACAGCCGTAAAAATCCGCTATCGTCTTCATAATAGGCAGATGGCACTTTGATAATACGCTGATTATCGGCTGTGTCAGCGGTGCTGTCGGTAGCCAAATACACGCTACTGCGTGGGGTGTTTTGCACCACTTTATCAATGGTAAAATAATCAAGCTTGTCACCGGCCGTCAGCACAGGCGGAATGCGTAAACGGGTAACCGCATGACGACTGTCTGTATGTTCAGCAAGGTCAGCTTTGTCAAAATCTGCATTCGCCAAAATTCTCGCAACTTTTGGTAAGACGGCTATCATCACGCAACTGACATTGTCATTACTGCCATTTTCCAATGCCACTTGGCACAAGGTTTCTGGCAAATTTTCTAAGTCTAGGGTAGTGGAATTATCCAGCGCCAACAATTTGCCCAATGCCGATTGGGTGAGTAACAATAATTCATCATCACCGATAAATTCATACACCCCATCGGTCATTATCAAAAACACATCTTCGGGCAACACATCAATTTGGGCAAGTTGTAATTCTACATGGGCATCTGCGCCAAGTGCAGCGGCTAAGGCGCCTTTGTCTCTCCCTCGTTTGTGTCTGTGGTCTTGGGTGAGTATGCGCAGTTTGTTGTGTCGTAGCCGATAGATACGGCTATCGCCCGTGTGAAATAACACTGCCGAGTGCTCGGATAATAAAGGCTCGGTAAACAGCAGCCCCGATAAGGTTGAAAGTAATTTGGGCAAATACCGCTGCGAGGCTGAATCAAAGCTGTCAGGGTGATCACTAAAATACAAAAAATCATTGATAATATGCACGCTTTTGGTGAGCATTTGCGCCAGCGTTTCGGCACTGTTGTTATTCAATGAATCGCTAGTCACAGGGCTAGTAACAGTGGTTGTTACCATGTCAGCTTGGTGCATGGTTAATTGGTCGATCAGCGTATCAATCACCCATTGGCTGGCGAGCTTTGGCTGTCCGCAGCTGCTGACGCCGTCAGCTAAAGCAGTGACTTGCCATGCAAGCTGAGCGGCGCTGCTATCCCCTGTTGGTACCAGCGTTTGCATTGTCAAGGTATCTTGATTTTCCGCTTTGCGCCCTGCATGACTAGCAGCACGGGTCAGCAGTTGCGGTAAGGATTGCAAACTGGGGGGATTTTGCTGAATGGCTTTTGACATGGGTTTTTCCTTACTAGCACGGTTGCTACGCATTGTGCAAAAATGAAAAAAGGGCATACACCCTTTTTTGCCTTACTAACTAGACTTCCTTGTCCGCTGGTCGACTGTTTTTTGGTTGGATTTAAAGAGCGATTACGCTATCGCAATTCGCTCAATCGTGCCATCTTCGTGCACCTCGACCATATGTCCTTGTGGCTCGCTCAGGAAGGTCGCGCCAATAAAGGCAATCCCTGCAAAAATCGCGAGGGTAATAAAGAATCCTGTTGGCGATACCATAGAGAAAATAGTCAAAAACAACACCCCACCTACGTTACCATAGGCACCCGCCATACCAGCAATTTGCCCTGTCATACGGCGTTGAATGAGCGGAACCACTGAGTACACTGCACCGCATGCTGCTTGCACAAATACAGAAGTAAGCAGCACGATTGCCACTGCACCCGCCAATGGTAACTTGGTCATTTGCGTCATTAGCAGATAACCCACCGTTTGCCCTGCCAATGCAATCATCAATACTTTACGACGACCGACCGCATCGGACATAAAACCACCGCCAGGACGAGCAAATAAATTCATCACCGCAAAACAGCCTGCAGTCAACCCTGCTAAAGTATGCGATACACCATAGTTGGTAATAAAAAATTGCGGCAACATCGACACTACTGCCAACTCAGAGCCAAAACATGCCAAATACGCCATGTCCAAAATCGCCACTTGTTTGAACTGATAACCATATTCTGGATTTACCGCAGGGCGAGATGTATCAAATAAATGCTTATTGACTGACCAGATTTTGATATATTGATAGACTACAAGCACCGCCACCACCGCATATGCCAGCATGGTTTGATTAGCAGTTAATAATTTTAATCCGCTAGGTGACAAACGCCACGCCAACAAAAACAAAATCGCATAAACCGGTAAAATCATCACCGCATAAAAGTAAAAGTCTGCCTTGTTTGATACTTCCAAGCCGCCTGATTTTTTTGGTTTAAAATAAGTCGCGCCTTTGGGTGTATCACTGACGCCACGATAAAAAATGACCGAATAAACAATCGCAATCACGCCTGTGGTAGCAATCGCATACCGCCAACCGTCTGCACCGCCATACATTAAGGCAAGAATCGGCATCGACATCGACGCTACTGCCGCCCCAAAATTGCCCCAACCACCGTACACCCCTTCTGCCGAGCCGACTTCATTGACAGGAAACCATTCTGAAATCAAACGAATCCCAACCACAAATCCTGCACCGACAAAACCTAGCAAAAATCGCCCAATCGCCAGCATTTGGAAACTTTGAGCAAAAGCAAACACAAAACACAAAAAACCGCTAATCAACAACACAGCACTATATGAACGCTTGGGGCCGTATCTATCGACCATCGCGCCGATTAGCAAACGAGCAGGAATGGTCAAAGCCACATTGAGCATCAAGATCGCTTTGACTTGTCCATCGCTCAAATGAAAATATTGTTTGATGGTGGGCATCAATGCCACATGAGCAAACCAAATTAAAAAGGTGACGAAAAAAGCAAACCAGGTGTAATGTAACACCTTGATACGGGGTAATTTCATAGCAAACAGCGGTAAACGTTGGGGCATCTGCTTCTCCTTTAAGTAAGCCTGTACGGTTCACGGTAACAAGGTAAAAGCAATATTTATGCCATTATCATAAGCTTTTGTTTTTACAATAATTTTTTTGAATGACCCATCAATTAGCTATTTTGCTGTGAAAAAACTTTCACCGATTGGCATAAATGATAAATTTGATGCTGTACTGCACTATTTTGGTAAGTAATCGCTAAGGTAAAAGAATAATGCAAATAAATAAGCAAAAAAATGTCTAAAAATATTTTAAAAACCCTCAAACAGTTATCTACAGTTAAAGAGGTTAAATTCAAAGAGTGGTCAACATCCATCACACTGTCCGACAAATAATAGCCAAAATTTAAAACACCATAAAAAACAGTAAAAAACAACGGTTTAAAACGGTTGGCATAGATTTTGAATTATCTAAAGGGCTAAATTCTAAAGTGCTAGATTCTAAAGTATTAAATATCGGGTCGGATAAGCAAGGTCAGCCAAATAATGCAACACACACACATTCTTATCATAGGGGCAGGGATGGCAGGGACACGCTTTGCCATGCAGTATGCCAAAAGCAGACTGAGTACCCACAGCGGACTGGGGATTGACAGCCAAGGCGAACAAAGTCGAGATGAGTTTGCCATCACGCTTATCAACAGCGAGCCATATGCAGGCTATAACCGTATTATGCTATCGCCTGTATTGGCAGGGGAAAAACGCTTCGCTGAGATTTATCTATTTTCTCAAGAGGAGTACGCCAACCATAACATCACTGTAAAGACAGGTTGCACTGTTAGCGATATCAATCTTGCTGCTCATCAGGTCATCACCGACAGTGGCGAAACTATCGGCTATGACAAATTGGTGTTTGCCACAGGTTCAACGCCATTTATTTTGCCATTGCCCAACCATACCGCAAAAGGCGTCATGGGTTTTCGTACTAAAGCCGATGTGGATGCTATGCTAGATATCGCAAAAAACAATCATAATGGCAAAAAATCTCCAAAATGTCTGGTTATCGGCGGTGGATTACTCGGTCTTGAGGCTGCTAATGCTTTGGTACAACAGGGAGCGAAAGTCACTGTGGTGCATGGGGCAGGCTATTTACTCAATCGCCAACTGGATAAAACCGCTGCCGATTTACTGCAAACTTACTTTGAAAACAAAGGTATTGAGTTTGTGCTCAACGCCAACTCCCAAGCGATTTGCGTGGACAAGGATAACCAGGTCACTGGACTGACTTACACGGATAATGTCGACACATCCATCCCTGCCAAAACCATTGACAGCGATTGCATTATCATGACTGTCGGCGTGCGACCCAATATTGCCCTTGCGCAACAGGTCGGTATCACTTGCGAGCGGGGGATTTTGGTTGATAACCAAATGCGAACCCATACCCCAGACGTGTATGCGATTGGTGAGTGTGTACAGTTTGACAACCAGCTATTTGGGCTCGTCGCACCTGTGTATGAGCAAGCCAATATTCTGCTACATACCTTAAACGAGCAGCCAGACAGCACCTCGCCCGTGTTTAGCATACAACCAACGGCAACCAAGCTAAAGGTCTCGGGCGTGGCGCTATTTTCGGCAGGTGATATCGATGTGAGTCACGACTGCGAGCAGTTGATTTATCAAGACCCTAGCCATAGCATCTATCAAAAAATCACCGTAAAAGACAACCGTATTTTATCTGCAGTGCTATATGGTGATGTACAAGAGGGCAGTTGGTTTTTTGAACTGATTCAAAATCAACAAGATATTTCAGCCATCAAAGATAAATTACTGTTTGGCAAAGCGTTTTGTGAAGAGTTGCTGGCGGGCTGATCTGACTGGTAGAAATCAAAAATAGTAAAAGGTTAACGTGTGACAACAACTATACAACATTTAGTACAACAAAAATCTCCCCTGACACAAGTCAAGACTACCTGTGCCTATTGCGGTGTTGGCTGTGGCGTGTTGGCGACGATTGATGAGAATACCCAACACGTCAGCATTGACGGTGATCCAAACCATCCTGCCAACTTTGGCAAATTATGCTCCAAAGGCAAAGCGTTGGGCGATACGCTCGATCGTGACCGCCGTTTGGCACATCCGATGATTCATGGCGAGCCAGTCGATTGGGATACCGCCACCGATTTTGTTGCTAAATCATTGCAACAGACCATTGATGAATACGGCGCCGACAGCGTTATGCTATATGTATCGGGACAACTGCTCACCGAAGATTATTACGTGGCAAACAAATTTACCAAAGGTTTTTTGGGTACCAATAATTTGGACTCCAATTCTCGACTGTGTATGTCATCAGCGGTGGCTGGCTACAAGCGAGCATTTGGCTCGGACACTGTGCCTTGTAATTATGAAGACATCGAAAACAGCGACCTATTTATCATTATCGGTTCGAATATGGCGTGGTGTCATCCGATTTTATTTGGTCGGTTAAAATCCAGCAAACAAGCCAATGCCAACAAAAAAATCGTGGTAATTGACCCGCGAGCCACTGACAGCACCGCGATTGCTGACTTGCATTTGCCGATTCGCTCCGGCACAGATACCCATTTATTTGTCGGACTACTCAATTACTTGCACCAAAACGGCTATGCCAATCACGATTATCTCAGGCATTGTGACAATCTTGCTGATGCGCTTGCAGCCAGTGACAGTTGGACGATTAAAAAAGTTGCCAAAATCTGCGGTGTCATCGAAAGTGATTTAACCGAGTTTTACCAATTGTTTGCCACTACCACGAAAACCGTGAGTTTTTACTCAATGGGTGTCAATCAAGCCAGTAATGGCACCGATAAGGTGAATAGCATTATCAATTGCCACCTTTATACAGGCAAACTGGGTTTTGAAGGGGCAGGGGCATTCTCAATTACAGGACAGCCCAATGCCATGGGTGGGCGAGAGGTCGGGGCGTTAGCCAATCTGCTTGCCAGTCATTTTGAGCTCAAAAACAGCGACCATCGTCAAACAGTAGCCAACTTTTGGCAAGCACCGACTAGTATTAGTGGTAAAGATGGTGTCAAGGCAACCCAATGTGCCGATGCTATTTTGGAGGGGCAAATTAAAGCGATTTGGATTATGGCGACCAATCCTGTGGTCAGTCTGCCAGAAGCAGACAAATTTGCCATGGCGTTACAGCAATGCCCACTGGTCATCGTGTCTGACTGCTCAAAAGACAGCGACACGCTCGACTTTGCTCATGTGGTTTTGCCCGCGCAAGGCTGGAGTGAAAAATCAGGCACGGTCACCAACAGCGAACGCCGTATCTCTCGCCAGCGCCGCTTAGTCACCCCATTTGCTGATGCCAAGCCCGACTGGTGGATAGTCAGCCAAGTGGCACAGAAAATGGGTTTTGTGGGTTTTGATTACACCCACGACTACCAAGTGTTTGCCGAACACGCTCGGCTTAGTGGCGAGAAGAATGGCGGTGAAAAAAATACAGATAGTCGAAGTTTTAATATCAGTCATTTAGCCAATATTAGCCAAAACGAGTATGATAATTTGGCACCGTTTCAGTGGGGTCAACCGCATTATTTTGGACTACAAAAACAAGACGCACACACCACTATCGGCACAACTTATACTGATACCCAAAAACTGCATTTTGTCACCGTTAATCCTGCGGTACCCAAGTCATTGCCTGATGAGCAATATCCACTAGTGCTTAACACAGGTCGCTCGCGTGACCAATGGCATACCATGACCCGTACAGGGATTGCCCCACAGCTCAATCAGCATTTACCGCACCCACTGGTTGCGATTCACCCGAGTGACGCCAAACCTTTGGGTGTACAAAATAACGATTTTGTGCAAATTAACAGTCCCAATGGTACTATCTTAGTGCGGGCAGATGTGACTGAAAAACAACGCCAAGGCGATGTGTTTATACCTATGCACTGGAATCAGCACTTTGCCGCCAATGCGCGTGTCGGTAAGCTTATCAGCAATCATCATGACCCCTTTTCACAGCAACCGCAGCTCAAGCACCAACCTGTCAGGCTGCAAAAGCTAACCATGCAAGCATTTGGATGGTTATTGATTGATAAACACTGTGATGAAAACCTGCTAACTTGGCTCGAATCGCCAGATATGACTTATTGGGTGCGTAATCGCCAGTCAAACAGTAGCCAGTATTTTTTTGCCATTGATAATCAGTCTGCGTTCATGACAACTTGGTTTGATAAGCAATATTGGCAACAGCAGTTAAGTGTATGGCTCAATCAACCAGCGCAAGCCTACAACTTTGATATTATCCATTATCAACATATTGATACCGATAACACCAGCCAAGATTTACGCCTTGCGATATTGCAAAATGGGCAAGTCCATGCGCTAGTATTTTTGAGCACCCACGAGCATAAACTACCCACCCATAACTGGCTAGATAGCCAATTTGGCACAACGCTCGATAGCCATACGCGTAAATGGCTACTAATGGGCAAACCTGCCACGGGTTTTATTGATACAGGGCGGATTGTTTGCTCTTGTATGTCAGTGGGTGAACATACCATTGTTGAGACAATAAAAAAATATCACTGTAAAACCGTCGTTGAGGTTGGTAAACATTGCAAAGCAGGCACCAATTGTGGCTCCTGTCTAGGAGAGATTAGCAAAATTTTAGCGGGGTGAAATTGTTATAACTTGTTGAAAGGATTATTGGGCGAACTTTAAGCCACTTTATAATTTCGCTTGATGTTGCCTGATTTTACTTGGTTACTTATTGATAACTAGCGTTAGATATTCGAAAAAAAAGGGAAATAATTGGAAAAATTAATTGATAATGATTATCATTTATATTATTATTCTTACCGCTTTGTAACGCTTCTCTTTTTTTATATATCTGAGTGATTTTATGAATACTGCCAATGCTAGTTTACCGCCGCGTGGTGCTTTGCGCTATTTAACTCTGTGTGTATTAACCACCCTTTATTCATCGTTGGCAATAGCGAGTGAGCCAGAACCCGTCACTACTTTGCAGACCATTACTTTTAATGCCCGTCAATATACCCCAGCAAAACAGACTGAGAACGTCCGCCATGAGACCTCAGTCAAGGTACAGCAAGCTGATTTACTCAATCAATATTTACCGACGGTTGCTGGGGTGAATGTCGGTGGCACTTCGGGGATGGATCAGCATATTTATATTCGCGGTTTGGGCTCAGACAATGCAGGCAGTGCCTTAAAAATCACCGTGGATGGGGTGCGCCAACCGGAAACGCGCGGTTTTAACCACTCCGGAATTAGTGGACTTGACCCAGATTTGTATAAAACAACAGAGGTGTCAGTGGGTAATAACTCGGTGACTTTGGGCAATAATGCCATCGGTGGCGGTGTGGCGTTTACCACGGTGGATGCACAAGACTTGCTACTACCTGATCAAAAAATGGGGGCAAAGGTTAAACTGGGCTATGCCAGTAACGATCAGCAATTTCAGCGAAGTCTAACGACCTATGCCAAACCCAATGAGCAATTGGACATGATTGTGTCTTATGGTGAGCTTGTCGAAGGGTAATGGTCGTTATGGTTCGACAGGCTCACCACGAACAACCTTGTTCACTATAATTCAGTTATGACTATATCTATACAAAAGAATTGCTACGCATCTGTGTAGTTTCACCTAGGATACTGTGGAGAAATCCTTATGAAAAAAATCGCTCTAGCTTCAGCTATCGCTTTAGCTTCAATCACTGCTGCCCATGCTGCACCGACTGTTTATGGTAAAGTATTTTTAACCTTAGATTATGTTAATACAGACTATGCTGCAGCTAACAAGACAGATGAAGACACATTTAAACTTACCTCTAATTCATCACGTATCGGTTTTAAAGGTCAAGACGATTTAACTGACACCACTAAACTTATTTACCAATTAGAATATGGTATTGATGTTGATGCTGATACAAATGGTAAAGGTCAATTTTACTCACTTGATACTTATGTAGGCTTAGCCCACAACACTTTAGGTACTGTACTAGCGGGACGTCATAATACCCCATTGAAAATTGCACAACACAAAGTTGACGTGTTTAATACTACCTTACTTGATATGAAAAATGCGGGTGTTTCAGGTGAATACCGTGCTAACAATGTGGTGGCTTATAAATCACCGACCATTGTTGGTATGCCAGTGAGTTTTATGGCAGCTACCGCATTATCAGAAACTGATGCCGACGGTGATATTCTCGTTTCCGCAGCATCTGATACGAAGCCTGCAGTCTATCGTGATAGAAAAGTAAAAGATAATGGTTATTCTGCATTATTAGCCTATGACAAAAATGGTGTTTATCTAGCCGGTGCTTATGACAAAGACATGGGTGCTAACAATGTAAATACTACTGGCGTGATTGATAATACGTGGCGTTTGGTTGCTGATCTAGATATGGGCAAAATGAATATGGTTCCTGGCCTAGCTTTAGGTGCTCTATACCAACAAAGCCAATACTACGATAATTATAGCATCGTTAACAACAACCGTGTTAACAAAGCCAGTGAAGATGAAAAATCTTGGCTGATTAGTGGTAAGTATAAAATCACCGATACCCCTTGGGCAGTTAAAGCACAATATGTTAATACCACTGACGAGAAAGGCGTAAAAGATGCTGATGTAAATGAAATCGCAGTTGGTGGAGAATATGCATTCAATAAAGCGACCACGGGTCATATTTATGCAGGGCAAATCAGCCGTGACAATAACAAAGATGACTTGATTGTAGGTACGGGTATTGAATACAAGTTCTAATATATCTAATACCAAACCCATAAAATATAGTATTATAGCTATATGAAAGAATCAAACCCAAAACACAGCCTAGATGATTATGACTTTGGCGAACTTGCCAAAACTGAAAGTAACGCCAGAGCCAGAACACGTCTTTACATCCTTCACCAATATCGCATTGGCAAACACAGCTTTGAGATTGCAGAAAACTTAAACATCAACATTGAAACCGCACGACGTACTCGTAGACGCTACCAAGCATCAGGGCTTGATAGCCTCTATGACAAACCAAGAAGCGGCAGAAACAGCAAATTGGCTCCAGAGCATATTGAGGCATTCAAGCAACTAATAGTTGACAGCCAAGCAAAACGCGGTGGCGGCAGACTGACAGGACAAGACATCCAAAAGCTTGCTCACGAGCATTATCAAGCAAGCTATAGCGTCAATGGCATCTACGAACTACTGGCTCGAATTGGTATGAGTTGGATAAGTGCCAGAAGTAAGCACCCGCAGGCTGACATTAACGCCCAAGAAGCCTTTAAAAAAACTTCATAGAGCAGGTAACTGCCATACTGCCCGAAGATACTAAGCTAAGCGATGTTGACATCTGGTTTCAAGATGAAACCCGGATTGGTCAGCAAGGTTCAATCACCCGAATATGGCATTACCGTGGTAAAAGACCGCGTGTAGTCCGTCAACAGCAGTTTATCTCGACTTACCTTTATGGGGCAGTATGTCCTGCCACGGGTCAAAGTGTGGGACTCATCATGCCTTATGCTAATGGCGAGTGTATGAAACGACATTTACAAGCAATTAGCCAAGCGGTACCCAAAGGTCGCTATGCGGTTGTGGTCATGGATGGGGCGGTATGGCATAAAGAGCGCTATAATTTACCAAACCTGACTATCTTGAAGCTACCGCCTTATTCGCCTGAATTAAATCCGATTGAACAGGTTTGGCAGTATATTAAGCAACACTGGCTATCAAATCGCTGTTTTGATAGTTATGAAGCTATTGTAGATGCCGCTTGTCAGGCTTGGTGTAATTTTGCTAAACAGGTGGCTACGGTTAAGTCGCTCACTGCTCGTCATTGGGCAGTGCTTTAATTATTGGGTTTGGTATAACACAAAGCGAAGATAAAAAAGTATGAGGTTTTAAAGTTACTTAATTTCAAAGCCATTTGATATCAAAGTTGCTTAATATTTTAAAGTGGGTTAATTAACGTGGTTTAATACAGTCACTTGTTAAATTAAGCCTAATTTTTAATATTTTTGTTGATAATGATTCTCATTTATACTAACATTTAGAGTTAGTTTTTATATTTATCGTGTTATAGGAATGATTATGGATTTTGCAAATTACTGGCAATATACAGATGTAGTAACCAAGACGTTATTTTTTGTGTTAATTGCGTTATCGATGCTGTCTTGGATTACAGGCATTTTACGTATCTTAAATAGCCAAAAAATTGCCAAAACAGTGTCGCAAGATTTGACCCAGAAAATTCACCAACAGCAAGCTCAACTTACTACCTTATCTCTAGACAATCAAAAATTGGTCACTGAGCAGCAGCTACTGCAACAGCTCAATCGCTACCGTTTTGCCAGTGAGCAGGGCTTAAATATCCTTGGTACGACTGCTGCCATTGCCCCTTTTATTGGGCTATTTGGTACCGTGTGGGGGATTTTTCATGCCTTAGATAGCATTGCTAAATCAGGTCAAGCAGGACTTGGGCAAGTCGCAGGACCGGTTGGGGAGGCTTTGATTATGACTGGGCTTGGGCTTGCGGTAGCGATTCCTGCAGTGATTATGTACAATGTCGTAGTACGAATCAATCGCAAAGCCATGCACCAAGCGAATGACACGGCGCATACCTTGCTTGCCAACGTGTTAATGAATTCTTCCAGCCCAGTTACGCAAACTAGTTTAGCCACCCAGCCCCATTTGCAAACCAGCTCGCAGCCCAAGCAACAAACTAACGCCGCTGACTTAATGCTGAAAAACACCTAACCTTGACCCAACGCTAAACAGATAAGCTAAACAGATAAATAGATAAACAGGGAATAACTTATGGCATTTCAACTCGGTGATGACGCTTCGACGGGCATGAATGAAATCAATCTGATTCCACTGATTGATATCATGCTGGTCTTGATGATTATTTTTTTGGTGACGGCAACGGTAATCAATCCCAGTGTGCCGCTAAATTTGCCCAAAACCTCAGCACAAGTCAATGAAGCCCCGCCCAAAGTGATACAAGTAAGCATTGATAAAGATGGCAAGATTTTTTGGGATGATACCAGTATCAGTTTGGCGCAATTAAACACGCGCTTTGCCGAACAAGGCAAATTAAGCGAGACCCCAAGCATTCAGCTACGCGTCGATAAAGACAGTCGATATGATACCGTCGCGCAAATCCTAGCAACAGCAAGCGAAAACAAGCTAACCAAAATTGCGTTTGTCAGTGAATAACCTGATTGAGAAAATTTTTATTGATAATAAGAATAGTTATCATTATTATATAAGAAAATTTATCAACGAGGTGCGTATGTTTGTGTGTATCTGTAATGCGGTCAAAGAAAGTCAAATCAAAACAGCCATTGAACAAGGTCATGACAGCTTAGAGGCGTTGCAAGCTGAGCTTGATGTGGCTACTTGCTGTGGTGGCTGTCAGCCAATGATTGAAGGTTATCTCGAAGAGTACGCGCAGAGTATCAATAACTATACGCACCTATTTATTGAAGTTGCCTAGTGTATTAATATTACCTAATAACCTGTTAGCGCACACACCCAAGCTCATTCATTAAGCTCATTAACTTAAATTAGTGCATGAGCGACTGATAAATATTGTAAATTATTTGCTGCGATGAATTGTTTTTAACGTCACTTTAATTTAGTATTTCAGATAATACCCAACCTTTGTTTCTGTTCATTTTTCAAGGATATACCCATGAAAGGCAGCCAAGCTGTTATTGATTATCTAAATTTCTTAATTAGTGGTGAACTGGGGGCTCGTGACCAGTACTTTATTCATGCGCAAATGTATCATGAATGGCATTATCCAAAACTTCATACGCGTATGCATCATGAAATGGAAGAAGAAAGCGATCATGCGCGTGCCTTAATCAATCGTGTGTTGATGTTAGAAGGCACGCCCAACATGAAAGTTGCCGATATCAACATCGGTCACGATGTGCCAAGTATGCTAAAAGCCGATTTGCAGCTTGAATATGCAGTTCGTCAACATCTCAAAGACGGCATTGCGCTTTGTGAGCAAGAGCAAGACTATGTCACCCGTGAGATTTTGGTCGCCCAATTGGTCGATACCGAAGAAGACCATGCGCATTGGTTGGAGCAGCAGTTAAGACTGATTGAAATGATGGGACTGCCCAATTATCTGCAATCTCAGCTCGGTGACATCTCTGAATAAGGCGACCAAGCAGCAAGGCAACTAAGGTAAACATTATGCAAGTCGATAAAGAAATTCTAAGAGCGCTAAACCAAGTTTTGGGTCAGGCATTGATTGCTATTAACCAGTACTTCTTACATGCGCGTATCGCCAAAAACTGGGGACTGAGTGAACTTAACGAAAAATTGTACCATCAGTCGATTCATGAGATGAAATGGGCAGATGACCTCATTGAGCGTATTTTAATGCTAGATGGGCTGCCAAACTTGCAAGAGCTTGGCAAAATTTTAATCGGTGAAAATGTTGCTGAAATTTTGCGATGTGATTTGCAATTAGAGTATCAAAAAACTGACATCATCAAAAATGCGATTGCTTTATGTGAGCAGAAAAGCGATTTTGTCTCTCGCAAATTATTGATTAAACTCAAAGACGGGAGTGAAGAGCACATTGATTGGCTAGAAACGCAGATGGAACTGCTGACCTCGATGGGCATCGAAAATTATACGCAAAGTTTATTAGAATCATAGCGCGTATTAGCGTGTCGGAATAACTACATGAACCATCAATATACCCAAGCCGCGTTTATTTCTGTCGTCTCTATACTGATGGCGTGGCTTATCATCATCTTAGTGGCAGTAATTTATTGATTGTCGTTTTAGTTGTCGAGTTTGGCATTTTGGCATAGCCAAGATGATGAGTGATTTCGGCTGGCAGTTTTCGTTCTGCCAGCCGTTTGGTGCGTTATTTTAAGGGGCTGTGTTCCCCAAGATATGTTCTACAAGATGCGTGTTAGAAACCTTCTAGTACAATTTTTCCTTTTGACTTACCTGATTCAAGCAGTTTATGCGCCTTCTCCAAGTTTGCCGCGTTAATGTTGCCTAGATTTTGGTTAAGCGTACTTCTAATTTTTTGCTGATCAACTAACTGGGCAACCTGTTGCAACAGTTCACCTTGCTTTTCAATATCATCGGTTTCAAACATTGAGCGGGTGAACATGAGCTCCCAATGGATAGAAATAGATTTAGTCTTAAACGGCATAATATCAAAGGTTTGTGGATCATCGATCAATCCAAGCTTACCTTGTGGTGCAATCAGAGAAACTATTTGCTTGATATAGGTGTCTGTATGATTGGTAGAGAAGACGTATTTTGGTTTTTCAATACCTAGTGCTTCGATTTGTTCGTTTAAATCTTTGCTATGGTCGATGACATGGTCGGCACCCAATGATTTTACCCAAGATTTCGTTTCTTCACGTGACGCTGTTGTTATCACGGTCAGATTTGTTTTTGCTTTTAGGAGTTGGATAGCGATTGAGCCTACACCACCTGCACCACCAATAATCAAAATACTGCCAACGTCTGTTTCTGAAATTTGAAACCGATCAAACAGCATTTCCCATGCCGTTATTGCAGTTAATGGCAATGCTGCGGCTTCTGCATTAGATACTGTAATGGGTTTTAGACTGATAATTCGTTCATCGACTGCTTGAAACTCAGCATTACTACCATCTCGGGTTAAATCGCCCGCATACCAAACACAATCTCCTGCTTTAAACGATTTAACTTTTGAGCCAACTTCGATAATTTCCCCAACGGCATCCCAACCTAAAATACGATTATTTGCTTCAGACGAATTTTTTCTCACTTTGGTATCAACGGGGTTCACAGAGATTGCCTGAACTTTTACCAGTACATCACGTTCCTTAAGCGTAGGCTTCGCTTTTTCAATATCTACCAATGAATTTTTAAAATCATCCTGGTTATTGATAACATACGATACGGCTTTCATAGATTTGTCCTTTTGTCATAGTATATTTAATAGCGGGTTAGTTTAATTAAATGCAGTGTTTTTAGTGTATTGCAGATAGGCTGGCTTGGGTCAGTCAGTCTAATCTGATAGAATTAATGAAAGATAGTCGATATTCTGAGGCTACGCTAGGCTAGGCTAGGCTAAAGGTGCAAGGTCAAGGGCGCAAGGTTAAGGATACAAGCTAAGCTCACATTTTGCGGCTGTGGTTGCGCGAATGTGTTTGCGCGAAAAATAGCCCTCGGTAAAATGCCGTCATTCATCGTTTTACCAGTGTACCCAATCAAGGGTAGCGAGTGCAACATCATTTACACCTTATCACTTATGCTTGTTTGTTATGGTTAAAGCAAGCATAAAGGAAGTAATATCAACCTAAAATTTAAGCGGATACAGACATTCCTTACAACTTAAAGCGCAAATGTTTATGTAACCTATATACAACAAAGCTATGCGCTAAAGCCGTTTGACATGGATATAACAGTGGTTTAGACTCAATTTTAATGCTAGTCAATGTTGGCTAGTCAATATTGGAGTATTAGTGATGGTTAAAACCGCTTTATATGTCCGTCTTGAAGCTAAACCAGGTAAAGAACAACAAGTAGAAGATTTCCTAAAAGCTGGTCTGCCTATTGTTAATGAAGAACCCGCCACAGTTGCATGGTTTGGTCTACGCCTTGGCCCTTCAACCTTTGGTATTTTTGATGCATTCCCTGATGAAGCAGGTCGCGAGGCTCATTTATCGGGCAAGGTTGCCGCCGCTTTGATGGCTCAAGCAGATGAACTATTTTCAGAGCCGCCTTCTATTGAAAAAGTAGATGTGTTGGCGAGTAAACTACCAGGTTAGACTGATGCTTAAATTCTCTAAAGCGCTGCCTGTCATTTGATATTCTAGATGATACGCTACGTAGCGTTTTATTGCATCAGTCTAGTTAAATCAGTCAACTAGCTAGTCGTTGATGCCGTTTTTTACCTATTTTTTATCATCACGCCTCGCTGACTAAATATACGTCAGAACGCTATTTTCTAAACTAGCCAATATCAAGCAGCCTGTAGGCTTAATTTCACACGTTTTGTCAATGCTATCAAGAATGCAAGGCTATTAAATAACAGCTACTCAATAATGGCTACCAGATAACAGCTATCAAATAACGGGTTAATTTGCTCGGTATTTTGCATTTTGCACATACGAACTATCGCTGTGCTCATGTAGCAATAACCCAAATTCTAAAAACTATCAGAGAAAATAACATGAAAATTTTACTTGTTCTGACCTCACATGACAAACTCGGCAATACTGGTAAGAAAACAGGTTTTTGGCTAGAAGAACTTGCGGCGCCGTATTACACCTTTATTGATGCGGGTGTTGAAGTTACCCTAGCATCACCTCAAGGGGGGCAGCCACCGCTAGACCCAAAAAGTAACTTAGCCGATGCACAAACTGAAACCACGCATCGCTTTGAAGCAGATCCCGTGGCAATGCAAGCGTTGGCACAGACCCATAAACTTAGCGAAATTTCTATCGCTGATTATGATGCCGTGTTTTACCCAGGCGGGCATGGTCCATTGTGGGATTTGGCAGAAGATCCGATTTCAATTGCTCTGATTGAACAAGCGATTGAGTCAGGAAAATCCGTTGCTACAGTTTGTCACGCCCCAGGTGTTCTTCGTCATGTAAAAACCAGTGATGGCAAGCCTTTGGTCAGCGGTAAATCCGTGACGGGTTTTACCAATACTGAAGAAGAAGCAGTAGGATTGACCGAAGTTGTACCGTTTTTAGTCGAAGATATGCTCAAAGAAAAAGGTGGTCATTATTCTAAAGCAGGTGACTGGCAAGTGTATGTCCAAGTAGATGGTTTACTAATTACTGGACAAAATCCTGCTTCTTCTGCTGCAACCGCCAGCGCACTTCTTGAATTGTTAAATAAGGAGTAGCCCATGTCTGCGTATGTGGTATTTACCCGTGAGCAAACTACAGACGCTGAGGAACTGGCGCAATATGCACAAAAAGCGCCGCTTGCTCGTGAAGGTCGTGAGCTAACACCCTTGGCTTTTTATGGTCAATTAGAAGTGCTTGAAGGCAATGAGATTGAAGGCGCTGTTATTTTACGCTTTCCTGATATGGCAGCCGCGCGAGACTGGTATCACAGTCCCATATATCAAGAAGCATTACAACATCGCCTAAAAGGGGCAAATTATCGTGCCTTTATCATTGAAGGTGCCGAAGAAACACTATAAAAAGCACCACTGTCAAATGCTAAACTACGAGTTAGTTGATGGGAATAATCGTTGGGGGATTCATTCAGACTATCAAAACCGAATAGCAGTCAAAAATAAGTAATAATCAAAAATAACTAACATCAGTACGGATTTAAAATAGTGATTCATATCGACGTAATCTGCTTGCTATTTAATCACTAAAATTTAAAAAATAAAAAACCACTGAGGTTTAATGTACCTAAGTGGTTGTTTTATATGGTGGGCCCACACAGACTTGAACTGTGGACCAAAGGATTATGAGTCCTCTGCTCTAACCAACTGAGCTATAGGCCCGAAAGGGTAGTGTCACAAATATTGCCAAGCAAATTTGTCAAAACTAGGCTGATTATAATACCTTAAAAAATTATTTTTGCAATGTGGAAATGGATAATTTTATGCAAAACGCTGATTAAATCAGCATAAAATTGTCTCACCGAATACGCATTATTTGTCTTGTGTCACCGCAATCATCACACCCATATATTTATTGTCATTGCGTGACAGCGTCTGACTATACAATGCCGAGGCACTACCGCCATCCAAAAACAACGCATTGTCACAGCCCAATTGCGATTTGAACAAATCGGCAAACTCATAAAAGCTGACAGGGGTATCGCTTATCACAAATTTGACGCGGCTAGGATTGCGACCACACACGCCAACACCATTGCGGTACTTTCTCGAGGTACTATTGGCATCAAATGCTGCATGGATGTTGCCATCGATGACTAGCATGGGTCCAGATTGGGTGGCGAAGGTCGGTTTTGCACCGCTTGCCAGTTTTTTTGCCATGCTTTGACTTTCAGTGATATAAAAACCTTGACTGTCTTGCCAAAATACCCCGTTGGGCATTAGGTGAAAGTTGCCGCCGCCCTGCTTGAGATTTAGGGCTCGGATTTGCTTGCCATTGATGACCGTGTACCCAATCGGCGCAAAGTTACCATCGTACATCCCTGCGTTCATCGCAAACAACAAGGTTTTGGCAGGTTGCTGGCTTGCCAAATAATCGCGAAGGGTAGTAAAGGTGAGTAATAATGGGTGGCTCGCGGACGAGGGATTTTGCCAATGTAGTGAAAAATTCGCCGCGTTTTTAGCATCAAGCTCGCAGATACTATAGTCGAACGGCTGGCTTTTTCGCTGACAATCTGGCATGGTTTTGACAGTAAACTGACGTGCCAAACCGATACTTGCCACCAATAATAGCGCCAAGCATAGGCTGACAACAACCGCTTGTGTTTTTGTGATATTTGAGAGCGTCATACCATTGAGAGAAAATTTAAGCTATTGGCTACTATATCATAGTTGCGTATCACAGAATATATCCGCCATTTATTACAAAAAACTTGTTCAACTTGATATTCTAGCAATTTCGACTTAACAGTGATGAATTAAACTAGTTTTTGCCCTCAATATCATTATAATAGGCAACTAAGAACAGCACCCCGCGTTTATTCAAATCTTCAAATCACGATTTGACAGAGCCATCGGGCAGGGTATGGGCTGTTTTTACAGTTTCTAGCACTTAAAATCATAATCCCCTTCAATTTTAAAGGAATTTAACATGGCCATTGAACGTACGTTATCAATTATCAAACCTGACGCAGTTGCAGGCAACCACATTGGCGAAATCTACAGTCGTTTTGAAAAAGCAGGCTTAAAAATTGTGGCAGCAAAAATGTTGCATTTAGACAACGAAAAGGCGGGCGGTTTCTACGCTGAGCACAAAGAGCGTCCGTTTTACAACGATTTAGTCTCTTTCATGACTTCAGGTCCAGTGGTAGTATCAGTACTTGAAGGCGAGAATGCAGTGGCTCACCACCGTGAAATCATGGGCGCTACCAACCCAAAAGACGCCACTGAAGGCACTATCCGTCGTGACTTTGCTAACAGCATTGATGAGAACGCGGTTCACGGTTCAGACTCAACCACATCTGCAGCCCGTGAAATCAGCTATTTTTTCAATGACAATGAAGTTTGCCCACGTACGCGTTAATCTTGACATAACAAAAAACGGCTTAAATTTTAAGCCGTTTTTTTATTGCCTATCACTCAGATGGTTTATCATTAAAAAGTAGCAATGCAACAACAAGGATGCAAAATTAATATTAATAGTTTTATTAAAGAAACTAAAGAAACTTAATTTAACAATTCATAACAAAGAGCACATAGAGCACCGGGGCAAATACGCTAAAATAAATTCATCACGACATAAATACAAGCTTTGTTGACTACGATATTACTAAGACAGAATCACTAAAACAAAAAATAAAATAAAAAACGATAAAAATAAAAAAGCCATAATTTGGCATTATGGCTAACATCAGTAAAACAAAGAAGAAGAAAGAAACAATAAAAATAAAAACAAGTAGTGCATTACCCACTCCCATCAAGTTCCCCACTTGATGGGTTTATTTTTATATTATATAACGTTATATAATAAAATACCATAGCAATTTACTAGGATTTATCAATTTTTTTTAAATAATATAGGCTAACTTGTTTAATAGCCGATTTTTATGCTATGTAGCGGTAGCGCCAGCAATGGGGTATTAAAAGTTGCTATTCACAAGTTGTTTTTCCCAATTTGCTATTCCTAAGTTACTAGTCTAAGCTGCCTAGCTACTTGTAAATCATGCTTTAACCGTTAAAATAGAGACCGATAAAATAGACACCATTAAACCAAACAGAATAGCCTACCAAAATCACGACAGTAAGATAAAAAAATAGGATTAACCATGATAAGAATCGGTCAGGGTATTGACGTCCATGCCTTTGTTAATGACGGCACAGAAAACCAATTTATAACATTAGGCGGGGTACAAATTCCTCATACCCACAGTTTGCTTGCGCATTCTGATGGCGATGTGGTGCTACATGCGTTGTGTGATGCGTTGCTTGGTGCATTGGCACTTGGCGATATTGGGCAGTTTTTCCCGGATACTGATGAGCGGTTTCGCAATATAGATTCGACCATTTTGCTGAACCAAGTGTACCAATTTATCCAATCAAAAGGCTTTGCGCTTATCAATGCCGACATCACCATCATGGCGGAGCGTCCAAAACTATTGCCTTATCGTACCAAGATTCAATCGCGTATTGCCGGTGTCATGGGCTGCGCGGTTGACCAAATCAGCGTCAAAGCCACTACGACTGAAAAGCTTGGGTTTACTGGTCGCCAAGAAGGGATTATGGTGAGCTGTGTGGTGCTGCTTGAACAAGTGACTTCATCAAATTAATGGAATTTGCGGGTGATTTTGCTGCTGACTTTTTTGGGGTGGGCATCTTGAATGCTTACTTTCGGCAGCCAAAATAGCGTATAATAGCAACCCTGCACTCATTATTAGTGAGTCAAATTCTAGCTGTGAAGATAGCGCTCTACTTTAAAGGGCCTGATAAAGGAATTTCATATGACTGATATGAACCAAACTGACATCGAACAAACCATCCGTGACCAAATCGCTCAACACAGCGTATTGCTTTATATGAAAGGCACGCCACAGTTCCCACAATGCGGTTTTTCTGCACGTGCGGTGGATGTATTAACCCAAATTGGTCGCCCATTTGCGTTTGTCAATATTCTTGAAAACCCAGAAATCCGTGCAACTTTGCCACAGATTGCTAACTGGCCAACTTTTCCACAATTATGGGTGGCAGGTGAGCTGATTGGCGGCAGCGATATCATCTATCAAATGTTCCAAGACGGTGAATTACAACCCCTAATTGAAGCCAATAGCCCAGCGGTTTAGTTTTACCACTAGCGGGTTAAGGTTATTTCTTTTTTTAACGTTTTTGTTGTCATGTATCCATAACCATGTATCAAGTCCTAGCACGCAAATATCGTCCAAAAAACTTCCATGAGCTGCTGGGACAAGAACATGTGTCCAAAGCATTAATCAATGCCATCCATAACCAGCGGTTGCATCATGCGTATCTATTTACGGGTACGCGCGGCGTCGGCAAAACTACCATTGCGCGTATTTTGGCAAAATGTCTCAACTGCGAAACAGGGGTGACAAGCGAGCCTTGTGGCGTATGTGGGGTATGCCAATCCATCGATAGTGGTCGCTTTATTGATTTGATTGAGATTGATGCGGCATCACGTACCAAAGTTGAAGATACCCGTGAATTACTCGACAACGTACCCTATGCCCCGACGCAAGGTCGCTACAAAGTCTATCTAATTGATGAAGTGCATATGCTATCGACGCATAGTTTTAATGCGCTACTCAAAACCCTCGAAGAGCCGCCAGCGCATGTGAAGTTTCTGCTTGCGACCACAGACCCACAAAAACTGCCCATTACCATCATCTCGCGTTGTCTGCAATTTGTACTCAGACCTTTGCCGCAAGTGGCGTTAGCTGAATATCTTGGCACGATTCTGAACAAAGAGCAAATTAGCTACGAGCCTGATGCCTTATGGCAGCTATCGAGCAGTGCCAAAGGCTCCGTGCGCGATGCATTGTCACTGACAGATCAAGCTATTGCGTTTGGCAATGGCAATGTCACAGATGAAGTGATTCGCCAGATGCTTGGCTTAATTGACCAAGCTGATGTCATCGCTATCCTTGCCAATATTTACCAGCAAAATACCCAGCAATTGACGCAGGCTATTCAGCTTCTGCGTGAGCAGGTGGTGGATGCCAAAGCCGTATTTGACAGGTTGGCTGAGACGCTGCATCAGTTGGCCATTTTGCAGGCCTTGCCAAATTTTGATTTGCAACTCAATCGCCAGCAAAGCGAGCAATTGCAACAACTGGCTCAGCAGTTACCCGCAGAGCTATTACAACTATATTATGACATTGTGGTAAAAAGCCGTGAAAACTTGGCATTAGCCAATACGCCGATGCAAGCGCTCGAGATGTGTTTACTCCGCTTGATGGCGTTCAAGCCACTGCATCGCAATCAAATCCCGCTTCGTCCGCCAATCGTTAGTAACCCTGACTCTCAAAGTCCTGATTTTCAAATTGTTGATACAACGCCTAGCGAAGCCATACAAGGTGCAAAATCTTCAGTGCTGGCTGAAGTTAGCGTACAAGTAACTTCGGAGCAGAGTGATAATAACTTATCGGATGACAATCTGCTCAAATCTGCGTCAAACGTCGATGATAGCATTGAAGAAAGCATTCAACAAAGCATTGAACAACAGGTATTTGATGATAGCCATTTAATATCTATCGATAAAGCCGCGTTCAATACCACCACACAGCAAACGCCACCCATAGAAGACGATGCCATTGCCAATCGCTTATCTGACTTGCAACCCAGTGCCAGTCATTATGAGATGACCGCACCGACTATGGTTACGGAAGATAGCGCATCGATAAAAAAAAATGAGCCAGCGTCAGTCGCCGTAGCTACCAATGTCAACGTTAATGTTGACAATTCCCACCACACTAGGGTGGCAGAGGGTAGTGATATAGCTGATATATCGCCACTGGCATTGCTCAAACCCACTCATGTACCACTTGAGGGCGAATGGACACCTGCCAAATGGGATTATTGGGTGTTTAATGCCCGTGAGCAAGGCTGGCTCGATGATGATGAATTAGTGCTTGCCAAACGCGGGGTTATGACAGGCGAGATTCATGGGGTTAGCCAATTTGTCACTGAACAAAGCTTTTTGACCCATACCGCAACTTTTGATAATTTTTGCCAAAAACTTCGACAGCGTTTTGAGGGTATTGATATTCGTTTGGCGGAGGGGGCAAGTAATTTTCAAGCGCTAGAGAAATTAACACCAGAAGCACTCCAAGAAGCCCGCGAAAAACTAGCATTACAACAAGCTACTCATCAGCTTGAACAACAAGCAGTTACCCAGGCACTGTTGCAGCAACACGCCTCGATTAGCTCTGTTAAGTTAATTCAATAAGTCAATTTAATTTATATAAATTCTAATTTTTACTTTTTTAACAGACGAATAATTGAACAAAACCAATATTTGTTAAAAAAATCAATAAAATACACTATTAAATAGTTGAAAAAATATTAATAATTTTAGTTAATAAATCCCGATGTCGTTTAATTTATCTTGCTAATAACGTATAATACATCAGATTTTAACAGTGACTTTGATTAAGTGATAAAATTGGGTGAAATATGCTTGATAATTTAAGAGGCATGGCGGTTTTTGCAAGTGTTGTACGTCATGCTTCATTTAGTGGTGCTGCAAAAGAACTGGGCATAACAACAAGTGCGGTTAGTCAACAAATCCGCTCGTTAGAAAACGATATGGGTGTGGTGTTATTGCATCGCTCAACTCGTAAGTTAAGCTTAACAGAAGCAGGCACTAGTTTCTATGAGAGTGCCAAAGATGTGGTTGCGGCAGCTGAACAAGGTCGTATCCGTGTCAATCAATTACGCGATGAGTTAGCAGGGAACTTACGCATTGCGACCACGCCAGAATTGGGTGTGAATCATATTTTACCGGCGCTGTCGACTTGGATTTCGGCGCATGATGATTTAACCATCCATTTTGAAGCGGACAATCAGTATGTTGACTTGATTGAAGAGCGTATCGATATCGCCCTTCGGATGTCACCAAGCCTTACTGACAGTAATTTATCGGCATTTCCTTTGACTGAGATACGTCAGCTGCTGGTGGCTTCACCGCATTTTTTACGTCAAAATGAAAAATTGACCGAGCCAAAAGATTTAGCCAAACTCAATATGATTGGCATTAGCCTTATCAAAGATCCCAATCAAGTTGATATGATCAATGTGGAAACAGGTAAAAAATCACGCGTGCGTATGCCAACGCGTATTCAAACCAACAACATTATGCTTGCCACGACCCTTGCTAAAGAAGGGCATGGCGTTGCCCGTATCATGTCACTAGATATCCAAAAAGAATTGGCAAATGGCGATTTGGTGGAAGTATTGCCAGGTTACCAATTACCAAGTTATATGCTGTATGCGGTAACACCCAGACATGAACAACAACCTGCGAAGGTGACGCGCTGTCTTGAAGTGTTGACCAAGTATTTTGCTAAAGTTTAGCGGTTGGATTGTCAGTAGTAACAATAATTAGTAGCAAAAAACAATTTAATAAAAAGCGAATAGTGAAGGCTATTCGCTTTTTTATTGATGCTGATAGTGGCTATCAAGGCTGTCTGTCAGGTGGCGCTTGGGTGACACCATAGCGAGTAAGTTGTTGATGTAGGATGCGACGTAACTCCAAAATCGCCTGCGGGCTGGTATGGACATTGTGACGACCGGTAAGCACTTTTTCAGATTCCACGCCTTCTAAATGCGAGCTGTTGTACGGCACAATACCATCAGAGACACGGTCGGTTGCGCCATATTTCACCGATTCTAAGAGTTGCTTTTTCTCATCTAGGCTTTGTTTGGCTTGCGCCAGACTCGTGGTGTTATACAGCTTGGTCTCTGTGGCGGGTTTCACGGTCGTGGTTGTATTGTCATTTTTCAAAGATGTTATGGATGCCGATACATCATCAGTAGTACTATTGGCTGCCTTAGCGGTAAGCTGATTGAGCGCATTGGACAAATCCTTATCATCAGTGGCGATGATGTTATTGACCGCAACATTGGGCGCGATGGTGACATCTGCCGTTAATTGGTTAAAGTAAGAGCGGCTGCTCAACTGGCTGGCGCCATTTTCCAAAAATAGCTGTGCCAGCGGATTGCTTGAAACCACGCCTTCAGTAAATAGCGAATTTAAATTGTCATACACGGTGCGGATAAATCCTGCCGGTAGTGAGATGATACGGCGCAAACTGCGAGTAAACCAGCGATCGGCATAATCGGTACCGCGAAATGGCGAAGAGATAAAAATCGCGCGATCGACTTGCGGCAGGGCTTGAAGTTTGAAGCGGTCACTGAGCGTTTTATTTTGCGCATGACGGACAAATGCGGCGTAGTCCGCTGAAAAATTATTCATCTGTGAGTAATTGGCAACCAGCGATTCGACTTTGGGCGTTAAGTCATCATTTGATACCAACAACCGCCCAATCACCCCACCCATACTATGACCAATCAGCACCGCATGTTGACTGGCAACGTCCTGCTGCTTAGGATCGACAATTTTAAAAGTGCGTTCAATCAAGTCATAAATTTGGTGGCGGTTTTCTAGCATCGGGATATTGGTTGGATAAAAAATCTGCCAAACTTGGAAGTTTTCGCGAAGTTTTGGGTCATTAAAAATGTCATTGGTCAGTCCAATCCAAGTTTCAGGACTCGATGCCAACCCATGCATCATGATAATCACGCGTTTATTAGGATTGTAAGGCTCAAGCATAAATAAATGCGGCTGGGTCTGCTGATACGGCGAGGAAAACATACTAAAATAACTGATATTGCCTAGGCGATTGTCCTGTGACCATAAGCCATAGGCTGCCGAAAAATTCGCCGATAGTGCAAAATCTTTGTTGAGTATAGAGACACTTTTAAACTGATAGGAATCATAAATATTGAGCGAAAAATCGGTGGTTTTTTGCAACTCATCAATGGTATTGCCTTTGGGCACCAACACCGCGGTCATAGGCAAATGCCCTGTTTGGTGAATACGCTCTTCTAGCGGGGTATTATTGGCATAGTGTTGCAACAAGTCAATAATCACCGCCGTATTGATGCGACTATTGAGCAGCGCCACATAATTGATACCAAAGCCATCGCGGCGACTGATGGTATTAAATTTTGATAAATCAATCTGGTAGCTTGAAATCAGCTTCATCGATGCTGACCTTTGGGTAAACGGCTGTCCATTGATATTGACACGCAGGTTGTTGCGAGTGATTTGATAATTTTCTGCCATTTTTTGATGATACAAGCGATCACCTAACGCATCGATGGCAGCGTAATACAAATCCTGAATTTGGGTATCGCGTTCTTTTGGCAGATAATACAATTGTGACGGTTGTTGATTGACGACGGTTGGATTGAGGATATCATACATCAAATAAATGTAAGAAAACCGAATCGACTGCAGCATATCGTCTTGAAAGGCCGTGGTACAAGAGATTTCATCGGGTCTGCGCGCTACAACGTCGGTCTTGCCAACCAAATTTTTGGCATAGTCTGTGGTCAAATCTTTTGGCGGATTGGTACAAGTTTTGGCTTGCTGGCGCTGCTGGGCAGAGGCGTAAAACAGCTCACTAATTGCGCCATAAATCCCTTTATCGGTATTAAGATCTGCTTGCTTGAGCGTCACTACACAGGCAGGCATATTTGCCAAGCATTTTTCTTCATCTAAGCCTGCCTGCACTAAACGGCTTTTGGTGTCATAACTCAAGCGGCTGCCCGATAACACGCTGATGCGCTGATCTATGATGGCTCTTGCAGTATCGCGGCTACCGATTTTGGTGGTGGCGCAGCCAGTAAGGGTGATGATAGTAACCAATGTCGTCGCTGTGATGAGAGACTTTTGGCAAAATCTAGTAGATTGGTTTGTTAGGGGCATGGTGATTTACTCGGCTAAAATAGAGCAAAAAAGGGTAGCACAAAAAAATGTAGCGCAAAAAATCTGCCTATCACTGAATGATAGGGTGAAAAAAATCACCATGCTAAAATTCAACTATGATGGTGAATTAGCATGGTGACTTAGCAGTGATATTAAACCACGGCTAGGGTATAAACGCAAAAAATTATTGAACGACTTTTGCAGGAATATCCCAAATATAGTATTTACCGCTATTGACGATGCGTAATTGCTCATCGATATACGGATTGTCTGGATTTTTGGCCTTAAATTCCGTTAACCGTTGAATGGCACGGTCTTTTTTGTCATCCAATAAATCCGCTTGTGCCAAACTTTGCGTAGCTTCTAGATAGCCCATTTTTTCGGCTTTTTCTAAGTATTTGGCACCTTCTTTAAAGCCGCCACCCTCAGCGAGCATTGCGCCATATAAAAAGTTGGCTTCTGCCGTGTCATTGAGCCTCACGGCACGGGCGATATAATTGCCTGCACGCACGGCATAATCAGAACCTAAATCCAGATTGCGACCCATCGCATTGAGTTTTGCTGCACGCAGTAGCACCTCATAAGAGGCATTTGGATTTTGTGCGTAGGTTTCAATCCATGCGGTCAATGACTTGAGTCGCTCAGTGGTATTGTAGCGCTCAGTACGGCTCGAAAAAACAGGGGGATAGTGGCGTGCCATTGGGCTAGCATAGGTAATAAAATCGTCTAACACGCTGACATCTAACTGTGTACTGTTATCCGTGGTTCGTGGAACCAAAACGGTTTTTATTGTTGAGATATTACTAAGCGTTAAAGTCGGCAGTGGGATATTGGCAAGGTTTTGCGCTGAAATATCCGTGCCTACCAATTGTACGCTGTTGGTAGATGGATAAATCACATTGGCAACCGTGGGGGCGGTCAAGACAGGTACTATCATTGAACCTGTATTTGAGGTGGCTGACGGGGGTGTCGTTTGCGGGGTAGTATCTTTCACGCTGTTGACTGTATCAGCCGATTTTTCGGTTGATTTGTTGGTAGTTTTGGCTTTGGTGACCGTGGTTTTTTTAGTGGCTGTTGTCTGGGTAGCGGGTTTTGCCGTGGTGGTTTTGGTGGTGGTGGTCTTGGTCGTTGTTTTTGCGGTTGCCGTTGCAGCCATCGCTACAGTGGCATTGGTTGCCATCAAAATAGCTAAGGTATAGGCTAGAGGTTTTACCATGTGAGTCATTGAAATTTCCTTAAAAAATTGGGTGGGATAAATTGCGTAAATCAATCAGCTTATCCCATAGCAACAATGTAAAGCAATAATGTAAAAATACTATCAAAAAAAAATAAAGTTATTGTTATATTTTTACGCGAAAGCAGCGCGCTTAAGCAAGGTTATAGCAATAAACATGCTCGGTTAAATATGATACGCCACTGTTTTCATGCAATTAGCCAAAAAACGCATCGTGGTTTTGATGGGTGGTGGCAATGGGCTGGCGCCTGACTCGACTGCTTTATCACGGTGATGTAATTCTTCTTTATCCATTTGGCTTAAAATCTCAGCGCTGCGTTTATCGTGTGCAGGCAGCTTGCCAAGATGGCTGTGCAAATGCTCGCTGACTTGGGTTTCCGTCTCTGCGACAAACCCCAAACTAAACTCATCAGAAATCAATCCCGCTACCGCACCCATGCCAAACGATAGCCCATACCAAAGCGGACTAAAGATACTGGGATGGCTACCCAATTCATTTAACCGCGTCTCACACCACACCAAGTGGTCAATCTCCTCTAGCGCAGATTGGTGCATGGCTTTTTTGACCGTTGCTTGTTTGGCGGTAAATGCTTGACCGTGATACAGTCCTTGCGCGCATACTTCGCCCGTGTGATTGATACGCATGAGACCTGCGACATGACGCGCTTCTTCCACGGATAGTTTTGGCACATCGGGGCTAGAGACAGGCAAAGGACGGGTGCTAAGATTGCTGTTTGGAATAAACGAGCGAATCGCCCGATCAAAGAAGACAATATTGCGGTCTAGCTTACTGAGTGATAGGTCATTTTGTACTGGTTCAATCGACATAGGCGCTCTATTCAAAGTGTTTCTAATCGCTATTATGCGCAGAATATGGCGTTCATTCTACTCAATATCACAACTTTTGACTAGCAAATCTATGTAGCTGATGGGCGATTTGACTATTTTATAAAAAGCCCGTGAGAGGCTAGGCAATCACGGGATGTTGTGTAATAACGAGATATTATACCGGTGGTAATTGTGAACGGTAAGCTTCTGCAAAGTTATGACCCGTTAAGGCTTCAGTCGCTTTGACCGTGACATAGCTACCTGGGGCATCGCCATAGGTTGGGATTTCTTTACCTTGGCTATTTTGACCGACAACACGGGCATTGAGTTCGTTGCCCTCAAACGGTTTGATCCAGTCATGCCATCTTGTCCACCATGTGTCTTTAACATAGGTGGCGTCTTTGTACCATTGGTCAGCGTCCGCAGTGTAGTTATCATTGGTGTAATAGCCATATTTACTACCTGGGGGGTTCATGATACCCGCAATATGACCTGATTCCCCCAACACAAATACTTTTTCACCGCCAAATACTTGCGTGCCTGGGTAACAGCTTTTCCATTTTGCGATATGGTCTTGCAAGGTTGCGACCATAAACACAGGGGTTTTAACTTTTGATAAGTCAATTTTCACGCCGTCAATTTCAACCCCACCCGGTTTACGCAGCAAGTTGTTAATATAGAACTCACGCAGTAGAAAATGATGCAGGGCAGCGGTCACGTTGGTACAGTCTGAGTTCCAGTATAACAAGTCAAAAGGTACAGGGCGCTCGCCTTTTAGGTAGTTTTGTACGTAGTAGTTCCAGTATAGGCTGTTCTCACGGAGTAGGCTAAATGACACGCCCATCATTCGCCCATCAAACACGCCTTTGTCGGCGTTCTGCTTGTCAATCGCCGCAACGATTTTGTCATCGATAAAGACGCCGATATCACCTGGATCTGAGAAGTCAATAATGGTGGCCCAAAGTGTCGCACTGGCAATGCGGCTTTCTTGCTTGGTCGCGGCAAGGTAGCCTAGTGTCAATGCGGTCAACATACCCCCAATACAGTAACCTGTGATATTGATGGTTTTTTCACCCGTGATGGCTTCAATTTGGTCCATCGCTGCAAGCACACCGTCTTTCATGTAAGTGCTCATGCCAACATTTTTGTACTCTGGGGTCGGGTTGGCCCAAGAGATGACATAAACCGTATGACCTTCATTGACTGCCCAATGTACAAACGAGTTGTTCTCACGTAAGTCCATGATGTAGAATTTGTTGATCCAAGGTGGCACCATCAACAACGGACGTTGTTTTACTTTTTCGGTTGAAGGGTCATACTGGATGAGCTGCATCATGTGGTTTTCAAATACCACTTTTCCTTTTGAGGTGGCGATGTTGTCACCCACTCGGAACGCGCTCTGGTCAGTCATACGGATATTGAGTGTATCAGCGCTGTTACCCATGTCCTCAGCCAACTGCTTCATACCTTGAACCAAATTTTGACCCCGACTTTCGATGGTCAAACGGAGTACTTCTGGGTTGGTCATTAAGAAGTTGGTTGGGGCCACCGCATTGATCCATTGGCGGGTAAAAAAAGCCAAACGTTGACGGGTTTTTTCATCAATACCTTCAACGCCATCAATCGCATCCATCATCGCTTGGGTGGTTAATAAATAATACTGTTTTAGGAAGTTAAAAATAGGATTGTCCTCCCATTCTTCATCACTAAACCGTTTGTCGCCTTTTTCCGGGCTTGCCACTGGGTCGATTTTCTTACCGGCAAATTGTTGCAGTGTGTTTTGCCACAAGTGCATTTGGTCTTTGAACAACTGCAATTGGTCTTCAACCATCGTGCCTGGGTGATTGGTCACCATTTGACCCATTTTACGCCAGCCATCCATTAAGTCCATCATGATGGAGGTATTGGTGTACTGCGGCGCTTGGTTGGCACGCATCGATTGCTGTGCAATTTGTTGGCTCAGTTTGGTCATATTGCCAAAAAATTCGCTATAGAATTCACCAACCGCAGGATTGTAAGGCGGAATACTAGAGGTCATGTGAGCAAATGGATTGGTTTTACTCAAAAAATCCAGCGGATTTTGCGGCAGATTAAAGGCGTTGGTTCCAAAGTTGTTAAAAGGATTGCTACCAAAACCAAATGCATTATTGCCAAAGGGAAAATTCGCAAATGGCGTGTAGCCAAAAGCATTGGTATTGTTATTCTCTGCGCCTTGGGTGTTGGAAGTATTGCTATTTGAAGCGCTATTTGAAGCATTGTCGCTTGAGGAATGGGCGTTCGCTCCTTGATATTGGGTGTCTTTATTGTCTGCCATGATAAATCCCGTTATTATAATGTGCTTGATAAAAATTCGCTGTAAATATGCACGCTTACTTAAAAATATGGTGAATTAGGCATCTGTCTAATCCACCACTTTTATAGATTCATAAGCCGCTATTCGTCTATTAGGTAAAACATAAATAGCTGTTTATAAATGATACAGTCTTAAGAACGTCTACGATGCACCAAACTAATTATTTTGTTGCAGGGGTTGTTTTTGCTGCAGGTTTTGTTGCTTCGCTCTCTTGTGCTACATCATTAGTATTTCGGGTAGCCCCAGCTGTCACGCTAGAAGCAGCTTTATTTATGTTTTGGGTGGTTTGCTTAACCGCTTCTGACATTTGGTTTGCCGCTTTGTGCATGTTTTCGTTTGCTTTGCGATTAAAGTCTTCTGCCGTTTTTGATGCGTTGCTAGCGGCGCTTTGCATGGCATCTTGCATGCTTGATGCATTTTGGCTATAGATTTCGTTCATCGCTGACATGACTTCATTACGGATTTCGTTGCCAAGCTCAGTCAAACGTTGTGCATCTGACAACATTTTTTGACCCAATTGATTGAGCAGCTCAGTTTGTTTTTGGTTAAAGCTTGAAGCCGCTTCTGGAGAGTCAACAGAAGAAACATTGCGAAGTTGCTCAAGACCCATCTCTGAGTAATGACGCATTGTTTCTAGAGAAAAGTCAGTCATTTTTTCCGCATTTCGTAACATCGCTTGGTTGAAGCGCGACCATGGTGCGTACATTTGACGTGAACCATCTTTCATTTTATCCATAAAATCGTTGTTCATAATTGACCTCATTAGGCTACCAGAAAAAACAAGAAGGGTATTGAAGAATACCAAGTTGCGATACATTTTCTAATCAAAAATATCACTAAAATGAATGTGATAAGATTTAAGCATAGTCTATTTGCTTGATATTACAATATCATGAAAAATGGCTAAATTAAACCTTGCAAGGGGCTTAAGAGTAAGAAACAATCGCTATTTATGTTAATATTTGTAATAGTATAATCAACTAGACAGTAAGAGGCTGTAACCGATAAAAATCGGTTATATCTTACCATTCATCCTAAAAAAAGTTGACAGGTTTGTCACTCTTAATTATCGGTTTCTATCGTGATTGCATGCTCAAGTGATAAAGCTAATTCAAGTTGCTCATCGGTCAATACGACATAAATTTGTTTGTCATCGTCTGAGTTGATTCGTAAAATCGGAACGTCAATACGGCCATCGATATTTTTATCCGCAGCCAAACTAAAACCTAAAAAATCGAGTTGTTCGACAATCATCTGACGGATAATCGCCGACTGCTCGCCTATCCCTGCGGTAAAGATAAGCGCATCACAGCCTTTCATACTAACCATCAGGCTTGCGATTTCTTTGGCGGCATGCGTGGCAAAATACGCCAATGCAAATTTGGCGCGTGGGTCATCGCTAGCGAGCAAATCACGCACGTCATTGCTAATTTCAGATAAACCAAGCAAACCCGACTCTTTATATAGGCATTGGTTCATTTGCTCGAGCGTCCAACCTTGCTCGACCATATATAAAATCACCCCAGCATCCAAATGACCCGGACGGGTACCCATTGGTACGCCATCTAATCCACTAAAGCCAAAGGTACTGTCTTTTGACTTGCCGTTTTCGACCGCGGTGATACTACAGCCACTACCCAAATGCGCGATAATTAAGCGTTTTTTGGCAATCTTTGGGAGATAGGTTTCAAGTTTACGCATAATCGCCTGATACGATAAACCATGAAAGCCATAACAGCGCACTCCCTGATCGCGCAGCGATTTTGGCAGCGCATAGCTAGACCAAATCTCTGGGCGATGGTAGTGAAAGGCGGTATCAAAGGCAGCGATGTGCACCAGGTTTTTATCCATGGCTTGCAGCGCGTTGACCACAGATAGGGCAGGAGGCTGATGTAGCGGACATATTGGTGATAACTCCACCAAATGCGCCATCACTGTCTCGTTAATCACCACAGGAACATGATAGCGTTTGCCACCATGAACCACTCGGTGGATACAGACAATGTCACGCGCAGGAAAGGTCTGTTTGACACGAGTAAACAAGCTTACCGCGGTGTCTGTCAGGCTATCTTGGGGTTCCCAGTCAGCCAAAGATGGTGGCATGGCGTGCCAGACTTTGTTTTTGGTTTTTAGATTGATATTCACATCAAACAAGGGTGACCACGCAAGGGGGGATGAGTCGACTGCCTTAGCTGTGTCATACGCCGCCATTTTGATAGTCGCTGAACCTACGTTAAAAGTCACCACAATCGGGTGAGTCGAGTCAGTATGCCTCATGACAGAATCGTTCATGCTAGTCACCTTAATTCACATCAAGCTTGTTTACGCTTTTGCGCAACGTAGGCACCAAGGGCAATAGAATAAAGGCGGTCGAGTTCGTCATCCGAGCGGCTGGTCAACACAATCGGCACTTTTGAACCCATAACAATGCCCGCGGCTTTGGCTTCGCCCAAATAAATTAACTGTTTACCTAGCATATTGCCCGCTTCTAAGTCAGGTACCAGTAAAATATCGACATCGCCCGTGACAGGTGAGTGGATATGTTTGATATCCGCAGACTGTTGGCTAATCGCATTGTCAAACGCTAGGGGTCCATCAAGCAAGGCGCCGGTGATTTGACCCCGGTCTGCCATTTTGCATAACGCCGCAGCATCGATGGTCGATTGCATTTGCGGTTTGACTTCTTCAACCGCTGCCAAGATGGCTACTTTAGGCTGCTCAATGTCCAGCGCGTGCGCAAAATCAATCGCATTTTGCAAAATGTCTTTTTTGGTGAGCAAATCTGGCACCACGTTGAGTGCACAATCGGTCAAGGTCAAAAGTTTGTGGTACGTGGGACTTTCCATTAACCACACGTGGCTCATACGGCGCTCGGTGCGTAGATTTTGGGTTTTATCGACCAGAACACCCATTAACTCATCGGTATGCACTGAGCCTTTGATGATAAAGTCGGCTTGCTGTTCACGAACCATTTTTGCGGCGATTTCAACCGCGTCATGGCTATGCTCAGCATCCACTAACGTAAAGCCTGAAATATCTAAATTGGCGTCAGTAGCGGCTTTTTCGATTTTATGTTTTGGACCGACCAAAATCGGGGTGATGATGTGGTGCTGATGTGCTTGGATACAAGATTGCAAGATGATATCGGTAGTAGGGTGCACCACCACGGCAGGGACAGGGGAGACAAAGCGCCCTTGTGCTAAAAGCTGCGAAAGTTTGGTTAACATCGTGTTGCCCTTATGAGTTGACATAAATAACATTAAGCACTTAGGTTTTGATTAAGCGAGCGGTATAGATTGACATAAAACAGTATGAACCAATGACATGACAGCAAGATGAATCGGTTGTTACGGTGTGTTTGCCGCGCCGCTTAACTTATTAGCTTAGCTTATCTTAACTTAATTTGGCTTAACCAAAGCTAGCCTGAGTCAACTAATCTTGGTAATACCGGCACCGATAATTTTACTGATGCCCCCTGTTTGCGGCACTACTTGGATTTGACTGCTGATTCTATCTTTCAGCGCCTGAATATGGGAAATCACCCCAATTAGCTTGCCCGATTGCTGTAGGTTGGTTAGGGTGTCGAGCGCTACATCGAGTGCTTCTTCATCCAGCGTACCAAAGCCTTCATCCAAAAACAGCGAATCTACTTGCATGCGGTGACTGGCCATATTTGACAGTCCCAATGCAAGCGACAAGCTGATAATAAAACTCTCACCGCCTGATAGATTTTTACTGGTACGGATTTGCCCGCCTTGGTAATTGTCCATCACATTGAGCATCAAGGGCTGCTCGCTATCAGCTATCAGTAAATAACGGTCGCTCATTTTTTTGAGCTGTTCATTGGCATGGGCAACCATGATATTAAAGGTCAAGCCTTGGGCAAAGTTACGAAATTTTTTGCCATCGCTTGAACCAATCAACTGATGCAATACTTTCCATTCTTCAGTATGGTTGCGCTGTTGGTTGATGGCATCTAATAGCTGCTGCTGGTTTTGCTTAAGGGCTTCATTGGCTGCTAGCTGCTGTTCAACGGCGCCCAATTGTTTTTGCTGCTCGCTAAATTGCTGTTGCAATTGCCCAAGCGCATCGAGCAATTGCTCAACTGATAGCGCAGTTTGGGGATGATCAAGTAACTGCTGCTGTATGCGTTTGGCTTCAGACAGTAGGTTATGATTGCGCTGCTGGCTGTCATGGAGTTGATTGGCAAGCTGTTGTAAGCGTTCCCGCTCGGTATCGACCAACACCGCAGCGCGATAATCCGCCTCATCCACAAAACCCAATGTCGCAAAACGCTGCTGGATGTCGTCTTGTAGCGTTTGCTGGGCAGTTTTTAGATGGTTAGTGCTAGTGGTCAAAGATGCGATTTGTTGTTGCAAAATTTGCAGCTGACTTAGCTGCTCATGAAAGGCGGTTTGGCTGATTTGATAGTCCTGCAAAGCCTGATTTTTTGCTTGGATTAACGCGTGAGAAACGATGTCTACCGCTTGTTCGCCAAACAAGGCGTATCGCTGCGCCTGTAGCTCGCTAATCTCCTGCGCCAACGCTTGCTGTCGCTGACGGACTTGGTGTTGATTTTGGGTTAGATGTTGCTGGTCTGCCACCAATCGGGTGAGCGCTTGCTCAATCCCTGTGATGGTGTCATTGATATGGCTAAGCTTAGTTTCTACTCCTTGATAGCGCTGCAAAAGTTGCGCAAGGGTATCGATATGCTGATTTAATTGGGCATTCACATCCTGTGTGGTAGCAAAACTAAAAGTGCGCTCGCGCGTTGCAAACGGCATCAGCAACTTGTCGATGCGCTGCATTATTTGATGTTGTTTATCGGCGATAACCAATTGCTGGGCATCAATATCGCGGATTCTGTCTTGGCGATGTTGCTGCTGATTTTGTAGCACGGTTTGTTGCTGCAAAACCTCATGGTATTGCTCGCTCAGTTTTGCTAATCGCTGCTGGGTTTGCTGCTGCTCGGCTTGTACAGCTTCGATTTGCGTCAGTGAATCTTGCAGCGCTGCCAAAGATTGATGATTGTTGGTTTGTTGAGCCTTGATTATCGTCGCCAATGTTTGAAGGGCTTGGCGGTCTATATCGTCATCGGTGCTGGGGGCTGCAAAGGGCGGCAACGCTTCAATTACCTGTTGTACAGGCTGAGCGTGTATAAGGTGTTGGCTGGCAAGCTGTAATTGATTTAATAAGCGTTGATTGTGTGCCTCTAAGTGCTGCAAATGCTCATTGCGCTGTTGCTGGTTATTTGTGAGTGCATGTTCTTTAAGCAATAACTGCTGTAATTGGTGATTGATGTCATCAAGCCGTTGTTTGGCAATCGCTAATTGTTGCTCGGTATCATCAGGTGTGTAGGGCTGATGGGTGGCGAAAGGATGCGCGGTTGATCCACACAGCGGGCAAGGTTCGCCGTGGCGTAATTTATCGCGCTCCTCGGTCAAATCTTGAATTTTTGCCAATAAAATCAAGTTGCGATTTAATAATTCGGCAGTCTGCTCGGCGGCTTGTTGCTGCTGCTCGCTAGTTAGTCGTTGACTAGCAATCTGAGCCAATTGGGTTTGACCATCGGCTAACTGCTGCACAAATTGCTGATAGTGTTGTAGGTTGGTTTGCCAAGTCTGCACATCGCTTTGCATGGTGATAAGCTGCTGGTGGGTTTGCCAATAAGCTTCAACCTGCTGTCGCAATGCTGCCACTGATTGCCCTTGTGTCAGATGATATAATTGACTGGTTTGGCTCTCTAATTTTTGTCGATGCTGAAAAATTTGTGATTGCAACTGCGTGAGCTGAGATTGCAGCGCGCTGGCTTGCTGCTCATTGTGCTGAAAATCACCTTGTAGCTGCTGCTGCTGGCTGGTGAATGCCTGCGCTTGTTGGCTGAGTGCTTGGCTAGTTTCTTGTAGCTGGGTGAGTGAGGCCAATGTTTGAGGCAAGGTTGTTGCATGGGGGATTTGCTGCCGCGCTTGAATAAGCTGTTCACGCTGTGTTTGCTGGCTAACAAGCTGCTGCTGCTGACTGTCAATGCTTTGGGCATTATGCGCCAATTGCTCACCAAGCTGTGACAACTGCTGTGCAATCTCTTGAGCGTACTGATTTTTTTGCCCAAGGGTAGTGTCAAGCTTGCGCACTTGGTTTAATAACGGTTGGGCTTGTTGCCAGTCGGTTTCGGTTTGCTGGGCTTGTGCTTGACGCTCATCTTGGTTTTTTTGAGCAAGTTGGTAATTGCGTTCGGCCGTGGGTAGCTGGTGTTGATAACTGGCAAAATCACTCAGCTGTGCACTCAATAAATCACGCTGATAATCCAGTTTTTTAATATCACCCGACACTTCAAGGGCTTTTAGTGCGCGCTGTAGTCGGGTTTTTTGTGGGGCAAATTGGCTTTCTTGCTCGGCAAGGTCGCGTGCTTCATGCTCAAGTTGGTGGATTTGGTGCGTGTATGCGTCAAGGTTTTGTCGCCATAGCTTATCAGACTCGATTTTAGTCAAGGCGGTTTGGGTTTCATTGACGATGTCAATTAGGGCGTTTTTTTGTGAGGTTAGGCTTTGTACTTCTTCATCAGATAACACCGTCATGCCTGATAAGCGATCGGTAAGCGTCTTAAGTTCAGCATCTGATTGGGTTTTAAACTCGTGTACTTTTTTTGAGATATCGCCATAGATTTCAGTGCCGGTGATTTCTTCGAGCAGGTTGGAGCGCTCGTCGCTATTGGCTTGCAAAAAAGCGGCAAAACTGCCTTGCGCCAGTAGCATGGCACGGGTAAAACGGTCAAAATCCATGCCGGTGAATTCAGCGACCAGTTTTCTAGTTTTTCTGGTTTGGGTTTCAAGCGGTGGTAAATCTGCAGTATCATCGGTAAAAGGGGCGATTTCGTGCGTCGGCGATTGCAAGTTGCCTTCGGGGTTTTTTCTGGCGCGCTTTTGTAGCCAGGTACAGCGATAGCTGCCACTTTTGGTGGCAAAAATTACTTCGCTTAGACATTCGCCGGTATGGCGTGACATGAGATCATTTTTGCTTTGGGTAATCTCGCCCAAGCGTGGCGTCGCACCGTATAAGGCAAGACAAATGGCATCTAAAATGGTGCTTTTGCCCGCACCTGTCGAGCCTGTGATGGCAAAAATACCTTCATCGGCATAGGCGGCATGGCGAAAGTCAATTTCCCATTCGCCTTGCAATGAATTAAGGTTTTGAAAGCGAAGCTTTAAGATTCTCATTGCTGCCCCCCTTGCAAGCTTTCAAGCACTTCAGTATATCTTGACCATAGCATGGGTTTTTGCTCTTCTAGCACTTGATGGGCAATTAGGCAGCGTTCAAATACTTGTGTCGGGTTTAATTCTTCAAGCGACTCATCCATGCGCTGGCTTTGCATCACCTGATCGCGTTTTTGCTGATTTTTGATGCGTAGTACTTCAAGCCTAGAGTCGTTAACCAGTTCTGCAATTTTTTCTGATAAATCACCCACGACTTCTTGCCCGTCATACACCACTTCAAGCCAAACCGATTGTTGGGCTTTTTTTAGGCTGTGTAAGCTAGTTTTGATGGTTTGCCAATCGCCTTTGAGCGTTTGTATGGGTTGGAACACAGGAACAGGCAGCGATTGCAGGAGGGTAGTATCGCTAAGCTTGGCTACATTGTAAGGTTGCCCAATAATTTGCCTACTGAGATGTTCACCGGGTTTATCATACGCTTCATAGTTCGCTTGTACATCAGCCTCTGCGTTAATCCCATCCTCTGCATTTATCGCGCCAAGCATTGCTGATTCAGGCAACGCTTCATCCGCAAATAAATCCATCGACGTATGGCTCACACTTTTGCGTTTTTTGACAGGGGTTGGCGCAGAGACAAGCGGTTTTTTTTGAATGGTTAAAGTCTGTAATGGCTGAGACAGTAGGTCAGGCTTGGCATCAAATCGCAGCAAATGCACTTGTTTTTGCTGGCGACTTTCACCAAAACCCATGGCAATGGGTGAGCCAGCGTAACGGATGTGTGGTTGTCCGCCAACCGCTTGCGGGATATGCAAATGTCCAAGCGCCACATAGTCAATCTGGGGGTGAAAAATCTCTGCACCGATACTACCGAGTGAGCCGACATACAAATCACGTACCCCATCGCCTTCCATCGTTTGCCCGCCCACAGTAAATAAATGCCCCGTTGCCACAATCGGAATGGTACGCTTATATTTGGCTTTGAGCTGCGCTTGTTGCGCAATCGCAATATCGGCAATCTGTCCATAATGGGCTTTGATGCCTTGGGCAAGTTTGCGTTCTTTATCATCCAATCGTTCGCCATGCCCGACGGTTCGCACATCACGGTCACGCAAGTAGGGCACTGCCATGACAATAAGTTCAGGTTGCCCTGCTTTATCTGATAACGTAATCACTTCATCAGTCGGCGTATCTGTCATACTACCGATGATATGGATGTTAAAGGCTTTGAGTAGCTGTTTGGGTGCCTCCAAAAAACTGGCTGAATCATGGTTGCCCGCTACGATAATCACATGGCGGCACTCGGTATGGCAAACTTGACTTAAAAAATCATAGTATAAATTTTGCGCTTGATTGCTGGGCGCAGTGGTATCAAAAATATCCCCGGCAATCAGTAGCACATCGACTTTTTGCTCACGCAGCGTCTGTAGCTGCCAGTCTAAAAACTGCTTAAATTCATCGTAGCGTGGCTTACCATAAAGCCTACGCCCCAAATGCCAATCTGATGTATGTAATAAAGTGAGCATAAAAAATTATGCCTCTGTGGCGGGCTTCGCTGAAGTCATGGACTCAGAATCTGCGATGGCTAGCGAAGCAGACGCCGATTCGCTATCGTGTAACCCTTGGGCAAACAAGCGACCCAATAGATTCACATCATCGACCCGCGCATAGTTGAGACGGGTGACAAACGCCAAGCGGCGATGCGGACCGGCTTCATTGAGCGGCACTAACGACACATTGTCAGTTTGCTGGCGCACTTGCCCAGCTGCCATTTGCGGCACTAGCGTGGTGCCCATACCGCTGATAGCCATTTGAATCAACGTATGCAGGCTTGCTTCACTAAAGGCGTGTTTGACGCGGCTTTTATCCAGATGACATACCGATAGCGCATGATCGGTCAAACAATGTCCTTCGCCTAGCAGCATCAAGTTACTGTTGGCTAACTCATCGGCATTGATGCTAGGTAAGTTGGCATGTTTACTTTCTTTAGCAAATACCGCCAAAAACGTCTCTGACCAAAACTCAAATGATAACATGCCGTCAGTATTATAAGGCAGCGCAATAATGGCGGTATCAATCGCGCCATAACGGACTTTTTCAAGCAATCGCTCGGTTTGTTCTTCTACCACATTGAGCTGAAACTGTGGGAATTGTTGGCGCAGTAGCGGCAATACCTTGGGCAGCAAAAACGGCGCAATGGTTGGGATGATACCAATCGTCATCGGATAGGCGAGTGGGGTTTGGTGCGTCTGGGCGCGAGTCACCAAATCATTGACTTCGGCAAATATCCGCGTGGCTCGCTCAAGAATTTCCTCCCCAATCGGGGTGATTAGCACTTGTTTGTTGTTACGCTCAAAAATTTGGGTATCAAGCTGCTTTTCCAGCTCTGCAATCCCTAAGCTTAAAGCAGATTGTGAGATATTACACTCTTCTGCTGCCCGTTTAAAATGCTTGTATTTGGCAACTGCCAATGCAAATTCTAATTGTCGTAATGTAATCATGGTTTGAATTTTAACCTTTAAAATAGCGTAAAATTTTCGCTAACGCGTTTTAGTTAAAAATAAATAAAAAGATAAAAGGGTAAAAAAACTGACGGCTACCCTAGCAAACAACACGCAAAAGATGCATGCTAAAAACTTCAATGAACCGAATCATTTCAAATTTAGTTTACCATTTTTGTGTGCTTTTACGAGTGGAATCTTTTTTAATCTATCATTAATTTGGTCTTGACAGTAAACTCATTATCGAGCCTTTCAAAATAATTACAAGATAGCCTAAAGATTGAAACTATAAGGCAAAACTATCAAGGTTAATTTAAAAAATTAATCAATAAATTAAAAACTTTAAACTAGACTGAATCTTAAATTGTACTAAGATAGACCCATCGATAACAACGTTTGATGGGTAAAAAATAACAACCGACTATAGCCTAAAAAGCTAGAAGCCTAAAAAGCTAGGTTGCCAATGACATCAAATTTGTGTTATCAATATAGCACTCACTGATTTGGCTTTGTCAAATGGTGATGTTGCTAAATTTTTAACCACAACAATAGCTTATATAAGGAAAAATCCATGGCTGCAATTATTAACCAAACCATTCCAGAATTCAAAACTCAAGCATATGTGAATGGTGAATTCAAAGAAATATCATCAGATGACGTTAAAGGCAAATGGGCAGTGTTTTTCTTCTACCCACATGACTTTACTTTTGTTTGCCCAACTGAACTTGAAGACATGGCAGACCATTACGAAGAAATCAAAGCATTAGGCGCGGAAGTTTATGCGGTATCGACAGACACCCATTTTGTACACAAAGCATGGGCAGATGCGTCACCTGCAATCGCTAAAGTAAAATACCCAATGCTTGGCGATGGTACTGGTAAAATCACCCGCGGCTTTAACGTGATGATTGAAGAAGACAACGCTGCACTTCGTGGTACTTTCTTGGTAGACCCAGACGGTAAAATCAAAGTGGCAGAAATTCATGACTTAGGTATCGGTCGTTCTGCCAAAGACTTAATCCGTAAAATCCAAGCCGCTCAATACGTGCGTGACAACGACGGTGAAGTATGTCCAGCGGCCTGGGAAAAAGGTAAAGAAACCTTAAAACCAAGCCTAGATTTAGTAGGTAAAATCTAATCTTGATGGTCTAATGTTTCATTGACTGACAATTAGTTGACTTCCTCCCCTTGCTAAAGCAAGGGGATTCCTTCTACAAGACGGTCAAGCCCGACCGCAAGAATGTTCTTACTGGCGTTAATATCTCTATCATGCCGTGTGCCACACGTTGCACAAGTCCATTCTCTTATTCGCAAACCTGCTCTACCTTTCGGACTACTGGACATATCGCCACAGCACGAGCAAGTTTGGGTAGTGTATTTCTCATTCACGATTTCAAAACGGCAACCTGCGTTCTCGCATTTGTAGGTCAGTTGTCGCTTGAGTTCAAACCAACCTGCATCGTAAACCGATTTGGCTAGTTTGCCTTTTTTACTGTTAAATTGGGTGGTTTTAACATCACCCACCACGATTAGGGCATTGTCTTTAACTAGCTGTGTGGTGAATTTGTGGATTAGGTCTTGGCGTGTGTTTTTGATTTTGGCATGGATAGCCTTGACACGCTGTTTATTTTTGGCGCGTTGGGCGATGGCTAATGCTTTGGCATATTTGAGCGTTTGCTTGATTTGTAGTTTATCGCCATTTGAGGCTGTAGCACTGTCTTTTAAACCTAAATCAATACCGACGCTACCAGTTCCACAAGTGGTTTTAGGGTATTCTTTGACGGTGATACAGGCATACCAACGGTTACGACTGTCTTGGACTAACTCGCAAGTGTTAATTTGATATAGGCTAAGGTTGTAGCTGTCCCATAGGTCGATGACTAGCTTTTGTCCTTTGGCTAGGGATAGTTGCAAGGTGGATTTTAAGCCTTTTTTGCCTGTTTGGTGCGTAGCAATATGCTTAATGGCAGATTGTTTAAATGGTAGCCAACCTAGCGATTTACGTTTTGATTTTGGGTTATTGGTTCGCCATGATAGTTTGGCTTTTTTGAATTGGCGACGCGATTTGGCGTGGGTTTCATTGATGGCTTGGATAGTCTGACTGTGTAAGCCTAGCAGTTCACCACTACCTTTGGTATATTCGTTTAAATCATACGCACTAAAGAATTTGCCAGTACGCTTAAGATGCTCGTAGCTTAACGCATTGACATAGTTCCATACGAAATTAACCAAACCACTTAGGCGGTTAAGCTTTGCTGTGTGTTTATCTCGTATGCGTAGCTTGAGTGTTTTCATGCAAATTATTTTAGCAAAATTTATGCAAGCGTTATAGTGTACAAGTTGCCTTATATCCACCGCCTAAAGGCGGTGGTTTTACGGCAACGGCTGATAAAATCAGCTTCTTTGAAGCTTGAGAAAATAACCATGGATAGCGCACCAACCACCCACCAAACTGGCAGTCAGACCACAAGTAGCCATTACGCCTTGCTATGGGCAGGGGCGTGTCGGGTGTTTCGCTGTGGCAAAAACTTCCAGAAAAAGGTTTGGCAATTGGTATTACCCTCATCTGTACCATCGCAGCGATGCTGTTTCAAATGGATAATATCACTGAATTTTTATACTTTTTAGGCTCGGTGTTTGCGCCAATGGCAGCCATTCAAATTGTGGACTTTTTTATTTTAAAAAATACCGGTATCAAACAGCGTTTTAATGTCAAAAATTTGATTGTCTGGGCGATTGGTTTTTGCTTGTACCGTTATTGGCTTGCCCATCCACTCGATATCGGGAATACCTTGCCGGTGATTATGGTAACGATGCTGTTATGCTTCTTGGTTAATGTATTCACAAAAAAATAATGCCGTCCGCCACGCTTAAACCAACTTTTTTCACAGTGGGATTGATTGGTTGATTGAACCATTAGGCTTGCTATCAATAGCAAAAGCCCTGTCACAACGAACAGGGCTTTAATCAATAAAATCGAACTTAGCTTAGAGCTTATTTATGTTTATTGTCTTCTAAGATTTTGTAGATTTCATCTTTTAATTGCAGTTTTTGTTTTTTTAATGCTTCAATTTCGTCATCACGGCTGCCTGCTGCAACAGGATCTTTTTCTAGGTTAATGATTTGAGCATCTAAGTCGTTGTGTTTATCAAATAATTTTTCAAAGTGTTTATCAGAAGTTTTTAGTTTGCTAATAAGTTCGCGATGTTCTGGAAACATAGTCCTTTCCTTTTTTTGGTTGTATGTGAAAAATAATGCAAAGGGGTCAATACATAAGACAAATTTGATTGAGTTGGTATATTGCATTTGTCTTATTAGCATTGTAACGAAAAATTGTAGGGTTGACTATACGCTAATCGTTAACAATTGGTGATAGGGAAAAAGCCACACTATCAATGGATTGAAGTAATTTATGTATTAATACCCCACTCTCAACTTGAAATAAGCAAATCAAACTGAAGAGGCGGGTTACCAAGTTTTTTGTTGAGTACAAAGCACAGATTGTGTGAAAGAATCTTACGAATCAATCGATGAGACAAATGCCATAAATCTCTTGCTCGTACCCTTTGTATATTAAATCGTTCTGATAGCTGACCAATGACTGTTTCAACGATACGGCGGGCTTTCATCAGCCGTCTTACCACAGGTTTGGGTCTATCCTCTTTCATATTAGCTCTGAGTGGCGTTTGTAAATCCACGCCTTGAGCGTCGTAGTACGATGTCAGACTAGGGCTGATATACCCTTTATCAGCGCCAAGTAGCCCATGAATATGAGTGGTGATTTCTGGGGCAACCGCTCTTTCATCAACATTGGCAGGAGCAAAGGTAAAGCCTTTAATCATGCCCGATAAGTTAACAAGCAAATGTCCCTCAAAGCCATAGTATCTCTCTTGCTTAGCCGCACAGTAGCTAAAAGCCGCTAAGTCTTGATAGTTTTTATGCCGATAAGCGCGTCCATAATGACAGACGGGTATCGGAAAGCCATCCATAAAATGGATGTTGTCACGGCCCTCAAGTTCACTGACTTTATCTTGTATCTGCTGTTTGACTTGCCACAGATTGGCGCAGTGCTTTGCGAAGTTAGGGTATGAGCCGATGGCTGGAAACCAGTCTTGCCAATGCTGGGTAAAGTATTGCCAAATTTGTTTGTCTTGATCTAGGTGTAAAAATTCACCGACCATCTCCATGCAAATAACCTCAGGATCACTTAGCTTTGGCGCGTAACCTGCACTTCGCAAGGGTTTGGTGACGACTATTTTGTAATATTGCTCTACCATTAAATAGATATTTATGATAAATTCGTCTATGGGCATCTCACAACTCCATTGTATTCTTGGTCGAAAACAATAGATTAGTGAGGTGCTCTTCTTTTTTCAATCACTTTCGAAGTTGAGAGTGGGGTATTAAATGATCGTAATTAATTTTAACCTGCCATTCATAAAAGGAATTTATTATGGTAATAATCAGCCATAAAAAAAACACAGTTAATAATCTTCGTCATTCAAAAGAGTTGTTATTACTTTGTAGCAGTATGCTACTAATAGCTTGTAGCTCAGCACCTGCGCGTACAGGAACAGTGACTAGTGTAAGCGGTGATAATCGCGCCCCTACGACCGCTACCATCAAAGCTAATAGTCAGGTCGCCAAACAATTAAACCTTAACGATCAGCAAGATTTCACAGACGCGCGTCGCGGACTTATCGCCAGTCCTAAAGATTTGAAAATCCCATCCTCTAAAGACGCCTCGAAGAACGTCTGGAATATGAGTGCTTATGATTTTATAGAAGGTGAGGCTCCTGCTACAGTCAATCCTAGCCTGTGGCGACAAGCTCAGCTCAATAATATTCAAGGACTATTCGAGGTAACACCAGGTATTTATCAAGTTCGCGGTTTTGATTTATCTAACATGACGTTAATCAAAGGCGATAGTGGCTGGATTATTATTGATACGATGACCTCAAAAGAAACCGCGCGCTATGCTTATGACTTCGCTATGCAGCATCTAGCTAAGCGCTATCCGAATACAACCAACGTCAGTGCTATTTTATTTACGCATAGTCATGTTGATCACTTCGGCGGAGTATTAGGCATTGTTAGTCAGCAAGATATTGAGCGTAAGAAAATTCCAATTATTGCACCTGCTGGGTTTATAGAAGAAGCGACCAGCGAAAATATCATTGCTGGTAATGCTATGCTACGCCGCGCCGTTTACATGTACGGCAAAGACTTGGCGCGTGATGAATTCGGTCATATCGATACTGGCTTAGGAAAGAGCCCAGCTTTTGGAGAGGTCAGTATTACCAAGCCTACGGTATTAATTGATCGCACTCCTACTAAACTAAATATAGATGGCGTCAAGTTCGAGTTTCAGTACACGCCTGAGTCAGAAGCTCCAGCAGAACTAACCTTCTATCTACCAGAATACAAGGCTTTTGGCGGTGCAGAATTGGTGTCACGAAATATGCATAATCTGTATACGCTACGCGGTGCAAAGGTACGTGATGCTTTGAAATGGAGCGGTTATATAGAAGAGGCGCGTAATATATTTGGTGATGCCGATATCTATTTCGGTAGTCATCATTGGCCTATGTGGGGGCAAGACAATATTCAGAAATTCTTAAAGCAACAGCGCGATACTTATAAATTTATTCACGATCAGAGCGTGCGCCGTATGAATAAAGGTATGACACCAGGCGAGATCGCTGAAGATATTACTTTGCCTACTAGTTTGTCGCAGGAATTCTATAATCGCGAGTATTATGGCACAGTAAAACATAATGCACGTGCTGTCTACCAAGGTTATTTAGGATGGTACGATGGTAATCCTGCCCATTTAGATCCGTTACCTGATCCACAACGTGCTACCGCTTACGTCGATCTAGCTGGTGGTAGTAATAATGTATTATTAAAAGCGCAAAAAGCCTTTGATGAGGGTAACTATCGCTGGGCCGCTGAGCTATTGAATCATTTGGTATCGGTTGAACCCAAAAACATAGTAGCGCGCGAGCTGCTAGCGCGTAGCTATGATCAATTAGGCTATCAAGCGGAATCAGGACCGTGGCGTGATGTTTATTTGACCGGTGCTTTAGAGTTACGTCAAGGAACATCCAACACCAGCGTGAATCTTGCCGCTACTAAAGACCTATTATTACAAACGCCAGTCTCTAACTTTTTCGATACTTTAGCTGTGCGTTTAAAATCAGAAGATGCAGCTAATAAAGACACTAAGATAGTGATTAATTTTACGGATCTAAATGAAAGCCATCTCTTATGGATTGAGAACTCAGTGCTCCATCATCGTTTAGTTGATGATTCTAAGCCAGTAGAAGAGAAGGTTAATGCTACGTTGAATTTACCTCATGCTATGTTTGTCGATTTATTAGTAGGTGAAACAGATTTTAAAGGTATGTTGTTATCTAAAGAGTCTAAGGTTGACGGTAATCCACTTGGCTTGATAGGCTTCTTTAGATTGTTTGAGAAGCCTAATTCTTCATTTGGTATAGTGTTGCCAGATGAGTAAGGCAGCTTGTTTTCGACTATAACTATTAAGGCCTTGCTAACAGCAAGGCCTTAATAGTTATATATATTTTATTATCTCATTGCTTGGGTGAACTATCCATTTCTTGTAGTCGTTGAAAGACGGTGTCTGAAAATGGTTTGAAGTAATTCCATGACTTATATTTTTGATTGTACTGACCACCGCCTTCGTTACGCCATTGCTTTAGTATCTCAATGACATCATGGTTGTAGGTCACACACTTGATAGACATCATGCCTGAATTAAAGACCCTGACATCTACCCAAGCATGGTTGACGGTAAAGCGATAGATGGTATAGCCTTTATCAAAGCTTCCGTTGCTATTCTCATCAGTACTGCTCTGGCAATTATAAAGAGGCTCAGGTGATGGTGTAGGGGCTATTGTTAATGATTTCGGTGCTGGAAATATCCACTGCTTATTACTGACACAGTCTAGAATATAATCTTTGGCTTCCTCACTTGGCAACTCAATACCTTGTGTGAGGATTTCTCTCAAATCGATCTCAACGGTCTTAATACCTAATTGCTTAATAAAATCTGCTTTATCAGTATCGATGAAAGAAGTCACAGCAACTTCAATAAACATCATTTCTCCGTCAACCGTTGCGACTATATCAGGTCGAATACAGCCAACAGCTTGCTCTTCGATTAGTTGATCAAACTCCCAAGTTTTATCTTCACTATTTTCGTCATCAGGTAGTGATGGTAGTGTTAAATATTTCTCTTCCATAATGACTTGCTTAGCAAACTTGTGTAGGATACTTTCAGGGTGAATCGTGCAGCTTTCTTTATTACTTAGATGCGAGAAGTGATGCTCATTTTTCTCACCTTTACGAGCCACCACAGGTTCCGCGCATTCAAAGCAAAAACACATACAAGCCAGCCCTCGCTCGACTTGCTTAACATTGACGATTTGCTTCTGCTCATTAACAGCAATTGACATAGACATAGTTACCATCCTTTTGTTAGTTGGTTAGGAGTGAGGTAACTATGCGATAAAATTTGATCTTGAAATAGGCTGCTATAGGGATGTTAATAGGGGTTTAATCGGTGCAATTATATGGAAAACAATCACTTAGTAGTATTCAATGAACTGCATGATCAGCTGATGAATTATCCCCGTGATACGCTTTGGGATACGTATTTAAAGATTATCGTCAGCGAGCAGCTAAGAAAAATTGAGTATTCGGAGTATTAATATTTTGTTATATAAAATAATAAACGTTTTGTTTTTTAAAACATAGCTATCAACTTTCTTAGATTGTCAAAGCCTGCAAAAATCACAATAATAAGGTTAACAAAATGACTTACCCAATGACTAGAAGGAAAATGCCATGTTAGATCAAGGTTTATTAGATGCAGTAAAAACTTATAGCGAACGTATGACTCGCCCGATTGAGTTTGTGTTGGGTGAAGGTGAGCATGAACAGCGCGCTGAACTGGTGGATTTTTTGACCCAAATTGCAGGCACTACTGACAAGATTCGTTTGAGTCAACAATTCGATGCCAATCTATCACCGATGAGTTTTAAAATCCGTAGCCAAGACAAAGATACGGGTATCATTTTTAGTGGTATTCCCGGTGGTCACGAGTTTACCTCATTGATTTTGGCTATTTTACAATCAGGTGGCAGTGAGCTCAAACTTGACCCAGGTATTCAAAATATCATTAAGGCGATTAAACAACCGCTAAAATTTGAAACTTTCGTCTCGTTGTCTTGCCACAACTGTCCTGACGTGGTGCAAGCGCTAAACCAATTTGCGTTATTGAATGACAACATCAGCAATGAAATGATTGATGGTGGTGTGTTCCAAGACTTGATTAACGAGCGCAATATCCAAGGCGTACCTGCGGTATATTTAAATGGTAAACCTTTTGCCAATGGTAAAATTGACACTGCCAAACTCATTGAGAAACTGCAACAGCAATATCCAGATTTGATGAGTGGTGCCGCAGCAGCCGAACAGCTTGAGCAGCAAGATGTGACCATCATCGGTGGCGGACCTGCGGGTGTGGCGGCTGCCATTTATGTGGCACGTAAAGGCTTAAAAGTGACCATGGTAGCTGATCGTATCGGTGGGCAAGTGAAAGATACCCAAGATATCGAAAACTTGATTTCAATCCCATTGACCAATGGTAATGAATTATCTGCCAATTTTGTCAAACATATTACCGCTTATAGTATCACGGTCAAAGAAATGGTAAGCGTGACATCCATCACCGAAAATTCTGCACAAATAAATGAGCAAGGCGAGGATAAGCTAACCTACCAAATTACGCTCAATACCGGTGAAAGTTTTAGCACTCGTGCGATTATCGTAGCGACGGGGGCAAAATGGCGTAAGCTTAATATCAAAGGTGAAGACGAAAATATCGGTAGTGGCGTTGCGTATTGTCCGCACTGTGATGGTCCGTTCTTTAAAGGCAAAGACGTGGCAGTTGTGGGCGGTGGTAACTCAGGGATTGAAGCGGCAATTGACTTGGCAGGCATTGTCAAACACGTGACAGTGTTAGAATTTGCTGACACGCTCAAAGCAGACCAAGTATTGATTAATAAAGCCAAAGAGCGCGATAATATCGATATCATGACAAGTGTAGCGAGCCAAGAAGTTAAAGCAACTGATGGTAAAGTCAGTTCGCTAATTTACCAAGACCGTACCACTGGTGAAAACAAAGAATTGCCATTATCTGCTATCTTTGTGCAAATCGGACTGGTGCCAAACTCGGAAGTGGTCAAAGATTTGGTACAGGTGACCAAATTTGGTGAAATTGAAATCAATGAGAAATGCCAAACCAACAAACCCGGAATTTTTGCCTGTGGTGATGTCACTACCGTGCCATTTAAGCAAATTAATATTGCGATGGGCGAAGGTAGTAAAGCGGCACTCAGTGCGTTTGAATACCTCATGTTGCAATAATTTTTTAATTATTTTTCAAAAAAAGCCAAACGTCATAGTTTGGCTTTTTTTTTGGCGGCTAATTTTTTTTGGCGAGTAACTTTTTTTGGCGGCTAATATGGTGTTGCCTTGTCAGTCTATATTGGTGAGGTAGGCATACTACCCAAAATCCGCTACAATAACTTGCCAACTATTAATAGCGATTTAAAGGAATAAATCATGACAACAGCAAATACTTCATCCATCAAGCAGGTTACGGTAGCGGGCGGCGGCGTACTGGGTTCTCAAATCGCCATGCAAAATGCCTTTTTTGGCTTTAACGTCACAATCTTTGATCAAGAACCTGAAAAGGTGAAAGGGCGCATCGCAAAACTCATGCCCATCTACGCCAAATTCTATGACAAAAGCCCAGCACAAGCCCAAGTAATCACCCATGCGATTCGCTATGTGACTGACTTGGGCGAAGCGGTGGCACAGGCTGATTTGGTGATCGAAGCCTTACCAGAAGTCCTCGATATCAAAAATGAATTTTATAAGGCCCTGGCAAAGGTAGCCCCTAGCCACACGATTTTTGCCAGTAACAGCTCAACGTTGATTCCTAGCCAAATGGTCGAGGCTACAGGTCGCCCCGATAAATTTTTGGCGTTACACTTTGCCAACCGTATCTGGGTGAACAACACCGCAGAAGTCATGGGCTCAGCGCATACCGACCCTGCGGTATTTGACAGCATTGTTGCTTATGCCAAAGCCATTGGCATGGTGGCGTTACCACTCAATAAAGAACAGCCTGGCTATATCTTAAATACCCTATTGGTGCCTTTTTTAAATGCCGGTATGCATTTGTATGCCAATGATATTGCCGATCCCCAGACCGTTGACAAAACTTGGATGATTGGCACAGGTGCACCGATGGGACCGTTTGCCATGATGGATATCGTAGGGGTTAATACCATTGTTAATATCAGCCAGCAAAAAGCCAAAACAGGCTCAAAAACTGCCGAGCGATTTATCCAAAAACTGCAAACCGAACTGATTGATAAAGGTCGCACAGGGTTTGAAGTGGGGAAGGGTTTTTATGATTATCCAAACCCGGCTTATAAAGACCCTGATTTTTTAAAATAAGCGTCAAAAAAGTTTATAAGTCAGAATCTAAAAGTCAGTAGATGACAAAAGCCCATTCACCCAAAATGGGCTGGGTTTTTTTATTGCGGCAGCACCCACGGCTAGCACTTGCCAAAGCTAATAATTTACCCCAAAATGATAAAAAATTGTTGCCAAAAAACCCCGATGAAGCCGACCACCGCCCAACAAGTCAACACCTTATTATATTATTTGCAGACCAAGCAGACACCGCCGTTTGAGATACTGTTTTGGGAAAACTTGCAAAAGATTGACTTTGATTATTCAGCCAACAGCCTACAGCGGCTGAGTCGGTTTTTTGCAGCAATGGCAAAACGCCACATTCAGTTGTCACAACTATTGGCAAACCAAAGCGGGCAAGCACTTATAGTAGCGCTCGCCGCTTATATTGCAGACTATTTAGCCAAAACCACCGGGCAAACGATTGCTTGGTATGACTATGACAGGATGTCAGCGCAACTGGCACGGCAAAATAAGTACCCCACCCAGTCACAGTTACCTGCCGATTTTTACGCGTCACTCACCGCGCGCATCGGGCATAAGGTATATTGCCAACCGCTTAAGCTATTACCAGATTTGCTGCAGGGTAAGGATGTGTTGCCACAGTTTATTGCCCAGATGACGCAGACCGTGTATCAGCAATCGCAAGTCAACTTATTGCAATCGCCTGAGGTGGTGTGTCAGGGCTATTTGGCAAAAGTGAAAACAGGCAAACTACAGGATGCCGCTATCGCATTTTCTACCTATCTGGCAGCGGTGAATTTTGATCATAGTCGTGATAGTTTGGTGCAAATTGATGAGGCGTTATCGGCTATTCAGCAGGCGTTTGGGTTTACGCAAGCGGATTATCTGGACTTTTTGCAAGACGCCTCACGTCAAGCATTTTGCTATTTGCTGGGGTTTTATATTGGCGTGACCAGCAGTCGCTTGGCCAATGCGCCCGTGCGCTGGGTATCTTTTGCGCAGATGTATGACAGCTTGGGCGAGGCGTTTGCTAAATGCCTTGAGCATAGTTTTGTACTGCTGTTTGAGGACTGCTATCGCACGCCAATGCTGGTAGTGACCAATCGGTTATTTGGACTTGCTAGCAATTTTCCGACCACCGCTGCTGAGTTTGCCGATATTTTACAACGGCAAAATGCAGGTCACCTAGCAGTTTATCCTTATCAAGACGCTGTGAGCGCTACCGCTGACTTGCCAGCGCCTTGGACGTCAGCCATGCAGGCGGCGGGTGCGTTAGTGGCGTCTGTGCTATCAAGGCTATCACAAGGTGAGCCGATTTTACCTTGTGTGTATCAAGCGCATAGCAGCGACAATACAGGGGATGAATTAACCGCATTTAATCCATCCAATATTGCGCTGTTATCTCCTAGCGATACGGATTTAGATACAGCCACAGATACAGACACAGACACGGTGATTGATAGCCTCTACCAAACGCTGCATCAAAATCCACAATTAGCCCCCATAACCGTTGGCTGTTTTGATAGCTATACCAATTTGCCGATGAGGCGCACTGAAGGGATCGTGATTGAGATATGGGTGTATGACAACCCTCGCTTACAGCTGCAGCTTGTGTTGCCGTATCAGCCCGCGAATGATTGGCACAGTCTAAAAATTTATCCGTTAGTCAGTCATCAAAATGGCGCACAAACAGCGATTACATCCGAACAAGTAGCCGCGTTAACCACTCACTTTTACCAAGCACTGCTAAGCGCACCTTCAACACAAAATACCGCGGTCAAAACGTTGTGGCAAGATGCCTATGTCAATCAACTTGATAGCTGGGTATTGCCGCCCAAAGACCAGCGTATCCAGCAACAAAACACGCAGCTGGTGACGCATTTTGATTTTGCGCTATTGCCGATACTCGATAATCAACCCACTGTGAATATGGCAGCTTTTGACTATACCAGCATTGATTGGCGCGGGTTTGATTTGGCCAAACATATTTTGCAAGCCAGCCACCATGAACAAAGCTATTTGCAGGTATACGTCAGTGATAACTTGATTAAAGATGAACTATATCGGCAAGTAGAAGCGACTGAGGATTTATATCGCTATGGCAAAGTGGTGTGGGGCGTCGTGATAAAATCTGATGCGGCGTTAACCCAGCCTATGTCAGAAGAAGAACGCGACACGCCTTTTACCAACCATCGGATTAGTTGTGCCGACATTTTGTTTGATCCAAGCGGGCAAGCAAGGGTAGAAGACTTGCAAGCCAAGGCAAGTCAATTAATGGATGCGATTGGCACAGTCAATCAGCCGACAAATGCTGCACCGGACGTGGCGTTTTATCAATTACATTGCCAAGACCACACATCTAGGGTATTTAATTTGGCTTATCCAGCCAGTATCGCAGCGACAAACTATCGGATAACTACCAGTTGGATTTGGCGGCGTCATTTGCCCAATGGCATGTTATCAAACAGCATAGTGCCCATTATCATTCATACTAATGCTTACCAAAATAAAGCCGAGCAGGGCGAAATTATGGTATTGCCTAGCCAACTATGGGATAAAGCCTATTATCATTACTGGCTAAGCTTGGCTTATGAGCAATTTGGGCAAGATTATGATTTACTTCCCTATATCCACTGGCAGCAAAAATACGCACAGGATAGCACCGATGCCGCAACCCAAAAGCGGCTATGGCCAAAATTTAAACCCAATCGAGCATCCAATCGAGCACCTAGCCGACAACAAAGTTCAGCTATCGTGTTGTCAGACAAGCTAGAAAACCCCATGTCAGCTACTGCTAAGCAACAGGGCAGTATGCAACAAGCGACTATTCAACAAGCCACTATTCAACAAACGACTGGGCAAAAACTTGCTGATGTAAAGCCAACTTTACAGCCATCAATAGAGTCAACACCACAGGCAGCTCAAACATCACAGACCTCACTGACATCAAAGGCAATGCCGCCATCCGCGCTTTCCAATGAGTTGACGCAGCAACTTATGAATGACAAGCTGCGCTTACAAACCCAATTATCCACCAAAGATACAGCAAAAGATAAAAAACTCCTGGTGATTGCTCTCGGTGGGGTGTTTGTTTTGATTATCATGGTGATACTGGTCAAATTGATGCGATAAATTTGCCCAATTTTTATCACCGTTGCCGTAAAACCACCGACTTGAAGCAGTGGGTATAAGGAAGCTCATGCACTATAATACTTGCATAAATTTTGTTAAAATAATCCAATGAAAACACTCAAGTTACGCATACGAGATAAACATATAGACCAACTGAACCGCCTAAGCGGTTCGGTCAATTTCGTGTGGAATTATGTCAATGATTTGAGTTACAGACACCTACAAAAAACTGGCAAATTCTTTAGTGCTTATGACCTAAACGACTACACCAAAGGTAGCGGTGAGTTACTAGACTTGCATAGTCAGACTATTCAGGCAATCAATGAAACCCATGCCAAAGCTAGAAAACAATTCAAAAAAGCTAAGTTATCATGGCGAACCAACAACCCAACATCAAAGCGTAAAAGCTTGGGTTGGCTACCATTTAAACAATCTGCCATTAAGCATATTGCTACGCACCAAACAGGCAAAAAGGGCTTAAAATCAACCTTGCAACTAAGCCTAGCCAAAGGGCAAAAGCTAGTTATTGATATGTGGGATAGCTACAACCTTAGCCTATACCAAATTAACACTTGTGAGTTAGTCCAAGACAGTCGTAACCGTTGGTATGCGTGTGTCACGGTCAAAGATTACCCCAAACAATCATGTGGAACTGGTAGCGTCGGTATTGATTTAGGTTTAAAAGACAGTGCTACAGCCTCAAATGGCGATAAACTACAAATCAAGCAAACGCTCAAATATGCCAAAGCATTAGCCATCGCCCAACGCGCCAAAAATAAACAGCGTGTCAAGGCTATCCATGCCAAAATCAAAAACACACGCCAAGACCTAATCCACAAATTCACCACACAGCTAGTTAAAGACAATGCCCTAATCGTGGTGGGTGATGTTAAAACCACCCAATTTAACAGTAAAAAAGGCAAACTAGCCAAATCGGTTTACGATGCAGGTTGGTTTGAACTCAAGCGACAACTGACCTACAAATGCGAGAACGCAGGTTGCCGTTTTGAAATCGTGAATGAGAAATACACTACCCAAACTTGCTCGTGCTGTGGCGATATGTCCAGTAGTCCGAAAGGTAGAGCAGGTTTGCGAATAAGAGAATGGACTTGTGCAACGTGTGGCACACGGCATGATAGAGATATTAACGCCAGTAAGAACATTCTTGCGGTCGGGCTTGACCGTCTTGCAGAAGGAATCCCCGAACGATAGGGAGGGGAGGAAGTCAATTGAAAAAAGTCAGCATACACATCAAAAGGTCATAAAAATTTGTTATGCTAACGGTCTGTAAGTTGGATGATGACAACAAAAAGAAAGATAGGGATACAATATGAAAATTATTGCTGATGGCAATATTGCTCATTTAAGCGATTTTTTTAATGAACACACTTTAGGGCGACCCATTGAATTGATTGCGATGGCAGGGCGTGAGATTGACGCGGCTGTGATAGATGAGCATCAGCCTGATATTTTGTTAGTACGTTCCGTCACGCCTGTCAACAAGCTGTTGTTAGACAACAATAAAAGCGTCAAATTTGTTGGTAGTGCCACCATCGGCATCGACCATGTCGATGTGGAGTACCTCGCCAAGCGCGGTATCATTTTTGCCTATGCCGCTGGCTGTAGTAAACACTCGGTTGCACAATATGTGGTGGCAGCGATTGCCAATTTGCGCCCTGACTATTTTTTCAAACCCATCAACCTTGGCATTATTGGGGTGGGCAATATCGGTAATACCCTCGCCCAATATGCGATTTCCTATGGCTGGAATGTGCTGGGCTATGACCCACTCAAACCACCGTCGGTGGTCAACAACGCCAAACTTGAAACTGTGCTGCAAGAAAGCAATGTGATTAGCTTTCACGTGCCACTGACGCATGCGCACAACAGCTCATATCCCACCCATCACGACTATCTGATGACCCAAGCACGTTGGCAAACCGTGTCCGACACTGCCATCATCATCAATACCTCGCGCGGTGAAGTGCTCGGTCGTGATGATATTGTCGCAAGCCCGAATGTGTGTGTACTCGATGTGTTTGAGCACGAGCCCAATATCGATGCAGAGCTGCTCAAAGCCTGTAGTATCGTTACCCCGCATATCGCAGGTTATACCCTAGAAGGCAAACTTAGGGGCACACAGTTTGTCTACAATGCCTTATGCAACTATTTACAGGTTGCCCCAACGGTTGATTTTCATACCTTGATGCCAGTTGAAGTGCCACTGTTTCAAAAAGTGCATAACCCACTCAAAGACCACGAGCGCCACCAACTGCTCAATAAAATTCCTGTGATGTATGATATCAAAGCCGATGACAAGCGTTTACGTAGTGTGGCAAATGCAAACGGTGATATTGAAGGCAAAGACTTCGATAACCTGCGTAAAAATTATCCGCTGCGCCGTGAATGGCAATCATACGTGTTTAAAATTTGATAAAAATATTCACCATGACGTAAAGCAAAAATAGCCAGTATGGGAAAATACTGGCTATTTTTTTTGGGTCTGCTAATATTGTCGCAAATCCAACTATCCAAACTGCTATGTCAACCACTTATCAACCTACTTGCACCCTACAAACCGCCCAAGCCCGTGCTGCGATGTACGCCACCATTCGCCAGTTTTTTGCCGAGCGACAGGTGCTAGAAGTACAAACCCCGGTGATGTCACAGGCGGGCAACACCGATATATTTTTGCAATCCGTCTCTAGCAATGTCACTGTGGGTGACCATCCAACAACCTATTATCTGCACACCTCACCCGAATTTGCCATGAAGCGTCTATTGGCAGCTTGGCAAGTGCCGATGTACCAGATTTGCCCCGTGTTTCGCGACAACGAAATTGGCAGCCGTCACAACATTGAATTTACCATGCTTGAATGGTATCGTCCCAATTTTAGCTTGGATGAACTGGCAAAAGAAACCAATGACTTGGTGTCCGCGGTACTCGGCTATCCGGTGATTTTTGACCATTACCGCTATGTGGATGCCTTTATGGATTTTGTTAAAATTCATCCCTTCGATGCCAGTTGCGATACCCTCAAAGCCATCGCCAAAGATAATGGTCTGAACATTGATTTGGGGGAGGATCACCAAGGCTGGTTAGATTTGTTATTTAGTCATTTGGTGGAGCCTAATTTGGGAAAAGCGCTACCGACACTCATCTACGATTATCCTGTCGCCACTGCCGCGCTTGCCAAGACGGTCACAGACAAAGATGGCAATCGGGTAGCTAGACGCTTTGAGCTGTATATCAACGGTCTTGAAATCGCCAACGCGTATGATGAGCTGGCTGATGGACAAGCGCTGCGTCTGCGCTTTGATGAAGACAATGTGGCGCGTAAAAAACGCGGGCTACCTGTGATGCCAATTGACGAGAACCTGCTGGCAGCTTGTGATGCCCTGCCAGCTTGTAGTGGCATTGCGCTTGGCATTGACAGGCTGCTGATGATTAAAACGGGCAAAACCCATATCCGCGATGTCATCGCTTTCCCCACCCCTCACGCCTAACAGCAGTGAACTCAAAAAAATAGGAATTGACATGAAAATTTGGCATTTATTTTTGGGGCTGATGGCAGGCTTGGGCATCCCGATTCAAGCAGCGATTAATACCCGATTGGGTGCAATGTTTGGTGGTCAACCGTTAATGGCAGCATTTGTATCGTTTACGGTTGGCGCGCTATTATTGTTCTTAGTGTCTTTGCTATTTGTCGATTGGCAAGCGGTACAATCGGGTCTATCAGACATGCAAATCAGTGATTGGTGGAAATGGCTTGGCGGTGCGCTGGGGGCGTTTTTTGTTTTTGCGTCGATTTTTTTAGCGCCAAAAATCGGTGTTACCAATACGGTGTTTTTGTTTATTTTAGGTCAGCTGGTCATGGGCATGGTGGTGGATAGTTTGGGTTTATTTGGTATGCCTGTGAAAACCCTGCATTGGAGTAAATTTTTGGGGATTGTATTGATGCTGGTGGGCGTATCGTTTTTTATGTTTGGACAAAAATGGTTTGCTAAGTCGTCATAATGCTACGGCTGGGTTAATTTGCAAATCTAATCGCTAATTGCTGGATATAATCATTGAATTTGTGTTCATCTTGCGAACCAATCATCAAGGCATTGGGAATAGACTCATCTATACTCAATAACATCACCACACCAAAATCTTCCGCTTCAAAATAGCGCTCATGCGGCTGCCGCAGTTTGGTGATTTCACTGGCGATATGCTGTAATTTTTCACTCAAATCAGCTGGAATTGACCGTCCATCAAAATCATAAATTTGTGCATGGTGTTTCAATCCACCATTGACGCCATTAATAATCGCTTGCGCCAGTAAGAACTCCGCTAACGGTAATTCATCAAACCAATGAATTTCGCTTGGTTCAATCGCATCAAAGTTGCGGCTCATTTGCACCATCGGGTTATGCTGCTTTTTTGGACTTAAGTCATCTACATGAATGCCCCAAACGCCGTCATTATCGCAGGTTTTGCCAATGACGAGATGGTCGCCCAAGCGTTCTAACGGCAATAAACCAAGGTGATTAAAGCCACTATTGAGACTAGCAATATTGCCTAAAGCCAATAAATAATGATACAAACCTGCAGGTAGTTGAACGCCCAAGGCCTGCTCATTTTGCTCAATCATCGCCTGACTGACACCCAGCGGTTCGGGGTGATTTTCTAGTTGATACAATAACTTAATAGCACGAATAGGGTTTAGCATAATCAACTAGCGAATCCAAGCATTTAAAATATTGGCAAAGGCTTGTTTGTCTTTGTCGCTATAGGGCGCTTGTCCACCTTGCTGTGAAGGTTCTAACACGCCCGTACTTCGCATGGTATCCATAAAATCGCGCATATTAAGCTTTTGCTTGATGTTGTCTTTGTCATACACAAAACCGCGAGAGGTGACTACCTTGGCGCCTTTTTCAATGCAGTCATTGGCAAGTGGGATATCGCTTGTGATGACCACATCACCCGCCACACAGTGCGCTGCGATATAGTCATCCGCTTTATCAAAACCGCCTTCGACCACTGTCACCTGCAAAACTGGCAACCGCGGTAAAGCAATGGCACGATTGGCGACAAAAATCGTGGTCGTCTGCGTGCGCTCCGCGGCTTTGATGATGATTTGCTTGGCAATATTGGGAATTGCGTCAGCGTCTATCCATAGGGTGATTTTTGATGTCATGGCTTTCACTAAAAATGATTAGTCATCTAGCAAATCAAGCTGTTTGGCAGACTGAAATAACACGTTTGAGCGGTTACCCGAACGGCAGAACATAAACACGGGTTTTTCTGCTTGATTAAAAATCTCGGCAAACTGCTCAACTTGCTCACGGGTTAATTGACCCCCAACGACCGGTAGATAATGATAGGCGAGTCCTGCTTGCTGTGCTTCAGTAGCGATATCTGTTTGTAGCGGTTGGTTGGGTTCTTCGCCATCGGGGCGGTTGTTGATGATGGTTTTAAAACCCTGCGCTGCGATTTTGTCAACTTGCTGTGGCTCAATTTGACCATAAAAAACAGTATTTTTTGGCATGTTGTGTTTCCTTATAAAGTTAGCGTTGATTATTCATGTTTTTACTGACTACGACAAGTATATTTATTGGGTTAATTGTTTAACCGCTTGTTGCGTACTTAAAAATACCTTGCCTGTTAATTTTTGAATCACATCGGTTTTTTCAATCACATCCATCACAGGCCCTTTGACTTCCGAAAAATGTAGGGCGATAGCTTGAGCTGCCAAATTTTGGTTTAAATTGATGAGCATATCTTGTGCCGTCAAATCAATATGATTGACTGCCGACAACATCAGCACCAGATTTTTAGTCTGTGAATGTCTGACAATCGCTTGCTCAATAAACTGTAGTACGGACTGGGCATTACCATAAAACAGGCTTTCATCAATGCGAATGATCAACAAATCATCAAACTGGGTCACTGCATGGCGTGCAACATTACGAAAATGCCCGGTATCACCAATTTGACCCACAATCGCGATATGCGGGTGGCTGGTTTGCCAAATCAAACCTGCAAAGGAGGCAAACAGCCCCAGCACCAAGCCAATATTTAGCCCAAACAATAACACACCTGTGAGTGCCACGCCAAATGCCAGCGCATCGAGTTTGTCATAGCGCAGCGCTTGCTTGAGTGTTTGTACATCAATCAGGCTGATAATCATTGACATGATCGTAGCGCCCAATATGGCATAGGGAAGTGGCTCTAAAGTCTGGCTAAAAAACAGCAGCACCAATGCCATCACCAGTACCGACAAAATACTGGCAAGGGGACTTTGCGCGCCCGCATCGACATTTACCGCGGTGCGTGAGAAGCCACCGACAATGGTAAACGACTGAAAAAACGCACCTGCGATATTGGCAACGCCCAAGCCTTTGAGCTCCAGATTAGCATCGTAAGCTTCATGGCGTTGTCGGGCAAATGAGCTGGCAACCGAGTTGCTAGAGACAAACGCAATCAGCGCCATCAATCCTGCTGCAGGCAATAGATTGATGAGTTCTACGGGCGAAATCTGATAAAACGGCAGCACAAAATGCGGCAAACCACTGGGTACATCCGCCACTGTGCGAATACCTATAGCGGCAAAGTTGCCAAATTGACTGGCGATAATACCGATTGCCAGCACCGCAAGGGGTAACATACGCGTGATGACCTCAATGATTTTGGGGGCTAATAAAGGCTTGAGCCAAGTTTTAAGATAATAGCGGTTGATAAACAGTATGGTGAATGCCGCAACACCGACCATCAAGGTGGGCACGTGCAACTCACGGCGGTGAAACAAAAAAGTTTCAACATTCTCTAGCAGTGAATTGCCACTGATCGCGATACCCGTCACATATTTGATTTGCCCGACCAAAATCAAAATCGCCGCACCACTAATAAACCCTGCCGTCACGCCACGGCTAATAAACTGGGTAATCCAGCCGAGCCGAAACACGCTTGCTAGCCACAATAGTGCCCCTGTTATCAGCGCCAAAAATGACGCCATAATGGCGTAATGCATCGGTGGTAATTCGTTATAGGGCTGCAGCGCTTGTGCGGTCATAATCGCCGTAATTGCCACAGGACCGACGGCATTGACCGAGCTTGCGCCAATCCACGCATACACCAGTACCGGTACAATCGCTGAATATAACCCATATACAGGGGGCAACCCTGACAGCATGGCATAACCCAAACTTTGCGGAATCACCAAAATACCCACGATAACACCCGCCAACAAATCTTGACTGAGATTTGCCTTGTTATAGTGCGTTACCCAGTGGGGTAATCGTCGCAAGTTGGCTAAATGTAATGGCAAGGTGGTTATTCCGATAAAGTGGTTACTCTGATAAATTAGCGGATTGGTTAGCTTTAGACTTAATTATTTTGTCTGACAAAAGCGATCATACAGTACATTGAGGATTGCTAAGGCATCCTCACTGGCGACTGAATAATAGATTTGTTTGCCCTCGCGGCGGGTGTTGACCAAACCATCTTTACGCAAAATCCCCAATTGCTGCGACAGACTTGGCTGACCGAGTCCCACTTTCTCCTCAAGCTGGCTCACACAATGCTCACCTTGCGTCAATTGACACAGCAGCATCAAGCGGTCAGGATGAGATAACGATTTTAACAACTGGCTGGCTTTTCCTGCAGCAGCGTGCATTTGATGGAGCATGGTTGCATCCATTGACACAGGCGCATCGGACTGCGGTTCGGCAATTTCAGACATGACTTTCCCCCAAAGTGTTTTGATGGCTGATACGCAATGGCTGATACTAAGTGCTGCTACCATCAAACTTATCACATAATTTTAAAATCAATAAACGTTTGCGCTAATACAATATATTGAAAAACATATTATAAAATAATATAATGAATTGAGCAATGCCTTGCAATGCGGCTATTATACAAAAGTATAAAGTGTTTTTTCAGTTGAAATTGCCATAAAGATATGCCAAAAGCGTTTTTAGATAACAGGAAAATTTATGAACATTCATTCTTTTTTAGACAACGACACTGAAACTTTTACCCACGTTCTAGTTGATGAAGCTAGCAAACACTGTGCCATCATCGACCCAGTATTGGATTTTGACCCAGCAGCCGGCAAAATTAGCTATGACAATGCCAATGAGGTCATTGGGTTTATCAAATCACAAGGGTTGACCTTAGACTATATCATCGAAACCCACGCCCATGCCGATCATTTATCGTCGGCGCCTTATATCAAGGCGCAATTAGGCGGTAAAATAGTGATGGGTAAATATATCGATAAGGTGCAAAAAACCTTTAAAACCATTTTTAACTTTGACGACCTAGCCACCGATGCCAGTCAATTTGATATTTTGACTGAGGAAGGCAGCGAGCTAACACTGGGTGATTTGAGCATTACCGCCATGCATGTACCGGGTCATACCCCAGCCGATATGGCATATAAAGTGACGGATAAAAGCGTAGGCAAAGAAAAAATTGCGGTATTTGTCGGTGATACTATTTTTGCCCCTGATGTCGGCTCTGCACGCTGTGACTTTCCCCATGGTAGTGCTGAGGATTTGTATGACTCGATTCAGCGTTTATTAGCCTTGCCCGATGATACCCTGCTGTATCTTTGCCATGATTACCCACCCAAGGGCGGGCGTGAGCATATCGCAACGGTTTGTGTCGGTGAGCAAAAATTACGCAACATTCATGTCAAACAAGGGACGCCTAAAGCAGAGTTTGTACGAATGCGTAACCAACGTGACAAAACACTTGCAATGCCACGTTTGATTTTGCCATCAGTACAAGTTAACATCAATGCAGGTGAATTGCCAAAACCAGAAAACAATGGCGTTCGCTACCTTAAAATTCCCTTAAATCAATTATCATAAAATAAGGAAAATAATAAATGAAAACCAATGTGGGCAACAAAGAGCGTATCGCGCGTGTTGTGGCAGGTCTAGCTTTACTAAAATCAGCGAAAAGCAAAAAGATGAAAATGCTTGGCTTAATACCCTTAGTATCGGGTGCGACAGGTCATTGTCCTTGTTATAGCATGCTCGGTATCAACACCGCCAAATCAGCAGCAGATAGCAAAAAGCACGCTAAAGCGCAATCCAAAGACCATGCTAAAGATAGCGCTGATGACAAAAGCACAGTGATTGACAGTGTCATGCAAACAGCTGAAACCTTAAAAGAAACAGTTCAAGAAAAAAAAGAAACAGTTCAAGAAAAAGCAGCCACGCTTCAAGAGACTGCTCAGGAAAAAATAGAAGAACTTGCAGAAGCGAAGAAAGCTGACGATGCAGACAAGGTGGAAAAGTCAGAACAATCAGAAAAAAAAGAGGCTTAATCTAGGCGGCTTTAATTTAAGCGAATGTGACATTCGTTATAGCCTAATAAAAGACTGAGAAAAGGCATCCGTTTGGGTGCCTTTTTTCGTTATACTAGCTTTTATCATTCCCAAGACAAACACAACTCAATGAAAAATACAGCGGTCAAATTTTGCGGCTTTACCCAACTTGAAGATATTACAAATGCGGTCAATCTTGGCGTCGATGCGGTGGGTTTTGTATTTTATGAGCCAAGTCCGCGAGCGGTGACCGCCGAGCAAGCCTGTGAGCTTGCCAAAGCGGTGCCTGCGTTTACCACGGTGGTGGCATTGGTGGTCAATATGCCCGAGCAAGAATTGGTTTATCTATCGCATCACGTGCCGTTTGATATCATACAGTTTCACGGTGATGAATCGCCGCAAGAATGCAAGCTGATGGCGGATAGAATCAATAAACGCTGGATAAAGGCATTACGTATCAGCCATGATGACACCACGGAGACGATTGTCACCCAAATTCAAGAACTTAAAGACTTTGGCGCGTGTAGCGTGCTACTTGACGCCTATCATCCCGATAAATTTGGCGGAACGGGCGATAGTTTTGATTGGGATAAAATCCCTAAAAACTCACCTTTACCGATTATTTTGGCTGGTGGATTGACGGCGGATAACGTGGGCGAAGCGATTGCCAAAACCAATGTGTATGGCGTGGATGTCAGCGGCGGCATTGAGTCAGCAAAAGGCGTTAAAAGTTTGGCGAAAATGCAAAAATTTATTGAACAAACTCGCAAATAAATCCTGTAAGGATAAAGATTGCTTTTCAAATAAATTGGTATATACTAACGTACTAGTATATTAGTACATAAAATTATAGGTAACAATATGAATATCTTGGTCACAGGCGTAACCGCAGGGTTTGGCAAAGCGATTGCCGAATTACTCATCTCAAAAGGTCATACCGTCATCGGCACTGGCAGACGCCAAGAAAAACTGGATGAACTACAGACCCAACTGGGCGATAACTTTATCCCGCTAAACTTTGACGTATCGGACTTGCCCACCACCAAAACCGCGCTACAAACTTTGCCAAATGATTTGCTTACCAACATCGATGTACTGGTCAATAACGCAGGATTGGCACTGGGACTTGAACCCGCGGATAAAACAGACTTTGCCGATTGGCAACAAATGGTCAATACCAATATTCTAGGCTTGATTCACTTAACCCATGAAATCCTGCCTAGTATGGTCGCCAACAACGACGGTTACATTATTAATTTAAGCTCAACCGCAGGCAATTATCCGTATTTTGGTGGTAATGTGTATGGCGCGACCAAAGCCTTTGTGACCCAGTTTAGCCTAAACTTACGTGCCGATTTGGTCGGTAAAAATATCCGTGTCAGTAATATCGAGCCAGGACTATGTGGTGGCACAGAGTTTAGCAATATTCGCTTTCATGGCGATGACGCCAAAGCCGCCCAAGTTTATGACAGCGTGCAATATGTCACCCCACAAGATATCGCCAATATGGTGGCATGGCTGATTGAACAGCCCAAACACGTCAATATCAACCGTATCGAAGTCATGCCCACTGCACAGACCTTTGCAGGTTTAAAAGTCGTTAAAGATTTATAAAATTAGAGAGAAAATAATGAACATTCAAAACCCAACTGAAGTAAAAGACTTCAATCAATACCCAGATGCCAGCGGACATTTTGGCATTCATGGGGGACGCTTTGTCTCTGAAACCCTGATGGCGGCATTAGAACAACTTGAGCATATCTATAACACTGCCAAAGCTGACCCCGAATTTTGGAAAGCTTTTCAAGACGACTTGGTCAATTATGTTGGCAGACCAACGCCACTTTATCATGCTAAGCGCCTAAGTGATGATATCGGTGGCGCGCAGATTTATCTTAAACGTGAAGACTTGAACCATACAGGCGCTCACAAAGTCAACAACACCATCGGTCAAGCGTTGCTTGCCAAAATGGTCGGCAAAAAACGCATCATTGCCGAGACAGGCGCAGGACAACATGGCGTAGCAACTGCCACCATCGCGGCGCGTCTAGGCTTAGAGTGCGTGGTGTATATGGGCGCAGATGATGTCGAACGCCAAGCCATGAACGTGTATCGTATGCGTTTGCTTGGCGCAACAGTGGTACCTGTCACCTCGGGCACTCGCACGCTCAAAGACGCCATGAATGAAGCCATGCGTGACTGGGTCACCAATGTCGATAGCACTTATTATGTCATTGGCACTGTCGCAGGTCCGCACCCATACCCCATGCTGGTGCGTGACTTTCAAGCCATTATCGGCAAAGAAGCCAAACTACAACACTACCAAAAAACAGGCAAACTGCCCGATGCGTTGGTCGCTTGTGTCGGTGGCGGTAGTAATGCCATTGGACTATTTTATGACTTTTTAAATGATAAAGACGTCAAAATGTATGGTATCGAAGCCGGCGGTGATGGGGTCGAGACAGGCAACCATGCTGCACCGCTTACCGTCGGTCGAGTGGGGGTATTACACGGCAACCGCACGTATTTGATGGCGGATGATGATGGGCAGATTTTGGGCACCCATTCGATTTCAGCAGGGCTTGATTACCCTGGTGTGGGTCCTGAGCATAGTTTCTTAAAAGATATCGACCGTGTGCAGTACGTACCTTGTACCGATGAAGAAGCGATGGTTGGCTTTCGTGAATGTACCCAAAAAGAAGGCATTATTCCTGCACTAGAAAGCTCGCACGCCATTGCGTATGCGTTGAAACTTGCCAAAACCATGTCAAAAGACCAGTCGATTATTGTCAATCTGTCGGGTCGTGGGGATAAGGATTTGCACACGGTCATGAAACGTGATGGGATTGAGATTTGATTTACGACTTAGACTGGCTAATCGCTGAATATTGAGCCAAGAAAAAACTCAAATATCTGTATTGTTGGGGAAATACGCCACGAACGGACGGTTAAGTATCAAATGCGTGTTTTAGCCATTGGTATAATCCACAGGTTAATCTGTAAGACTGAACACATTTTTTCAAGATATGTCCGAAGTCTATAATCAAGAATTATTAAAATAGAGTGAAAAAATATGAATCATGAAGAGATTTTAAAAATTAATGAAAGTCATAAATTGGTGCAAACGGATACAAAATGGGAGCAACGTAAAGGTTGGGATACAGATACTTATTGGTATGACGAGATGGATGAGGATGATAAGTTGGTAGCTAAACATATTGTTAAAGATGAAACTTGTATATATCCACCTTTTAATCGCAACATAACACATCAAAGTCGAAAAATTGAAGAGTGAAATCATGACAACCCGAATTGAAACCACATTTAACACGTTACGAGCGCAAAACAAAAAAGCTTTAATTCCTTATGTGATGGCAGGCGACCCAAACCCAACTGTTACCGTCAGCTTACTACATGAACTCGTTGACCACGGCGCAGACGTCATCGAAGTTGGCTTGCCATTTTCCGACCCGATGGCAGACGGTGAAACTATCGCACTCGCAGGCGAGCGCGCAATGGCAGGTGGCACCAGTACCCGCCAAGCGATTGAGATGGTAAAAGCGTTTCGTAAAACCAACACCACCACGCCAGTGCTAGTCATGGGCTATCTGAATCCGATTGAAATCATCGGTTATGACAAGTTTATTAGCCTTTGTCAAGATGCAGGGATTGACGGTGTTTTGATGGTCGATTTACCGCCACAAGAAGCGGGCGATTTTACCCAAAAACTCGCCAATTCCGCAATGAACGAAATCTTTTTACTTGCGCCAACCACCTTGCCAGAACGCCGCGAGCAAGTGTTAAAACATGGCGGAGGTTTTATCTATTATGTATCGGTCAAAGGCGTAACAGGCTCAAAAGCATTGGATGCCCAAGATGTGGGCGAGCACGTCCAAGCGATTAAAGCACAAACTGCTTTGCCTGTGTGTGTTGGTTTTGGTATTCGTGATGGTGCATCGGCAAAAGCAGTCGGACAATATGCGGATGGTGTGATTGTGGGTAGTGAGCTAGTGAAAAACTTTGCGGATGTGGGCAATGATGAACAGAAAATTGCCCATGCCAAAAAAGCCATCTTAGATAAAATGGATGAGCTAAGAGAAGCGATTGATAGTCTTGAGTGATAGAATGGTTTGAGGTATTTGAGGTTAATCATTTCATTTATTGCTAAAATCAGTTAGCATACGCATTATAAAATGAGTTTGTACTTGTACACTCAAAAAACTACTATTCATTGGCACTCTTAAATTGCACTGTTAATAGGGACTTATTATGAGCACTGATATGAAGCCTCAACCGATGGGACAGACACTGGAAGAAACTTGGTTAAAACGCCCATTACCCACCATCAAGCCGCGTGCCAAGCAAATACTGACGGCGGTTGAGACCGAACCATCGACTCAATGTCCCAACTGTAATTCAATCATCACCAATACGGCGCTGATTTTTAATAATTATGTCTGCCCATCGTGTGATGAACATCTTAGCATGACCGCCCGCACGCGTCTGAACTGGTTTTTTGACCAAGTAGATGATGAGCTAGGGCAGCAGTACCAAGCAGGCAATCCATTAGACTTTGTCGATAGCAAGCCTTACCCAACACGAATGAGCGAAGCGCAAGCCAAGACAGGCGAAACCGAAGCGCTTATCGTCATGAAAGGCAAACTTCAGCGGCTATCCGTGGTGGCTTGTGCGTTTGATTTTGCTTTTATGGGTGGCTCAATGGGTTCTGTGGTAGGTGATCGATTTGTGCTCGCTGCCGAGACGGCGCTCAAAGAACAAATCCCGCTGGTATGTTTTGCCGCATCGGGTGGCGCCCGTATGCAAGAGGGCTTGTTATCACTCATGCAAATGGCGCGTACGGCGGCAGCGATTGAGAAACTCAAACACGCCAATATTCCTTATATTGTGGTACTGACCAATCCTGTGTATGGCGGTGTGACGGCATCACTTGCGATGTTAGGCGATATCCATTTGGCGGAGCCCAAAGCCATGATTGGTTTTGCGGGCAAACGGGTGATTGAACAAACCGTTCGCGAAGTGCTGGGCGAGCCCTTCCAGCGCGCTGAGTTTTTGGTAGAGCATGGTGTGGTCGATCAGGTCGTCCATCGTTTACAAATGAAAGAAACGATTCATCGCTTACTCAAAAAAATGACCTATTTTTGTCAGGCTCACTAATTCATTATTATCACGGTTTTATCCATGCAACAGTCAAGCTTACCCGTCGCACCCCCACCATCCCCATTGCCGCCTAGCGTTTCAAACTCGTTAACCGAGTGGCTAAACTATATGCAAGGCATCCATGTGTCCGCGATTGATATGGGGCTTGAGCGGGTGATACCCGTATTTCAAGCATTGGGTATAAAGCAAACCGATGCCTTTGTGTTTACCGTGGCAGGCACCAATGGCAAAGGCTCAACCACCGCCACTATTGCCGAGATTTGTCAACAAGCAGGCTATAAAACCGCTTTATATCAATCGCCGCATTTACTGGTGTTTAACGAGCGTGTCAGAATTAACGGAGAAATGGTCGATGACCAAACTTTGATTGATGCGTTTGCCAAAATCGAGCAGGCGAGAGTGGATTGTGGGTTGACGCTGTCATTTTTTGAAATGACGACGCTTGCCGCGTTTTTGATTTTTGCCCAAAACCACTGTGATGTCTGGGTATTAGAGGTGGGGTTAGGCGGTCGCCTCGATGTCGTCAATGTCATCGAGCCAAACCTTGCGGTGATTACCAATGTGGGTATCGACCATGTCGAATGGCTCGGCGACACCCGTGAAAAAATAGCCGTAGAAAAAGCCGGTATTTTGCGTGATAACCTGACATTGGTATATGGCGAAACCGATATGCCATCAACCATCGCGCCTTTGATTGCACAGCACCATGCCCATTTGCTACAGTTTGGCAAAGATTATGGCTACCGCCATACTGAGGCGGCAGTGACATGGCAATATAGCAATAACGCGGTGACTTTATCGTTGCCTATCCCCAATTTGTCTTTGCACAATACCGCAACGGCTATCACCGCCCTCTTAGCCAGCCCATTAACCATAACCCAAAACCACATCCAAGCTGCGTTACCGAAAGTAAAATTGGCAGGGCGTTTTGACAGCAGACGCATGTCAGCTCGCCAATGGGTATTTGATGTTGCCCACAATGAGCATGGGATGCAGTTTTTGCTCAAGCAGTTGACGCCGTATGTGCATGCTTACCAACGCCAGCATCCAACCGCCAAATTGCATTTGGTCATATCCATGCTCGCTGATAAAGACATCGAGCCCGTGCTCGCCCATCTACAGCAATTCTCCCAGACGGTTATGCCGATTGACAGTGCTCACAGCGGCGTTATATCTCACCCTAGAGCCAGTAGCCAAGAGCGCTTAACTGAGTTGTTACCACGCTACTTTAATTCTGTGTCTATTTTTGAGGATTTGAATTTGGCGACCCAATCGGTGATTGACCAAAGCCAAGAGAATGACCTAATTTTGGTGTGTGGTTCTTTTTATACCATCAGCGGTGTACTGACCAGCCAATCACTCAGTGAATAACGAATTTGTGCGTCAAATGATTTTACTTTTCAAAATTTTCAGTTAATATCTTAACAATGGTAAAAACTGCTAACGCGAATTTTGCTATGATTAGTCAAAATTCGTTGATTTTTATAGGTTGAAAAAATCATTTATCAAGACACATAAACTAGGGTAATTGGCATGAAATTTTCTAAGCAAGCATTATTGGGTACAACGGTATTGTTAGGCGGTAGCGTGCTGTTATATGCCACTATGCACCAAGTCTTGAAAGCGCCTGCTAAACCTGCAGCCAATAGCCAACAAGTTATCGCTAAACCCACGACAGATAAACAATCAGCAATCAGCAACGAGCCACTCACCGCGGATATCGCAACCGAAAAAAATTTACTGGCGCAAAAACAAAAAGAACGGGAGCAACGGGTCGCTGCGCAAGAACAACAAGCCCAGCAATACATGACCGAGCAACAGCGGATTGAAGCCGAAGCTTTGGCGCGTAGCCGTGCTGAAAATCAACTGTATGCCAACAAAAATGCCGCCAATACCAATTCGGTGGTTGCCAGTTCAGTGACCGCGATTACCCAACCTGTGGTAAAGCCCCGACCCGTTGACACGGTCGCCGCACCACCACAAACGCAAGCTGCACTACCCCCCAATAGCCTACAAAATAGCGCACAGAGCCAAAGCGCTGCGAAAACCCAAAATACTGCACAAATCATAGCTACGCCAAAGCCCACGGTGGCAGCACCCGTCGTTGCACAGCCGCAGCCCGCGGCAAAAGCCACCCCTAGCAATCCTGGCACCTATCAAGTCAAGGCAGGCGAGGGGTTGATAGGGTTATCACGTCGCTACAATGTGCCAGTCGACGTATTGGCAAGCGTCAATAATCTCGACACCACCAGCAATTTACGTGTCGGGCAAACTATCACCATCCCGACTTCGGCACAAGTCAATCGTATTACCCAGCAAGCCCAAGCGCGAGAGCAACAACGTCAAAATGAGATGGCCCGCAAAAAGCAAGAAGAGCAGTTAAAAGAGCAAAAACGTCAACAAGAAATCGCCCAGAAAAAACTAGAAGCTCAGCAACAAGCCCAAAAAAAACAAGCATTCCAAGCGGCACAAGACAATTTAAGGCAGGCGCGTCAGACAGTGAAACAAACGGATGCCAAAGGTACGTTTGGGGTACAAGTCGCATTGGCAACCGACCAAAAAAAAGCCAATGAAATCACCCAAAAATTACAAGCGGCAGGCTACAAAGTCAAAACCACCCAAACGAGTAAAGGAGTACGTATCGTCGTAGGTCCAGAAAAAGGCAAAATCGCTGCCTTGGCGCTCAAAGACAAGCTCAATAACGATAGCCGCGTGAATGTCAATAGTGGCTGGGTGCTTTACTGGTAAGCCTATTTAACCTTTTAAAGCCAAACTATGCAAACAAGGCCAAACAACCCAAACAATGCGACATTTTGTGTCGCATTGTTTGTCTATGTGCTTGTGAAAATCACCCAATAGAGGAATAATGCTCCCTTGTGGTAATTATCCTATAGATATGAGTGTGTGGTTAGTGTGACAATTTTTTTAGTGTTAGCGTTTGTGGTGTTTATCCTGTTAGTGTTTGCCTTTCGTAGTAGTGGCAGTAGCCGAGAAGAGGTTATTAAGCCAGTTCGGGGAGATGAATTAGCGGTATGGCCGTTTGAGCCGATGCCGATTATGACACCAACCGAAGTGATATTTTTTAATCGCTTGCAGCAAGCCGTGCCTGAGCTGATTATTTTTGGGCAAGTACAGCTATCACGTATTATCATGCCAAATGACGATGACGATACTGACCAAGGCTTTTGGTTCAATCGTATTTGCCGTATGAGTGTTGACTATGTGCTGGTCGATCAAGACAAGCAAACCGTACTATTGGCAATTGAATTAGACGACTGGACGCACAACACTCGCCGCCGTCAGCAGCAAGACGAAAAAAAAGACAAAGCGCTATTGAGTGCAGGTATTCCGATACTACGAATCAATGGGGAAGCTATGCCGGATGCTGCGCTTTTACGCCGTAAAATCTTAGCGGTGCTACGCTAAGATTAAAATCGCAAAAAACTATAGAAAGTGTTGCATTCAAAAAAAAACTCGCTATAATACTCAAACTCAACATAGGCGATTAGTTCAATTGGTAGAGCGTCGGTCTCCAAAACCGAATGTTGGGGGTTCGAGTCCCTCATCGCCTGCCACATTTTAGTTAGTTTAGCGTATACGCTTTATTCTAATAATAAAATACGTTTTAATGATAGACAGGGCAGCCTTATGAAACAAATGCTAGAGAAAAAACTAGCAGAGCTCAATGGCAAAAGGATGTCTGGTGAAAAAGTGGTTGTCCACCAACCTGCCGCTATTGAGATTGCCAAACGACACTCCCCTAAAGATTTTGCCCTGTGGATTTTTGCTTTTGTTGCATTAATCAGTGCAACTTTAGTCAATCAATATTTACCCGCATATTGGCAACCCGCTAGCAATTTATGGACGCGAGTGGCTGTTATTGCTGGACTAATCATTGCTGCATTATTGGCACTGGCATTGACCAACCAAGGCAGTGCTTTTAAAACGCTGTTGCAAGATTCTCGCGTTGAATTACGCCGTGTGACTTGGCCGACCAAACAAGAAACCCTTGAATACACTTGGCAAGTTGCGGTAGTGGCTGGGATATTAGCCTTTATCGTGTGGTTATTAGATACCGTATTTAGCCAATTGATTCAATACGTCATTGGTCAATAGCAAAAATTTAGCCAAACCCTTTTATTTGACCCACATCTGTGGGTTTTTATCTATCTAGCAATATCAATATTTTACCTGCATTGCTCATCTTTGGTATAGTAGGCGATGTGTTTAGCAATGAATTAGAGGAAGATTATCCATGCGTTGGTATATCGTACAAGCATTTTCAGGCTTTGAAAAACAAGTGCAGCGTTCATTGATTGAACGTATCAATCGCAGCGAATACAAAGAATCGTTTGGTCAAGTACTTGTCCCAACCGAAGAAGTTATCGAAATGCGGGATGGCAAAAAACGCAAATCTGAGCGTAAATTCTTTCCAGGTTACGTATTGATTGAAATGGATATGAACGACAATACATGGCACTTAGTTAAAGACTGTCCACGTGTGATGGGCTTTATTGGCGGTACGCCAGAAAATCCTGCGCCGATTACCCCAAAAGAAGCCGATACCATTTTAAATCGTTTAAATACCAACGAAAACAAACCACGTCCAAAAACCTTATTTGAACCAGGTGAAGAGGTGTTGGTCATCGATGGTCCGTTTACCGAGTTTAGAGGCTTGGTGGAAAAAGTAGATTACGAAAAATCACGCTTACAGTTGACCGTCAATGTCTTTAACCGTCCAACCCCGGTTGAGCTAGAGTTTAAGCAAGTAGAAAAAATTAACTAATTTCTGATAGGTTTTCTTTTTTAGGGGTTTTTGAGCCTAAAATTGTAACTAAGTGCCAAATTTAGCAATTTTTGCTTTACCTAAGTAAAAATTCGCTTATAATATGGCACTTTATTTTTTCTGTTGTCTGCAAGATTGACAATATCACCCGGGGAGCCAGATAGCCATTCGATGAGTGGGAGTCTAGCGCTATTACCCATAACAGGAGTCTATCATGGCTAAAAAGATTGATGGTTACATCAAACTACAAGTGCCAGCTGGTAAAGCTAATCCATCACCACCTATTGGTCCAGCATTGGGTCAAAAAGGTGTGAACATCATGGCATTCTGTAAAGAGTTCAACGCAGCTACTTCTAGCATGGAACCAGGTCTACCTGTTCCTGTTGAAATCACTGTTTACAACGACAAATCGTTCACCTTCATCATGAAGTCACCACCAGCGGCGTTCTTAATTCGCAAAGCTGCAGGTGCTGCCAAAGGTTCAGGCGTACCGAACAAAACTAAAGTGGGTAAAGTCAACCGCGCACAGTTAGAAGAAATTGCTAACACCAAAAACGCTGACTTAACTGCTGCTGACTTAGAATCTGCGGTTCGCACATTGGCGGGTACTGCTCGCTCAATGGGTATTGACGTGGAGGGTGTGTAAATGGCTAAATTAACTAAACGTCAAAAAGCAATCGCTGAAAGTTATGATGCGAACAAACAATACACATTGGCTGAAGCGGTGGAAATCCTAAACAAATTGCCACCAGCAAAATTCAAAGAGTCAATCGATATTGCTATCAATCTAGGTGTTGACCCACGTAAATCTGACCAAGTGGTTCGTGGTGCTACTAACCTGCCTGCAGGTACCGGTAAAACCAAACGCGTTGCCGTGTTTGCACAAGGTGCAGCAGCGGATGCAGCAAAAGAAGCAGGTGCTGATATCGTAGGTTTTGAAGACCTAGCAGAAAGCATCAAAGCGGGCAACATGGACTTTGATGTTGTGATTGCGTCGCCTGATGCAATGCGCGTTGTCGGTCAATTAGGTACAATTTTAGGTCCACGTGGCTTAATGCCAAACCCTAAAGTAGGTACAGTTACCCCTAACGTTGCTGAAGCGGTTAAAAATACCAAAGCGGGTCAGGCAACTTACCGTGTTGATAAAGCAGGTATTATCCATACCACGATTGGTCAAGTAGGTTTTAGTGCTGAACAAATCGAGCAAAATGCGTCTGCATTAATCGCTGATTTGAAAAAAGCAAAACCTGCGACCTCAAAAGGTATCTATATCAAGAAAATCACTCTATCAAGCACGATGGGCCCTGGTATCAACTTAGATCCAGTACCTTATCGTAATGCTTAAGCTATCACGCTTGATGGTAGATTTTTAATATATTTTAAATTTAGTTCAGCACAAACGGGTTGTGCTGTCTAAGACCGTAGGTTCTATTGGTTTAATCATAATTCTATTGGTTTAATCGTAAATAGTTTAATTGTGAAAGTTTTTCACAGCCTACGCAGACGGGATGGCAGTTTAATTTACCATTGACTGCCACCGTATCGGAGTGATAATAAGTTGTACTTTAACTTATTATATTAACTAGGTTTATTGGTGCCCTAAGTTAATCATAACTAGGAAACTGATAATATGGAGACAACCCATGGCATTAAATCTTCAAGACAAACAAGCGATTGTTGCTGAAGTAAGTGAATCTGCCAAAGGTGCCCTTTCTGCTGTTGTTGCCGATGCTCGTGGTGTAACAGTAGGTAAAATGACCCAACTGCGTAAAGAAGCTCGTGCAGCGGGTGTTGATATGCGTATCGTGCGTAATACTTTATTACGTCGTGCGTTAGAAGACACTAACTACTCTGTGTTAAATGACGTATTTGTAGGTCCAACACTTATCGCATTCTCAACTGAACATCCAGGTGCTGCGGCACGTTTGTTCAAAGAATTTGCTAAAACAAACGATAAGTTTGAAATTAAAGGCGCAGCTTTTGAAGGCGAGTTTATCGCTGCTAAAGATATCGATCGTTTAGCAAGCTTACCAACTTACGACGAAGCGATTGCGCGCTTAATGGGTACGATGAAAGAAGCCGCTGCAGGCAAATTTGTTCGTACTTTGGCAGCATTACGCGACAAAATGCAAGGCGAAGGCGAAGCCGCTTAATTTATTTAAGCAAACTTAGCTACGCTTAGGATTTTTTAAACCAAATTCACTTATTTAGGAATACACATCATGGCATTAACTAACCAAGAAATTCTTGATGCAATCGCTGAAAAATCAGTAATGGAAATTGTAGATCTTATCTCTGCAATGGAAGAAAAATTTGGCGTATCAGCCGCTGCACTAGCAGCAGCACCTGCAGCAGCTGGTGATGCACCTGCAGCAGAAGAAAAAGACGACTTCAACGTCGTATTAACTGGCGCTGGCGACAAGAAAGTAGCTGTTATTAAAGCAGTTCGCGAAATCACTGGCTTGGGCTTAAAAGAAGCTAAAGACCTAGTTGAAGGCGCACCACAAACAGTTAAAGAAGGTGTAGCGAAAGCTGAAGCTGAAGAATTGAAGAAAAAATTAGAAGAAGCAGGCGCATCAGTAGAATTGAAATAATTCTCGCACTTAAGTTTTCTAAACTTCAAAAAGCTATTATTGCGCTTGCAATAATAGCTTTTTTTTATTATAATCATTCTCTTGACCTTTCGTGTCTGATTGAACATAAGATGGCACACGCACCAAGGACAGAATTGTTCCATGCAAGTTAGAAAGTCTGGTAATGCGTAAAAAAAACTTGAGCTAAATACCCCAAAGGTGTTTGGCTTTTTGTCGTCTCTACAGTTTTTGTTTATTCGATTTTATATTATAGCGTCGATTAGGTTATCCATCCTGTGATGATTAACTTATCCGCTGATTGAGCAAGGTTTTAAGATTTCCGTTAGGAAATTGGATGTAAGTTGGTGACTTAAGACTGTAAGAATTGGGTCATCAAATCTTTTAAAAATAGATTCCATCGTTAATAAATGCGCAAAAAACTTAATTTCCTAACAGGAAATGTGGTGATTTGTGGCTCTATCGGTGCACAGCAGTATCGGTGCACTGAAGTATTGATAGATGGGTAGGCATTAACGCTTTGAATGTTTAAGGACTTTTAATGGCATACTCGTATACTGAAAAAAAACGCATTCGTAAAAGTTTTGCAAAGTTGCCCACCGTCATGGATGTGCCATACTTATTGGCCATCCAAGTTGACTCGTATGAGCAATTTTTGCAAGAAAATAAAAAGCCAAAAGGTCGGGAAAACATTGGTTTACAAGCCGCTTTTAATTCTATTTTCCCTATTGAAAGCCATACTGGCAATGCCGAGCTACAATTTGTTGAATACTATCTAGGTACACCAGAGTTTGATGTGCGCGAATGTATTTTACGTGGTTCAACCTATGCAGCGCCATTACGTGTCAAAATCCGTTTGGTCATCAAAGATAAAGATGTTAAAGACAAAGATGCCAAAGCAGCAATTAAAGATATCCGTGAACAAAGCGTCTATATGGGTGAAATCCCATTGATGACCGAAAATGGTACCTTTGTGATTAATGGTACTGAGCGTGTCATCGTATCGCAACTACACCGTTCACCAGGCGTATTCTTTGACCATGACAAAGGCAAATCACATTCAAGTGGTAAAGTGCTGTATAACGCTCGTATTATTCCTTACCGTGGTTCATGGTTAGACTTTGAATTTGATGCCAAAGATTTGGTGTTTGCTCGTATTGACCGCCGCCGTAAATTATTGGCAACGGTGATTTTGCATGCCATTGGGATGAATACACAGCAAATTTTAGATGCGTTTTATGAAAAAACCCACGTCTATAAAGGTGATGAGCAATTTGAAATTGATCTTGTCACTGACCGTTTACGCGGTGAAATGGCGCAGTTTGAAATCGTTTCACCGGATGGCGAAGTGATTGTCGAACAGGGCAAACGTATCAACGCGCGCGCGATTCGTAAAATCGAACAAGCCGGTATGACTAAATTACCTGTGCCTGATGAATACTTGTATGAGCGTATTTTGGCACAAGATATCGTGGTGGATGATGAAGTCATTGCACGCGCTAACCAATTGCTCGATCACGAGACTTTGGTCAAAATCAGCAATAACGACATTAAAGAATTTGATATTTTATTCACTAACGATATCGATCATGGTTCATACATTGCCGATACACTGCGCGCGGATACCGCGATGAGCCGTGAAGAAGCGTTGATTGAAATCTACAAAGTGATGCGTCCAGGTGAGCCACCAACACTCGATACAGCTGAAAAACTGTTTGAATCGATGTTCTTTAACGCGGACCGTTATGATTTATCAAATGTCGGTCGCATGAAGTTCAACCGTCGTTTGGGCCGTGCCTATGAGCCAACCAATGACCCTGATGTGCAGCGTGAACGCAGTGTGTTGACCAACGAAGATATTATTGACGTATTAAAAATGTTGATTGAAATTCGTGATGGTCGTGGGGTAGTGGACGATATTGACCATTTAGGTAACCGCCGTGTCCGTTCAGTTGGTGAGATGACAGAAAATCAATTTCGCGTCGGTTTAGTCCGTGTCGAGCGTGCGGTTAAAGAGCGTTTAAGCTCAGCTGAAACAGATAACTTGTCGCCACAAGATTTAATCAACTCAAAACCTGTGGCAGCCGCTATTAAAGAGTTCTTTGGTTCATCACAATTGTCACAGTTTATGGACCAAAACAACCCATTGTCAGAAATCACCCATAAGCGTCGTGTTTCTGCATTAGGTCCAGGTGGTTTAACACGTGAACGTGCAGGCTTTGAAGTGCGTGACGTACACCAAACCCATTATGGTCGTGTGTGTCCGATTGAAACTCCTGAGGGTCCAAACATCGGTCTGATCAACTCACTAGCCGTCTACGCTAAAACCAATGAATTTGGTTTTTTAGAGACTCCGTATCGTAAAGTAGTTGACGGTAAAGTGACGGATGAAATCGAATATCTATCAGCGATTGAAGAAGTGGGTACTGTGATTGCACAAGCGGATTCGCCGATTGATGAAAGCGGTCAATTGACAGAAGATTATGTCTCTGTGCGTAACTATGGTGAATTTGTACGTATGGCACCAGAGAAAGTGACCCATATGGACGTATCACCGCGTCAGGTTGTGTCTGTGGCAGCAAGTTTGATTCCATTCTTGGAACATGATGATGCCAACCGTGCCTTGATGGGTTCGAACATGCAGCGCCAAGCGGTACCCACTTTACGTTCTGACAAACCACTGGTTGGAACGGGTATGGAGCGTCACGTTGCCCGTGACTCCGGTGTGTGTGTGACTGCCAAACGTGGCGGCGTCATTATGGACGTGGATGCGAGCCGTGTCGTTGTAAAAGTGAATGAAGATGAAATGCAAGCGGGTGAAGCGGGTATTGATATCTACAACTTAATCAAATACACCCGTTCAAACCAAAATACCTGTATTAACCAACGCATTATCGTCAACCAAGGTGATGTCATTGCGCGCGGGGATATCTTGGCAGATGGCCCATCAACCGATTTGGGTGAGTTGGCATTGGGTCAAAACATGCGTGTGGCGTTCATGCCTTGGAACGGTTACAACTTCGAAGACTCGATTTTGTTATCTGAGCGTGTGGTTAAAGAAGATCGTTTTACCACCATTCACATCCAAGAATTAACCTGTGTGGCGCGTGATACCAAATTGGGTACGGAAGAAATCACTGCCGATATTCCAAACGTGGGTGAGGCAGCCCTAGCTAATCTAGATGAAGCAGGTATTGTCTATATTGGTGCGGAAGTGCAAGGTGGCGATATCTTAGTGGGTAAAGTGACACCAAAAGGTGAAACCCAGCTCACCCCTGAAGAAAAACTACTTCGTGCAATTTTCGGCGAAAAAGCCGCAGATGTTAAAGATACGTCGTTGCGAGTGCCTTCTTCTACCAAAGGTACGGTTATTGACGTCCAAGTCTTTACCCGTGATGGCGTAGAAAAAGACAGCCGTGCGCAAGCTATCGAAAAAGCCCAGCTTGATAGCTATCGTAAAGACTTAAAAGAAGAATTGCGTATCTTTGAAAACGCCGCACGCGGTCGCATTATCTCATTGCTTGACGGTCAAACTGTCAGTGGTGGTGCGGGCTTAAAATCAGGTACGGTGTTGAGTGAAGCATCAATGCAAGACATGTCACTTGAAACATTGCTGGATATTCAGCCAACCCAAGAAGATACCGCAGAGCGTTTATCACAAATTGGTGACTTTTTAACCGATAAACAAAAAGAAATCGATGAAAAATTCACTGAGAAAAAACGCAAATTAACGGCAGGTGATGACTTAACGCATGGCGTTCAAAAAATCGTCAAAGTGTACTTAGCAGTGAAACGTCGTATTCAACCCGGTGACAAAATGGCAGGTCGTCATGGTAACAAAGGGGTGGTATCACGTATCATGCCGATTGAAGATATGCCATACGATGAAAACGGCAACCCAGTGGATGTGGTACTAAACCCACTAGGCGTACCATCGCGTATGAACGTCGGTCAGATTCTAGAAACCCACTTAGGCGGCGCAGCACGTGGTTTGGGTATCAAAATTGACGAGATGATCAAACAACAAGCGGCAGTTGCTGAGTTACGTGATTTCTTAGACAAAATCTATAACCAAATTGGCGGCGAGCAAGTGGACTTGGGCAGCATCAGTGATGACGAAATCATTGCCATGTCAAAAAATCTACGTGCTGGCGTACCAATGGGTACCGCAGTATTTGATGGTGCTAAAGAACAGCAAATCAAAGGCTTGCTAGAATTAGCGGGTATGCCAACCTCAGGTCAGCAAGTATTGTTTGATGGTCGTACCGGTCAACAGTTTGATCGTCCGGTGACCGTAGGTTATATGTACATGCTCAAACTCAACCACTTGGTTGACGACAAAATGCACGCACGTTCAACAGGTTCTTACTCACTGGTTACCCAGCAGCCATTGGGTGGTAAAGCCCAGTTTGGTGGTCAGCGCTTCGGTGAGATGGAAGTGTGGGCACTTGAAGCTTACGGCGCTGCTTATACATTGCAAGAGATGTTGACGGTGAAATCGGATGACGTGGAAGGTCGTACCCGCATGTATAAAAACATCGTCGATGGCGAACAAAGCATGTCAGCCGGTATGCCAGAATCGTTCAACGTATTGACCAAAGAGATTAAGTCATTGGGTATTAACATTGAGTTAAAAGATCATAGCAAAAGTAAAAACTAAGTCATGATTGTGAGTGTGGTGGCTTTAATAACGTCGCCATACTCAAACTCAATAGTTTACCTTTTTAATGACAAACGAATAAAAATTAACCTTAAATTGAAAGTCAATCTGTATCGACCTTCAATTTAATCGATGGAGAAGCAGTTTGAAAGACTTATTAGACATCATGAAAAGCCCTGCCGACTCTGGTAACCAAGAGTTCGACAGCATTCAAATTTCTCTTGCCTCACCTGACACCATCAAATCTTGGTCGCATGGGGAAGTTAAAAAGCCTGAAACCATCAACTATCGTACTTTCAAACCAGAACGTGATGGTCTTTTTTGTGCCAAAATTTTTGGACCTGTTAAAGACTACGAATGCTTGTGTGGTAAATATAAACGCCGTAAATTCCAAGGCGTGATCTGTGAAAAATGTGGCGTTGAAGTGACCGCCGCCAAAGTACGCCGCGAGCGTATGGGTCACATTGAGCTGGCAAGCCCAGTCGCGCATATTTGGTTCTTAAAATCATTACCAAGCCGTATTGGTCTACTACTTGATATGACTTTGCGTGATATCGAGCGCGTACTGTATTTTGAAAGCTATGTAGTGACTGACCCAGGTTTAACTACCCTTGAAAAATATCAGTTGCTCGATGATGAAGATTACTTCAAAGCACTTGAAGAGTTTGGTGATGAATTCACCGCAAAAATGGGGGCTGAAGCGATTCAAGACTTGCTGCGTGATATTGACGTGGATTTGGAAATCGACCAGTTACGTGAAGAAATTCCGAATACCGGTTCAGAAACCAAACTTAAAAAAATGTCAAAACGCCTAAAATTGCTTGAGTCATTCCGTGATTCAAACAACAAGCCTGAGTGGATGGTAATGACGGTGTTACCTGTATTGCCACCTGATTTGCGTCCATTGGTACCGCTTGAAGGGGGTCGTTTTGCCACGTCAGACCTAAATGACTTATACCGCCGCGTCATTAACCGTAACAACCGTTTAAAACGTTTGTTGGAGCTCAATGCGCCTGACATCATCGTGCGTAACGAAAAACGTATGCTACAAGAGTCAGTAGATGCGCTGCTTGACAATGGTCGCCGTGGTCGTGCGATTACAGGTAGCAATAAACGTCCATTAAAATCTTTAGCTGACATGATTAAAGGTAAACAAGGTCGTTTCCGTCAAAACCTTCTTGGTAAACGTGTCGACTATTCAGGTCGTTCGGTCATTACCGTGGGTCCATACCTGCGTCTACATCAATGTGGCTTGCCTAAAAAAATGGCACTTGAACTGTTCAAACCCTTTACTTATGCCAAACTTTTACAAAATGGTATTGCGACCACTATCAAAGCCGCTAAGAAAATGGTTGAGCGTGAAGAACCGGCAGTGTGGGATATGCTTGCCAGCGTGATTCGTGAACATCCAGTGCTACTGAACCGTGCACCGACCCTCCATCGTTTGGGCTTACAAGCATTTGAGCCTGTACTGATTGAAGGTAAAGCGATTCAGCTCCATCCGCTAGTTTGTAGCGCGTTCAACGCCGACTTTGATGGTGACCAAATGGCGGTACACGTACCGTTAACTTTGGAGGCCCAGCTTGAAGCCCGTGCCTTGATGATGTCAACCAACAACATCTTGTCACCTGCCAATGGTGAGCCAATCATCACACCATCACAAGACGTTGTATTGGGGTTGTACTACATCAGCCGTTCACACATTAATGCCAAAGGCGAAAACATGACTTTCTCAAACGTGAAAGAAGTGTATCGCGCGCTAGGCACCGGTGATTTAAGCGTCAATGCCAAAATTAAAGTACGCATTGAAGAAATCACGTATGACGAAGAAGGCAATGGCAATACCGTTACCAAAATGGTTGACACCGTTGCGGGTCGCTGCTTGATTTGGAATATCACCCCAAAAGGTATGAGCTTTGACGAAGTCAACAAAGAGATGACCAAGAAAAACATCGCTCGCCTTATCAATTCTTGCTACCGCAAAATGGGCGTGAAAGACAGCGTTATGTTTGCTGACCAATTGATGTATTTGGGTTTTGCCCAAGCGACGCTGTCAGGTGTATCGATTGGTATGGAAGATATGCTCATTCCACCTACCAAAAACAAAATCATCGAAGCGGCTGATGCAGAAGTTCGTGAGATTGAAAGCCAGTTTGAACAAGGCTTCGTGACAGCGGGTGAACGCTATAACAAAGTCATTGATATTTGGTCACGTACCAATGACCAAATCGCCAAAGCGATGATGGATAACTTGTCACAAGATACCGTTGTCAACAGCCAAGGTGAAACGGAAAAAGAAAAATCGTTTAACTCGATTTATATCATGTCGGATTCAGGTGCGCGTGGTAGTGCGGCGCAGATTCGTCAGTTGGCAGGTATGCGTGGTCTGATGGCAAAACCAGACGGCTCGATTATTGAAACCCCAATTAAAGCTAACTTCCGTGAAGGCTTAAGCGTTTTACAGTACTTTATCTCGACGCACGGTGCCCGTAAAGGTCTAGCTGATACGGCACTCAAAACAGCAAACTCAGGTTACTTAACCCGTCGCTTGGTTGACGTTGCGCAAGATTTGGTTATCACCCAGCCTGATTGTGGTACCGATAAAGGTATCTTGATGAAGCCACACATTGAGGGTGGTGAAATCATTGAACAATTGGCTGACCGCGTGCTGGGCCGGGTCACCGCCAAAGATGTGATGTCAAATAAAACAGGCGAACTAGCCATCCCATCAGGTACCTTGCTGGATGAGCATTGGGTAAAAGTACTTGATGAACATGGTATTGACGAAGTTTGGGTACGTTCTGTGATTACTTGTGAAGTGCCACATGGTGTCTGTTCACAATGTTATGGTCGTGACTTAGCACGTGGTCACCGCGTCAATATTGGTGAGTCTGTGGGTGTTATGGCGGCGCAATCAATCGGTGAGCCGGGTACTCAGCTTACCATGCGTACCTTCCACGTGGGGGGTGCCGCGAGCGCCGCAGCCGTGGAAAACAGTATTCAGGTTAATAAAGGCGGTACTGTTCGCTTCCAAAACTTGAAATCTGTAAGCCATGCCGATGGTCATTTGGTAGTGGTCTCTCGCTCTGCAGAAATTAGTATTACCGATGAATTAGGCCGTGAGCGTGAGCGCTATAAAGCACCGTATGGTTCGTCAATTTTAGTGGCTGATGGCACTGAGGTTACCCCAGGTCAAACCATTGGTAAATGGGATCCGCATACCCATCCAATCATTACCGAGGTATCAGGTACCGCACGCTTTAGCGAAATCACCGATGGCTTAACCGCCACCATGAAAATCGATGAAGCAACAGGTATGAGCTCATACGAAATCTTGGCGACCAAAGACCGTCCAAGCTCGGGTAAAGATTTACGTCCTGCGATTATCCTTGATACCAAAGAGGGTAAAGAAGTGGTGTATTTCTTACCACAGCAAACCATTATTCGTGTGCGTGAAGGCGATGAGGTAACAACAGGTTCGATTTTAGGTCGTGTACCACAAGAATCATCAGGTACCAAAGATATTACTGGTGGTCTACCGCGTGTTGCTGACTTATTTGAAGCGCGTCGTCCAAAAGATCATGCGATTATGGCGGAAATGAGTGGTACAGTAAGCTTTGGTAAAGACACCAAAGGTAAAAACCGCTTTATCATTACCAATGATGATGGCGAAGTGCATGAAGAGTTGATTCCAAAATGGCGTCAAATCAACGTGTTTGAGGGTGAACGTGTTGAGCGTGGCGAGGTAATTGCCGATGGTCCACAAAACCCACACGATATTTTACGCTTAAAAGGTGAAACTGAGCTTGCCAACTACATCGTCAATGAAGTACAAGACGTTTACCGCTTACAAGGGGTAAAAATCAACGACAAGCATATTGAAGTGATTATTCGTCAGATGCTACGTAAAGTTGAAGTTACCGATGGCGGTGATTCAAGCTACTTCAAAGGTGACCAAGCTGAATACGCTGATATCGTCGCCATGAACAAAAAACTCGACGAAGAAAACAAATTCCCAGTCAAGTTTGACCGTTTATTGCTCGGTATCACCAAAGCCTCATTGGCAACTGAAAGCTTTATTTCTGCGGCGTCATTCCAAGAGACAACGCGCGTATTGACGGCGGCAGCAGTTACTGGCAAGATTGATGACTTACGTGGTCTAAAAGAAAACGTGGTTGTCGGTCGCTTGGTACCATCAGGTACTGGTTTAGCTTACCATGCCCAGCGTCTAGAGAGCGGTAAAACCACCGCCACAGAAGCTACTGAAAATCAGCAGCTAGAAGCACTAGACACCTTGTTTCCCGAAACCATGGAACCTGCGTCAATGTCATTTGAAGACAAATTTGCTGAAGAGTTTAATAGCCAAGATGCAAAATAATCGTTAATTAGTCATAAAAAGGCCGGTGCTTGCAACTGGCCTTTTTTTTCATCAAAATATCCGTATCAAATGTCTAAGGAAACAATATGGCAGGTCGTGTTGCACGTTATCAAGCAGATAGAACCAATCAAAAAATGTATTTTTGCCGAATTTATTGTCAGCAAGCTGAGCAGACCCAGAAGGGTCAGTTGCAAGAGGCGCATATTGAAAGCGCTCTTATGCATTTGTACGGCGGGTATTTGGCGTTTTTACAAGAAGTAGCGCGCTATTATAATTTAACTATGCCAAACCCGAGTCTGCAATCAATTAGTGATGCATTGGAGGCTAAAACCCAAGTATCACCTGAAGTCATGCGGTTAAAGCAACTATTAGCTAATGATTATTTAGGTGATATCGAAAAAGCATGGCAGCAAATTATCTATAAACCTGTGCCACAAAATCTTGGAAATGAGAGTGATGAAAGCAACAAAAATGCTAAATTGCCGGTGATTGATGTTATGGCAAGTCCATCAAGTACCAATATTTCAGTCGATATGATTCGCCAATGGCGTGGCGATTTGGTTGATACTATCGATAGTTTGCGAGAAGGGATGATTGAATTTTAATTGTTTAATCAAAATTATTATTTATCTTAATACTTAGCAAAGACCATAAAAAAGCTCGATTACTAATCGAGCTTTTTTATTAGGCTTTATTAACTAAAGTTTATTAACGACTCATTCGTTCAGTGGTTTATTGTTATTTAACTGAGCGTAGTTGATATTGTTACCCGTTGTTGGCATCGTTACGGATGCTTGTTCCTCAGGACGTTTTCGGGTAACCGCTTGCGGGGGTTTACTGTCATCACGGGTGATTTCATTGCCCTTGCTATCGACGCGTCTAGTACCATTATCAGTAAGCTCAATGGTTTCCTGCTCTTGTTTTTTGGATTTGGCGCGATTATTCACTGATACCCATTCCACAGGTTGACCTTTGAGCATTTTAGAAGTGAAATCCATCCAAATAGGTAGCGCCGCCACGCCACCAAATTCTTTTTTACCCATACCGATCGGTTGGTCAAAACCGACCCAAACTGTCGTCACCATTCTGGGGTTGATACCGGCAAACCACGCATCTTTGGCATCATTGGTAGTACCTGTCTTGCCACCCAAATCTGAGCGACCTAACGCCCGCGCCTTAACCGCGGTACCGCGCTGGATGACATCACGTAAGATATTGGCCATTTGGAATGCCACATTAGAAGAAAGAATACGGGGCGCTTGCTGCGCTGGAATATACTGAATAGGCATGGGTTTTAGCTTATCAGTGTCGGGGCCGGCATCATATAGTTGCGCTTCAAGGGACGCTTGGCGTGCTAGCATTTGCTGAGTGCTGGCTTCTAATGCCGCTTCTTCTTTGCTAAGTTTTTTCTTATCTTGTTTGTTTAAACTGTCTTTTTCGTTGGTTTTAGCCAGTGGGTTTGCGTTGAATAAATCAGATTTTTCAGTCGCTTTATCGCCTGCTTGCGTGTCTTTACTTTGGCCACTTAACAAAGCAGTTTGTTGTTCTTGGAAGGCGGTTAAGTTATCTTCATTGGTTTGCTGTAAATCATTGTTAAAACATACTGCACAGGCTTGTTTTGGATTGGCTTGGTATTGCAGCTTACCGTTGTAGTCAAAAATTTGCTGAATAAAATAAGGTTGAATACGGTGACCGCCGTTGGCAAAGGTCGCATAGCCCGTAGCCATCTGTAATGGGGTCGCTTCACCAGAACCGAGTGCCAATGACAACGTGTTTGGCATGCGTTCTTTTTCCAACCCAAATTCATTGAGTAGCTCACGCGTATCAGAGATACCCGCTGAACGTAGTACCCGAATTGATACTAGGTTACGCGATAGGTATAAACCTTTACGCAGTGGAATCATCCCCAAATTGCGCCCATCTGAGTTCTTGGGTTTCCAAGAACCGACGGTTAATGGATCATCAGATATCATGGTATCTGGGCTAAAGCCTTTTTCTAAGGCGGTGGCGTAAACTAATGGTTTGATGGTTGAGCCAGGCTGACGATAGCCTTGAATGGCACGGTTAAATTTACTTTTATTAAAATCAAATCCACCAACGACAGCAAGTAACGCGCCAGTTTCTGGATTGACAGATACCAGGCTGCCTTCAACGGCTGGAATTTGCACCAAACTCCAGCTGGTGTTGTCAGCATTTGATGTGACATACACAATATCATGCAGATTGACGATGTTGTTGGAGATAAATGCTGAGTTTGGATTACGGTAGTGCAGCGTCGCCCAGCGCATGTTTGACCAAGGCACTTTAATCTGAGTGCCGTCTTTCATGACCGCATCAAAGCCATTGCCAGGATAAACTTTGGTGACTTCAACCGGATAAAAAGAATGGATAACCGGGAAATTGGCAAGCTTACCAAGTTTTTCTTTATCTTTTGTATTAGCAGGGGCGCCACGCCAACCGTGGCGGCGATCATACGCAAATAAACCGCGTTTAATGGCGTTTTCTGCAATTTCTTGTGCTTCGCTATTAATGGTAAGCTTCACGCGCCAGCCCGAATTGATGACAGCTTCGCCATATTGTTCCACCAATGAGGCACGGGTCATTTCCGCCAAATACGGTAAGTTTTTATCAAGTTTAGCTTGGTATAGGCGCAGTCCAATGGGTGCAGCAACCGCTTCGTCGTGTTGCGCTTGGCTAATTGCGCCATTTTTAAGCATCTGACCCAAAATCCAGTTGCGCCGCTCTAACGCGCGCTCAGGATTAGCAACGGGATTGTATTTTGAGGGTGCTTTTGGCAGACCTGCAATCATTGCCATTTCAGCAATGGTTAGGTTATTTAATGATTTACTATAATATTGCTTAGCGGCGGCTTTAATCCCATACGCACCTTGACCCAAATAGATTTTATTAACATATAAGGTCATGATGTCTTGTTTGGACAGCTTTTCTTCAATTTTACGGGCTAAAAATAACTCCGTTAATTTACGATTAAGGGTACGTTCGGAGGATAAAAAATAATTTTTGGCAACCTGTTGGGTAATCGTCGACCCACCTGTTTGGCTATCGTCGTCGCTAACCGCTTCGGTCAGTGCGCGCCCAATGCCCTTAATACTGATACCACTGTGCTGAAAAAATGACGAATCTTCGGCTGCTAAAAAAGCATTCACCATATTTTTGGGAATTTGCTCATAACTCACTGGCAAAGACATATCATTACCGTATTGACCAATTAATTGGTTGTCCTCGGTATAGATTTGTAGTGGCATTGACAGCTTGGCTTTTTTAAGGTCATCTAAGCTTGGTAGGCTAGGTGAGATATACATCGCCATACCATAAAAACCGATGGGGAAAGCTAATACCAAAATAAAAAGAAACGCTAAAATTGCAACCAAAAGATTGAGTAAAAATTTCATCCAAGTAAAGGTAGCAGCAGTCGACTGGGTCATAAAGTCATTAGCTCAAAGCAAAATAAAGCTTTATTATACCTAAAAAAATTTGAGTTCTGTGAAAAATCTATTTTGCTTTTCGCTTGTTTTTAAACCAGCCAATAAATTAGTGCCAACTAATGGTTGAATCAAATAAATTTCTAAAGTATTGTAGCGTAGTAAAAATCACGTTACTGAACTTAGTATACAAGGAACAAACTTGTGAGGTTATTTACAAAAAACAACAAGCTAGTCGTTGGGGTAGATATCACCACCACTGCGATCAAAATGGTTGAAATAACACGGCAGCAAGGTCTATTTCATTTAAGAAATTACGGCATTGAACCGTTACCCCGCGGTGCTGTTGTTGATAAAAATATTGTAGATATTGAAGCGGTCAGTGACGCCCTCGCAAGATTATCTCGTAGCAGAGGTTTTTCCAGCAAAAATATTGCGACAGCCGTAGCAGGCTCTTCGGTTATTAGCAAAATCATTGAGATGGAAGCGGATCTCACAGAGCTTGAACGAGAATCTCTTATACGTCTAGATGCTGATCAATATATTCCCTATCCTTTATCAGAAGTTAATTTAGATTTTGAAGTGATTGGCCCTTCAGCTACGCCTGATATGTGTAAGGTATTATTAGTTGCCTCTCGCACTGAAAACGTTGACCAACGTGTCGACGCGGGTGCTTTGGCGGGGCTGGATACTAAAATTGTGGATGTGGAGTCTTACGCAGTTGAACGCGCCTTTCAATTGATGGTCGATAGCTTGCCAGGTCAACCTCAGCATATAGCCCTTATTGATATCGGGCACAGCCAAACCACGCTTTATATTGCAAAGGACGGGGAGTTTGTATACAGCCGTGAACAACTTTTTGGCGGCGCCCAGTTAACTGAAAGTATTCAAAATCGTTATGGTTTGACGTTCGAGGAGGCGATGATTAATAAGCGCACCCTGTCATTGCCGGATGATTACTATACGGATGTGTTACTGCCATTTTTAGATGACATTGTGCAGCAAATCACCCGCTCGCTGCAGTTTTATTTTTCATCAAGCCAAAATAGCCAAGTAGACTATATTTTGTTGGGCGGTGGTAGTGCCAGCATTGCGGGTCTAGCGAGCATGGTTGAACAAAAACTTGGTACTCGCACAGGTATTGCCAATGCATTTTCAAATATGACGATTAATAACCATATCAACACTGAATTACTGATTATGGACGCGCCAAGCCTGATGGCGGCTTGTGGCTTGGCGTTACGGAGTTTTGATTAATGGCAAAGATTAACTTACTTCCTTGGCGTCAAGAACTTCGTGAACAAAGAAACCGTGAGTTTATGACTTTAGTGGTTGCGGTATTATTATTATCACTACTCGGTGCCTTTGCGGCATGGAGTTACTATAAAAATACCCTAGAAAACCAGCAGCTTGCTAATGAACGCATCAAACAAGAAAACGCTAATTTAGACAAGGCGTTAAAAGAAATCCAAACCCTTGAGCAGCAGCGTGATGATATCATTGCGCGTATGAAAGTGATTCAAGACTTGCAAGGCCGTCGCCCTGTCCCTGTCCGTATTTGGGAAGATATTGCCAGAATTATCCCCGCACAAATGTATTTAACCAGTATGAAGCGTGAAGCTGATACCATCACCTTTACCGGTCAAGCCGACAACCCGAATGTGATTTCGACATTTATGCGCAGTCTTGATGGGACGCAGTGGTTAGAAAAATCGGCTGTGGTCAGTATACAGCAGCCCAATGCGGTGGCTTATCAAGCCCCCACACCCGCACCCGCTGCCGGTAACATCAGTGCTAGCAGTACCAGCGCAACATTACCAGAAGCCAATTACGTGACTTTTGTGGTAACAACCATGGTTAAGCAAACCCAAGTCGCCAGTGCTACCGCTGCAAGTGGCGTTGCGGCAAGTGCGAGTAAGGAGAAATAACGGTGAAATTAACCAATCCGCTAAAAAGACCGAAACTCGTCAAAAAACCCGTTCACATTACCGCAAAAAAATCGTTTGATGTTAAAGCCTTTACCGAAAGCTTTAAATCCCTAGACCAAAATAATTATGGTAGCTGGCCTGTGCCTGTTAAGGTTACCGTATTGCTATTTATGGTTGCTGTTATCGCCTTTTTAACTTGGTTTCTACCTATTAGTACCAAACGTGATGAGATTGCCGCTGCCGAAGCCGAGCAGCAAACCTTGTTAGATGAATATCGCCAAAAAGAATCCAAAGCACGTCATCTAAAAGAATATCAAGCGCAAGTATCAAAAATGCAGTCTGATTTTAAAGAACTGCTCAATCAATTACCCAAAGACACCCGTATTTCTGACTTGGTGGATGGCATTAATATGGTTGGTGTGGGCAGTAATGTCAAATTTCAGGATATCAAAGTTGAACCTGAAGTGTCCCAAGAGTTCTTTATTGAGCAGCCAATTCGTATTGCCGCTTTAGGAGATTATCACCAATTTGGCTCATTCATTAGTGGTCTAGCTAAACTACCTCGGATTATTACCCTGCATGACTTTGAGGTCACCAACCCTAGTCCTAGCCTAGACAAGCTACCAGAAACCAATCTTGTTTTGAACGTTAAAACTTATCGTTCAAAAGAGCTAAATGAAGAAGAATTAAAGAAGGCACAAAAAGATAATCAAAAAAATCCAGCTGGGTCTGACAATAAGGAAGCGAATAATGGCAATTAATAAAAAACCGCTCTCTATTTGCTTAGCCCTATTAGCCCTGTTATCTGGCTGTACCGACCGTGTCGGTTTGGCAGAGCAACAAATGCAGGACATCCGTAACCAGCCTGCGCAACCGGTAAAGCCACCGCCGACACCCGAAGTGGTACAGGAGTTTAATTACAGCGCTTCACCGCTGCGTAGTCCATTTATGCCACCCAGTTTAATGCTGCAAGCCAATCAAGTACAGCAAATGAAAGGGGTCAGACCCGATGTGACCCGACTCAAAGAGCCACTTGAACAATTTGAGTTGAATGAGCTTACCTACAAAGGTACGATGGTGTCATCATCTGGCGAGGTGTATGGTCTTGTGCAACGCCCAGATGGGGGGATTGCCAGTGTCAAAGTGGGTAATTATATGGGTAAAAATGATGGGCGTATTGCAGAGATTACCCCAACCCAAATTAACTTAATTGAAATCATACCAGACAGTCGTGTCGGCTATGTCGAAAAAGCAAACTCAATTGTTGCCGCAGTTAGTCAATAAAACAAAGGGATAATTCAATGAATTTTAATGCCTATCCATTTCGAACTTCAACGTCTAAGCTTGCGGTAGCGATGAGTGCGATGTTAGTATCTAGCAGTGTGTTTGCAGCTGATACCATTAGAAATATCTCGGTTACCACGCCGAGCGCTGTGCTAACAGAACTCAATATCGACTTCGCTAACAGTGCTGTGACGCCGACGGCTTATGAACTTGCCTCACCCACACGATTGGTGTTGGATTTCCCCAATGTGAATAATCAAATTGCATCACGGATGCAAACTTATAACCAAGGCTATGTCAAAAATATCACCACGCTGACCAATGACAGTATGACACGTATGATTATTGAGTTGTCAAATCAAGCGACCTTTAGTACACGTGTGATTAATAATCGCCTGGTAGTATCAATGCAGCCGAAAACCACAGCAGCTACCAATCCAGCTATCGTTAAACCTGTGGTGACTACAGCGGCCGTTGTGAGTCAGCCCGCGGTGGTAACGCCTGCTGCCGTAGTGACTGAAGCTGCGCCTGTGATTGCTACACCGCCACCTGTGGTCGTGCAAACGCCGCCACCTGTTGCCGTCGTGACCCAAACACCAAAAGTCGCCCCACCCGCCAATACCATGGTAGTCAAAGTCAATCCTTTATTAAATCCTGCTGCCGCCGTTGTTCAACAATACAACTATGATGGCCTAGCGGCGATTAATTTTAATGGCACCTCGAACGGCGGCGGTAATGTTAGCATTAATTTGGTGAATGACAGCATCCCTGTGGATGTACAGCGCATGGGTGATGAGTTAGTCATTCGTCTGACAGGCGCTACCATTCCCAGTCGCCTGCAAAAACAAATGACCGTAGGTAACGGCTTGGTGCGTGATGTTATCGCAACCAACCAAGGACGCAATGGCGTGATTCGTATTACCATGACAGGCGATTATGACTATAGAGCCTTTCAAACAGGTAATCAGCTAAATATCAATATCGATCCCCCCAAACGTCTGCGCGAGCCGACCCTTGAGGAGCGTACCTATAGCGGGGCGCCTTTATCACTAGAGTTTCAAGATGTCAGCGTGCGGACGATTTTAGAAGTGTTGGCACAACATACCAATACCAATATTGTTGCCAGTGACAGCGTCAGTGGTAATATTACCTTGCGTCTGATTAACGTGCCTTGGGATCAAGCCCTAGATATTATCCTAAAAAGTAAAAATTTGGATAAACGGGTTAATGGTAATGTAATTTGGGTGGCACCCGCGGCAGAACTTGCCAAACAAGAAGCCGATGAGTTAAAAGCGCAACAAGAGAAAAAAGTATTAGACCCACTGCGTACCGAATATATCCGACTTAACTACGCGAAAGCAGAAAATGTACGAACATTGATTGAAGCAGGCAGAGCAACATCCGATCGTTCGAGCAGCAATACCTCACTGTTAACAGACAGAGGTACAGTTACAATCGATGCCAGAACCAATACCTTGATTGTTAAAGATACCGCTGAAACCATCAGCAACATCCGTGATTTGATTAGTAAAATCGATATCGCTGTCAAACAAGTGATGATTGAAGCCCGTATTGTGAGTGCGACAGACACCTTTAGTAAAGAACTTGGGGTAAAATGGGGCATTTTATCACAAGGCGCGGCAAGTAATCGTAACCTGCTGGTGGGCGGTAATTTAAGTACCATTGATAGCCTTAAGACTTATACCACAGCTACAAATTCCGATGGTACCACTTATCCAGTCTATAGCGGTATCACTGCCGCTAATAACCTCAGTGTCAATTTGGGGGCAACCAACGCCGCAGGCTCGATTGCTTTTGGCTTGTTGAGCATTTCAGATTTACTATTAGATTTAGAGTTGTCAGCCATGCAAGCGGATAACAAAGGTGAAGTCATCTCCAGTCCAAAAGTGCTAACCGCCGACAAACAAACCGCCAGAATCATGTCAGGCACACAAATCCCTTATCAAGAAGCCTCTGCCAGTGGGGCGACCTCAACGAGCTTTGTCGAAGCGGCATTGAGTCTTGAAGTGACCCCTAATATCACCCCTGAAGGTCGTATTGGCATGGATTTGAGTATTGAAAATGGTTCACCAACTATCGTCAATGGTGCGACAGCGGTTTCTAAAGATTCGATTAAAACCAACGTGGTCGTCGATGATGGTCAAACGGTTGTGCTCGGTGGCGTGTTTAAAAATACCTTAGGTAATGATGTGACTAAAATCCCTTTCTTAGGGGATTTACCTTATGTTGATCGCTTCTTTAAACGCACCTCAAAAAGCAATAACAAGCAAGAATTATTGATTTTTGTGACCCCAAAATTGGTGAATGACACGGGTCGTATCAATTAATTGACAACCCAACAGACGCTTTGCATAACAAAATAGTCTTATAGCGCATTGCCACAAATCACAGTATAATGTTTTCAATATATTATAGAGTGATTTGTGGTTTTTTTATGGAGTGTAATCAACCTAAGCCGTTAATTATTTTGATTGGTCCGATGGGTGCGGGTAAGACCACAATTGGTAAACTGTTGGCGCAGCAACTTGGATTTACGTTTTATGACAGTGATCAGGAAATAGAACGCGTCTCGGGCGCGAGTATTAGCTGGATTTTTGAAAAAGAGGGTGAAGTAGGATTTCGTCAACGCGAAACACGTGTGCTTGATAAACTAACCCAGCTCGATCATATCGTACTAGCCACAGGCGGTGGGGCAGTTACCATCGCTGAAAATCACCATTTTTTAAAACGTGGTATAATCATTTATTTGCGGGCAGAAGTTGACATTCAATATGAACGCACTTGTCGTGACCGCAACCGACCGCTATTACAAATAGACAATCCTAAGCAAAAGCTAACCGAACTGTTTTGTAAACGTGACCCAATTTATCAGCAGCTTGCCGACATCACCATTGTTACGGGTCATAGTTCCCCAAAAAAAATGGTGCATGACATTTTGCTGCAATTGCAAGACGCCAATATAACCGTCTAAATGTAGCACTGTAGATATGACAAGCTAATTGATGACAACCTACTAGATGACAAAAAGATAATATTGATATGAGTACTGCCATGCGCCGTGAGTTAATTGTCCATACACGTTCACACGACTATCCCATTTTTATTGGGGAAAATCTCATCGAAACCTTTGATTTTGCTGACTATATTAGCGGCAAACAAGTATTGGTGGTCACCAATGAGACAGTTGCACCCCTATATCTTGATAAACTCGTCGCACGTTTGCCTGCCGATAAACTCATTAAGACTTGTATTTTACCTGATGGTGAGCAGTATAAAACCCAGCAAAGCATTGATAGTATCTATGATCAGTTGATGGAAAATCACTTTAACCGTGACTGTACGCTGATTGCCCTTGGTGGTGGCGTCATTGGTGATATGGTGGGTTTTGCGGCAGCAAGTTTTATGCGCGGTGTGAATTTTATCCAAATTCCCACAACGTTGTTATCGCAAGTGGATTCTAGTGTCGGCGGCAAAACAGGCATCAATCATCGCTTGGGCAAGAATATGATTGGCGCGTTTTGGCAGCCACGTCTTGTTTTGGCAGATATGACCACCTTAAAAACCTTGCCACCGCGTGAATTATCAGCAGGGTTAGCAGAAGTCATTAAATACGCGTTAATCGGCGATGTGGCGTTTTTGGCTTGGCTTGAAACCCATATGACGTCCTTACGCACGCTCGATTTGAATTTGTTAGCCCAAGCTGTACTGATTTCTTGCCAGCATAAAGCGGATATTGTGGCGCAAGATGAGTTTGAAGCTAATACGCGTGCGCTGCTTAATTTTGGTCATACCTTTGGTCATGTGATTGAAACGCATGAAGGTTATGGCAATTGGCTGCACGGTGAAGCAGTCGCGGTAGGCATGATTCAAGCGATGCAGTTGTCACAAAAACAAGGGTGGCTTAGTGCGGATGATGTTGACAGAGCCAGTTCTTTAATCGCTCGTGCTGATTTACCCACCCATCCGCCAGTCATTGAGGTCAATACAGCACTGGATTTGATGGGTCATGATAAAAAAGTCAAATCCGGCAAAATTCGTCTAGTATTACTAGAAAAATTGGGACAAGCGGTATTAACGTCAGCGTATGATCCAGCGTTACTAACAGACGTGCTGGCTTTGAGTGACAAACCTAATTGATATAAATTTTATAGATGGGTTAAAGCGTCCTATCGGGCGTTAACCTTACTTCAGACAGAAGGTTGTTTTATGGTGCATTCTTTATCTACGCTGTATCGTTCATGGGCATTTAAAGTGACCACTTGGCTGATTTTAGCGGCGATTGCAGGCGGCTTGACGGTCATGGTGTGGATTGCTTCTGCAGTAAAGCCTGCCAAAAGTGCGGTGAAAGCGGCGAGTAATGCCAATCAAAATCAAGATCCCACCGCGCTACTATTGGCCAAAACACCTGAAGAGCTTAATACTGAAGTTAGACCCATCAAATTTGATGCGGTGATTCGTGATATGCGTAACTATCCCAAAGAATTTAAGGACAGTCGCTTTATCAAGGCCAATAACGGTAAATGGACCGTTCAAGTCATGAACGTGGTGGAGCACGAAGTGGTCACCGATTACCTAAATAGCCGTGACGATCGTGATAAATTTAATTATTTTCGTATCGTCGATGCGCATAACCAAAAACGCTTTGTGGTCACCTATGGGGTATTTGGCTCAGTACAAGAAGCGGTTGGCGCGGCTAAAGTAGTGAATTTTAATTTACCAAAAGAGGTCAAAGCATTTCCTGAAGAATTTAAAATGTATGCCCCACAAATGGATGAGTATGAAATCGCGCCACCCCTTCGTGATGTCGGTAAGACAGCCGCGCGAGAAGTCAAGCTAAACGCCACACCAAAATTGTTGCCTGCGCCAAAAGCCAACGTTGAACGGCAACCACAAGCTGCGACCCCCACAGCAGCAGAACCAAAACGCGTAGCGCCAAAAACCAGCATTGAAAAGTCAGTCAATCCGCAAGAGACCCTTTCTATTCAAGAAGGTAAAGTGATTGCTGAAAGCAACAGTAACGATTCAAATGCCACCCGTTCAGAACCAAAAGTTATCAATAGCAAGAATGATAATGCTGACGTTAAACCCAAACAAACCCACAGCAAGCCGTCTGAAGAAAAGCCAAAATCCAAAGATGCCTCAAAGGATAGCATGGGCGAGTTAATTAACCAAAAGTCCCAAGCTAACTAGTGAGGTTAGACGTGTTGGTTAGTTTTGGGATTCAAATAACAGTGGATTTTTTTACCCTTTTTCGTTAATATAACGAAGGGTATCATTTTGATTTCTTATGGTATATATAGATAACAAACATGACAGTTATCTATTCCAATCTTTTATGATTCAATAGCAAACATTGCACATATTTATAGTATGCCCATTTCTTTGCTACCAGCTTGTTAAGGGAACACGCTTATGTCTTCAAATCAGTATTCAGATCAGCATAATCTTTACCAACCCGATGTGTTCAAAGACAACTGTGGGTTTGGTTTGATTGCGCATACCCATGGTGAAGCTAGTCATGACTTAGTGCAAACAGCGATTCATAGTTTAAGCTGTATGACCCACCGCGGTGGCGTGGCAGCCGATGGTAAGACAGGCGATGGTTGTGGTCTATTGATTGCGACGCCCAAAGTATTTTTTAAAAAAATTGCTTCAGACAATGGCTTTACCCTAAACGAAATTTTTGCCGTCGGCACGGTATTTGTTAACCTTGATAAAGCGTTAGCACAGCATAGCCAAGATACACTAAGCCAAGCGATTGAAGCACAAGGTTTGCTAGTCGCTGGCTGGCGTGATGTGCCGGTTGATTTAAGTATCGTCGGTGACATTGCCCGTGAATCACTCCCGGGCTTTAAACAAATTTTAGTCAATTGCCCAATCAATATGGACGAGGCAACCTTTAACCGTAAATTATTCGTTGCACGCCGCAAAGCAGAAATCGAACTGAAAGATGACCCATTATTTTATGTGACGTCATTGACCTCACAAGTGGTTATCTATAAAGGCTTGGTTATGCCTGCCGATTTACCCGCGTTCTTCTTGGATTTGCAAGACGAACGTTTGGCGTCACACATTGTGGTATTCCACCAACGTTTCTCAACCAATACCCTGCCAAGATGGCCACTAGCCCAGCCTTTTCGCTATCTTGCCCACAATGGTGAATTAAACACGATTGATGGTAACCGTGACTGGGCAGTCGCTCGTACGCCAAAATTTGTCACCGATTTGATTCCAGAGCTGCAAGAATTACAGCCACTCGTCAACCGTGTGGGCTCTGACTCATCAAGCTTAGACAATATGCTTGAAGTACTGGTGTCAGGGGGCATGGATTTATTCCGTGCGCTTTCTATCCTTGTGCCACCCGCTTGGCAAAATGTTGACACGATGGACATGGATTTACGCGCGTTTTATGAGTTTTACTCACAGCACATGGAAGCGTGGGATGGTCCAGCCGGTCTAGTGATCCAAGATGGTCGCTATGCGGTTTGTATGCTTGACCGCAATGGTTTACGTCCCTCACGTTGGGTGACTACCAAAAATGGCTATATCACCGTGGCTTCAGAAATCGGTACTTGGGATTATCAGCCTGAAGACGTGATTGCTAAAGGTCGCGTCGGACCGGGTCAAATGCTAGTGATTGATACCGAAACTGGTAACATCATGGACACCAAAGCAGTGGGTCGTCAGCTGAAAAAAGCCCACCCATATCGCCTATGGTTACGGGAAAATGCGGTACGTCTACGGGATGATGAACAGCTAGAAGAAAAAGCTTACGAGCAACGTGAAACAGGGGAGAACCTGTTAGCACTGCAAAAAATGTTTCATATCACCAATGAAGAACGCACAGAAATCATCCGTCCTTCAGCCGAAAACGGTCAAGAAGCCGTTGGTTCAATGGGGGATGACACCCCGATGGCGGTACTGTCAAAACAAGTTCGTCACGTGGCTGATTTCTTCCGGCAACAATTTGCTCAAGTTACCAACCCACCAATCGATCCTCTGCGCGAAGCGATTGTGATGTCATTGGAAACTTGTTTGGGTAGCGAAAAAAATATTTTTGAACCCACGCCAGACCATGCCAACCGTATCGTGTTGTCATCGCCTGTGTTGTCATCGAGCAAAATGATGCAACTACGCAGCGTCACAAAACCAGGTTTTGAAATTGAAACCATTGATTTAAATTATGATGAATCAATGCCATTAGATGATGCCATCAGAAACATCTGTGAGCAAGCTGCCCAAGCGGTACGTGCAGGTAAAGTACTGATTGTATTATCTGACCGCAATATTGAAAAAGGTAAAGTACCTGCCAATGCCATTATGGTGACAGGTGCGGTGCATCATCACTTGATTAATGTGGGTTTACGCGCAGATGCCAACTTAATCATCGAGACAGGTTTGGTACGTGATTCGCACCAATTAGCGGTCTTGTTAGGGTTTGGCGCCACTGCGGTTTATCCATACTTGGCTTACAATGTGATTGCAGACTTGGTCGATAAAGGCGACTTGCTTGGTGACCCGTTGTACGCCAAAAACAACTTCCGAAAAAGCTTGGATAAAGGCTTATTAAAAATCCTATCAAAAATGGGTATTTCTACCGTTTCTTCTTATCGCGGCGCGCAATTGTTTGAAGCCGTGGGTTTATCAGAAGAAGTGGTTGAGCTTTGCTTTACTGGGGTTGAAAGCCGTATCTCAGGTGCCACGTTTGAAGACTTGGCGATTGACCAACAAATCTTGGCAAAAAATGCCTTTACCAAGCGTGTACCGCTTGACCAAGGCGGCTTGTTAAAATTCGTCTTTAATAAAGAATACCACGCTTTCAACCCAGATGTGATTCAAGCGCTACATAAAGCGGTACGCACGGGCGACTACGACAACTACAAAGAATATGCGTCTATTGTCAACAGCCGCCCTGTAGCGACGTTACGTGATTTGTTGCAGTTAGATACCAGTAAATCCATCAGTGTTGATGACGTTGAGCCCATTGAACAAATCCTAAAACGCTTTGACTCAGCAGGTATGTCATTAGGCGCCTTGTCGCCAGAAGCACACGAGGCGATTGCAACCGCGATGAACACGATTGGCGGACGTTCAAACTCGGGTGAGGGCGGTGAAGATCCCACACGTTATGGCACGATTCGTAATTCAAAAATCAAACAAGTCGCCTCAGGTCGTTTTGGGGTCACACCGGCCTACCTGCGTTCTGCAGAAGTGATGCAGATTAAAATCGCGCAGGGGGCAAAACCCGGTGAAGGCGGTCAGTTACCCGGTGGTAAAGTAAATAGCTTAATTGCGCGTTTGCGTTACTCAGTGCCAGGTGTGACCTTGATTTCACCACCCCCACATCATGATATTTATTCGATTGAAGACTTGGCGCAGCTAATTTTTGACTTAAAACAAGTCAATCCAAACGCGCTTGTGTCAGTCAAATTGGTGTCGCGCCCAGGCGTAGGTACCATTGCAACGGGTGTGGCAAAAGCGTATGCCGACTTGATTACCATTTCAGGGTATGATGGTGGTACCGCAGCGTCTCCTTTGTCATCAATTCACTATGCAGGTTCGCCTTGGGAGCTAGGTTTATCTGAAGCGCACCAATCGCTTCGTGTCAACGGGTTACGTCATAAAGTACGCGTGCAAACAGATGGTGGTTTAAAAACGGGTTTAGACGTAGTAAAAGCAGCAATACTGGGAGCAGAAAGTTTTGGTTTTGGTACCACGCCAATGATTGCCGTGGGCTGTAAATACCTGCGTATCTGTCACCTAAACAACTGTCCAACGGGTGTGGCAACGCAAAAATCAGAACTGCGCGATGAGCATTTCATCGGTGAAGCCGAAATGCTGATTAATTTCTTTAGATTTGTGGCACAAGAAACCCGCGAGTGGTTGGCGGCATTGGGCGTGCGTTCAATGGAAGAGCTTGTGGGTCGCACCGACTTACTATCAGTCATGTCAGGCAGCACCAACAAGCAACAACACTTGAACCTAGCGCCGCTATTATTTACCCATAGCAAAGGCGATGGCAAACCACAAACCTGCCAAGTTGAGCGCAATGAGCCATTTGACAAAGGCTTGCTCGCTGAACAAATGGTTATCGATATGATGGATACCATCAAATCAGCCAAAGGCGGTGACTTTAGCTATCGTATCGGCAACTGTGACCGTTCTATCGGTGCGCGTATCTCAGGGGAGATTGCTGCGCTGCATGGCAACAATGGTATGGCAAGCGCGCCAATCAACTTGCACTTAACCGGCACTGCGGGTCAAAGTTTAGGTGTGTGGAATGCAGGCGGCTTAAACATTAAGCTTGAAGGGGATGCCAACGACTACGTCGGTAAAGGCATGGCAGGGGGTGAAATCGTGATTTACCCACCAAAAGGTTCGACTTTTGCTAGCCAACAAACCGCTATCATCGGTAACACGTGTCTGTATGGTGCCACAAGCGGTCATCTGTATGCGGCAGGTACTGCAGGTGAACGTTTTGCGGTGCGTAATTCAGGTTGTTTTGCGGTTGTTGAAGGTACCGGCGACCACTGCTGTGAATACATGACCGGCGGTGTGGTGACGGTGTTGGGTAAAACAGGGCTAAACTTCGGTGCCGGTATGACAGGCGGTTTTGCTTATGTGCTTGATTTAGATGGCGATTTCTTTGACCGTTGTAACCATGAGCTTATCGATATGCATCGTATCTCAAGTGAGCAAACAGAAAATCACCGTATCAACTTGATGTCGATTATCAAAACACACGTGGCAAAAACAGGTAGCCAATGGGGTCAAACCATCCTTGACGACTTTGAGCATTATGTTCGTAAGTTCTATTTGGTCAAACCAAAAGCCGCGAACATTACTTCGCTACTAAAAACGACCATAGCAGACCCACAATAAGCGATTGTGTAGCATAATTTGATGATATTGGATTGCTAAAGGTAGCGCGTGACCAGCGCTCTACCTTTAACTTAAATTTTAAAAGTTCGCTGTCAAGCAGGTCGGTATACAGTGAATCGCTGGATACCACTCACTTAGGAGCATTGCTTTAGGAGCATTGGGGCATGGCAAAACGATTACACAACGATTTTCAGTTTTTAGACGTCGCACGTGTCGACCCTTCAAAAAAAGACATTAATACCCGTACTCACGAGTTTGTTGAGATTTACTATCCCTTTGAGCAAGACAAGGTAACTGACCAAGCGCACCGCTGTCTTGAATGTGGTAACCCTTATTGTGAATGGAAATGTCCCGTTCACAACTACATTCCAAACTGGTTAAAACTGGCTACCGAAGGTCATATTTTCCAAGCGGCAGATTTATGCCACCAAACCAACACGTTGCCAGAAGTCTGTGGGCGAGTATGTCCCCAAGACCGTTTGTGTGAAGGGGCTTGTACTCTCAATGACGGCTTTGGGGCGGTCACCATTGGTAACGTGGAAAAATACATCACCGATACTGCGTTTGCGCTAGGCTGGCGTCCAGATATGAGCGGTGTGACTTGGACGGATAAAAAAGTTGCGGTGATTGGCGCAGGTCCTGCCGGTCTTGGCTGTGCTGACATATTAGTACGTAATGGCGTCAAACCTGTGGTATTTGACAAACGCCCTGAAATTGGCGGACTACTGACCTTTGGTATTCCAGAATTCAAAATGGAAAAAAATGTCATGCGTCGCCGCCGCGAAGTCTTCGAAAGCATGGGCATTGAATTTCGTTTAAATACCGAGATCGGTAAAGATGTCACTATTGATGAGTTACTCTCTGAGTATGACGCGGTGTTTATGGGTATGGGTACCTATACCTATATGCGTGGCGGTTATGCCGGCGAAGAGTTATCCGGCGTGTATGATGCGCTTGATTTTTTAATCGCAAACGTCAACCGCTGCCAAGGTTGGGAAACGAACCCACAAGAGTACATCGACTTACAAGGCAAAAAAGTGGTCGTCCTTGGCGGTGGTGATACCGCGATGGACTGTAACCGTACCAGTATCCGCCAAGGTGCAACTTCTGTGACTTGTGCCTACCGCCGTGATGAAGAGAATATGCCAGGCTCACGCCGTGAAGTGCGTAACGCGCGCGAAGAAGGCGTACAGTTTTTATTTAACCGTCAGCCGATTGAAATTATCGGTTTAAACGGTAAAGTAACGGGCGTAAAAGTAGTGACCACTAAACTTGGCGAACCTGATAACCGTGGTCGCCGCAGCCCAGAGCCTATTCCCAATTCAGAAGAAATCTTGCCAGCCGATGCGGTGATTATGGCATTTGGTTTCCGTACTAGCCCGGCTGATTGGTTTACCACCCAAGGCATTGAGATGGATAATAGTGGACGGGTGATTGCGCCTGAATTACAAACCTATAAGTACCAAACTAAGAATCCAAAAATCTTCGCAGGTGGCGATATGGTTCGGGGTTCAGACTTGGTGGTAACCGCGATTTGGGAAGGTCGTGAGGCTGCTAAAGGTATCCTAGATTACCTGGATGTTTAAGCGTGAACCTTCTTTAGCTAAGGATTGCTGTTAATTACGCCAAAAAAACCCAATATTGATTGGGTTTTTTTACAGCTAAATTTCGGTGCGTTTTTGTCCACTTTGGGCTATTATGTCGCATAAATTCATCATACTACTAGGTCAATGACATGCCATTTGCACAGCATTTTCGTCCCGCTACTTGGGCAAAATTACGGTGTCAACATGCCAATCTTTATCAAATCGATGAGCAACTGTTTCGTAGTGAGCAGCTGACGCCCGATGATATCGGTATTATCCGGCAGTACGGCATCAATACGCTTATCAATTTACGATTTTTTGATCGCGATGATAACGAAGAAAATTTAGCCAATTTACCGCTGACCTTTATCAATCACCCATTGATGACTTGGGCAATCAAGCCGCAGCAACTTGCTGAAATTTTGTATGATATTTTGTGGCACCAAGCGCGTGGCGACAAGGTGCTCGTGCATTGTTATCATGGCTCAGATCGCACCGGTATTACCGTTGCTATGTATCGCATTTTGGTACAAAACTGGACGATTGAACATGCCAAAATTGAAATGCAGGACGGCGGGTATGGCTTTCACTGGATTTGGATTAATATCAGCAATTTATTGACCGAGAAAAAAGTGGAAGAAGTGCAACATGCCTTATTAGCACTACAACGCCAAAAGCCTATTATTAGCCAACCTTAAAACCCATCAAGCGACATTAACTTTGGATAGCCTGTGAATATCAAACGACTGTTAGGTGAAACCATTATTTATGGTATCGGTGCGATTTTACCCCGTGTCATTACCTTTTTACTCAATCCGTTGTATATCAATTACATCGATAAAGAAGCCTTTGCTATCTTTACTAGTCTATATGCCTGGATTGCTTTTATCAATATTGTGCTCACTTTTGGTTTTGAAACATCTTATTTTCGCTTTTCAGGAGAAGATAAAACAGGCGCCGCCGAAAAAAATGTGTTTAGCACGGCGTTTTGGTTTATTGCCATGTTGGCAGGCGGTTTTTTGGTCATGGTGTTGCTGTTTAGCAATCCATTATCAATCCTGATGGATTATGGCAGTCATCCTGAATTTTTGCGTTGGTTTGCTTGGATTGCATTTTTTGATGCGATTTGTACCATTCCGTTTGCTTGGCTACGTTATCACAACCAGCCTGTGAAGTATTCGGTGGTGCGGGTGGTGTCGATTTTGATACAGACTGTGGTGGTTATTGCGCTATTTCGCTTTGTGCCCATTGAGGCTGCCAAAAGTTTCGGTTTGACTGAGCAAGTGGCGTATCCGTTCTTTGCCAATTTAGTTGCCAGTCTCGCCACTTTTATGATGCTGTTTCCAATTATCAAAAAAGTACGCTTACATTTTGATAAAGCCTTGTTCAAACGTATGATTCGCTATTCTTATCCGGTCATGCTGGCAGGGTTGGCATTTATGGTGAATGAAAACTTCGATAAAATCATTCAATATTATATGATTGATAAAGGCGATGCGGGGGCATACGGTGGCTGCTATAAATTGGCGGTATTAATGACTTTGTTTGTGACCGCGTATCGGATGGGGATTGAGCCTTTTTTATTCAAACAAATGCACCATGCCAATGCCAAACATACTTATGCGATGATGACAGAGTACTTTGCTTTATTTGCATCGGTGGTGGCGCTTGGGATTATTGCCAATATTTCATGGCTCAAACGGTTATTTATCACCGATCCCAGTTATTGGACAGCGATTAATATCGTACCGATTATCGTCATTGCGAACCTATGTTTTGGGATTTATTACAACTTATCAACTTGGTATAAGGTAACTGACCGTACTGGGATTGGCTCAGCCATCTCGTGGTTTGGGGCGGGACTGACTATTTTGCTCCATATGCTGTTTTTAAAACAATACGGCTTTATGGTGTCGGCGTGGGTGACGCTTTTTGTTTATTTCCTCATGATGATAGTATCGTACGCGCTTGGACAGCATTTTTATCCGATACCTTACCGAACCAAAAAAATCGTTTTCTTTTTGGGCACGCTGATGCTGTTTAGTGTGATAATCGTCAGTGCTTTTCAAATGAATTTTTGGTTATCCAATACCTTATTACTTGTCTATATTGGGTTAATTGGCTATAGCGAGCGCGCGCTGTTAAAACGTTTGGTAAAAGCAAAAGCGTAACGATTGAGCCTTAATAAGATTTTAATTGGTCCCAGTATTTAATTTAGCCAAATTACCCTTATATCAATTACTAGTCGCAATTGATTCACCTTGCGCAAGAAAGTTTGCTATAGTAACAGCAGGAGAATCAATGAATTGCTACTTACCTGTGATAGACATGGGTAAGTCATATCATGAGAAGGAGTTTTTCATGCAACAATCAAGTACGCCACAAGCAACTACCCAGCTAGCCAATCCTTTATTAGCGAATAATGAGCAACTGGTAGCAGTGTCTGCCAAAGATATTGTCAAACAACATCTCGATAAGCTCGGTATACCCCAAGATATTCAGATTGACGATGCCGAATTTGCAGAAAAAAAACAGCGCATTGCCGATTTGTTAAAACTGCATAATGCCACGTTGATTGCTCACTATTACACCGACCCAAAAATCCAAGCAATTGCGGAAGCCACAGGCGGTATCGTGTCGGATAGTTTAGAGATGGCGCGGTTTGGGCGTGATAGTGATGCTGATGTGCTGATTGTTGCAGGTGTCAAATTCATGGGTGAGACTGCTAAAATCCTAAGCCCAGCAAAAACGGTATTAATGCCAACCCTAGAAGCCACTTGCTCACTAGATTTGGGTTGTCCGATTGAAGATTTTAGCGCGTTTTGTGACCAACATCCTGACCGTACTGTGGTCGTGTATGCCAACACCTCAGCGGCTGTTAAAGCGCGGGCAGATTGGGTGGTGACATCGAGTATCGCGGTTGAGCTCATTGACCATCTAGACAGCCAAGGTGAAAAAATCATTTGGGCGCCTGACCAGCATTTGGGGCGTTATATTCAGCAAAAAGTGGGCGCAGATATGCTACTGTGGGATGGCGCTTGTATTGTGCATGAAGAGTTCCGTAGCCGCAGCCTAAAAACTATGAAAGAGATGTACCCCGATGCGGCGGTGCTAGTGCACCCAGAATCACCGATTGAGATGACCCAAATGGCAGATGCCGTGGGTAGCACCAGTCAGCTGATTAAAGCGGCGCAAACCCTGCCGCACAAGATGTTCATCGTCGCGACCGATCGCGGTATTTTTTATAAAATGCAGCAAGCGGCACCAGATAAGGTGTTTATCGAAGCGCCGACGCGTGGCGAAGGTGCAACCTGTCGTTCATGTGCGCACTGCCCGTGGATGGCGATGAATGATTTAGACCAAATCATCCATGCACTGGAGAAAGTAGGCACGCCTGACGCCGTACCGCACGAGATTTTTGTTGATGCGCAGCTAATCGAACAAGCTAAAAAACCCCTAGATCGTATGCTCGCGTTTGGCGCCACGCTCAAAAAATAGACATTAAAAACCATTGTCTGTTTTTAAAATATTGAAAAAAGTCGTTGACAGCCTAACTAACTTGCTTTAATATACGCACCACTTAGCGATGATAGCCTTTAAGCTCACTATTGCTAAGGTATTGAAGTAACAATTAAAGCCTAGTTAGGCAATCGGAGTGTAGCACAGCTTGGTAGTGCACCTGGTTTGGGACCAGGGGGTCGAAGGTTCGAATCCTTTCACTCCGACCATTCATTCTTTAAACTTACCCAAGTTGAAAAGATGAATCAAGAGCCGAGCAGGCTTTTTTTATGCGCCTGTAGCTCAGTTGGATAGAGCACCCGCCTTCTAAGTGGGTGGTCACAGGTTCGAATCCTGTCAGGCGCGCATTTTGCTAGTCTGTAAAACCTACCTTATGGCGGATGTAGCTCAGTTGGTAGAGCCCCGGGTTGTGATCTCGGTTGTCGTGGGTTCGAGTCCCATCATTCGCCCCATATTCTAAAAAAGCCCCTAATTCAATGAATTAGGGGCTTTTTTTATGCCTTATCTATTTATCGCGTTTGCAAATTTGTTATAAAAAACAACGTTTGGGCTACACTTTTTTAGGATGAACAATTATCTACTCTATATACTAGGGTCATATAGTGTACTAGAAGATAAGCTCGTAAAGATAAATTGCCAATAGCGTAACTTTACCTGATAACAAACCTAAAATAAAATCGCGTGAGGCCCGTAATATGATACGAAGTACAACGATGTTTTATCAACTTGCTATGACCTGTGTTGCGATAATTGGCTGCATAGTTGTCAATACTGCCCAAGCGGCTACTAGGCTGCCAAAATCACCTTGGCAATCGCATGCGTCACTCAAAAGTAGCCAAGTTAGCCCAATTTACCACCAGCAATGGCGACAATCTGATTATAAATATTGCCCAATTTTAGCCATTGCTAATCATTCATCAGTCAATATCAAAACTGCGCAATCACGCGCTGCCAATTTTTCAGGTGGCTTTGCGGTGGCGTATGACTTAAAGAATTTTAAAGGCAGGCCTTTGCGCAGTGCTTACGGCGTAGCGAATGCAGGTACCACATCTAAGCATGACTTGTATCAGGGCTGGGCATATCGTAAAAACTATGCCGATGGCAGTTATGTGACGCTTGGGCGAGAGGGCAATAACCCACAGGGTAAAATGCTGGCTTATATAGTGCTGAACAATGGCTGTTTTTATAACATTTGGAGTGAGTTAAGTAGTGAGCATTTGCAAAAACTGATTGGCCAATTACGCTATGTCAATTGATGAATCAAAATATAGCTAAAAAAATAGCTATGAAAAAGTAGCCATAAAAAAAGCAACGTTGCCGCGTTGCTTTTTTAAAAGGTGCTTTTTTTCGAATTTGTTTTTAAAGTTGCTCGTTTCAAATTTTCTTGTTTTAAGCAAATTCATGCAAAGAAATTTTCTAGCACTTTACGCTGACTGCTTTGCCAATGTGACCAGTCTTTGGCTGAGTCGGCCAGTGAGCCCCGCCAGCCTTTGATATTGCCTTTCATGCTAGATAACCGATGTTGGCTGGTGGTATTGAGCAGTGTCGGCTGTTTTTGCAAACGCTCAAGCGCAACCAAGGCAGCAGGGCGGTCATTACACAATAATCCCATATCGCAACCTGCTGTTAAAGCAGCCGCAATACGGTCACCTGCGTCACCTGCAACATGTGCCGCTTTCATCGACAGGTCATCGGAGAACAATACCCCATTAAACCCTAATTTGCCACGGATAATTTGTTGCAGCCAAATCGATGAAAACCCTGCAGGTTTGTTATCAACTGTGCTAAATACCACATGAGCGGGCATGAGCGCATCTAGTAGCGGCTTGTTGCGAATAAATGGCTGCATATCGTATTGGCGAATCTCATCATAACTGCGCTCATCGGTGGCATCGTCCACATGAGAATCAGGGGCAACTGAGCCGTGACCGGGAAAATGCTTGCCCGTGGTTGCCATTCCTGCAAGCTTCATCCCACGCATGAATTCAGCAGATAAGGCGGTGATTGCAATCGGATGGGCGTGAAACGCACGATCACCAATGACGCGGCTCACCCCATTGATATCAAGTACAGGCGCAAAACTAAAATCAATCCCAACCGCTAGGACTTCGCTTGCCATCAAATAGCCCGCACAATAAGCAAGATCAAGCGCAGTGATAGGGTCATGCTCAAACCTTTCACCGAGTTTACCCATTGCAGGTAGCGGCGAAAAACCCGCGCGTAAGCGAGCGACACGTCCACCTTCTTGGTCAACCGCAATTAAAATATTGGGCTTGATGGCACGCATACTATCGGTCAGTTCGCGTACTTGCTCAGGGCTTTCTACATTGCGCCCAAACAAAATCACGCCGCCAACTTCCGGTTGGCGTAGCAGTGCTTCGTCTGCTAGGCTAAGCGCTGTGCCTTCAATATCGAGCATGAGTTGGCCGACTGCTTGCATGCGGTAATCCTTCTGGGTATTGCTTGCCGCCAACTGTTAATTAATTTTAGTTTTAGGCAGAAAAATTTTGAAAAAACATAGCATACGCTTTTTTTGATAAAAATGCGACTAGCTTACTGGCGATTATTATTAGCGAATATTACTGACGGTTGAGCCGTGATGGTGACGGCAACAAACTGACATCACTCACCCGACAAGGATTGATATCAATCCCGCCACGGCGTGTGTACCATGCGCGTACCATGAGCGTTTTTGGCGCAAAGGCTTGGGTTAAATCACTAAAAATCTGCTCCACGCATTGTTCATGAAAGCCATTATGCTGACGAAAGCTCAAAATATACTCAAGCAGTCCTGCGCAGTCAATTTGTTGGCTATCTATCTGAATCTCCAGTGTTCCCCAATCTGGCTGATTGGTGACAGGGCAGTTTGAACGCAGCAGATGCGAATGCAAGATTTGTAACTGGCTATCAGAGGCGCCTTGATGGGCAACGGTCAAACTTGAAGGATCGACATCACTGACAATGGCGATTTTTTTACTGCTATTATCTAACGCGTTATCAATGCAGTCACCCTGCGGCGCGCTGATGGGTAAGCTATTTGCGATGTTTACTTCAAAAATCTCAAGCGTCACATCGGTTTTTAGACAAGCCGATAAGTCTTTTTCCACCGCTGCTTTAACAGCTTGTTGATTGTCAAATTCAGTGAAATTTAGGCTATTAAAATAAAGTTTGAGCGATTTTGATTCGACAATGTAGTCTGAGGTGGCAGGGATGGCAAGGCGCGCCATTGCCACCTGTGATATGCCGTGTAAGTTAAGCCAAGACATTTCAAAAACCTGCCACCAGTCCATGCCGATACTCAAGGCGTCAGTAGGCAGCGCTAGCTTCGCTCGTCCTAATGCGCGGGGAATGGGGTAGAGCATATCGGGGGCGTAGGTTTTTGGATAGTGGGTGGATTGACCCAAAATACCGTGAGTTTCAAGTGGTTTCATATTTTTTTAATTTAACTAAGTTATCTAAGTTATAAACGAACGCGTGAGCCATCTTTGAGTAAATAGTAGGCAATGCCATAAAATATCGCGGTAAAAATCCCAATCGCCACCAAAGATGACCATACATTGACATCTGAATGACCCAAAATACCATAGCGAAAAGCATTGACCATATAAACAATGGGGTTTAGTAGCGATATGTTTTGCCAAAATCCTGATAAATCTTTAAGTGAATAAAACACCCCGCCCAAATACGTCAAGGGTGTCAACACAAAACTGGGTACGATGGAAATATCATCAAACGAACGGGCAAATACCGCATTAATCATACCGCCCAGCGAAAACAATGCTGAGGTCATCACCACGGTAAAAATCGTGACAAATGCATGCACTAGTGATAATTGAGTAAAAAACAACGCGAGCACCGTCACAATCGCGCCAATGGTCAACCCCCGAAACAAACCGCCCGCGATAAAACCCAGTAAAATGGTATGTTTAGAAATCGGACTGACCAGCATTTCTTCGATATTACCATGAAACTTGGTGGCAAAAAAACTCGATACCACATTGGAGTAGCTATTGGTAATCACTGACATCATAATCAAGCCAGGCACGATAAACTGCATGTAGGAGACACCGCCCATATCGCCAACCCGCGCGCCAATCATTTTACCAAAGATGATAAAATACAAACTCATGGTGATGGCAGGGGGCAACAGCGTTTGCGGCCAAATGCGAAGAATTCGGCGGATTTCTTTGACTAACAAGGTGTTAAATGCGACCAACTGGTGTTGAAAATCCATGTTAATTCTCCAATTTTTCAGTCAAATTATTTTCAACAATCCCTAAAAACAACTCTTCAAGGCGATTGGCTTTGTTACGCATACTCGCTACCTGAATATTTTGAGCAGTTAACTGGGCAAAAACATCATTTAAACTGTTGCCTTTTTTGAGTGTGACTTCAAGGGTCAACGGGTCTGGCTGCTTGGTTTTTACCACATTGGTTAAAGTAATGGGTGCGGGATAAGGTTGCGCCAAATCAAACACAAAGCTTTCCACATCAAGGCTGGTAAGCAAACTTTTCATATCGGTATTGATACGAATTTCACCCTGGTCAAGGATAGCAATGTTTTTACACAGCTGCTCAGCTTCTTCTAGGTAATGGGTGGTTAAAATAATGGTCGTACCTTCTTCCGTGTTAATTTGCTGCATAAAATCCCACATCGAGCGGCGCAGTTCAATATCCACCCCCGCAGTCGGCTCATCCAAAATCAGTAGTTTGGGACGGTGCATTAAAGCACGCGCAATCATCAAACGACGTTTCATACCGCCAGAGAGCATACGCGCTTTGTCGTCGCGTTTTTCCCAAAGACCCAATGCTTTAAGCAGTTTTTCGGCACGCGGGCGAGATTCCTTGGGAGGTATGCCAAAATAACCCGCTTGGGTAATCAAAATATCTTCGATTTTTTCAAACTGCATAAAGTTAAATTCTTGCGGCACCACGCCTAAGAACTGCTTGGCTTTGGCAGGCTGTTTAAGCAAATCTACCCCAAAAATTTCTACCGAGCCTGAGGTGGGTTTAAATAGCGAGCTGATAATACCAATGGTGGTGGATTTACCCGCACCATTGGGACCAAGGAGGGCAAAAAATCCACCTTGGGGTACAGTCAAATCAATGCCTTTGAGTGCGGCAAAACCATTTGGGTAGGTTTTGGTAAGCTGGGTGATTTTTAGAGCAGGGATGGTAGTGTCAAAGTTTGCCATAGCAATGCAGGTTCTAGTTAAAGGTGAGACCTTAATGGGGATAGGTTGGACAGTTTAAAGATTTGCGTGAACTAAGTTTATAGTGGTTAAGCTAAATTATATCAATGATACAATTAAAAAAGCCTATCAGTTGATAGGCTTTATCTGGGCTAAAAATGACTATTTGGCTTGAGAAACCATATAATCAACCGCGTTGGTCACTTCCACATCTAGCAAATCAGCGTTACCACCTTTGGCTGGCATGGCGTTAAAGCCTTGTAGCGCGTGTTGGTGAAGGGTAGCGGTACCTTTAGCGATACGGGGACCCCAAGCGCCTTTGTCACCAAATTTTGGTGCACCTAACAGACCTGCTGCGTGACAAGTATGGCAAACACCTTCATAAATTACTTTGCCTTCACGTGGTTTGTTTGGGTCAGCGGCACCCAATGCAGCGGCAATAGTGATATCACACTCTTTACCTTCAAAACAAACTTTACCTTGTGGGGCAATACGTGCGATTAGATTTGGGTATAATGCAACCAATTTTGCAACTTGAGGTGGGTCTTCAGGTGCTTTTTCTGCTTCCTTTTTTGCGGGAGCGGCAGAGGATGCAGGGGCTGAAGCAGTTGCAGTACTTGAGGCTGTCGCGGTACTTGAAGCGCTAGCGGTAGCTGATGCCGCTGCAGGGGCACTGGCTTTATCCTCAGCTTGGCTGACAGCGATACCCGCAAGACTTAGCATAGTAACCGCTGATAACATCACTACTTTTTTCATTCGTCACGTTCTCTCAAACAGGTGAATTAAATTATCGTAATACTTTTAAAACGGACAATATGAGCCATTAGATTGCTCGATTGTATCCGTTGATGCGATAAATGTTACACAGATTTATTTTCCATACTATTATAAGGGAAAATTATCTGAAAAAGCTATGCTTATTTGATGTGTGCTATCAACTTTGCCGAGCAGTTTTTAGCAGTAATTTTGATGATTTGCTTATTGTACGAAAAGTTTGCTAAAATAGCCCACTGCTTTTTTTCAATCCCAATCAAAGCGTTCGTAGCTCAACTGGATAGAGTACAGGTCTCCGAAGCCTGTGGCGTGGGTTCGAGTCCCGCCGAGCGCACCATTCTTAATGCCTAAATTATTGATTTCATGAGGATTTTAATTTATTCATGTTTTTATGGATACATAATAGGCGATACATATCCATTGGTAGAATGTAATTGCTTGTATGACTGCCCATAGTGAAGGATAATCTTTTGCAATTCGATCAGCAACTCGGCGGCTCTATTTTTAACTTCTGTTGGGTGTTTTTTGGTTTTCATAAGGGTATTGTCTCAAGGTTTTAGGTCTCCGACAATTCCGGGGCGGTTCACCTTTATTGACGGCTTGTAGGCAGGTGAGTGATCAGCAGCCCCACGGTTTCGCCCAATATGGCAACATCTGTGGGTGAGTAGACCAACACACGCTCTTGACTAGCAAGCTGCACTTCATAAACCACATGACTGCCTTTAAACTGCTTGGCGGTAATCAACCCATTAACCGCGCTGTTTGTTTGGGGTACCACCGATAGCCATTCTGGTCGAATCAGCACTTGGTGACTGTCTGCAAAATAAGGATAATTGCTCATTGGCAACGCACCGATTGCGGTCAGCAACTCATTGCCATGTTGCTGCGCCTGTAGAAAGCTGCCTTTGCCGACAAATTTTGCCACCGTGGCGGTGCTAGGGGCTTGATACAATTGAATTGGCGTGTCCCATTGCTGCAATCGACCATCTGCCAACATACCGATTTTATCCGCTATCATAAAGGCTTCTTGCTGGTCATGGGTCACCACAATGGCGCTAATTTGTTTGGCTTTAAGTAGCTGCTGAATGCTCATCGCCAACGCTTCTCGCATATCGGCATCGAGACTTGAGAATGGCTCATCAAACAAAATCAGCTGCGGATTGGGGGCAATCGCCCGTGCCAATGCCACCCGCTGCTGCTGCCCGCCAGATAATTCATGCGGGTAGCGACATGCTAACTGTTCCAGTCTTATCAAGGTAAGTAAAGCATCAATGCTGCTCTGTCTGTCAGTTTTTGACAAGTGTTGAAGCCCAAAACCAATGTTGTCTGCCACCGTCAAATGCGGAAACAGCGCATAATCCTGAAACACAATGCCAATCTGGCGCTGATAAGCAGGGATATTGATATGGGTGCGGCTATCAAATAGCGTCCGCTTGCCAAATTGAATTGAGCCTGCTGTCGGGGTTTCAAAACCTGCAATGCAGCGTAGCAGGCTGGTTTTACCACAGCCAGATTGACCGACCAAACACGCAATTTGCCCTTGCGGCAACTCAAAACTAATCTGATCGAGGACGGTTTTGCTAGACGGGTGATAACTGAGCGATAACTCATTCACAGTCAAATGCGCATCCGATACCGCGTTCTGCGATAAATCATTGAAGTTCATGTTACGTTACTTTCCTTGGAAAACAAAATCACGGGCAACAGTCCCGCTAGTATAATGACCAGTGCAGGCAATGCGGCTTGCTGAAACTGCCCTTCCATGGTAAAGGCATAAATTCGCACCGCGAGAGTGTCCCAATCACTAGGTCGGGTCATCAGCGTGATGGGCATCTCTTTCATCAAATCGACAAACACCATGAGTACGGCAACGCCTAGCGAGCTTTTGACCAAAGGGATATACAAACGGCGAATCAACGCAACACCGCGCACATTGAGGATGACTGCCGACTCCACAAGACTTGGGCGGACACGCTCAAAACCTGCCTCAATGCTCGACACTGCCAGCGCCAAAAAGCGAATAATATAGGCTAAAAGCATCACAATTAACGAGCCTTTAATGACAGCGGTCGTACCATCACTGACGGGCAAAAATTGTAATAACAGATTGTCCATCGCTGCAATTGGGATAAAAATACCAATCGCCAATACCGAACCAGGGATGGCATAGCCGAGCGTGGTAATACGCATCAAAATCGTGGCAAACAATGACTTATCACTGCGCTTGGCAATCACAAGTAGCAATGCCACAACCATGACCAATACCGCACCAACAAGCCCAATCACTAATGAATTGCCCATCGGCTGGAGCAACGCGCTCACATCGCCCTGCTGCCAATGCGCGACCACCCAAACAATCAACTGGATGACAGGTAGCACAAAGCTGACCAGCAAAATCACACCGCAATACATCGTTGTCAGCCAACCCAAACCCCTAGGTAGCGGCTTTGGCTGGATTGCCGTGGATTTTTTGGTGGCAAATTGACGGCGGCCGCGACTCAGCTGCTCTAGCACAATCATGACAAATACAAATAGCACCAGTAAAGAAGCCAGTTGTTTGGCAGTATCAATGGAAAAAAAGCCAAACCAAGCTTGATAAATGGCAGTAGTAAAGGTTTCTACCCCAAAGACAGATACCGCACCAAAATCTGCGAGGACTTCCATCATCGCCAGCAGCAAGCCACCCATTAGCCATGGACGCGCCATCGGTAGGGCAATTTTGACTAACGATTCGCGTGGCGTCAAGCCAAGCGATGCGCCCATCTCCAGCGCCTGTTGCCCCATACTGGTAAAGGCGTTGCGAGCGAGAAGATACACATAGGGATAAAAAGCTAGTATCAGCACAATCGATAATCCCCAAATATTGCGGATATCGGGCAGTCCTTGTGCAAACCCCTGCTGCTCTCGCAAATAGGTACTCATCGCACCTGTATAGTCAAACATACCCAATTGCACAAACGCCAATACGTAGGCAGGTACAGTAAGTGGCAGCATCATCGCCCAAAAAAATAGCTTACGTCCTGGAAACTGGTACATCGCCGTTAGCCATGCGGTGGTCACGCCAAGTAGCAAAATCCCGACGGACGTCGTGATTAGCAATATCAGGGTGTTTTTAAGTAGTAACCCCAACTGATAATCAAGCAAAAACTGCCAAATCTCTTGGTCAATCTCACCAAAGCTAGTAAGTACCACCAAAAGCGGCAGCAATACTAGAGTCGAACATAGCACCAGCCAAAACCGAGCCAAACCAATACCCTTATTCATGCCCACCCAAATGGTTAACCTTAATGTAAATGATAATTATTATTGTTTAAATAAATATTCTATATTATACTACGAAACCAATACGTTTGGCGGCGATTTTAACTTGCACCGTCGCATCGTTAAGGTCTGCTTTTTAGTAGGGTGTTCGGTATAATTTTTTAGGACGAATAAAAGGGTAAATTATGAAACGCTTGATGACTTTTGGTATGTTGATGGGCGCGGTAACACCTGCGCTAGCAAGTGATCTGGTGATTTATTCGGCGCGTGCTGATAATTTGTTGAAGCCGATTGTGGCAAAATACGAGCAGCAAACAGGCGTAAAAATCAAGCTGGTCAACGATAAAGCAGGCGTACTGATCGAAAAAATTAAAGCAGAAGGTGCTAATACCCCAGCTGACTTACTCATCACCGTCGATGGCGGTAACTTATGGCAAGCGGCGCAAGAAAACATCTTAAGACCTGTCAATTCAAAAGTACTTGAAACCAATATCCCGCCGCAATTCCAAGACCCACAAAATCGTTGGTTTGGTATGTCAGTGCGCGCCCGTACCATTTTTTACAACCCAACCAAAATCAATCCAAGCCAGCTATCAACTTACGCAGATTTATCTACCCCCAAGTGGAAAGGCAAGCTGTGTTTAAGAACATCGGACAATGTCTATAACCAATCTTTGGTTGCCACCATGATTCATCACAACGGCTTACCACAAACGGAGCGTATTTTAAAAGGTTGGGTCAGTAATCTAGCCACCGCGCCATTTGCCAATGACACAGCGCTGCTTGAAGCAATTGACGCAGGTCGCTGTGATGTCGGTATCGCCAATACTTACTACTATGGTCGGCTGCTTGATACCAAGCCAAACATTAAGGTCAAACCCTATTTTGCCAACCAAAAATGGCAAGGCACCCATGTCAATGTATCGGGTATTGGCGTAGTTAAACACAGCAAAAACGCGGCACAAGCACAAAAATTTATGGAATGGCTCAGTGGCGCAGAGGCACAGAATTTATTTGCTGACTTGAACAGTGAATACCCAGCCAACCCACGCATCGCACCAGATCCAAAAGTCGCCAGATGGGGCAGCTTTAAGCAGGACATTATCAATGTATCCGTGGCTGGTAAAAACCAACGCCATGCGATTATGCTAATGAAAAAAGCGGGTTATAAATAAACACGGTATTCGCTTGTTTGTTAAAGATACAGTTTAGGTAAAAAAACGAATGTCACTGTGAGGTGGCATTCGTTTTTTTTATTGATTAAGGAGTAAAGGAAAAAAATATGATTGCGTTACTCACTCGTTCAGTTGCCCAAGATTTTTTAGTGGACGAAATGCTAAAAATGCTATTCATCCAACCCAGTTTTATTTTATGATACGGCTTTTCATCCAGTTGATAGTAAGTTAAATGGCATGATGCGTTGCCAATGGAAGTTGAATGATTTTAAACCCCAGTAATACCCCGCTTTCAATTTGGTTGGCAGAAGGGCAGTCAAGCCAGCGTGAGATGCTACTTGCCATGCAAGCCATGAAATGCCAATATAACTTACCCATGACCATCGTGGCGTCCCATCGACAACCACGACCAGAAATCTTAAACTGTGCCGACATAGCGTACCAAGAGCCATCCGAGCCAAGTGAGCGGGTTGGGTTTGTACTTGCACAGGCCAAAAAGCACAATAGTAAAGTGGTGCTCACAGGGCGCAATAGCCAAGATTACGAAGCCAGACGTCAAGACTTCAAAGCAGCCGGTATTCGGTTATTGACAGGCGCAACTGACACAGCCACGCTTGAATTAATGGACGATAAAGCCGCTTTTACAGCTTTTTGCCAGCAACATGACATCCCTGTGGCAAGTGGCTGGCAGTTCGATAATACAGATGAGTTAATGGCACTGCTCGCGTTGCATGGTGAGCAGCCGTTATGTGTAAAACCCGTTAAAGGCATATTTGCGCAAGGGTTTTGGCGACTCGATACGGCAGCGGTCGATGCGTGGGATAGTTTTGAGCATTTATACTTTACTGAGGATAAAAAAATCCATCTTGCACAATTTTTGCACGCCTATAACCATAGCCAACTGGTAAAAGAACAACCCATTGCTATGCTGCTGATGCCCTATCTAGCAGGCAAAGAATATTCGATTGATGTGGTATGTGAGACAGGGGAAGTGTTAGCCGCAGTGACGCGCTATAAAGAAGGCAGTGAGCAGCATGTGGGCTATGACGAGACAGTGATGGAGCTTGTCAAGCGTCTGGTGACAGCCCTAAAAGCCGATGGTATTGTGAGCATCCAAACCAAAGCTGATGAAAATGGCATGCACAAGGTACTGGAAATCAATAGCCGCGCCTCTGGTGGGATTGGCTACACCGATCATGCCTTTGACAACGGTACGATGAATTTAACCCAATTAGCTTTTGCCTATTGGTCAGGCTGTATTACCAAACCGCATCTGCCAGCGGTAGGTGATACCATTACCCCTTGCATCGTGCGTCCGCTGATGACCAGTGTCAAAATCGGCTAACGGATAAAAATAACAGGACAACAGACGCCATGACCGAGCAAAAAATCATTTCGTTATCGCGTGGCGAGCTTACTTTACGCTATCAAACCACTGCGGATTATCAGCTTGATGATTTGTTGGGGTTTGCTGAGCGTATCAATCCCAAGCGCGCGTTTTTGTTTGTATCCAAAGTATTGGGGCGACATATTCCGGTATCCCCCGATAAGATGCGACAAGCCTTCACCCAGTTGGCGACTCTCATACCCGATGATTTGCCTGAGCCGATTGTGGTGATTGGTATGGCGGAGACCGCAGTCGGACTGTCGGCAGGGGTGCATCAAGTGCTGCAGGCGCGTTATCCACAAGCTATTTTGCTCAACTCGACGCGGCATGCACAGGCAGCAGAGCTGCTTGCCACGTTTAGCGAAGATCATAGTCATGCCAGTGTGCATTTGATTTACCAAAGTGATGACAGCGCGCTACAATCGAACGTTGAAAACGCCAAAACCTTGATTATGGTCGATGACGAAGCCTCCACAGGCAATACCTGCCAAAATGTGGTCAACGCCCTGCGTCAAGCAGGATTAAGTAAGCTTGAGCAAGTGCATTTGGCGACGCTAGTTGATTGGTCACTGAACAAAAAACTGGGCAAAACAGATAGTAATATTTTTAATGACATCGCCTTTTTTCGCCACCATTTGCTCGCAGGAGATTGGACGTGGACAGATAGGGTGAATGCGCCCGCGGTCACCATGCCAAATGTGTCAACCACAAAGGCAGGCAGTCAGCCACTGTTGCCTACCGGCAATTGGGGTAGGCAACCGACACGCGATAGTACATCGGGATTGGATTTTTTGCTGCAAGGTTTGCATCATACGCTGAGCCAAAGACAATTGACCCTAGCGTCATTTGCTCATCAAAAAATCTTGGTACTGGGAAGTAATGAGTTTGTTTGGTTGCCGTTGCTGCTTGCCGAACGCTTGGCGCAGTATCAAGCAGATGTCAAATTTTCTGCCTTGACGCGCTCACCCATCGCCATCCATGCTGATAGCGCCGTGACTAGCGTTATCAAGTTCTTTGATCATTATGGCTTGGGCATGACCAATTTTGTTTATAACGTGACGCCTGATGCGTGGGATTGGGTGCTGTTGTGCGTGGAAACCCCCCAAGATAGCGTGGATGAGATTTGGCAGCGTTTTGATAATGTTATGGTAATTTCACCGAGACCCGAAATCTGACATTCTAAAACTGACAACCGAAGTCCTATATCTGAAGTCCGACAACCAAAACCCAATCAGCCACAAAATCGATAAAAATTAAGTTTGATAAAAGTGAGTGCGAATGACCGATTTTTTTAAACCCGAAGCCCGTTTTTTTGAATCAAAAGTCGCGCTAGTCAAACCTTATGCTTTGATGGATTTGGATGATACCTTGTTTCAAACCCAGCGAAAAATTGCAGCTTGGCAATTGCCAATGGATGGGTTAGTGGCGGCGACCGTCGATAAGCAGAATGCGCCATTGAGCTTTTTGACCCCAAAGCAGCGCCATTTTTTTAATTGGTTATACCAATCAACTGAGCTCATCCCCGTCACCGCCAGAGATACCACTGAGATTATGCGCGTCAAACTGCCGTTTGATAGTTGGCAAGTTTTGACCCACGGTGCAGTGATTGTAGCGCCATCGGGGCAGCCTTGTGCGCATTGGCAGCGGCTAATGGCAGGGCAATTGGTGGCGCTACAACCCAAACTGACCCAGCTTATGGCGCGATTGGCAGGGTTTGAATCACTACGCACAACCCCACATTATGAACATTTTATAGTAGACAATAACGCGACGGATTTGATGGTATACGTCGCTATCAAACATCAGCATAAAGACCACGATGCTTTGCTACAGTTTGCGGCACAGCTGCCGAGTGTGCTAAATGAGGTGCCGGGTTTGGGCGATGAGTTTTATATCCATGTCAATGCCAATAACTTGGCAATCTTGCCGCACGTCGTCAACAAACATCACGCGATGCGTTTTTTGCTCGACTATCATTTGGATAAAAATCGACCTTGTTTTGGTTTTGGTGATAGTTTGGCGGATTTGCCGTTTTTACAATTATTGGACTGGTATGGCACGCCCAATCGAGGGCAACTGCATGATGCTATCAGTCAAGGGTGTTTATAATCATGACAATTCAGGCGAATTTTTCGGGTAGTTATTTACCTTCTGAGGTTACCTTGCTGCTCGATATCATCAGTGCTGATAGCGTCAATGATATCAGCCCAACGCAAAAAGAAGGGTTAATCCAATCAGGTCAGCGCCATTATTCAGATATGCTCACGCTTGAAAAACCGCCCAGTGCCACGCATGAAGCCTTGTACAATCAAGCGTTGGCGGCAGGCAAACAGCGCATGGCAAATGATGTCACAAGCCTTGCCTTTAGCTTACATCAGCTATTTCATGCTTGCGTGAGTGCCTCGCAGCCGCTGATATTGGTCAGTCTCGTGCGGGCAGGATTGCCGATTGGGGTCTTGCTACAAAAAGCGCTTAGTGATGCCTCTGCCAGCTATGCGTTAGCCAGTCAGCATTATGGGGTGAGTATCATCCGTGACCGCGGGCTTGACCCGGTTGCCTTGCAATATATTTTGCAGCAGCATCCGTATAGCCCAATTGTGTTTGTCGATGGTTGGACGGGTAAAGGGGCTATCTATGGTGAGTTGCAACGAAGTTTAGCCCAAATCACTGATGAGCGGCAACAAGCGCAACTGTTTCACCAAGGTGACGGGGTGATTCCCCTGGTGACGTTGGCAGATCCTGCTGGGGTGGCTTGGCTATCGGCAAGTAATGATGATTGGCTGATGCCCGCAAGTTTGCTCAATAGCACTGTCTCTGGGCTGATATCGCGTACCCTGTATCGTGAGCCGAGTGATGGACTGCACCAAGCAGTGTATTATGACAAGTTACAGCCTTGGGATCGCAGTGGCGAGTTTATCCAAACCATTGATGCGCTGCGTCAGCAAACGCCCTCACCAACGCCGCTAACGGGCAAGTTGTTGCCCACTTTTACCACCCAGTCTGTGATAGATGACTTGGCGGCGCGCTTTGCCATCAACAATCGCAACCGTATCAAACCCACCATTGCCGAGGCGACCCGCGCGATATTACGGCGCGACCCTGAATGTGTGTTGGTCAATGAGATGGCAGACGGACAAGACACGGCATTACTGCGTCATCTTTGTAAAGAAAAAAATATTCAAGTAATTGCAGATGCCAGTATTGCACCTTACCAAGCTGTCACCATTATTAAGAACAGAAGCCACAATTAAGGACAGAAGTCAATGATAACCGCGTCTTTGCGCTCATCGACCTTATTAACCGTCCATTTATCCTAATCGCTCTTTTACGCACATTGTACTTTTATGACACTATTACACCCTGTAAATCATTTTTTGGCTGAACCCGTTGCGCCGACTATCAATCCCTACCAGCTGGGCGCAACCTTATATATGCCAGCCACGCGCCAAGATATTTGGCAAATTATTAGTCAGCAAAAATTGGCTGAGATTGATAGTATCGTGATTTGTTTGGAAGATGCGGTAAGTGAAAGTGAAATTCCTGCCGCGCTCGCAAACTTAAAGCAGCTGCTTGCGACATGGGCTCAGCACGCCGAGACGCATGGTTTTGGCGATGAATCGCGCCCAATTTCACCGCGAGCTTCACGCCCGATGGTATTTATCCGACCGCGCAACGCCTTGATGCTCAGCGAGCTTGCCAGTTGGCAGACGATTGGCTTGGTGGATGGCTTTGTGTTACCAAAAATCGATATGCGAAGCCTTGCCGATTGGCGATTGGCTTGTCAGGCATTGCCATCGACACAGCTATTGATGCCGACCCTTGAGACTCGGCTTATCTTTAACCCTATACACAACCAAGAACTGGCGCTAGCGTTTAGTGAAGGGTTTAGCCAGTCGATTTTGGCACTGCGTATTGGCGGCAATGATTTATTTGCCTCGCTGCGCTTGCGTCGCCCGTCCGATGTGACGATCTATCAAACCCCAGTCGGCATACTCATCTATCAGTTAATTGCGTGTTTTGTGCCGCAGGGTTTTTATTTGACCGCGCCCGTGTTTGAGTATTTGGATAAACCTGCCTTGTTTGCTGAAGAATTGCGGCAAGATGTCGCCTTGGGACTGGTGGGAAAAACCATCATTCACCCTGAGCAAATTGCTGCAGTCAAACACGCTTTTTATGTCAACGACATAGAGCGCAGTCAAGCCACCGCGATTCTTGCCGCCGATGCCAAGGCAGTGTTCAAGCAAGATAACAGTATGCTTGAGCCGGCCACGCATCGCGCGTGGGCGACCAGTGTGATGCTCCGCGCCAATGTCTAAAAGCTAAGGTTTAACAGCCAAGGTCTAACAGCCAAGGTCTAAAAGCCAATGTCTAACAGTTTGGCGCATCAAAGTCAGATAACAAATCACTGACCGATAATTGAACAAAATTGCGCTATGATGACGGGTTAGCAGATAACAATAATTAATGATAACAATTTAACTGATAACTAGCATCATGGAAACCTATGCAAGCAAATACTCTCCCCAGTCAGTCAGTGACAGTTATTTTTCAAGGCGGCATTAACGTTCACCAGTTAGGGCGGGGCGGCGATGACGGCAGCGATTTCATAGCTAATGTCGCCAAAACCCGAGCAGCCTTGCCCTATGCGACCATTGTATTATCGACTTGGGATACGCTTGCGTTGCCCGCCGAGTTTGACAGCGCCGACAAATTGGGTATCGATCAGCTGATTTTAAACCCAGATCCTGGGGGTCTGCCCAATATCAAATTTGGCTACGACGCCCCTAACAACGTCAATCGACAAATCATCTCAACGCAAGCAGGTCTAAACCAAGTCAGCACCGAATACGCGCTCAAACTGCGCACCGATAGCTACTTGCTCAATGACAACCTGCTGCAATTTTATCGCTATTATACCCAGCAAGTAACGTTACACTCACAGCGCCATTTATCCTCAAAAAGTAAAGGAACCGACTATTCGCCGATTGTAGTGCCGTCGTTTTTTACCATCGACCCCAGCATGTTTGAGCATATGGCGTTTCATATCAGCGATTGGGCGCAGTTTGGCAAGACTGATCGACTGCAGGCATTTTGGTCGGCACCCCTGATGAGTCGTGACAATGCCACTTATTTTGAGTCGCATGCACAAGATATCGATGCCAAATTTGCGGACAATACCTTTCGCACGCGGCTTGCTGTCGAGCAGCATATTGCCAGTCATTATGCCAATCAAATCGGCTACGCCGCCACACCAAGCTACTACAATGAACTCAACGAGCAGATTTTAGACGCGCATAAGGCATTTTTGGCGAGTGAAGTGATTGTGCTTGATATGACAGACTACGGGCTGCGGTTACCCAAATACGCGTGGACATTGACCGATGCTTTTATGGCGATGAACTGCATCAGCCATGATGACTGGTATCAGCTGTTTTATCAATATTGGTACCCCAACCAAGTTGACGAAACCCGCTTGGCGCATGCAGATGAACGAGCGGTGATGAAAAGTATTGCCGCGGCAGAGTTTTATCAAAATAGCCCAGTTGATCAACAGCAGATTTTCTCGCGTCTTTATCCCTAAATCCGCTAAATAAAAAAGCTTACCCAACAGATGGTAAGCTTTTTTTCAACAGTTAAACAATTAAACGCCAATTTTTAAACATCAACCTTTAACCATGAGCCCTTAAACATCAGCCTTTAAACCGTGGGCTTTAAGCGCTTGGTATTCATCCGGCGTACCACAAAAATCAATGTCATCATCCGTAATTTTGACATAGCCAACCCTGCCGCCTTGCGCGATTAATAAATTATACATCGGGGCGATATAATATTCGTTGTTAACCGTCAACTGTTGGGCAACCGCTTGTTGAAACAACGATAGATACTGCTGCTTAGATTTAAAATAATATAAGCCATCACTGCAAAGATTAGAGATGCGCTGTTTTTCGGTGGTTTTAATCACCCTGTCACGGTCATCGATGGAAATAAATGACCAATGATCGCCTTCGCCTTCAAATACTTCTAAATAGCCATCAACAGACTCTACCCAGTCAGGTTTTTCAAAACCATAGCGAAAGGTATCAATGTTAAAAATATAAATCGGCTCATCGTTATCAATGCTAGTATCACCGAGTCCCAGCGCTACTGTTTCAGCTTGCCCCGCTGTCTCGCCATCAAGGGTATGAATCATAAAATTGCTCACACCCAAGCGCGTTAATCGCTCAGCAACAAATCGCGGGGTATCATACACATCGCGCACGATAAGCAAAAATAAATCGGTACTAAAATAGCGCTCAAACGACTTGATTGCCAAATCAAATACAATGGTATCGGCAATCGACAATTGATACTTAGGCACCTCAAAGCCCGCCTTAAAAAAACGACTGCTTAGCCCTGCCATTGGAATTACGAACATGTCACCGCCTCCATCACATACATTTTGTATAAACGATACGCATTGAGCAGCATGGCGCGCTGGCGATCGGGTCTATCTGCGTGTAAAGGTAGCATGGATAAAAACAATAACACCACCGCTGGCATGATAGATTCTGTGGTCATGTCATTGACCCAGGTGCCGGCAAAAAATTCTTGCTGGATTTGCTCCAAACGCTTATCAATATCAAATCTTATATCGCTACCACTAGGGCTATCGATAATTTCATAACGCCCTGCGATGATAAAATCATACATACCAATCACAGAATGGGTGAGCTTGGCTAAATCATAGCTTGCGTTGCCAAAAATACTAAAATTGCCGTTAGAATCCGTGCCGCGTGGGTCAAAAACTTTTACCCGGCGACCGCGCATGTCATACATGATATTGCTAAAACATAAATCGCCATGCATGACACTCACGGTGTTTGGCAGTGCCAAGGCTTTGTCGATACAATCTTGCGCAATCTCTAGCGTACTGCCAAGCATCGTTTCATCATATATCACAGCTTTATTCAAATCGACATCGGCATCATCGGCATACGTATACAAGCGCTTTAAGGTTTTTTTATGGTACAAATCTTCGGCATACGATTTGGCAAACCCGGTTTCGATATGGCGATGGACGTCGGACTGATTGGCCATACTAAAAAATTCTTTTAATAGCTGAAAAATATGTTGCCAAAATTCAGTAGTATTTAACCCATGCACATACAACTCATTGAGCGGTAATAATGGCAAGAACTCTAAGCTATAACTAAACTGTCCGTCCACTTGCTGATAATCAATCAACTGCGGGGTAAAACGTCTAAGTGGCGCAGGAATATGGGTGTACCAATAAATTTCCGCTTCAATTTTGTTGTTGTCATCACTGCTTTTGGTGACCATGCCTTCACGAATCTGCAGTGAATTAAAGGCGCGTTCGGTGGTCATATTGGCACGGGCATGAATATAATGGACAAAATTACTGCAGTCATAATACGACTCAATATTGACCGATTTCATTGGCATCGTCTGTTGGTACAAATAAATCGCCCGCACAAAATTTTTCTTACTAATCGCCAAGGCTTTAATCAACTCCAGCCGTGAGGAAAAGGCAAAATACCCAATCCAATCGGTGGGGTTTTCTTTCATTTTTTTGGTTTGTTGCCAATCGTATTGGCGCGTTTTATCCGACACGCCAATACAATCTGAGCAATCAACTAACTGGGGTAAAAATACATCCCCTTGGATGATACGAATATGATGGTATGATTTATCAATGGCTAGATTAAGCACATATAAAATCGTCTCGGACAATGCCAAATTTTCAGGGATTGTTACCACATCAATGGGAAGTGACTCAATCACTGCTTTTTCATTGAGGGTCAAAGTATAAGCTTCAGGTAGTGACAATAGAATTTTTTCATTGGGAAAGTGTTGGCGTACCACATCGACTTGCAGCTGTAATAGTTTTTTATTACCGATGGGCAGCATGCAAGGTGGAATGCGCCCAATTTCTGCTTCAAATTCAGCATTGACATAGGAAGAGGCATTAATGAGTATCATGGCGTTAAATTACCTTAAACGTTGTTATTATTTTTATTTTTTATTAAGGTGTTAAATCAAGCAGCAGGCAAATCTCTGCATAGCTTAACTTGACCAATTCGTCGGGTCGAATAGCTTTGTCATCCACATAGAACCCTTCAAAGCCGCACCAAGGCTTACCCACATATAATTCATCATACGGGATATCATGTCGTGCCAGCCAATCGATGATAATTGGCAAGGTGTTTTTATTAATAGCGCCAATATTGCCTTGATAGGTGCGCATATTGCGACTGGTATTGATGATAATGGTAAACCCTTGTCGATGGTATTCTTTAAGTTTTTCGACAACTTCGGTGATAGGTTGGGCATTGGCATAGTCGCCGTTTTGTGTGGTGCATAGGGTGTCATCTAGGTCAAAGATTAGCCGCTTCATTGTTATTATGTTCCTAATATTGCAGTGATAGACTTAAACTAAAAATTTTTGTATTTATAATAAAATCAAGTGTTTGATTGTTATTTTAACTTCAATACCTTAAAACGAATCCCTACCAAATGATATTACTTATTCATTACTTATTGTAATTTTAGGTAAGAATGCGAGAAAAAATCGATTATAGTGCTTAATCACAATGCTTAACATTGGCTGGAACGCTTTTAACCAATCGATCAATCGATGTTGACAATTTTTGAGAATACGCCATAGCACGAAAAATGTAGTAAAAAGCGGGTGAGGGCCTGACGAATCTAAATAATATAGGCTGTGATTTGATAAAAGATTGGCTTTTATTAACGATAAGCTAACAGGCTAAAAGATTAAAAAGCGAAACAACAGTAAGCAAAAAACCGCGGCAAGGCGTGGAAAATTTATTTGATAGCGACGTAACTATGGACTTTGTACATACGACCCAGCGCGTTTTTCCAGCCACGGGCATAGGGCATAAAGGCTTGGCAATGATCTAAGTGATAGCCATAGCCTGCATTGCCATACGCCATCAAAAAACTGCCATCCAAAAAACCTGACTGCCCTATGACAAAGCCGTTACCTTGATTAAATCGCGCTTCAGCACCGTTACCGAGCAAGGTAGCATTGATTGCGGTATAGCCGTGACCCTGATTGTGGTTGGCATTGGCGTGGGTGATATCGATACTGGCGTGATGACGGGCAAAATAGCCACCGACCACGTTTTCATTGCCAAGACTGCGATTAGCCAAAATACGCCCGCCATTGTCAGCAAAATAGCCATAGCCATAATTGCGAAAGGCATTGGTACGTCGGTTGATGCTATTGCAGCTTAGCATGCCACTGTGCAGCGCCAAAAAGCCATGTTTGTTTTCGCTGGCACTGGTATCATGACACCACATCGAGCCATTGGTGAGTGCATAAAACCCTGCGATATGGTTGTGTGCAGATACGCTGTTGTCGGCATTGACAAAGCCGCTGGATTCCGCGCAAAATCCAAAACCCAACTCTTCATCCAAATGCGCACAGTGATACGCCTCGCATTGCTGGGCATCTATCGAGCCCCCATACGCAAAAAAACCGACATCCCCCGCAAACTGTACAATCACCCCAGGTTCACAGCGGATACTTGAGCCAAAGCGGGCAGCAACCCCATAATAAAACTTATTGATACGGACCTTTGAACCCACGAGCACTTGGCTATTGTAATTGCACATGATACCGGCACCATAGCCTTCATCTTGCCACTGTCCATAGCCCAAAAACGCCTTAGTCCCATTGATAGTCATGCCATCGATTTTAAAAATACCATTGCCCCGCTGCATCAAAAAGCCACAGCGGTTATCGGTATCATCAAAATGTAATTGCACCTTATCAGGATCGTCCAAATTGCCAACAATCTCTACCCGATCACTAAAAAAATCAATTTCAACTTGGCTTAAATAATACTCGCCATCGGCAATTTTGATTTGGATAAAGCCTTTATCACCCAAATTATTTAATTGGCTTTTACAATAAGCCAAAGCCGCGTGAATAGTCGGGAATGTTTGCGGCACGTCAATACGTTGCCAGCGGTTGGATACTTTTTTAATCATAATAACAACAAGGTAACAAGTGATATGGCACTCAAGGTGAGTAAGTCGACCATACATCGCCAAAAAACCTAGCGATAGTCAAAGCCATTGCAGTTATTATCTAGGAAATAGCCGCTGTAATATGTTGGGTTTTCTTAGTGAATATGAAGTTTTTTATGACGATTTAGGTTTTGCCAATTTTTCACTCAACGAATTCGCAACCCAGGCAGGCCCAATCAACAAAAATTGTAAGTCTTCAAAAAATGACGGTTTTTTGCCTTCAATTTTGTGACCGACAAATTGCCCAATCCACGCTACCACAAATACGCCAAACCAAAACTTAAACCCAACTGGCAAGATAGCAATCGCTGCCAAGCAAAACAGCACAAACATGCCCATGGCAATAAATAATTGCGTAGACAGACGTAAATAAAACAGCATTACTAAAGCAATCAATACCAACGTAAACGCCGCCTGCCATGACATTCCCATGCCTAAGATACTGGCAAAAATCGTGGGCACGCACAGCCAATGAATTTTTTTATTGATAGGATGTTGGTGGCTCACGGCGTAGTCAGCCAGCCAGCTTTGTAGGGATTTTTTTGAATGAAGCAGGGTCACGCTTGCCATAATCTTCTTCCTTAAAGATAATAAAGACAATGAAAAAAATTGCTGATAAAAAATGGGTGTGAATCCCATCAGTTACCACTAAATCGTATCACACCCTAGTCGTTTGTCAAATCAGCGAATTTACCCTAATAGGTTTTGATATCAGTGGCTTTTGATATCAGGGGCTTTTGATATCAGTGGCTACTTAGGCCAAGCCTTTGGCTTTTTGCTCACTGCGATACCACTCATACAGTCCCACAAACGCATTGATTTGGTACACCATGGTTTGAATGGCAAAAATATAATTTTGCGACATCAAGTTGACAATCAGCCAGACAAAATTCACCGCAATCCATAACCACCAGTTAAATGAATAGCGTAAAATCATCGTGGCTTGCGCTGTGATGGATAGCACAAATGCCAACACATTAATCCAAAAAAAATCAATCACGCCCAAAAATTTACTGCCATCGTTGGCGACCACGCCATAACCCATCGACGCGAGCCAATTATTGACAGTTGGAAATAATGCCAAGCCAATCGCGATAAAGGCAATGGTTACCAACCACACAATTTTATTGGCTGATTTGGGAATCATATTGCCATCGCCATCGGTGTTTTTTGACCAATAAAAAATGCCATATAAATGGGTAAAAAAGTTAAACAGTGGCGCGAGCATCAAACCCACCGCACCTGCGGTTCCCTGTACAATAGTTTCACCCGCCGTTGCCAACATACCAAAGCCATTACCCGCGATATTGCGGCGAAAACTCAGCGACACCACACACAATAGCCCGATAAAAGACACCCCCAAATAAAACCAGTCTAACGCTCGATGTTCTGTGGTCAACCAAAAACCGGTACCCAGTGCAATTATCCCAAAAAAGAACCATGCCACCGTCCATTCTTGTGCCCATTCACCGGTAATTTTATCCAAAATTGCAATTCGCATTTCGCCTCCAACAGTCATTACAACCATAACAACCATAACAACATTTTTTTAATTAAGCTTTAAAAAATAAAACCAAAAATTTTTAGCATATTTACCAAGCATGTCTACCAAGCATGTCTAGCAAGTATGTCTAGAAAATTATTTTATGCCTCGATATCTTGGTAGTGGTGAAAAACGTGTGCATCAATGAGCGCAATCGCATCCAAGAACCGCTGGTGATAGTCTGGACTATCAATAAACAGCGGGGCAATATGATGGCGGGCAAAGATTTGTTTTAAACGATTTTCAAAACGCTCACGCTGGGACTCGCTGCCTAAAGAGCGCATCCCATCGGCGACCCAAGGGGTGTTATTGGCAAGCATCAGGGTGTAATCTAAGCGAAACTCATCGATACAGGCGGTCAAAAACGGGTGGGTACGCCCTTCGTATTCTTCACAGAATGCTTGCGTGGTCACAAAATCTGTATCCACCAAGGTGATTGGGGCAGGGGCAAAGCGTTTGGCGGCGCGTATCGCTTGTTCATGGTCAGTTGCCATGAGCGGATAGTCATCGTATTGCATACCAAGCTCAGTACCGCCCAAATCAGTTTGTACAAACAAACGTCCCATTTCTAAGCCATAGCTTGCACCATAATAGTTGGCTAACTTATGCAGTAGTGTGGTTTTACCTGAGCTTTCACCACCCACCAATGCCACAGTTTTGGTGTAGTCACCTCGCGCTTGCGGGTGAATGGCTGACCAATACAGCGCGGGATTATTGTGAATCTTGCGGCTATCAAAACCGTGCTGGCGTGGCGTGGTCACCACCGGTAAATGTAAATCATAATTGACAAACGGATGGGTTTCATCCATAAACACCACCGGGGTTACTGTCCCTGCCGCATCGCTAGACGCGCTCAACTTAGGATAACGTTGTTGCAAATCCGCTAATACCGCATTAACCTGATCAACGCTTAAATCTTGATAATTGTCTTCATACGAGGGGGTTACCAAATCAGGTAAAATCTCTATATGCACAAATGGCAAATCAGCAAATGCCATGGTCATCCAGCGCGCCTTATCTTTCAAATCAATGGAAAAATTTGGATTTGGCGCAGGGTGAGCGGTAATAAAAATATATAAATCTTTGACTTGCCCAGACGCATGCAAAATCGTTCTTACATGCCCCAAATGCAGCGGCTCAAAATGTCCAATAATGATACCCACATCTTGCATCATGCTTTCCTCAATACTTCATTATGTTTTTTTAACTATTTTTTATCGACTTGATTTTTTGATTACTTGGATAGATATCCCTACTAAGGATATAAAGAATAAGGATATAAAGTAACGCTATGATAATCGATTAGCCGCTACGAAGTTACAATCGTTTGTAACGCTAGTATCACAATTTGTAAGAATCGGCGCATACACGCTATGCTATATAGATAGCCACGATAACAGCGCTCCTCATAATCGCTCATGATAATAATGCTGTAGAAAAAGTTACCAAAAGAAACATCATTCTACGTTTTGTCACCCAACTACACCCTGCATTTGCTTATAATAAATCATGACCAAAACATAGCATCTTTAATTAGTAATTTTAGCTGATGGCACTGAGTTTTCTAACGGCATTAAGTTTTAAAGACATTAAGTTTTAAAGGCGTCAAATTTTAAAGATGTTAGGTTTTAACTAAGTCGTAAGTGGTTTTCTTTATTTTTAACAGGTAAAAAATTGAATGGCAAATAAACTGGTAAAACTTCATCGCTCTCAGAATCATCGTATGATTGCAGGCGTGATGGGGGGTATTGCAGAGTATTTAGGCTGGAATGCAACATTGGTGCGTTTGTTGTTTGTGATTATCTCAACCGCGAGTGTTGCAGTGCCAGGTATTTTGATATATATCGTGTTATGGATTGTCATGCCAAATGCTACCCAAAGCTCCTATCGTACGGTTTGATGGGTGTATAGGTGTATTTGTAGCCCAGCTAAACAGTTAAAAAAGAAATATTATAAATAATAACAATTAGCTATAACAATAACTATAAACTTCTCCACTTTTCCTCCTGCCCAGATATTACATTATCTGGGTATTTTTTTAACCTAAAAAAAGCCTTAAGGAAATACTTAAGGCTTTTGTTTATATTAAAAATCTTGAAAAAATTGACTAAGGCACAAAACGTACAGGCTCGGCAATCACTTGCTGGGCGCGTTCTGCGACTTTATCAAAACGGTGGATACTGTTACCTTGGTTGTCTACAGCGACCGTCACCGGCATATCTTCTACTTCAAACTCATAAATCGCTTCCATGCCTAGCTCTGGGAAAGCAAGTACTTTAGCGCCTTTGATAGCTTTTGATACCAAATAGGCGGCGCCGCCCACTGCAATGAGATAAATTGCGCCATGTTTGGCGATGACTTCACAGGTCGCAGGGCTACGCTCGGATTTACCAATCATCCCAATCAAGCCTTGATCCAAGATTGTATCGGTGAATTTATCCATGCGCGTTGAGGTAGTGGGACCTGCAGGACCAACCACTTCATCGCCCACGGCATCGACAGGACCGACATAATAAATAAAGCGATTTTGTAAATCCACGGGTAGCGCTTCGCCTTTGGCAAGCATATCGACCATGCGTTTGTGCGCGGCATCACGACCCGTTAAGATTTTACCACTAAGTAGTAAGGTATCACCGATGTTAAACTGACCTAAGGTTTGTTTGGTTAAGTCGTTAACATTGACTTTAATCACATCATCGGAGCCAAAGGACACTTCTGGCCAATCTGATAGTGAAGGGACAGGCAAGGCTGCTTCACCTTGACCGTCTAGGGTAAAGTGAATATGACGAGTCGCCGCACAGTTTGGAATCATGGCAACCGCTTTGCTTGCGGCATGGGTAGGAAAGTCTAGTACTTTTACATCTAGCACGGTAGTCAAGCCGCCAAGACCTTGGGCGCCAACGCCAAGCTCGTTCACTTTGTCGTACATATTGAGACGTAAGCGCTCAACGCTATCAAGCTCGGCACCGCTTTGGGCTTTGGCTTGTAAATCATGGATATCGATGTGTTCCATAAGTGAGCGCTTGGCAAGCATCATGGCTTTTTCTGGCGTGCCGCCGACACCGATACCTAAGATACCAGGTGGACACCAACCTGCCCCCATTTGTGGGACGGTTTTTAACACCCATTCTTCAATCGAATCTGAGGGGTTTAGCATCGCAAATTTTGCTTTGTTTTCTGAACCGCCACCTTTCGCGGCACAAATCACATCAACTTTGTCACCCGGTACCACGCTCATGTGAACCACTGCTGGCGTGTTGTCTTTGGTGTTTTGACGTTTGCCAATTGGGTCTACTAGGATGGATGCCCGAAGTGGGTTGTCTGGATTGTTGTAAGCACGGCGCACCCCTTCATTAACCATGTCTTCAACGCTCATTGCTGAGCCTTGCAAGTCCCATTGCACGTTCATACCGATATCAAGGAACACTACCGCACTACCAGTATCTTGGCAAATCGGACGATGACCCATCGCTGACATACGGCTATTGGTGAGGATTTGCCCCATGGCGTTTTTGGCAGATTGGTTGGTTTCTTTTTGCCACGCTTCATATACAGCATCAACGAAGTCTTTTGGGTGATAATAACTGATATATTGAAAGGCGTTGGCGATAGAATTGATAAAGTCGTCTTTCTTGATGACGGTCATTGGCTAGTCCTTTTCACTGGCTAAATAGTGGCGCTATTATAGCATTGTCACTTGCTAGATTGGCAAACAAGATTGGCAAAAGGGCGCAGGAATAAGCGTTTTAGACGGTCAACCCCTAAAATTTTTATCCCGTTAAAAAATTATTAAAAGTTAGTGGATAATACTTGGCAATGCAAGATTCAATAATTGCATAAAACTGATATGTAGCCAGCCATACATCGCCATAAATCCCACTATCAACACTACATAGCTTGCGGTGATGATTTTACCCTTTAACACCACTAAAGAAGGCGGGATGAATGGGGCAGTGCTAGCAGAGATTGGTCCATCGCCAAGATGATTGGGTGGCCAAGGTGTGCTACTAGCTTTATGGGCGAATAGCTGCTGCTGGCGGATAACGCGATACTGCATGACGTAAACCATACCCAGCAAGCCACCTATCATTGCACCGCCCACATGACTGGCATTATCGATACCGCCCACCAAAAAACCATAGCCTAAATTAATCGCCATGACTATCAGTAACGAGCGAAAATTTAACGCAAAATTATTGAATGATGTTTTGGTTAGCGCTGTCACCAATAGCGCCATCCCAATACCCATGATACCACCTGACGCACCGGCACTAATAATCGGCGGCTCACCTGCCATCACGCTATGCAAGCCCAAAAAGTTATTGAGCAAATTGCCGCCAATACCTGATAACAAAAACAACGCTAAAAAATTGACAGCGCCAAACATCCGCTCAGCCACTTGTCCAAAATAATACAAAGCAAACATATTAAACAGCAAATGCATAAAACCAATATGCAAAAACAGGCTGGTCACCAATCGCCACGGGGCTTCACCCAGCGAAAAGGGTAAAAAATTGGCACCCCAAGCAATTAACGATTGATTAGTGGGATTGGTCGGATTGACGCCAAACAATAGCTGTAATGTAAACACCCCAATACAAATTACCACCAGCGCCAACGTGATAGGGTAGTGTTGTAAAGCTTGTTGGATTGGGGATTCAAATGCCATAGCGCGCCTTATGTAAACCAATTTAAGCCAAAATTTCAAAGCAAAAAGCCTGTATAAAATCATTATTATCAATTCACAAACCGCAATTATAGTATGAAATGGTAACAATGTTTTGCAAATCCGTCGCGGTAACCGAGAAAATGATAAGCTAAGCGGGAGGCATTCTTTCCAAATTTTTAGCATCATAAATACAAATCATAGATAAAAATTGTAGATACAAAAGGCTTTATGATAAAACGCCAACCCAAACCGCTTGTCATCCTCATTCATGGTTTGCACATGCATGCCTGGGCGATGCGACCGCTTGCCAAAAAACTCAGCAAACTTGGCTACGAGTGTCACAGGTTTGGCTATTTTAGCGTCGCGCATAATCTTGCCAACCATAGCCGCCGTTTGCACCGCTGGCTGACCAAACATGAAAAACCGAATGCGCCTATTTATTTGGTCGGTCATAGTCTGGGTGGGCTGGTCATTCGAGACTTTTTGCAGCGCTATCCACAGTGGCATATTACCCGCTGTGTGACACTTGGGACGCCGCATAATGGTAGCATCAGTGCCAATAACATCGTCAAAATCCTGCCCAAATTCGTCGGTCGCTCGTATCTGCAGGGGCTAGATGGCAATGCGCCTGCACTCAACGATGAAGTACAGCTAGGTAGTATTGCGGGGGTTCGTTCGGTGGGGCTTGGCAAAGTGGTATTACCCCGTAACCGTGAGCTTACCAAGCTTGAACCGCATCTGCAGCCCAATGACGGCACGGTATTTGTGCATGAAACCCAGCTTGCCGCTGCCAAAGACCATATCATCGTCAATGCGTCCCATACTGGACTCCTGATAAATGATGAAGTGGCGATGCAAATCCATCACTTTTTGCAACAAGGGCATTTTTTGCATACAAAAAATTGTTGAGACAAACTAGGGTTAAAAAACTATTCATTCAAAGTTTTTTTAAGAATTATGTTGGGGCAAAATGCTATAATCATCCAAAGTTTTTTAGGCGCTCTATTGAGCGATGATGTATTTAGCCATCATCCATTGAGCGATGGTCAGGCAAAGCTGTTGAAGAAGGTTAAGCTGTGTTGAAAGCAAGTGATGTGATGGATTGTATGATGGGTCATAAGGTGCGTACCAATGTCAATGCGCAATCATCAGCCATCAGCGCTTTGTTAATTGCCTTGGTGAGTATATCGGGTGCGTTAACTGCCTGTAGTCCTTCCTCGACGCCGCCATCCACAACGTCACAATCGGCTTCGACTGCTAATGGCAATAATGCCAGTAATACCAATGCGACACCAAATGCAAGTATTGCGAGTGCGGCTGCTGCAGTGCCCAATCAACTCACGATTTACACCTCCATTGACAAAGCGGCGCTTGAGCCGTTATTAACTAGCTATGCTAGGCAAATCAATGTGCCGATTCATATCGTGCAAGATGAGCCAATGTCAATTTTGGCACGGTTGAAAGCAGAAGGTGCCAATAGCCCTGCGGATGTGATTTTGACTGAGGATGCGGGTATTTTTAGTACCGCAGTCGAAGAGGGGCTGTTACAACCCTTTAATGCCGAAAAAGCAGTGGCGCATGTGCCGGAGCGTTATCGTGATCCTGATGGCAATTGGATTGCGTTATCGAGCTACGCGCGTACCGCAGTGTATGATAGTCGTGTACTCCACACCAATGACATCTCAAGCTATGCCGATTTGTCTAAACTAAAATGGTCACAAAAACTGTGCCTAAGCCAAGGCAAATACATCCCTAATCAGTCACTGGTGGTCAATCTCATCAATAATCTGGGCGATAAACGCACCCAAGAAGTGATGCAAGGCTGGCTTGCCAATATAAGTGTCCCTGTGCTGCTGGATGACAGTGAAGTGCTAAAGGCCATAGAAAGCGGCAAATGCCAAATCGGTCTGGTCAACAGCAACCACTACGGACGCTATCTACAAGCGCATCCAGATACCCCGATTAAAATCAAATGGATCAATAAGGGCTACGGCGGCGTCAGTACCAACATCACAGGGGTTGCCATTCCCCATGCCGCCAAGCATACCGAGTTGGCGCTGGGGCTGATTGAATGGCTGGCTGCCAAAGATCAGCAATCACTGTATGCCAGTTTAAGTAACACCTTTCCAATTGACCCCAATGCCGAAGCCTCAGTATTACTCAAGTCTTGGGGGGATATCGAAGTCAGCCCGATACCTGTGAGATTCTATGGCGAAAGACAAGCGTTGGCAGTCGATTCAATGCAGCAAGCGGGTTATTACTAATTAGCTTTACTCACCAAAAAATGCAAATAACGCCCTAGCCATTTATAAGGGTCTTGTCCGCTATAGGCGACTTCCATATCAATTACCGCTTGTGGATTGGTATGTCCACCACGCTTGAGCGGTGAATAATCATGAAACACCCGTAACCCTGACGTATGCAAGATTTGGTAATGATGGTCATTAATCCAAGCAATCACCTCATCTTTTGCCACCGGGTGATTGGGCGTCAAACTGCCATTATCGGCTTTAAAATCTTTGTTATTTAGTAGATTAAAATTGCCCATCACCAAGTTACGGTACACAAAGCTGGCAGGGTTATAAAAACACAGCGATAGCACCCCTTTTTCAGCGCCATCATCGACAAGCCACCGATCAAAAAAATCCATAATCAGTTTTGGCTCAGCCAACCACTCAAGCACCGCATGACACAGGATTAAATCATATTTGCCGGTTAATTTATCATCCAATTGCTGATAAGGGCAGGTATGCCAGGTGATATTTTGTGCCGCCTCGCCTGCGTTTTGTTTGGCAATCTCAAGCATATTGGCAGAGATGTCATTGATGGTGACGTCATGCCCGTCTTTGGCAAGTTCGATACTGATTTGCGCCAAGCCTGCACCAACATCCAATACGCGAAGGGGTCGGTTGTGGGTCTGTTGCCATGACTTTACCCAGCCAAAAATATCATGGCGCAGCACCGCTAGGCGAATTTCACCTTTCAAGCCGCCATAAATCTTTTTCTCAAAATGCTCACTAATCTCATCAAAATTACGATCGCGGGAAGAAATTTTCATGATTTATTTAAAACATTGCGTGTTGTTAAAACATAATAGATGGCTAACACTGAAGGCACAATTAGTACTAAACTCCAAATTCCTACCCAAATAAAGAGTCCAATAACAGAGGTGAATAACAAGCCAATCAAAAGTTGACCGCAAAACTCAGTTAGAAACCATAGCAGAGCTTCTTTTACAGTAACATTTTGGTTTGAAATACTATTAGCAGTATTTTCTAAATTTTGGCTAGATAATCTTTCATGAGCATCTAATTTTTTCATTATTATTTCCAACTAAACTAAGTTTTTTAACCCGCGTTGTTTTTCGCGTTGATAATCACGCTCTTTTAAGGTGGCGCGTTTATCGTGCAGTTTTTTACCTTTTGCCAAAGCAATTTCGCATTTGACGCGTCCATGACTCCAGTACACTTTAAGCGCCACACAGGTATGACCTTTTTGGTTAACCATGCCAAAGAGCTTATCAATCTCGCGGCGGTGCAGCAGTAGTTTACGGGTGCGAAGGGGGTCAGCGACAATGTGAGTCGATGCCGATAACAGCGGCTGAATATGCGCGCCAAACAAAAAGGCTTCACCATCTCTAAAAATCACATAGCTTTCGGTGATACGCATTTTACCGGCACGGATGGATTTGACTTCCCAGCCGAGTAGCTCAAGCCCCGCTTCAAAGCTTTCTTCAATAAAATACTCGTGACGCGCTTTTTTGTTGCTAGCAATCAGGCTAGGCATTTTTGGTTTTTTAGTCATTTAGGTTTCCTTGCTGCAACATCGCGGACATACCCAATGCTGCACAGCATGTTTTAATCATCTTATTGCCATAATCTTATTACAAGAGTCGTGCTACATAAATCAGTATGACAAGCCGTTTAATATGGCGATAAATCCCAATAAATCAATTCATAGATTTTGATTACTAAGTTTAAGTTGTTGATTATTGGGCTTTGGATTACTAAGTTTTTAATTGCTAGGTTTTTCATTATTACGCTTTACCCTAAATTTTAATTAAGCTTTGGGTAAAATGCTGCAAAGCTGTCATGATAACACGCTACACACAAATTGATAGTGAGATTTAATTGTTAATTGGCGTCAAATTTTGCTAGGATTAGCAACAAACTAGCAATCTTTGTTTTAGCCGTATTGTTAGCGCCAAATAGCGCATTATTTATCATAAAGAGACAGCCATGTCAGCAGCCAGCCAGCCAATTGCAACCCCTTATACTAAAATTATCTATCCGGGTACATTTGACCCGATTACCAAAGGGCACCTTGATTTGATTAAGCGCGCTTGCCGCCTGTTTGATGAGGTGATTGTCGCAGTGGCGATTGGGCATCATAAAAAACCGCTATTTACTTTAGAGGAACGGATTGGACTGGTAGAAAAAGCCTGTCATGATAAAGATTTGAGCAATATATCTGTGATTGGCTTTGATGGGTTATTGGTGGATTTGGCAAAAAATCAACAAGCCACAGGTGTACTGCGTGGACTACGGGCAATGTCAGATTTTGAGTATGAATTTCAGCTCGCCAATCTCAATCGTGAACTAGACCCAAATTTTGAAGCGGTGTTTTTGACCCCATCGCAGCAATATTCTTTTATCTCCTCAACGCTGGTGCGCGAAATTGGCAAATTAGAGGGTGATGTGAGTAAATTTGTACCGCCATGTGTCGAAGAGGCGTTTGAACGAAAAAAACAACAGGGTTGGTAAGTCGTGGTAAAATAACCGTTTCTTGGTAAATGTTTTAAAAGCTATGGCATTAATAATCACTGATGAATGTATCAACTGCGATGTCTGCGAGCCCCTTTGCCCCAACGATGCGATTTATGTGGGCGAGTTGATTTATGAGATTGACCCTGCGCTGTGCACCGAGTGTGTCGGTCATTTTGATGAGCCGCAGTGTTCGCTGTTTTGTCCTGTACCTGATTGTATCCCAAAAGATCCCAACTATTTGGAGACGCCAGCGCAGTTGCTGCTCAAATTTGAGCGCATCACCCAAACTAAAACCAGTCAATAAATTTTCACAACCCCTATTTTTCACAACGTCATTATAGATTCATTATAGATAAGGAATGTCTATGCCCGCCAATAAAGCAGAACTGAGTGCTTTTCTGAAGCAATCTTTCCCCCAAGCCAACTGCCACATCGAATCGGTGGGTAACGGTCAAGCCATTGTATCCCATCCTATCGGTGATGATGAGTTACGACCGGGTGGCACGGTATCAGGGCCTGTGATGATGAAAGTGGCTGATGTTGCGCTATATGTGGCTATTTTGGGCGAAATTGGTATCGTCCCATTGGCAGTGACTACCAATCTTAACGTGTCTTTTCTACGAAAACCCTCTGCACAAGCCAACCTTATTGCCAAATGCCAGCTTATCAAAGTCGGGCGCACGCTTGCGGTAGGCGATGTATTGATTTATTCAGAAGGTGATGACAGACCTGTGGCGCATGCAGTCGGTACGTATGCGTTGCCTGCTGACCGTGACTAAATAGATAAAGCCTGCTATAATGCTTGCCTTGGCAGACCAGACGAACGCTGCTTGCCCCTGTTTACAGTGGGTAAGGGGAGGAAAGTCCGGGCTACACAGGGCAGAGTGCCAGCTAACGGCTGGGGGGCGTAAGCCTACGACAAGTGCAGCAGAGAGTAGACCGCCTTAGCAATAAGGTAAGGGTGAAAGGGTGGGGTAAGAGCCCACCGCATGACTGGTAACAGTTCATGGCAAGGTAAACTCCACTCGTAGCAAGACCAAATAGGTGTCCGTATGGCGTTGCCCGCGTTGGACACGGGTAGGTTGCTTGAGCGTATTGGTAACGATACGCCTAGATGAATGTTCGTCCTAGACAGAACCCGGCTTATCGGTTTGCCATGCTTATTTTAATCAGCCTATTGTTATCAATAGGTTTTTTATTTTTACGGGTGGCAATAATACCGTTTTAACTTTCCGAATTAGTAGATTTGAAATTAGCCACTAACCTTGAAACGGCAGGGTGAAATTTCGAATACGCATAAAGCGTTTACTAAACAGTGACTTGATAGGTTTTTGCGGCGTGATGTAAGTGATTCTTTGCTCTGACATGATATCAATCAGCTTGACGACTTCTTGCATGTCCCAACTATACACATCAAATGATTCTATAAAAGCATGGTGTTTAAATGCATAGGAATGCTTGGATAAATCAAAACAGCCCATAAACCAGTTGTCAAATACGGTACTTGAAATATAGCCTTGACCAATGATTTTGATATGGGTGTGGCGATCATCTTGTTTTAACGCATGAAGTAAGTTTGCACACGCTAACTCATCGCCTTCATAATACTGAAAAAATTTACCCGCATCGTACAGCAAAAAACCAGTGATACCAGAGCTGGTATTGTTTTTGATAGATTGGTTCAGAATTTGGGTAAACGTATGTTGATTCAACGCCGCAGTCAGCGTTATCTCACTACAATAAGCCATAAAGTATTTTTGTGACATCCCAACAGTCCTTGGTAAGTGGTACGTGAATATGAATTCCAAATAATTGCTATTATCTGCTACAGCCGCTTGCAACATTATATAAATTTGCAAATTAAAATAGTCATGATAGTCAATATTAGAAAAAATACCAATTACATTTGTGTTGTAATTCTAAAATCTATCCTATATTTGACCCATATTGTGAGCGAAAAAAAACCGCCTCAATCAGCGGCTTATTAACCCAAAAGCAACCCAAAAACCACTCAGAAACATAAGTAACGCAAAAGTTACTTCAAGGATGGCGGCTGATGAGAGTACCAACGCCTTTATCGGTAAAGACCTCTAGCAAGGTCGCATGCGGGACACGACCATCGACAATCACCGCACTTTTTACCCCGTTTTTTACCGCTTCTAGCGCATAGCTGATTTTTGGAATCATACCGCCAGAGATAGTGCCATCGGCAATCATCTCATCCACCTTGCTAGGGGTAAGTCCAGTGGCAACATTGCCTTCTTTATCAAGCACCCCTTTGATGTTGGTGAGTAAAATCAGTTTTTCCGCGAGCATGAACTCAGCGACTTTCCCTGCCACCACATCGGCATTGATATTGTAAGTATTGCCTTCATCATCCACGCCAAGCGGTGCGATGACAGGAATAAAGTTAGAGGCAATCATCAAATCAATCACATCACGATTGATGCTGACCACATCACCTACAAATCCCAAGTCAATTTGTTGTTGGTTGCCTTGTTCGTCCGTTTTGCTCATGGGTAATTTTTTAGCGCGAATGAGACTGGCATCTTTACCCGTTAAGCCAATAGCACGACCACCGTGTTTGTTGATGAGATTGACGATAGATTTATTGACGCTACCACCAAGTACCATTTCCACTACATCCATGGTGGCTTTGTCGGTCACTCGCATGCCATCAATACGGTCAGAGCTGCGCCCCAATTCTCTAAGCAAGTTATCGACTTGTGGACCGCCGCCATGGACGACCACAGGATGAATGCCTACGGTTTTTAACATGACGATATCTCTGGCAAAAGAACTTTCTAATATCGGATCAGTCATGGCATTGCCGCCGTATTTGACTACCATTACTTTACCTTCAAAACGTTGGATGTAGGGTAGTGCTTCAGTCAATACGTCAGCGGTATGCATGGCTTGCTCAAGATCTAATGCCATTTCAAATCCTTATATAATTTTGCTAGAGACGTTTTTTAAAATGCGATTTTACAAGCGGTGTTTATACAGGCTGAATTTGTGCGACTTGTTCGGCAAGATTGTCATCAATCGTACGACATAAGTCAACAAAAATAGATTGAATATGCCGCAGCTCAGCGACGTCATTGGCAGAAAAACGCACGGTCAAAAAACTGCCCGTATTTGACTTGCGTAAAATACCAAATCCCTCCGCAAAATCCAAGCGTAACCCATCAATCGTATTGACATTTTTGACCGCAAATGAGGATTTTAATCGTTTAAACGGCTTTTTCCCCAGTGCCGTGATACGGGCAATAACGGTTTGACCATAATGGTTATCCGCAATAGGTAGGTACATATCCGCCGTACTAATGCAAGTGGGCAAACTTGCTAGAATATCGTTAAGGCTGATAGGTTGATGGCTCAGCCAATTGAGCAAGCGGGCAGCTGCGTACATGGCGTCGTCATGTAGCACAAAATAGCCATCGTTAAAAATAAAATGCCCTGATAACTCACCTGCAAAAATCGCGTTGTCTGATTTGTTTTGTAGCGACTTTCGCATCAAGCTACTGCCAGTTTTGGTCATCATCGGGGTGGCACCATGCGAAGCGATGAGACTGGGTACGTGATGCGAGCATTTGACATCAAAAATGACTTTTTTATCAGTTGATGTATACGTACTGGGCAATTCTTCAATGGCAATGCGAGAGAGTAGATAAAGCAAATTGTCAGGGCTAATCATCTGACCCTGTGCATCAATTACCATCACCCGATCGCCATCGCCATCAAAAGCCAAGCCAATATCTGAGCCTGTAGCTTTGACTGTGTGAGCTAATTGTGTCAAGCGATTGGATTGCGTTGGGTCTGGGTTACCTTGGGGGAAATTGCCATCGGGGGAGGCGTTTAGCATGATGCAATAATAGCCAAGCTGGCTAAATAGAGCCTCTGCAAAATCACTGGTCGCACCATGCATACAGTCGATGACAATTTGCTGTGGGGCATGAAAATAGGTGGTCTGAGTGAGTTTGGCTTGATTGATGTGAGTAAAAGCCTGCTGGATAGCTTGGATATAAGCTGCAAAAAAATCTTTGGGCGTTGAATAGTGGGTTTGCCTGATGGCATCAATAAGCCTGTCATCAGGCACGATGGCTTTGTAGCCAATTAAAGCCTCATAAAGCTGCTGTACATCATCACCGCTCGGCGACTCATGATTGATGAGCCATTTAATGCCATTGATATGCTTTTGCGAATGACTGGCGGTGACCATCAGCCCATTACCGGAAAATTGCTGTGCCATAAATGCCATCATCGGTGTGGTTGTCAGTCCCAACCACTGCACCACTAGACCGGCTTGCTGGCAAGCATAGGCGATACATTTGGCAATTTCTTGGCTTTGGTGGCGAGCATCGTACCCGATGACAACCGTAGGCTTGTTCACCGCTAACGTTGGCGTTGTTGCTGTCGTTTGGTGAGCATAGACAAAGAGCTCGGCAAACGCCCTTGCCAATGACCACACAAAATCATCGGTAAATAAGGTGACATCACCACGAATATCGTAAGCTTTAAAAAGGGATTTTTGCGGAAAAAAAGGATGAATAAACAGAGTATTCATAAAAAAAACATCTAACTGATTTTATACTACCAAAATCATAGCATTGAAATTTGGCAAAATAATTAAATACTCTGTTATAAATTGTTAAAAAAAAATGAGAAAACGGTAACAATTAATGGGTTCCCGTTGAGCCAAAGCCGCCTTCACCGCGTACACTGATATCAGAAAACTCCGCTACAATCTCAAAAGTCGGACGCGCAATCGGCACGACCAAGTACTGCGCCATTTTCTCGCTAGGTTGTAAGACATAATCGGTTTGACTACGGTTCCAGATAGAGACCATTAATTCGCCTTGGTAATCCGCATCAATCACACCCGTCAGATTACCCAGTACAATGCCATGCTTATGTCCCAGCCCTGAGCGCGGCATGATAAAACCGACATAATCAGGGTCTTGGATGTAGATGGCGAGTCCTGTACCAATCAACTGGCTTTCACCAGCTTTTATGGTGATAGGCTCATCGATACAAGCGCGCAAATCTATACCCGCCGAGCCGTCTGTCGCCCGATGAGGTAGGGGAAATTTATCATCATTACCAATTTTGGGGTTTAAAATCTTGACTTGTACTTGCTTCATGCTTACCAACTTATCTTGAATTTATAAAAAATTGTAAAAAACTACTATATTATAAACCTAAATGGCACGATACTGAGCGAATACCAAAGTAAGTTTTCTTAACCAAAAAGAAGAAACCAAAAAAAGAGCAGCCATAAGCTACTCTTTTGTATTGATATCCAGTATTCATCTATTAATTCAATTAGCAATTCAATTAGAATTTATAGTGAGCACCGACAGTGACTAAGTCTGAGTCAACTGAAACATTGTTTGTTACGTCAACTGAAGGCAGACGCGTATATTCAGCTTCTACAGATGCATTTGGCGAAAGGTTATAACCTAAACCGACACCACCTGCAAGACCTGACTCATCATATTTATCATCACCAAAATCAACTTGGGTTTGCGCAAAACCTAATTTACCTTTGGCATAAACATTAGATGCTGGGAATTGATATTTATAGGTACCATATAAACCTGCCGTGTTAGTGCTAATTTCACCTACTTTTGTACCGCTAAGTTTTAGATCTTCTTCTGAAGAATCTACATATTCAACTTCTGCACCAAAGTTAGGGGTAAAATTATAACCTGCATACACACCATAAGCGGTTTGGTTATCAGTATCAAGACGGTCAACATCAGTATTAAATTGACCCGCTTTGACACCTACATAAGGTTGACCGGTGTAGCCAACAGTATTGGTTTGATAAAGAGCAGCGTTTGCACCTGCAGTGACAACTGTACCTGCAATTAAAGCTAAAAGGGTTTGATTTAAAGTTTTCATCGTCTTCTCCTTTAGAAGTTTTTTGAAAAGTATCACAACAAGCAATGTAAAATTTTAGTTAAGTTCATTTGAATATTAGCTATATAACTAGTTGCTACTCAGCGTTATTAGTTGACCCTGATTAATCAACCAGTTATTGCCCTGCTTGTTTTGTTAAAGCCATCATAGCAAAATAAATCTAGATTACTGTCTGTGTTTAACAGGTCGGACGTTAAGTTATGAAATGAAATTTGCCAAAAAGGTAAATAAGCTACTTATTTGAAATTTTTTGTTACATCTCCTGTCAAGCACCAGTTTTTTAAGAAATATTTAGTTACATCTACTTGGGCGTTTGGGTCAAATATTTGTCATACAGGCTGTTTTTCAATAAAAAAAGGGCTTAAAGTTACCTTTTTTGCCCTTTTTTTACGCCTTTTCTGCTATGCCGTTTTTTTTATCAATTAATTATTTGGCAGCTTTGCTTTTGAGTAACGCCTGAATATTGGCCAAATAATCCTCTGCGGTTTTCTTGGGTTGATGCGCTGCCGCTGATTTTTTCATGCCAGGGGCATCGATATGTTCTGTCGGCAACTCGTCGATAAATCGGCTAGGGGTGGTGGTTTTCATTTGCCCGCCTGCACGGCGCTGGGCAGCCAGCGTCATGGTCAGCTCTTTACGGGCACGGGTAATCCCCACATACATCAAACGTCGTTCTTCCTCGATGGATTCAGCAATAATAGAGTTTTTATGCGGTAATAGTTCTTCTTCAAGTCCCATAATATAGACATAATCAAACTCAAGCCCTTTAGCGGCGTGTAGCGTCATCAGATTGACTTTATTGGTATTTTCCTCTTCCTGTTGCTGCTCAAGCATATCAAGTAACACAAGCTTACGAATAACTGCATCGATAGTGCGATCATCGTCATCATCCGCGCGGTTAATCAGGTTTTGGATACTGGCGTAAAGCGTCTCGATATTATCAATACGAATTTTTTCTTGCTGGGGGGTTTTTGCTTCGCTTCGTACCAAATCAATATAGCCAGTTTCATCAATCATTTGCTTGACCAGCGGCACAGGGTCGGGATGCTGGTATAGCTCTTGGGTGTAACGCTCAATAAAATCAGCAAATTCTTTAAGCTCGCCACTGGCTTTTTTGGGTAACACATGTGTCAGTCCACTATGACCACTTGCCATCAAGAGCGAGACTTGGTGTTCTTGGGCAAATAGTCCGAGCTTTTCAAGGCTGGCAGGTCCAAGACCACGTTTTGGGGTATTGATAATGCGTAAAAAGGCACTGTCGTCTTCAGGATTCAGAATCAAGCGCAAATAACTCATAATGTCTTTGATTTCACTACGGGCAAAGAACGACGTGCCGCCCGATAACTTATAAGGAATTTGCAGCTGACGTAGCTGGGCTTCCAACATACGCGCCTGAAAGTTACTACGATACAGTACCGCATAATCTTGCCATTCATTGGCATTGCGAAGTTTGTGGGTGATGATTTCTTTGGCAACGCGCTCTGCCTCATCATCATCGTTACGACAATTGATGATGCGAATCAGCTCGCCATGCCCTTTATCTGACCATAATTTTTTTTCAAATAAATGCTCATTATTGGTGATCACTGAGTTGGCAGCGTGCAAAATACGCGACGTCGAGCGATAGTTTTGCTCAAGCTTAACCACCTTTAATTTGGGAAAATCCTCTTGCAGCAGTGCCATGTTTTCAGGTTTTGCCCCACGCCATGCATAGATGGATTGGTCATCATCACCCACCACCGTAAAACGCGGCTGCACGCCAACGAGCAGTTTAATCAATTCATATTGCGCGGTATTGGTGTCTTGGTATTCATCTACCAATAGATAGCGTATGCGATTTTGCCATTTATCACGTACTTGGCTATTTTCCTGCAATAGCCGTGTCGGCATTACAATTAAGTCATCAAAATCGACCGCATTGTAGGCACGTAGGTTACGCTCGTAGAGTTGATACAGCGTTGCAAATAGCATATCTTCAGGGTCGGTGAGCGTATCTGCTGCTTTTTCAGGGGGGATGAGGTCGTTTTTCCAATCCGAAATCATTTTGATAGCTTTACCGACCAATTCGCGGCTCTCGGCACCACTCATGTTGTCACGTACCATCAAATCCATCAACAGCCGCTTGCTATCTTCGGCATCCATGATGGAAAAATTGCCTTTAAGCGGTGTATGCAATAACTCGTAACGTAAAAACTGCAAGCCAAATTGGTGAAAAGTCGAGACAGTTAAGCCTTTGGTTTTATCACTTGGCAATAATTTTTGCACACGGGCTTTCATCTCGCGAGCCGCTTTATTGGTAAAGGTGACCGCAGTGATACGCTCGGCTGGCATTTGGCATTCTTCAATCAGATAAGCGATTTTACGGGTAATCACCGATGTTTTACCCGAACCTGCACCTGCCAGTACCAGCAAAGGTCCAGAGACATATTGCATGGCTTCTTGTTGGCGAGGGTTTAATTGGCTCATAGTCGCTTCCACCGTTAATAAAAGTTGCTCAGTAAAAAATGGACAATCGACTATTATAGTCTAAAGCGCAAAAGATAAGGACATAGTTGGCGGTAAAATTTTGAGAAAAATCCATGCAAAAACAGCTAACCCAGTGGTGGATTTCTGCCATAAAAAAAAGATGCCACAGCGCATCTTTTATTCATTGCATAATTTATTAATCGTATGCTCTATTTATTAAATTGATAAAAATAGGTTAATTATGGCTAGTTTAATTATGGGTAGATAGCGCAGTTTGTTGGTTGGGCTGATTTAAGGTACTAATCACAGCGTCAGTCGGACTTATCGATGGCTGAGTATCCGTTGTCAAATCGCTTGACAGTTTAAAGCTGAGTGCCAAAAATGACATCATAGCCACTGCCATCATAGCGTTTTTGATTGGGCTATTAGCAATCGAACTACTAGAAATTGGTGCATTACTCATCATCTTATCCTCGATTAATCAGCTAACAGATACCACTCTCGTCTTTTATTTGTTATTAACCCCATTATCTGCTTATTTTTTTCAAAAATATAATACCAAAAAGTAATCAATTATTGTAAAACGCTAAAAACGACCCCAAAAAAGGCGAGTCCAAAATTAGTTAGTAAGCTTAGTCAATAGGGGTAAATAAAAGTGTATATTGTTGCTTTACCTTATTGTGCATGAAGTTGATTGATTAACTAAGTTTATATTTAGTAAATAAATGGGTAAAAAAATAATGAAAGTTAACAGATTTGTTATTCTCTATGACATTAAGTAAGGTTTTATAGGCCTCGTTATAGCGCTCGATGCTTTTAAGTTAATAAATGTAACATCAGAAAAAGGCGACACTGATTGATAAACCAGTGTCGCCTTTAGTTTTAATCAAACTTTAAGATATTATTGATTGAGCTTTTGGGCAGCCGTCATTGCAAAATAAGTTAAGATACCATCGGCACCTGCACGGCGAAACCCTAACAGCGATTCCAAAATAACGTCCTCGCTTAACCAGCCGTTTTGTATCGCTGCCATGTGCATGGCATATTCACCTGATACTTGATACGCATAAGTCGGCACGCCAAACGTATCTTTGACCTCACGTACCAAATCAAGATAAGGCTGACCTGGTTTTACCATTACCATGTCAGCGCCTTCTTGGATGTCGAGGGCGACTTCATGCAGGGCTTCAGCGCGATTACCAAAATCCATTTGGTATTGTTTTTTGTGTCCGCCTTTAAGGTTGCCTGCGCTGCCGATGGCATCACGAAACGGTCCATAATAGGCAGACGCGTATTTGGCAGAATACGCCATGATTGCGGTATTAATAAAATTTTCTCCATCCAATGCTTGGCGAAGCGCGGCAATACGACCATCCATCATATCGCTTGGCGAGATGATATCCGCGCCTGCACGGGCGTGGCTCAGGGCTTGTTTGGCGAGAGTGTCAACGGTGATGTCATTAAGCACGTAGCCATTGTCGTCGACAATACCGTCTTGACCATGGGTGGTATACGGGTCAAGCGCCACATCAGTCATCACCACCATCTCAGGTAAGGCATCTTTAATTGCTTTGATAGCAGTGCAGGCAAGACCGTTCTCATCATAGGCGTGTTCAGCCTGTAGCGATTTAAGGCTTGGGCTAATGACAGGGAACAAATCAATGGTGGTGACGCCTAGACTGAGTAGTTGCTTGGCATACTCAATTAGCAAGTCCACGCTCAAACGCTCAACGCCTGGCATGCTTGCCACAGCTTGGCGCTGCTGTTTACCCTCAATGACAAACACGGGCGCAATCAGATGCTTGGGTTCAATGCTAGTTTCTTGCACCATAGCGCGGACATTATCGTTGTAACGTAGTCGACGTAAGCGAGTATTGGGGAATGAACGGTTAAAAATATAACTCATAAAAACCTCTTATTATCGAGTGACACTTATTATCAAGTAATGTTATCAATTAACGTTGAAATTGTATAAGGCTAAATAAGCAAAATTTGCTAGAATGATAATTTTTTAAAAAGCTATCTTACCACAATCTACTTACGCATGGAGGGCGCCGTGAGTTTAAACCCTGTAAATGCCAATCAATTAGCCGCTCAGTCATCGACTGACAGCACTAACATGACTGACACAATGTCTAAAGAAAATGATGAGCATCCTGATTTGGCAAACGAGTCGCAACTGCAGCTCAATGAAGACAGTGAGCATCACGCCATCAGCAAACCTAGTATTGATGTGCTAGGGCAGCAGCTCGCCAACATCATGTCCCAAAGCCCATTTGTGGCGCATACCTTTACTACCTATCACTATGAGAATGGCAAAGTATATGGCAAGGTCAAGTCCAATCCCGACCTCATCGGCAATCCAAATTTTGAGATTTTGCATGGCGGTATGACGGCGACGCTATTAGATACCATTGGCGGGCTTGAAGGCATGCTGGAAATCTATCGTCGTGACCAAGGCACGTTTGAAGAGCAGACCAAAAAAATCAAACGCATGGCAACCGTCGATTTGCGTGTTGATTATCTAGCCCCTGGGCGCGGTCATGAGTTTATGGTCACAGCCGAAGTAATTCGTATGGGGCGCAAAGGCTGCACCACGCGGATGATGTTGGTTAATGATGAAGGAAAACTCATCGCGCATGGCATCGCCAGTTATGCGTTTTAAAACAGCCATTTATAGTAAAAAACCCATAAAAAACCCACAGTGATGTGGGTTTTTTACTATAACAGCTTACGGCTAATCTAATGCACTAGGTCTAATGGACAAGGTCTAATGTATCAGGGTTGCACGGTGGTTGTGGTAGTCGTTGTTGAGGTCGTTTTAGTAGTCACTTGGGCAGGCTGATGGGCTGCATCAGTAATTTTTTGCTGGGCATTATTGGCAACCTGTGACAACTTGGTGCTGTAATTCGTATGTTTTTCTGTGGGTGTGTCAAGTGGCACATCGCGACTCACCCCGCCACCTAAAACTTGGTAAAGCTGAATTTGACTGAGCAATTGCGACTGCTTGGTATTTAGAATACTTTGTTGGCTGCTATAAATCGAACGCTGTGCATCTAATACGCCCAAATAATTGTCTAAACCTGCTTTGAAGCGCGCTTGAACAATTTGATAGTATTTTTGGTTGGCAGCAAGCGACTGGTTGTACGCGGTCAACTGCTGATTTAACGTTGCGCGATTGGCAAATACGTCATTGACTTCTTTAAAAGCGGTTTGAATCGCTTTTTCATAAGTATTTAGCGCTTGTTGTTGCTCGATTTCACTCACTTGGTAGTTGGCTTTACGTAGACCTGCATCAAAAATCGGCAAGCTCACACTCGGTCCAAAACCCCAGCTAAATGCGCCTGTTTTAAACAAATCGCCTAAGCTTGAACTGGCAGCACCCACATTACCAGATAGGCTAATGGTTGGATAAAACGCGGCGCGCGCGGCGTTAATATTTGCGCCCGCAGCTTTTAAGTTATATTCCGCTTGACGCAAATCAGGACGATACAATAATAAATCACTGGGTAAGCCCGTGCCAAAAATACGATTATTAGTGATGCTACTAATGCCCGCTGCGGGTAGTAGGCTATTATCCACAGGGGCGCCTACTAGATAGCGCAGGGCATTTTGGTTGGTCAACAAATTGGTTTGTGCTTGGGCGATAGACACTTTGGCGGCTTCAACCGCCGCTTGGGCTTGTACGCTAGTTAGCTGTGAATCAAGACCTGCTTTAAAACGCAACTGGTTAATGCGAAGTGAATCTTGGCGCGTGGCTAAGGTTTGTTTGGCAAGTTGCAGTTGTGCCAGATTATAGCTGTATGCCACATAGCTTTGCGCAATGTTACTAATCAAGCTAATTTGCGCGGCATCTTTGGCAGCAGTGGTGGCAAGATAATTTTGTAAAGCGGCATCTTTGAGGCTAGCAATACGTCCCCAAAAGTCAAACTCGTAACTTGACATGGCTAGTCCAACATTATAAGTGTTGGCAGCATTGCCCTTAAAATCACCTGCACGATTTACATTGGCAGATGAATTGATAGTGGGCACATCGGCGATGTCTTGGATTTGGTATTGTGCGCGGGCTTTTTGAATCGCTAAAATCGTGGCACTGATGTCTTTATTATTGTCTAACCCCAATTGAATCAGTTGTTTTAGCTTGGCATCGCTATAAAAGTCCTGCCAACGCTGAGACGCGATGCTCGGCTGATTGGTGCCGCTGACGGTCTGACTGTCATAGGTCTCATAAGGCTGATTAATTGCGATATGCGGCTGCGCCACGACAGGCTCAGTTTTGGCTTTTGGAATGGTTTGACAAGCGGTGAGCGATAGTAGGGTAGCTACTATAGCGGTCAGGGGTACGAGGCGAAAGGTAGAATCCATATAACTTACCTGTATCAACATAATGTGTTTGTTATTGTAAAAGATTAAATGGGTAAAATGTTTACCCATTTATGTCTTATTGATGGTTGGATTGTGAACTGTCATCAGGCTTGTAGATACTCACCTGCGTGGGCTGAGTGACAGCGACAGGTTCAGCAGGATTAGGCGAGTAAGGTGATACGGGTTGTAAGTCACCATCATTACCATCATTGGGGTCATGCGGTTTGCTACCTTTAATCAGTGAGCGTATCCACACATAGAACACTGGGATAAAGAACACCCCTAGGATAGTTGCACTGACCACGCCGCCTAACACACTTGTACCAATCGCATTTTGGCTACCTGAGCCTGCGCCCGTTGCCAAAAATAAGGGCACCACACCAACACCAAACGACAATGATGTCATGATAATCGGGCGTAAGCGTTGGCGAGCAGCGACCGTAACCGAATCATATAGATTATGTCCCAAATCTTGTCGTTCTTTGGCAAATTCAATAATCAAAATCGCATTTTTGGCTGATAAACCGACAACGGTCAGCAGACCCACTTGCAAATAAATATCGTTTGAAAGGCCGCGTAAACCCGTAAACAGTGCAGCACCCAATACCCCAAGTGGCACAACAAGTAGCACTGCAAAGGGAATTGACCAGCTTTCATACAGCGCGGCTAAACATAAGAAGACCACGAAAATCGAAATCGCGTACAGCATCGGTGCTTGCGCGCCAGATTTTTTCTCTTCTAATGATAAACCTGTCCATTCATAACTGATGCCTTTTGGCAGTTTGGCAATCATTTGCTCCATCGCCGTCATCGCTTGACCGGTACTAAGTCCTGGCGCTGCGTTACCTTGCAAGTTCATCGATGACAAGCTGTTATAACGCGTTAGCGTAGGCGAACCATACTGCCATTCACCGGTGGCAAACGAGCTAAACGGAATCATCTGATTGTCACTGTTACGTACATACCATTTGTTGATGTCCTCTGGGGTGGTACGGCTCTCAGCTTCACCTTGCATATACACTTTTTTGATACGACCACGATCCATAAAGTCATTGACGTAGCTACTACCCCAAGCGGTACTAAGAACACTGTTAATCACGCTCGGCGCGACACCCATAGCCGCAGCAGAATCATAATTGACGTTGACTTTATATTGGGGTGAATCTTCTTGTCCATTTGGACGCACGCCACTGACTTGTTTATTTTGCGCCGCCATGCCTAGTAGCATGTTACGGGCTTGCAGCAAGCCTTCGTGACCTAAGTTGCCGGAGTCTTGTAGCTGCAGATCAAAACCCGTTGCCGTACCCAAACCTTGAATAGCAGGCGGTGAAATGGCATATACTTGGGCTTCATTGATTTGGGTCATAAAATAACCCATGGCACGTTTGGCAATCGATTGCGCGGTATTTTCTTTACCCGGGCGCTCATCCCAATCTTTTAAGCGCACAAATGCCAACCCCATGTTTTGCCCTTGACCGGCAAAACTAAAGCCATTGACCATAAATACAGATTCTACAAGGTCTTTTTCTTGGGTTTTATAATAGGCGTTGACCTTTTCCATAACCGCTTGCGTTTGATTTTGGGTACTACCGGCAGGCAGTTGCACCAATGTAAACAGCACACCTTGGTCTTCTTCGGGAATAAACGAACTTGGAATACGGGTAAATAAGAACACCAATGCCGCAATCACCAAGGCATAAGGAATCATATACAGCCAGCGCATTTTGATACTGCGACCTACGAAGCTTTCATAGCCTTCACTAAGACGCATAAACATACGGTTAAATGCGCCAAAGAAACCGGTCTGATGCCCGCTGTGTTTGTCATGGGCTTTAGTGCGTTTGAGGATAGTCACACATAGGGCAGGGGTGAAAATCAACGCAACTAAGGCTGATAGTACCATACTGCTGATAAGCGTCACTGAGAACTGTCGATAAATCACCCCAGTTGAGCCGCCAAAGAATGCCATCGGTAAAAATACCGCCGACAAAACCAAGGAAATACCAATGACCACTTTACTGATTTCGCGCATCGATTCACGGGTGGCTTCCAGTGGCGTCATGTCTGGATTTTCTTCCAGCAAACGCTCAACGTTTTCGACCACGACAATCGCATCATCGACTAACAGACCGATGGATAACACCATGGCAAACAGCGTCAACACATTGATACTATAGCCAAATACGTACAAAATACCAAACGTACCCAGTATTACCACAGGTACTGCCAACGTAGGAATAATCGTTGCGCGCCAGCTTTGTAAAAACAAGAACATCACTAAGAATACCAGTGCAATCGCTTCAGCAAGTGTTCTGACCACTTCCTCAATCGACAAACGTACAAATGGCGTGGTGTCATAAGCAACCGAGGCTTTTAAGCCCGCAGGAAAATTAGGTTCAAGCTCTTTGAGTTTGGCTTCTACGGCATCACGTGTGCTTAAAGCATTGGCGCCAGATGACAGTGAGATACCGATACCTGCCGCATCTTTGCCATTGTAGCGGGCAATCTCGCTGTAGCTTTCACTACCAATTTCCACTTTGGCGACATCGCCCAAGCGAATTTGCGCGCCATTTGTGTTACTTTTAAGCAAAATATTACGAAATTGCTCTGGGGTTTGTAAGTAACTTTGCACAGTCACTGTGGCATTAATGGCTTGACGGGCTTCGTCAGTCGGCGTTTGTCCTAGCTGACCGGCTGATACTTGCGCGTTTTGCGCTTGAATTGCGCTGGTGATATCCGAGGGTATTAAGCCATAGGTACGAAGTTTTTCAGGGTCTAACCAAATACGCATGGAATACGCAGAGCCAAACACATTGACGTTACCTACACCCTCGACACGGCTGATCTGGTCAACCACGTTGGAGTTGAGATAATCGGCAATATCGGCACGATCCATACTGCCATCTTCAGATGTCATCGCCAGTACCATCAAGAAGCCACTCGTGGACTTATTGACGTTGACCCCCATGCGCTGCACCATCTCTGGCAGCGAACTCATGGCAGATTGCAGTTTGTTTTGGACTTGGACTTGTGCCGTATCGGGATCTGTACCATTCTCAAAGGTCAAGGTAATTTGCGCAGCGCCACTTGATGATGAACTTGAGGACATATACATCAATCCATCAAGCCCTTTCATTTTTTGCTCAATCACCTGAGTGACGGAGTCTTCAATGGTTTGGGCAGCGGCACCTGGATAAGTTGCTGAGATACTAATGGTAGGTGGGGCAATACGTGGATACTGCTCAATCGGTAATTTAAAAATTGCTAAGATACCCATCAGCATGATGAGCATGGCAATCACCCAAGCAAAGATGGGTCTATCAATAAAAAAGCGTGACATGATATCTCCCGTGCTTATGGTTGCGCAGTTTTGGCGGTAGTTGAGCTATTTGTTACGGTCGTTTTGGTCGTCGTCGTGGTAGAAGCATTGGTCGGTACCGCGGTTGAGGCTGATGTAGACGCCACATAAGGCATGGCTTTGACTTGCTGATCTGGTTTGACTTTGGCGCCACCAACCATCACCACTTGCTCACCTTGTTTTAGACCGCTAGTGACAATCCATTGACCTTGGTGCGTACCTTGAACCGTAACTGGGCGTACTTGGATTTTATTATTGGCGTCAACCACATACACGGTTGATTCACCTTTGGCGGTACGATTAATGGCACTTTGTGGCAATAATACGGCATTATTGATAATACCTTGAATCAACTGGGCATTCACCATCATCCCTGGCAACAGCACAAAGTTATCATTGCTAAATACCGCGCGTAGATTAACCGTGCCTGTGGTACTATCCACTTTAGCTTCTTCAAAGCGAAGTTGTCCTACCATCGGGTAGGTTGAGCCATCAGCGAGCTTTAACTGAACCTGAGCGGTACGTGGTGTGCTAAGTTTACCAGCCGCAAATTGCTGACGAAGTGCCAATAACTCGGCGGCTGACTGACTGATATCGACATAAATTGGATTGAGCTGCGAGACGGTTACCATCTGCGTCGAGCCCGCGGTGGCAAGCGCACCGACATTGACATTTGAGCGACTGGTGATACCACTAATAGGCGCTTTAACCACGGTACGGCTCATGGTGAGCTGGTTGCTATTCACTGATTGTTGTGCGCCGCGAGCCGCTGCTTGGGCGGCATCAATATTGGCTTGTGCCACCCCGACTTGCGCCTGCGCATTTTTAACCGCTGCTTGCGCGGTACGCACGGCGGTCGCCCCTTGGTCATATTCTTGACTGGAGATAGCTTCAGTACCACGTAGCTGTTTTAGACGGTTTAAATTGGTTTGAGCCAGCGCAAGTTCGGCTTGGCGGGTTTCTAGCACCGCTAAGGCATTATTATAGTTGGCTTTTGCGGTATTGACACTGGCAAGGCTTTGGTCAAGGCTTGCGCGACTACCGGCAAGTACACTGGTGTAGCTATCGGTATTGATTTGATATAACGGCTGATTTTGTTTGACAAAAGTGCCTTCGCGAAACAACTGGCGGTCAATAATACCTGATACTTGCGGCGTAACGGTGGCTTGTTGATAGGCGACAACTTTACCTGATAACTCTTTGGTAAGTGGAATCGTTTGGAATGTTACAGGCTGTACATTGACTATTGTGGGTGGCATTTGCGCCTGTGCACCTGCTGCACCGCCGCCGCCACTTTGTTGCTGGGCTGCTGTGTCTGACTTATTACACCCGATTAATAAGCTACAACTCGCTAATGACACCATGAACAACACTGGGTATCTCATACCAACCTCATAAAAAGTAGGGAATTTTAAAAAAAATATTATAAAATAAATGCGACATTGTTGTTGCAATATTTACGATAAGACACAAAACTTTAGGATAACTAAATGATAGCTACATTACTACCTAGTGATCGGCAGCCATTATTTTAAAAAAAAATCTTAGATTGCGAAACCAACAATATTAAACAAAGTAAGTGTTTAAGCAACAATTATTGCCTATTTGTATCGATAAAAATTTTAAAATGTCAAAGCCATTGATAGATTTTTTTAATAAGGAAACATTTCCCCATGATTTTAAGTCGTAACAAGTCACCTGATTTACGTGTTGTCAAAACCCATAAAGCCATCCGTGAAGCCTTTATTATGTTGTTGTCTGAGCAGGAGTATAACGATATCGCTATCCAAGCAATTTTGGAGCGCGCCAAAGTCAATCGCGCTACTTTTTATAAATACTACAGTGGTAAGGGTGATTTGGCAGGGCAGATGATTGATGATTTCAAGCAGGAAGTCAGCCAGCTATTTCAAGACAGGCTCAATGCTGATAGTCAAATGCTACAAATGATTATGGAAAATCATTCACAAAAAATGTTTGAACGCCGCCAACAGATGCTTGCCCTGTGGAAAATCCGCACCCAACACCACAATCTTTATCATGATATGTTTTTGATGGGTAAACAAAACTTTATTGAACTGGCTAAAAAACAAAAGGCGACAGATTATTTAACGGCGGAGGCGATTGATTACCAAGCCACCATGATGGCAACTATCTTTATGGCAAGTTTTAAATACTATTTTGAAAAAGATTTGCCATTACCGAAGAAATTGCCAGTGGATTGGCAACAAATGCTGAACATCATAAAAAGCTAGCCTAGTTGGCTATCATAACGAAAATGATTAATAAAATAACTTGCTAATACCTCGACCAGTGCCACGGGCATATCGTGACCAAGCTCATCAATAAGTATCAATTTATTATGCGCAATATGCTTGGCAAGCGAATAGGCATGACTAAATGGAATGAGTTTGTCTTGTTTGCCATGAATGATGAGGGTGGGTTGGTGGATTTGTTTGTCAATATCGACCAGTGACCCCGTCGCCAAAATCGCCAGTAACTGCCGCTGCGTGCCTTTCGGATAAAAACGTCGTTTAAATAGTTTTTTAGCTTTGCTGAACGCCGCTTGTTCATCAAAGTAATCGGGGCTGGCGATGGTCTTGATGGTCTGCACGAACTGCTGGGTCAATGCGTCAGCATCTTGGCTTTTGGGTAGTGGCTGGGTAAAAGCCTTGATGGCTTCAATAGCGGGTGGGCGCGAAAAGGGTCGATTGTTACTGGTGGATAATAGTCCCAATTTTTCTACTTGGTGGGGATAACGCACCGCCATGATTTGCGCAATCATACCGCCCATCGATTGACCAATCACAAAGTATTTTTTGATGCCCAACATTTTGAGCAGTTGATAGGCATCTTCTGCCATGTCGTACAAATCATACGGTGTTTCCAAATTTTTTAGCGGTAGCCCCAGTCCAAATCTGCCCAGCAATTTGGCTTTATAAATGGGCGAATCATGAGCGGGGGTCAGTTTTTTGTGCTTAAGCTTACTGGATTTGCCTATGTCGCGATTGTCAAATCGCACGACCCGAAAGCCAGCATTGATTAACGCATAGCAAAATTCATTGGGCCATACCAAGCTTTGCGCGCCTAAGCCCATAATCAGTACGATGGTAGGGTGAGCAGGGTCGCCACCGACTTCCACATAGAATTTATACTTTGGGGTGCGCACCTTGGCAGCCTGCATAAAATCCGCGTGTTTGGAAGGCTTAAATTTAATTGGGTGGTCAGTCATGGCAAATTTGGGATTTTTCGCCTCAATTTAGCAAAGGTTTATGAATGATTAATGACGTTAATATAACCTTTGGCTGGCAAGCGTCATCAAATCGAGTAAACCTTGGCGATATGGTGAATCAGGCAAAGTCAGCACGGCTTGTCTAGCAATCTCGCTTTCTTGCATCGCTTTGTCACGGCAATACGCCAGTGCGCCGCTGGTTTTGACAATTTCAATAATTTCTTGGGTGTCGTTTACTTGACCTGTCTGAATGGCAATCCGTAATTTTTCATGCGTATCACCCGTGGTCATTTCAAGCGCTTTAATCAGCGGCAAGGTTGGCTTGCCTTCAGCGATATCATCACCCACGTTTTTGCCGAGAACCTCACTGTCACCGACAAAGTCTAAGATATCATCAATGATTTGGAAGGCATTACCAAAGTGCTGACCAAATTTAGCGAAGGCGTCATTGTATTCAGGACGATTTTCCAAAATAGCCACGCCTTGACTTGCCATCATAAATAGCCGAGAGGTTTTACCGTCAATGATTTTCATATAATCGGCTTCGGTAGCTTTAGGGTCATGCTGATGTTGTAGCTGCAATACTTCCCCTTCAGCGATATCACAGGTGCCATCTGAGAATAACTGCAATAACGGCAACGAGCCAAAACCCACCAAAAGATTAAATGAACGGGCAATCAGGTAGTCACCGACCAATACAGCCGTTGCATTATCCCACGTTGCATTTGCGGTCGGTTTACCGCGGCGCATACCTGACGCATCAATCACATCGTCATGTACTAACGTTGCGGTATGCAGCATCTCAGTGATTGCGCCCAAATGCATGGCAGCTTGTGATGGCTCATCGTTACAAATGCGTGAGCAAAGCAGCGAAATCAGCGGCCGCATACGCTTACCGCCTGCGTTGATGACATGCTGACTCACCGACATGACCAGTTTGACTTTGGAGCTTAGACTACCATACACCTGCTTATCCATAATCTCGAAATCGTCAGCGATAATAGATTGAATCTGCTGATAGGTGACAGGCGTGCTGTTACTGTCTTTGGTAACAGCATTGATAGCAGTGGATGTAGGATTTGATTGTTCATTGTCTAACATAGGTAGGCTCAAGGCTTGGAGTGAAAATTTGTGAAATTTGGCTTGTGGTGAAAGTCGGCAAAATCATACCATACTGCCGTTTTTTGTGTAAGTTATAGCTGTGTATTTTTATTGGCGACTTGTATTACTCAGCATCCATTGTGTTGAGAAACGCGCAATAATTTATCAGCCAAAATCGCCCCCGCATCTGTGAAGTTTTACTTGATTTTAACCACTAGAAACGTTAAAATCGCGACCTTATATTTCCCTGTGTATCCGTCGTAGAAGTGTTATCGCCCTTGGTAGCCACGGTGTACGGGTTTATTGGAGCAACCAAGATGTATGCAGTAATCAAAAGTGGTGGTAAACAACATCGCGTCGTTCAAGATGAATTTTTAAAAGTTGAATTGCTAAAAGCTGAAAAAGGCGATACCATCAAAATTGAAGACGTTTTAATGTTCGTTGATGGCAGTGATATCAAAATTGGTCAACCTGTGGTTGCCGGTGCAGTGGTCGAAGCTGAAGTAGTAGAACATGGTCGTGGCGAGAAAGTACGTATTGTAAAACACAGACGTCGTAAACACTACCATAAAGAACAAGGTCACCGTCAATGGTATACTTTGTTAAAAATCAAAGCAATCACTGCTTAATTGACTATTTCAAACACATTAATCTCTAGGAGACATCGACATGGCACATAAAAAAGCCGCAGGTTCTACCCGTAACGGTCGTGATTCAAACCCAAAAATGCTTGGCGTAAAAATCTTTGGCGGTCAACAAGTTGTTGCTGGTAACATCATTGTACGTCAACGTGGTACAGAATTTCACGCAGGTGAAGGTGTAGGTATGGGTCGTGACCATACATTATTTGCTTTAACTGACGGCGTGGTAAAATTTGCTGTTAAAGGTAAATTCAATCGTCGCTACGTATTTGTTGAAGGCGCAGCTGAATAATCACTCAGCTTGTTGTTAAACAAATCAACCCAATAAGTTGCACTTATTGGGTTTTTTATTGCTTATAGCCAAGCGTCTTAACGGGTTTTGGATAGTCTTGAATGGCTTGGCACTGGTTAGTTATTATCTAGTCAAAACTTTCTTTCTTATCACTCAGCTATTGTTACATTTGTTACAACTTAAACAACAATCATTGCATGGGGCGTCTAGTTGGGTAAGAAAAATTTAGCGACAATATCTGTCAGCAAATTTAGCTTAACTTGTTAATTTATAATTTATTGATTAGCCTGTTGGGCTGATATTATTTTTGAATACTTTTTCTAAACTTTTAACAATTTTTATTGAATGAGGAACCTACCATGACAACATCTACTAATAAAATTATCAATAAATTAGCCACCGGTACATTATCAGCACTATTGATTACTAGCATGCCGATGACCGTCGCCATGCAATCAGCCAATGCCGCTGTCGCCAACTCATCAACTGCGGCAACAAACTTAAATAACCTACTTAAAAATGTCAAAAGCATGACCGCCAATTTTAGTCAAACCACCTCTGGCACAGGTGGCAAGGGCTTAAGTAAAGCATCAAAGAATTTCTCAGGTACTATGGCTGTGCAACGTCCAAACCAGTTTCGTTGGCAGATTGATGGTACGGCATCGCAACTGATTGTTGCCAATGGCAATACGCTTTGGGTGTACGATAAAGACTTAAATCAAGCGACCAAGCAAAGCGTGAGCAATCAAGTAGGGGATACCCCAGCACTGATTTTGTCAGGTGATCCCAGCAAAATCGCCAATAGTTTTAATGTGACCCAGCCGATTGCCTCAAAAAACTATTATGTGCTGTATCCAAAAAGTGGCAATGCCAACTTTAAAAGTTTAGGTATCGCTTTTAACAGCGGTAATCCTGTCATGATGGTATTAAATGATAATTTGGGACAAACCACCAGTATTCGATTCTCAGATGTGAAACGCAATACGTCAATTGCCAGTAATCAATTTAGCTTCACACCACCTAAAGGCGTTGATGTGATTAACCAATAAGGTATTTAACTATTTCATTAAATACCTTATTTAAATGATTTTTGGCTGATAAACCCTGCTTATGGCAGGGTTTTTTTGCTAAAGTGTTGCTCTTTAATTAACGGTTAATTAACGGAAGATTGAAGCGTGCTACTAGCATTTTTTACATAAAATGAGTAAACTATCCGTGTTTTAGCCAGTTAACAGCAATATATAGTTACTTTTGTTAAAATACGCATTTTTATAAAGTGATGTAATGCTACTTTATATTAGGTTTTCATCGTGGTTTTAGCAATATATTTGACTAGCCTGTTTAGTAACTAGCCAATCACTCACCGATTACAATAATGGTCAATGGATGTGCAGCGGGGCAGCTTGTTAGCTGGTACGAGGTAATCTTAAGGAAAATAGTTCTTAAGACGTTATCTGCCATCGTCTTTGTGATATTACGCTTAAGCCAGATGGGCTTGGTGGAAGTATCAAAAATATCGTCCCAACTTGAATTGCTTAACCTACGTAACGGTTAGTCGTATTGCCCAGGAGTATCCTCATGATTCCAGTCATTGATTGGTCTGCAATTGTATTTATTTTGGCAGCCATAGGACTTTGTATTTTCATGCTTGTTGTGCCAAGATTGTTAGGTGGTACTTCTAAAGGCTTTCAAAAGCAAGAAAATTTCGAGTCGGGTGTGGTCAGTGCTGGTTCTGCCAGAATCCGTTTATCTGCAAAATTCTATATCGTCGCTATTTTCTTTATTATCTTTGACTTAGAAGCATTATACCTATATACCTATGCGGTATCGGTCAGAGAAGCAGGTTGGCTGGGATTTTGGACCGCTGTGCTATTTGTGGTAGAGTTGTTAATCGGTCTATATTATCTGCTCAAACTAGGGGCGCTTAACTGGTCACCTGCAGACAAAAAGCCAAAACCAAAACGTTTGGCTGCTGCGCCTGCGGGCTTTAATCTGGCGGATATTACCCGCTTTAATGGTGTTGAAGAGTTAGAAATTGACCCTACTGGTAAAATCCCTGCCCAGTTGTCTGGCGCAATGAACCAAAACCCAAACAATAACGCGGTAAAATAATAACCCAACTTTGCAATCTATGTTGCAAGGTCTTTTGCATTTGTAGTGACGTAGAGCGAAATCCTGCTTTAAAAATCAAGGTGATCGAGCATTATGAAATATACATTAACCAAAGCCAATCCAGATGCCGACAGATTTCCAGCCCAAACCCGTCAAATTATTGACGAAGAGGAAGTCAATAAAAACGTCGTCATGACGCGATTAGAAGATTTGACCCATAGCCTTGCAAACTGGGGTCGTAAGCATTCATTGTGGCCATTTAACTTTGGTACCTCTTGCTGCTATGTAGAATACGCAACGACATTAACAGGCGTGCATGACTTGTCGCGCTTTGGCGCTGAGGTTATTCGTGCGTCACCGCGCCAAGCTGATGTGATGATTGTGGCAGGTACTTGCTTTATGAAGATGGCGCCTGTTATTCAGCGTCTCTATGAGCAAATGCTTGAGCCTAAATGGGTCATCTCAATGGGTGCCTGTGCCAATTCAGGCGGCATGTACGATGTATATTCAGTGGTGCAAGGCGTTGATAAAATCATTCCCGTCGATGTGTATATCCCTGGTTGCCCCCCACGTCCAGAAGCTTTGATTCAAGCCATCATGCTGCTGCAAGAATCGATTACTAAAGAACGTCGTCCACTCGGTATTCATGTCAATGACCAAGGTATCTACCAACCTGTCATGCAGCCAGAACGTGACCGTAAACAAGCCGATCGCATCGCGGTCAAAAATCTACGCAGCCCAGATAACATTGATTAATGCTAGAGATTGGTTAATGCTAGAGCATTGATTAATGCTAGAGTAAGTCTCTGGATAGATTTAGGATGAATTTTCGCTAAGTAAAAGCTTATCGGATTGCGTTCAAAACAAAAAAAGGTATTCCACTACCTTCTTAATAATTGTGAATGAGGAAAGTGCCACTCATGGTAACGGTAACTGATAATCAAGCACAAACTGATGTCCCAGCAGTGATTGCAGAATTAAATCGCAAGTTTGAGGGGCAGTTTGTTGTACAAAAAACCTTTGACGCTTTTCCCACTATTTGGGTCAGCCGTGAACAGGTCATCGAAGTACTTCTGTACCTTCGCACCTTGCCACAGCCCTACGTGATGTTACTGGATATTTCAGCGATTGATGAGCGCTTACGCCAACATCGTAAAGACAGGGATGGCAATGCCTTACCTGACAGTGATTTCACTGTGTTCTATCATCTAATGTCATTAGAACGCAACACGGATATCCGTATCAAAGTGGCGCTCAAAGAAGCTGATTTACATATCCCAACGGCAACCCGCATTTGGCCGAATGCCAACTGGTATGAGCGCGAAGCGTGGGATATGTTTGGTATTACCTTTGATGGTCACCCCCATCTAACCCGTATTCTGTTGCCAAAATACTGGGAAGGTCATCCACTGCGTAAAGAATACGCCTCTCGTGCGACTGAAGTACCGCCTTATTATCTCGATAAAGGCAAGCAGATGTTTGAGCAGGAGAATCTACGATTTGTTCCAGAAGAGTGGGGCATGAAACGTAGTGGCCGTGATGAAGACTTTATGTTCCTAAACTTGGGTCCTAACCATCCCTCTGCGCACGGTGCATTTCGCGTTGTGCTTCAGCTAGACGGTGAGGAAGTCATCGACTGTATCCCAGATATTGGTTATCACCATCGCGGCGCTGAAAAAATTGCTGAACGCCAAACTTGGCATTCATTTATTCCTTACACTGACCGTATCGATTATCTTGGTGGGGTGATGAATGAATTACCCTACATCATGTCAGTGGAAAAACTGGCAGGTATTACGGTACCAGACCGCGCGAATACCATTCGTATCATGATGAGTGAGTTCTTCCGTATCACCAATAATTTGCTGTACTGGGGTACATTTATTCAGGACGCGGGCGGTATGACGCCAGTGTTTTATATGTTCGCCGACCGTCAAAAAGCGTATGATGTGATTGAAGCGGTAACCGGTTATCGTATGCACCCAGCGTGGTTTCGTATTGGCGGTACCGCGATGGACTTGCCAAACGGCTGGCACAAACTGGTTCGTGAATTCTTAGATTGGATGCCAAAACGTATCGATGAATACGTCAAAGCCACCATGAAAAACAAGGTGCTACAACTGCGTACCCAAAACGTTGCCCAATACGATGCTAAATCTGCACTGGCTTGGGGCGTATCAGGTCATGGTCTACGTGCCACCGGTATCCCTTACGATGTGCGTAAAGCGCGTCCTTATCTTGGCTATGAAAATTTTGATTTTGAAGTGCCCATTGAGTTTAATGGCGATGCGTATGACCGCTGTTTGGTCAAAATTGAAGAGATTCGTCAGTCACTGCGTATCATTGAGCAATGTCTCAACAACATGCCAATGGGGGCATACAAAGCCGATCACCCACTGGCTGTCCCACCCCCCAAAGACCGCACCTTAAATGACATTGAGACCTTAATTAACCACTTTATTTCAGTATCGTGGGGTCCTGTCATGCCAGAAGGCGAGTCCTCCTTTATGGTGGAAGCAGTGAAAGGTATTACCAACTATTATATTACGTCTGATCGCTCAACCATGAGTTACCGTACCCGTATTCGTACACCGACCTTTGCGCATTTACAGCAAATGCCGTCAGTCATTAATGGTAGCTTGGTTTCTGACTTAATTATTTATCTAGCGTCGATTGACGTTGTTATGGCAGACGTTGACCGTTAGGAGAAAACCACCGATGAAGATTGTAACTGATAAAACCCCAAAGGTGGATGTCGCAAGCATTCTAACCGAAGCAGAAATTCACGACATTCATGAATTTATGCATCATTATCCACAAAGCCGCGCGGCATCACTTGATGCGCTAAAAATTGTCCAACGCCGTAATGGCTGGGTGGATGATGCACAAGTCAACGCGATTGCTAATATCTTAAAAATCCCAGTCACCGATGTGGAAGGGGTTGCAACATTTTATAACCGTATCTACCGCTCACCGGTTGGTCGTCATGTGATTTTGGTCTGTGACTCAATTGGTTGTTATCTGGTAGGTGGCGAGAATTTAGGTCAAGCTTTTGAGCGCACTTTAGGTATTAGTTTTGGTCAAACCACCCCAGACAATCGTTTTACCTTATTACCCATTTGTTGTTTAGGCAACTGTGATAAAGGTCCAGCGGTTTTGATTGATGAAGATACCTACGGTCCTGTCCAAATTGAAGAGATTGCTGAATTGCTGGAGCAATACGCATGAATATAACCCGTCAAATTAATAATCGAAAAATTGGCAAATCACCCAGTCAATTGGGCGAGCAAAGCATTCCTATTTATGGTGATAAAGCGACAGCCACCAGTGAGACCAAGCCCCTAACTTGGCGTTTGGCGCATTATGACTCAGTGCTAGATTTGGCAACCTATGAAAGCCTAAAAGGGTTTGAAGGTCTAAAAAACGCCTTGGCTAAATCTGCCAAAGAAGTGGGCAACATGATTAAAGATGCCAATGTGCGTGGACGTGGCGGTGCAGGCTTTAATGCAGGTCTTAAATGGACCTTTATGACGCCACCCGATGGCGGACCCCGTTACTTGATTTGTAACGCAGATGAGATGGAGCCAGGCACGTTTAAAGACCGTTTACTCATGGAGCGCCTACCATTTCAGCTGATTGAAGGGATGATTATCTCAGGCTATGCCATTGGCGCAACCGCAGGGTATATTTTTATCCGTGGTGAGTATATTGAAGCCGCTAAACGCCTAAATAATGCATTGGATGAATGCCGTGCCAAAGGGTATTTAGGCGATAATATTCTAGGTTCCGGCTATAGCTTTGATTTACACGTGCATACCGGTGCAGGTCGTTATATCTGCGGTGAAGAAACTGCGCTCATTAACTCGCTTGAAGGTCGCCGTGCCAATCCACGTACCAAACCACCCTTTCCACAAGTATCAGGGGCATGGGGTCGTCCCACTGTGGTCAATAACGTAGAGTCTTTAAACAACATGCCGGGTATCATGCTGCATGGCGTAGAATGGTATAAAGGCCTTGCACAAGGCAAATCAGAAAACCCAGGCACCAAAATCATGGGTTGTTCAGGTCTAGTCAATGAGCCCGGTCTATGGGAACTGCCATTTGGTACTACCGCTCGCGAAATTATTTTTGATTATGCCAAAGGCATGAAAGACGGCCGTAAACTAAAAGCTTGGTTGCCAGGCGGTGCGTCAACTGACTTCTTAACCGCCAGTGACGAGCATTTAGACCTGCCAATGGACTTTGAACCCATCATGAAAGCGGGTAGCCGTTTAGGTACCTGTTTGATTATGGTGGTAGATGAATCGCAAGATATGGTGTCACTGTCGCTCAATTTGCAAAAATTCTTTGCCCGTGAATCCTGCGGTTGGTGTACGCCTTGCCGTGATGGTTTGCCATGGGGGGTCAAAACCTTGCATGCCATCGATACAGGCAATGGTCAACCTGTCGATATTGACGTATTGCGGCAATTGACCAAAGATTTGTGGTTAGGTAAAACCTTCTGCGCCCACGCACCGGGTGCGGTTGAGCCATTACAAAGTGCGTTAAAATACTTTTTACCAGAATTTGAAGCTAAAATTGGTAACAATGTGGTGCCTGAAGAACAATTGTCCCCAACGGGCGTGCCTTCATTTGCAAATAGCGAAAAAGTTGAAGTGTATCAACCGGTTAAGACCACCAATGGGCAATCAGTGTAAGGAATTAACATGGCAATTATTCATATAGACGGTCAAGACGTCGAAGTTGATGGTGCCGATAACTTGCTACAAGCTTGTTTATCGCTTGGCATCGATATCCCTTATTTTTGTTATCACCCTGCATTGGGCTCGGTGGGTTCTTGCCGCCAGTGTGCCGTCAAGCAATATAATAACAAAGAAGATTATGAAGCGGGTCGTGGTCGTTTGGTCATGTCCTGTATGGTCAATCCGACCCCAGACATGTGGATCTCAGTGACGGATGCAGAAGTGAAAAACTTCCGTAAAAGCTTGGTTGAGTTCTTAATGACTAACCACCCCCATGACTGTCCAACCTGTGAAGAGGGCGGTCATTGTCACTTGCAAGATATGACCTACATGTCAGGTCACAATCATCGTAAATACCGCTTTACTAAACGTACTCACCAAAACCAAGACTTGGGTCCATTTATCAATCATGAAATGAACCGCTGTATCGCGTGTTATCGCTGCGTGCGTTATTACAAAGACTACGCGGGTGGTGAAGATTTGGGCGTTTACGCATCAGCAAGCCGTGTGTACTTTGGTCGTGATAAAGACGGTCAGTTTGAAAGTGAATTTTCAGGCAATCTTACCGAAGTTTGTCCAACTGGGGTATTTACCGACAAAACTCACTCAGAGCGCTACAATCGTAAATGGGACATGCAATATGCCCCAAGCATTTGTCATGGCTGTTCGGCCGGTTGTAATATCTCAGCGGGTGAGCGCTATGGGGAATTGCGCCGTATCGAAAACCGTTTTAATGGTGAAGTCAACGCTTACTTCCTGTGTGACCGTGGTCGTTTCGGCTATGGCTATGTCAACCGCCAAGACCGCCCAATTCAAGCGATTGAAACACTAAACGGTAAACAAACCAATCTGAGCATTGACCATACTATCGATGCCATCAAAAACCGTTTGCAAGGTAAAAAAGCCATCGGTATTGGTTCACCTGTTGCCAGCCTTGAATCAAACTATGCGCTAAAACGCTTAGTCGGTGCCGAAAATTTTAGCATTGGTATTACCAGTCAAGAAAAAACCGTGGTACAAAAATGTATCGATGTGTTGACCACAGAAAATATCCATAATCCAAGCATGCGTGAGATTGAGGATTATGATGCGGTATTGATTTTGGGTGAAGATATTACCCAAACCAGTCCACGTATTGCACTGGCAGTACGCCAAGCGGCAAAAAATCGCGCCAAACAAATGGCAGATGCACTAAAAACGCCAGATTTCTTGGCAGAGCCTGTGGCTCGTATCGGTCAAAAAGACTACAGCCCAATCTTTATTGTGGATGTCAAAGATACGCGCCTTGATGATATCGCCAAAGTAAGCTGCGTCGCTACCCCAAGCGATATCGCTGAACTAGGCTTTAGCATTGCTGAGCACATGAAAACGTTGGCTACCTCACAATTACCAAAAGATTTGGTCATCGATGAAGACGATAATGCTGATATGCAAGCATTTGCTAAACATATCGCGCAGACGCTACTTAAAGCAACCAAACCACTTATCATCTCAGGTTCGTCACTGTACCACACCGCCATCATAGAAGCGGCGGCACAAATTGCCAATATCGCTGAGCAAAAACGCGGTGAAGTGGTCATCTATGAAAAAGGCGTGGTTGACGCCCACAACGTCCAAGTGGATGCAGAGATTGCCAAAATCGATGCAGAACAAGCCAAGCTCAAACAAGAGATGGATGAAGCGGCATTTGCTGAACAAGCTAAGCAGGTTAAACGCCCAAGCCGTATGAACCCGACCAAAGGCTATCAAGAAAAAGCGGGCTTGTACTTGTCAGTACCTGCTGCCAATAGCATAGGCGTCAACTTACTCGGTGGTAAAGCGATTGATGAATTAGATGATGATGCCGATGTGGTGATTGTCATGGAAAATGACATCAGCCGCCGCCTAACCGCTGAGCAAATGAACCAATTGCTAATCAATAAATCATTGATTGTACTCGATCATGAAGCTTACCAATGGCATAACCATGCAGACGTGATGGTGCCTGTAGCAACTTTTGCAGAAGCGGACGGTACACTAATCTCAGCAGAAGGTCGTGCACAGCGTTTCTTCCAAGTTTATGATCCTGTTTACTATCGCCCACAAAGCATGGTAAAAGAAAGCTGGCGTTGGTTACATGCAGTAGAGTCTGAGCTCAATGGCCGTGCGATTGACTGGACGCAGCTTGATGATGTGATTACTGCGGTCGCAGACACCAATCCACAATTAGCCGCAATCAGACAAGCAGCGCCATCAGCCGATTACCGTATTACTGGTCTAAAAGTCGCGCGTGAGCCACGCCGTTATTCCGGTCGTACAGCGATGCGTGCACCGATTTCTGTGCATGAGCCAGAGCAGCCGAAAGATATCGATACGGGCCTAACCTTCTCACAAGAAGGTTATGTGGGCACCCAAACGGATTCATCAATGATCCCATTTGCTTGGTCAGCAGGTTGGAACTCACCGCAAGCTTGGAATAAATACCAAGATAAAGTGGGTGGTCATCTAAAACATGGCGATCCAGGGGTGCGTATTTTTGATGCGTTAACACCATTGCCAAAACGTGAGTATATTGCGCCTGCGGCAGCTAGCCAACAAGGTTCTACCCAGCTAGTGCCGGTATATAATATTTTTGCTAGTGATGAACTCACTGCCCGTAGTGACGTGGTTGCCTCACAATTGCTGCCAGCTGCTTTTAGTGTATCAACGGATGATGCGGACAAATGGCAGTTGCAATCAGGTGATATGTTAACCGTCACAGTGAAGGGTATAGCCACCACATTACCTGTGCAGCTTGTCGATTACTTAGCCGAAAGCTGTGTGGGCTATCCTGTGGGACAGGCGGGTGCATTAGAAGCCCTGCTAGCGCAGCCTTATACCGACATCAGTATCGTAAAATCAGCAACTACCAACACTGTCGTACCACCAGCAGCTAATAATGGTGGCGTGACAGCTCAAGTAACTCCAGGGGAGGGGGTATAATGGATTATTCTGTTAGACAGATGCCCGATTTACCTGCATGGCTGGCTGGGGTAATGTCCCCTGAAGCTTGGTCAATTGTATTTTTGGCAGTGCAATCAATTGTTATTTTCTTGGCGGTGGTGATTTTTGCCGCGTTGATGATTCCTTATGAACGTCGCATGTTGGCACTGTGGCAAGACCGTTATGGTCCAAACCGTGTGGGTTGGCAAGGTTCACTACAAGTTGCCGCGGATATGCTCAAAATCTTCTTTAAAGAAGACTGGACCCCAAAATTTGCCGATAAATTTATCTTTATCTTGGCGCCTGCGATTTCATTGTTTACCGCTTTAGCTGCTTATATTATTGTACCAGTCACGCCATCACTCGGTGGCGCAGACTGGAGCATCGGTATTTTGTTCTTCTTTGCGATGGCAGGGTTGGCAGTTTATGCCGTGATGTTTGGTGGCTGGGCATCAGCCAATAAATATGCCTTGCTCGGTGGTCTACGCTCTGCTGCCCAAACCATTAGTTATGAAGTCTTTCTCGGATTATCGCTAATGGGTGTGGTGGCGTTGGCAGGGTCATTTAACTTACGCGATATCGTATACTCACAAGCCGGTGGTTTTTGGCACTGGAATGTATTTGGTCAAATTTTAGGGTTTTTAACCTTTATGGTCGCAGGTGTGGCAGTTACCCACCGTTTCCCATTTGACCAGCCAGAAGCAGAGCAAGAATTGGCAGAAGGTTACCATGTTGAATACTCAGGTATGAAATTTGGTATGTTCTTTGTCGGTGAGTATGTGAATATCGTTTTGGTATCATCGCTGATTACTATTTTATTCTTTGGTGGTTGGTTGCCATTATTTGATGGACTGAGTTTTATCCCGCCGATTATTTGGTTCATGTTAAAAACGCTATTTTTCATGACCATGTTTGTATTGGCGCGTGGCGCGTTGATGCGTCCACGTTATGACCAAGTAATGAACTTTGGCTGGAAAATTTGTCTACCCATTACCTTGATTAATTTACTCGCGACGGCGGCCTATGTATTATGGCGCACCCATGGTGTAGGGTAAGGTGGAGATTAACGTATGTATTTGACTATGGTAAAAAACACGATTACGGGTTTTGGCTCAATCTTGCGCACCCTAATCATGGTCGCAAGTCATGCGACCCGTAAACGTGATACGATTTTATACCCAGAACAACCTGTCCCTGTACCGCCGCGTTTTCGGGGGCGTATTGTACTGACACGTGACCCGGATGGGGATGAGCGCTGTGTTGCCTGTAATCTATGTGCTGTCGCTTGCCCGGTGGGTTGTATTTCACTGCAAAAAGCGGAACGTGAAGACGGACGCTGGTATCCAGAGTTTTTCCGTATTAATTTTTCGCGTTGTATCTTTTGTGGTATGTGTGAAGAAGCGTGCCCGACAACGGCTATTCAGATGACGCCAGATTTTGAGCTCGGTGAATACAACCGTCAAAACTTGGTGTATGAAAAAGAGCATTTGTTAATTTCAGGCCCGGGTAAATTTCCTGACTACAATTATTACCGTGTGACTGGGATGGCGACCAAAGATAAACCTAAAGGGGCACACCAAAATGAGTCTGCACCGATTGATTTACGGAGTTTATTGCCATGATAACCGGAGCAACGATAGGGTTTTATTTATTAGCGATTGTCGCTATTTTGGCTAGTTTGCGCGTGATTACTCGTACCAATCCTGTGCATGCGTTATTAAACATGATTGTCACGCTGCTGGCGTTATCAGGTATTTTCTTTGCCTTAGGTGCGCCATTTGCCGGTGCACTTGAAATCATCGTTTATGCAGGGGCGATTATGGTATTGTTCGTTTTTGTGGTGATGATGCTGAACTTAGGCACCCAAAGCACCTTAGAAGAAGAAAGCTGGTTATCATCATCAGCTTGGGCAGTGCCGGCAGGACTTGCATTTATTGTGGGTTTGACGCTGTTTAGTTTGATTGGCATGAAACATGGTTTTGAAGGAATGATGCCAGCGTTTATCGGGGTGGAGCCAGTTACGGCAAAAATGATCGGTGCCAAATTATTTACTGAATATTTATTGTTGGTCGAAATTGCAGGGTTTTTATTACTAGCGGGTTTGGTGGCGGCTTATCATTTGGCAAAATCTGCCTTGGATGATGAAAACGAAAGTCATAACAGTGAGCTTGGTAATACCATACAACCTGCCTTAACGAATTTTATTGATAAAGAGCCCAGCCAACCGGCTGTGTTACGCGAAGTTCAGGAGGAGAAGGCATAATGGGACACTTTCCATTAGAGCATGTGCCATTAGAGCACGGTCTAATCTTGTCAGCGATTTTGTTTGCCATTGGTTTTTGTGGTGTGATGGTACGACGTAATTTTTTGTTTATGTTGATGAGTCTTGAGATTATGATGAATGCTGCTGCCTTAGCATTTGTAGTGGCAGGTAGTCGCTGGGTCAGTCCTGACGGACAAATTATGTTTATTTTGGTGCTAACTTTGGCAGCCGCTGAAGTTGCAATTGGGTTGGCTATTCTTTTACAGTTTTATCATAAGCGTGGTCATTTAGATGTCGATACGGCAAATGAGATGAAAGGGTGAAGTCAAAATGAGTATGTTACCTTTAACCTTTATGCTGCCGCTGATTGGCTTTCTGATTCTAGCGACCATGCGTGACCGCTTAAGCGAAAACGCAGCCGCAGTGGTCGGTGTCGGCAGTATGGGTTTGGCTGCTTTGTGTGCCTTGATGGCAGGCAGTGATTTTTTAATGAACCATCCACAAGGCGCTGTCATTAATCAGCCGTTGTGGACGTGGATGCAAGTCGGTAGTTTTGCCCCGAAATTTGGTCTCATGCTGGATGGTTTGGGCGTGACCATGATGGGCGTGATTACCGGTGTCGGTTTTTTAATTCATATTTTCGCGTCATGGTATATGCGCGGTGAAACAGGCTACGCAAGATTTTTTAGCTATATGAACCTGTTTGTCGCAAGTATGTTGTTACTTGTGCTTGCTGACAATTTAGTGCTGTTGTACTTAGGTTGGGAAGGCGTTGGTATCTGTTCTTACTTATTGATTGGTTTTTATTATCACGAGCGCGCCAACGGCCGTGCTGCGATGAAAGCCTTTACCGTAACCCGTGTGGGTGATGTGTTCTTAGCGTTTGGCTTATTTTTGTTGTTCCGTGAATTGGGTACGTTAAATATCTCAGATATCAATGCCAATGTATCGCAAATGCTAACGTCGGCAGGGTCAACGGTGACGATTTTTGGTCATAGCTATCCTACCATCAAAGTTGCGGCTGTGATGCTAGTGCTGGGTGCGATGGGTAAATCTGCACAGATTCCGCTGCATTCTTGGCTTGCCGATGCGATGGCAGGTCCTACGCCTGTTTCAGCCTTGATTCATGCGGCAACGATGGTTACTGCAGGTGTGTATTTAATTGCCCGTTTACATCCTGTGTTTTTATTGACCCCTGATGTATTGGCAAGTTGGGTGGGTATCGTTGGTGCAACAACATTGTTGGTTGCTGGTTTCTGTGCGCTTGCACAAACCGATATCAAACGTATCTTAGCTTATTCAACCATGAGTCAAATCGGCTATATGTTCTTGGCATTAGGGGTAGGCGCTTGGCAAGTTGCGATTTTCCACTTGATGACCCATGCGTTCTTTAAAGCTTTATTATTCCTAGGGTCAGGCGCTGTTATCTTGGCTTACCATCATGAGCAAAACATCTTTAAAATGGGTGGGTTATTTTATAAAAATAAATTTCTATTTGCGGTGTTTGCGATTGGGGGTGGGGCACTTGCTGCGATTCCTTGGATTACAGTGGGTTATTACTCAAAAGATGAAATCATTTGGGAAACCTTCGCATCAGGTCATATGAATTTATTTTGGATGGCAGTAGTAGGTGCGTTTTTAACCTCGATTTATACGTTTCGTATGATTTGGATTGTGTTCTTTGGTGAAGAAAAAACGCCGATTCACGATCTTAAAGGTTGGACATACTGGCTGCCGCTCGCGGTATTGCTAGTGTTATCAACTGCGGTGGGGGCGATGATTCATCCACCATTAGCAGGCGTATTGCCACAAAGTTTTAGCGTGATTCATCCTGAGGTAGAATCCGGTAAGCACACGGCAGAAATGATTGTGATGGCTGCGATGTTGGCGGGCTTGATTGTGGGTGCTTTCTTGTTTGCCCTAGATAAAGGTCGCATCGTGAGTAAGTTTAACCAAACAGGTTTGGGCCGTGCGCTTAATTACTGGTGCTATCATGGTTTAGGCTTTGATGCTTTGTATGACATTGTATTTGTTAAACCATTCTTATTGATTGGTAAGTTGATTAAAATTGACCCGATTGACCGCACTTGGAATATTTTACCAGCGCTATCGTTGGCAGGTAACCGAGTGGCGACATGGTTCCAATCTGGCTCGATTCGTGGGTATGCTGCAAGCTTCGCTCTTGGCATGGCAGTATTGTTGGTGTTGGTAATGATGATGATAGGGAAGTAACAGTTATGCAAAATAATCTCTTATTACCCGCCTTGATATTTATTCCAATCATTGCAGGTTTTCTGTGCTGGTTGGTTGAAAAAGTTGATGAACGTTTACCTCGTTGGATTGCGTTCCTTGGCATGCTATTAACGTTTTTGATTACGGTAGCTATTTGGCAAAACGGTAACTTTATTGGTTCAGCACAAACCATTGCTGAGGTGACTGCTAAACCGACTTGGTTGGCAGAGTTTCAATTACCTTGGATGCCCTCATTGGGGGTCAGTTTCCATCTAGCCATTGATGGGTTATCGCTGTTGATGGTGAGCCTAACAGCCTTCTTAGGTATGATGGCGGTGGCGTGTTCATGGGGTGAGATTACTCGCCGTGTGGGCTTCTTCCATCTTAATCTACTTTGGAGCTTGGGCGGTATTATTGGTGTTTTCCTAGCAATCGATATGTTCTTGTTCTTCTTCTTTTGGGAGATGATGTTAGTTCCTATTTATTTCTTGATTGCAATCTGGGGACACAATGCGATTGGCGGTAAAACCAAAGAATATGCCGCAACCAAATTCTTTATTTATACCCAAGCATCGGGTCTGATTATGTTGATTGGTATTTTGATTTTGGTGATGATTCATGCATCAACCACAGGTCAAATAACTTTTAACTATATGGACTTGCTAGGTACAGATCTTGGCAAATGGCAATACCCAATCATGCTGATGTTCTTTATTGGCTTTGCGGTTAAATTACCAATTTTCCCACTGCATGGCTGGTTACCCGATGCGCACGCACAAGCACCGACTGCAGGCTCGGTGGATTTGGCGGGTATTTTGATTAAAACTGCGGCGTATGGTTTATTGCGGTTTGTCCTACCACTATTCCCAGAAGCCAGTGCTCAGTTTGCACCGATTGCGATTACTTTGGGCGGTATTGGTATTTTCTACGGGGCTTGGCTTGCGTTTATGCAGCAAGATATCAAGCGGTTACTGGCTTATACCAGTATTTCACATATGGGTTTTGTGGTACTTGCGTTGTATGCCGGTACGTTAATTAGTTTCCAAGGCTTGATGATTCAAATGTTGGCACATGGTCTTAGCTCAGCGGCATTATTTATCATGAGTGGTCAGCTTTATGAGCGTCTACATACCCGTGATTTGAGCCAAATGGGGGGTATGTGGGGTCAAATGCGTTATTACCCACCGTTACTTATGTTCTTTGCTGCGGCATTATTAGGTATTCCAGGTACCGGTAACTTTATTGGTGAGTTCTTAATTCTTTTAGGATCTTTTGCCTCGCATCCTGTGGCAGTGGTGTTTGCTACCTTTAGCTTAGTCGTTGCCGGTTTATACGCATTAATTATGATTTATAAAGCATTATTTGGTACGCCAACAGCGACGATTGAGAAAATGTCACCGATGCGTGATATCAATGCGCGTGAAGCGGCAATCTTGTTGGTGCTTGCGTTTGGCTTAATATGGTTAGGTCTATATCCCCAATTATTCTTAGATACCTCTGACCATAGTATGCACTGGATTAGTCAGGCATATCATGTCCAGCAAGTTGCACCTACTTCTCAAGAGCCATTTGCTCATATGGAGGTAAAATAGATGAATCCTATTATTCCATTTGCTAGCAATGTGTTCATGCCATTGTTTCCAATGATTTTAATTTCAATTACCACGGCGGTGGTGATGATTACCATTGCCATGAAGCGTTCAAATTTTGTGGCAGGCACCCTTAGTGTCATTGGTCTTAATGCCGCCTTGTTTGTTGTGCTGATACAGTTATTGGGTGGCAATCCTGATAGCATGTTGCATGGTCTTTATGAGTTATTTACGCCATCGCAAGGCTTGATTGCTCCCTTATTTGTGGTTGATAGCTTTGCCCAGTTCAATATGGTGATTATTTTAATCAGCTCATTGGCGTGTTTTACCTTGGCGTATGGTTATATTGAGGGCTATGGCGACAACAAAGAAGAATTGTATTTGCTAATGCTTATCTCAACATTGGGCGCGCTGTTTATGGTATGCGCTGATAACTTAGCCTCTTTCTTTGTCAGCTTAGAGTTATTGTCGGTACCGCTATATGGTATGTTGGCTTATACTTATGCGCGTGGTAAATCGTTAGAAGCGGGTTTCAAATACCTCATTTTATCGGCGACAGCCTCTGCTACCATGTTGATGGGTATGGCATTAATCTACTCAAACACAGGTACTTTATCCTTCCGTCAAATTGGTATGGCAATCGTACCCATGTTTCAAAATGGTATCGTTATGCCGATTTTGGTGGTGGGGACTGCATTAATGTTATTTGGTATTGCCTTTAAACTCTCAGCAGTACCATTCCATACTTGGACGCCAGACGTTTACCAAGGTGCGCCTGCGCCTGTGGCGACTTTCTTAGGCAGTGTTTCCAAAGTAGCTATGATGGCGTTAGGGTTACGTTTCTTATTGTCGACGGCAACCTTAGCCTTGCCAGCAGTCAATACCTTGATTGTGGTGATTGCCAGTTTATCGATGATTATCGGTAACGTACTGGCGCTTCGTCAGCACAATATAAAACGTCTGTTAGCCTATTCATCTATTGCGCACATCGGCTATGTGTTAGCGATTATCAGCGCAGTGAAAGTTGAATCAGCAGGTTTTGTCAGCCTTTACATGGCAGTGTATGCGTTTACCACCATTGGTGCGTTCGGTGTCGTGACTATCATGTCAAGCCCGTACAAACGTCAAGGTGAAGCAGAGTTAGTTGAAAACTTCCAAGGGATTTTTTGGCAACGTCCTGTGCTAACCGCTGTATTGACTGTGATGCTATTATCATTGGCAGGTATTCCATTGACCGCCGGGTTTATCAGCAAATTCTTTGCGATTTTTGCTACGGTTTCAGCGCAAAGTTGGTGGCTCACTGCCATGATTATCGTGGGTAGTGCAATTAGCTTGTATTACTATCTAAATCTTATGGTCACCTTGTTTAGACGTCCCCAAGAAGTACAGCCGCACGATGCGGTCAATCATTGGGGTATTCAAGCAGGCGGCATCATGGTGTTGTTGGTGACGTTAGCGGTATTGTACTTCGGTATTTTCCCCGAAACATTATCAAAAATTATCACGCTAGTTCGCATATATTAATCCAATTTTAGTACTGCGACATAAAAAAGCGTATCTTAGTTCATTAAGGTACGCTTTTTTGTTTATAATGATGCAAAAAAATGGTCAAGATAATATGTCAGATGATAAAAGTATTCGCGTTAAAGTGATTGAAGTGACCCGTTGGGCGCCCACCTTGCTAAGTTTTAAAGTCACGCGTCCCGATGGCTTTAAATTTACCGCAGGGCAATTTGTTAGGCTCGGTATCCATGGCAAAGATTTACAATATTTTGCACAAAACCATGAGACCAAATTAATAACTTCTGAGACGCAAGATAAGCCCATTGACCTTGATGGCTATGTGTTTCGCGCGTATTCCGTCGCATCTTCGCCCTATGATGAATTTATTGAATTTTTCTCGGTGGTCATTCCTCACGGGGAATTCACCAGTAAGGTTAATCATATCCAAGTGGGCGATAGCTTATTGCTCAATACCACGCCATTTGGCTATTTGACCTTAGCCCGCTACCAGTTACCTCTGCCTAATGATTTGTGGTTGCTGGCAACAGGCACGGGTCTAGCCCCATTTTTATCGATTTTAAAGACCATCGAGGTATGGCAGCAATATCAGCGCATTATTTTGGTGTACAGCGCACGCACCTCGCAAGAGCTTGCTTATCAAGCGGAGATTGGGTCAATTAAGTCAATCTATGGCGACAATGGGGCAGCGTTTGTATTTTTGCCCATTGTCACGCGGGAAGCGGATTATGCGGGGGAAAAAGCACGGGTTCCTAACCTGATATTGTCGGGAAAATTAACCGAGTTGGTAGGGCAAAAACTGGATAAAGAGCGCAGTCACGTGATGCTGTGTGGTAACCCACAAATGGTCGAAGATACCAAAGAAGCCTTAAAATCGATTGGATTGACCATGAATCGCCGCGGCGAAGGCAATATCGTCGTTGAAAACTATTGGTAATCATCTCTTTAATTGGCAAAACACAATCGTTAAAAAAATTGGTGAAACAAAAGCGGTAAAGGATGAGGGTTGATAGCGATGAAAAATACTAAGCCGCTTTTGTTGCGTTATTGGTCACTGCAGGATTATCCGCTTCGGTAATCAATTGATCATTACTACCTATATTGAGAATTTCACCGACGTTGGCATTAGCTCTCATTAGGAGCTGCTGTTCAGCAAGATAGCCATGATTCACCTGCACCTTGCGCAGCGTTGCCATGATTTTTTCGTTTTTCTTCAGCCAGCGACCAATATCGAGATACAAGATATCATCTTTTTGGTGCACCAAATTGATTTTCTCCAAAATCATGCCGAGCGGGTCTTTCTTTAACACCCGTTTGAAAAACCAAAGCGCCGCATGAATCGCTTTTGATTTCACATAGGAATCTGAATACAAGGCAATGACATCGGTGTCAGTCAATTGCTGAAATACCAAGCGCTGGCGATAACGGTCAAATTGGGCATGTACCACACCTAAATTGACAGCAAGGTCAGCGTAGATGCCTTTATAGTTAACCGTTGCATACAGTCGAAGCCAGCCTTCATGAATCTCTAGATGCATACTCAATATCGCTTTGACTTTTGCCACCACAAATTTTTGAATGGCATCGTTCAGCTGTTTTTCGGTGGCGGGCACGATAAACTCTTGACCGGCAAAATCTTCGATTTTCTCATACCACGTTTGTGATTTTTGTATCAGCGCACGTGCGATTTCTTCAGAATGGGTGGCAAAAAATTCATCCAGTTGCGTTTTGCTCGTTATCACTATCGTTTCTCAGTTTTTTTATATTTATATTGAATGCTATTATTGTAGTCAGTTTTTGGGCATTGTAAAGTTGCTAATCATAAAGTCGCTAATCATAAAGTCGCTGGCCCGTCTACAAAAAATCTTTTACCAGTAATTAGGTACCATAAATTGGTAAACATTGATTACTACTTATTAATGGCTCACCACTCATTGCTGATGGCGTATGAATTTAGCTTCAGCCAAGGTTTGATTTAATCTATACTATCTGCGCGTTATAATACATGGGTGATTTGTATTTTTTTAGCAAGGTTGTAGTGCTAGTTTCCTAGTGATAGTGTCCTAATCGTTCAAAGGGTTATAGTTTGGTGTATAGCAAAGACAGTCACCGTGATGTTTTTCAAAAGTTAATGCCACATACCGCGGCTTACAAAGACAGCGTCACGCTATTTGCTATCATTACGGCGGTGGCAATTCATGCGGCTGTTATTTTTGGTATCCAATTTGAAGATAAAAGCTCACCCACCGCAGCGGTGCAAGAAGTCACCACGGTGTTGACCGAAAATCTGCAAAAGAATGAAAAAGCCGATTTTATTGCCAATGCCGGCCAGCAAGGTGGCGGTGAGTCCAACGAAAAGCTACGGCTTGAAAACAATACCATGAGTCCTTTAGAAGACCAAGCAATCAATGAAACCGATGATATCGTGAGTCAAGAACGTCAAACGCGTCAACAAGCGTTTCAAGAAAGTTATCTACGTACCACGTTAAGCTTTGAAAAAATCCGCAGAGAAAATAATAATAAAAAACAAGATGATAGCGAAAATCTAGCCGCGCAAGAACAGCGAGTACAGGCACAAATCGCCACCCTTGAAACCAAAATCAGCAGTAACCGCCAATTACTAGCCAAAAAATCTGCGGTCAAAACTATCAGCAGTAACTCCACCACCACGGGTGAAGCCGCGCGCTATATCGAGAATTTTCGCCAACAAGCCTATCATATTGGCAACCAGCAATATCCCCAAGAAGCCCGCGCCAAAGGCATCAAAGGCGATGTCATGCTGATGGTGATTATCGAGCCTAACGGGCAAGTCAAATCTATCAAAGTGTTACAGTCATCAGGCTCTACCATCTTGGATGAAGCAGCAAAAAATTCGGTGCGTAAAGCCGCGCCATTTGGTAAGTTCTCAAAACAAATGCAAGATTATTTGGAGCTGCGCATTATCCGTACTTGGCGATTTGGTGATACCTTAACCGTCGATGACCAAAATCCCGCAATTTAACTTTTCACTAACTATGCTAAAGGCTGTCCTATGTCAACCGTACTACACAAAGAATTGGCGCTATTTGACCTCGATAACACCCTCATTGATACCGATAGTGACTATATGTGGGGCGAGTTTTTGGTCAAACATAATTTGGTAGAAGAATCGCTGTATCGTGCTAAAAATCGGGAGTTCTATGAGCACTATATCGCAGGGACGTTAGATGCGGTCGTCTATAATGAATTTGTGGCAGGCTTTTTAAAACAGCATACTTTAGCCCAGTTACATGAATGGCGTGAACAATATTTGCAAGATGAAATCGCGCCAAAAGTGCGTCCAAAAGCGGTTAACGCTATCCAATCACATTTACAAGCGGGGCACGATGTAGTAGTGATTTCCGCCACCAATGCCTTTGTGGTCGAAGCGATTGCTAACAAATTATTTTTGGTAGAGGAAGATAATATTTTAGCCACTGAACTAGAAGTCACCGAGCAGGGGTACACGGGTAAGGTCGCAGGGCAGCCAAACTTTAAAGAAGGCAAAATCATTCATTTAAAAAATTGGATTGCTCAAAAAAATTCGCAAGGCATAACATACACCAAAACTTATGCCTATTCGGATTCAAAAAATGATTTGCCGCTATTAGAATGGGCAGATGTGGCGATTGCGGTATGCCCCGATGATACTCTACACGCGCATGCCTTAGCGCATCATTGGGCAGTGGAAGATTGGTCGATGAAAGCACAGGCGTAGTAGGCGACAGCTAAGATTAATGGCAACAGCTAAGATGAATCCAGTGACAGATTCAGGTATAATAGCGCATTTTTCATAGTAACACGTTAAGGTAACCTCGCATGGAAATCAACCCGTATTTAGAGCATATCAAAGGCTTAACAGACCGTGGCAACCAGCTTCGGGGGTATCTTTGACATCGAAGCCAAGCAAGAGCGTTTGGAAGAGGTCAATTTAGAGCTTGAAAACCCAGAATTGTGGAGCGACCCAGAGCGTGCCACCAAAATCAGTAAAGAAAAATCGCAGCTTGATAATGTCATTGGCGTGATTACCGCTTTAGACGACAAGTTAGAAGATGCCAAAGCCATGATTGACTTAGCGGTGGAAGCCGATGATGCGACCTTATTGGCAGACGTACAAGCGGAACTCGATGAGGCCGAAGCCAAAGTCGCAGATTTAGAGTTTAAGCGTATGTTTAGCGGTGAGATGGATGGCAACAACTGCTATGTTGATATCCAGTCAGGCTCAGGCGGTACCGAAGCACAGGACTGGGCAGAGATGCTGCTGCGGATGTATTTACGCTGGTGTGAATCACATGGCTTTAAAGCCGAAATCATGGAACTATCAGCAGGTGGTGTCGCAGGGATTAAGAGCGCATCGATTCATGTCAAAGGTGACTATGCGTTTGGCTGGTTACGTACCGAAATCGGCGTGCATCGTTTGGTGAGAAAATCACCGTTTGATAGCAACAACGGTCGCCACACGTCGTTTGCAGCGGTGTTTGTATCGCCTGAAATTGATGATAATATCGAGATTGATATCAACCCTGCCGATTTACGCATCGATACTTATCGCTCAAGCGGTGCAGGCGGTCAGCACGTTAATACCACCGACTCTGCGGTACGTATCACCCACCAACCGACAGGGATTGTGGTTGCGTGTCAAAATGAACGTAGCCAGCATGCCAACAAAGACACGGCAATGAAAATGCTACGCGCCAAACTGTACGAGCGTGAAATGATGCAGCGTATGGAAAAGCAACAAGCGCTAGAAGAAACCAAATCGGATATCGGTTGGGGTAGTCAAATTCGCTCGTATGTGCTGGATGACTCGCGGATTAAGGATTTGCGTACGGGAGTGGAAACTTCCAATACACAGGCGGTGCTAGATGGTGATTTGGATAAATTTATCGAAGCGAGCCTAAAAGCAGGGCTTTGATTTAACTGCGTTGTCTACAATAACCCATTGCTAATTTATCCGCACTTGCTAAAATTAGAGGGTCAATTTTTTAGTTGACACTCTTTTTTTTCATAAGGATTTGATATGCTGTACCAATGGCAAGACAAAACACCCACTTATCAGGCACCCTTCACAGGCTGGGTCGCAGACTCTGCTGAAGTCATAGGCGATGTGCATTTAGCTGATAACGTCAGTGTGTGGTTTGGCGCGGTGATACGCGCGGACAATGCGCCGATTTATTTGGGCAAAAATAGTAATGTGCAAGAAAACAGTGTGATACACACCGATGAAGGTATCGCCGTCACCATTGGCGAAGGCGTGACGATTGGACATTTGGCGATGCTACACGGCTGCACTGTTGGTGATAATAGCTTGATTGGTATCGGTGCGATTGTGCTCAATAATGCCCAAATCGGCAAAAACTGCATCATCGGTGCCAATGCGCTTGTTACCGAAAATATGAAAATCCCAGATAATTCCATCGTGATGGGTAGCCCAGCTAAAGTTGTCAAAACCTTGCCGCAGGCGCGCGAAGTGATGCTTCAGCTATCCGCATTACATTATGTTGAAAAAGCAAACGCCTTTAAAACGGGACTTAAACCCATAGCGATTGAGTATTAAGTTTTTTGCGTATTAAGTTGTTATAAAGTTAATTCAAAAAAAATTTGACTAAAAAAAGGATAGTCAATTTACTATCCTTTTTTTATGCAATACATGATTAAGCAATACGTTGTCTTAACGCTGTAGCACGTTCTACCAACGCCGTGTTGTTGCTATCTTTGATTTCATCAAGCAAGCGTTTGGCACTGTCGTATTCCCCTAAATTCACATACTGTTCTGCCAAATCTACGTTTAACGTATCCGTGTCGATATCCTTAATCACATCGAGTATCGCTGATAAATCTTCAACAACTGGCGCAGTTGTTAGGCTTGCCTTATCTGCAATCGATGTCGTTTTAGGACTAGCGATTGGGGTCGTAGTTGTTTGTGTATTTGCTTGAGTGGCTGCCTGAGTAGTTGAGTCATCAAAAGACAAATCAAACATGTCATCTGAGATAAGTAGCGAATCAGATGGTTTAGGGGCGTTGACTTCTGCCAAGTCAACGACAGGCTCAGCGACCGATGGGGTAGCAGGCTTGGCTAGTGAAGCCGCTTCTGCTTGGCGTAGTAATTCATCATCCAAAGCAAACGATGCAATATCTGTGGCTTCATCACTGGCAACCGGTACAGAAGTTGCTGCATCGGAAGTTAGATTGCTAGATGCTTTGGTATCTGACGCGTCAAAGATTAAGTCGGCTTCTGTAGTAGCGTCATTGATTGGAGTAACCGCTGGCTCAGCGTTCAACTCAAAGTCGAAATCAAAATCATCTGCGATGTTGTTGTCAGCGCTCGGTGCAGCCGTTGGGGTCGTTAGCGCTGGAGCAGTAGCGGTAGGTGTTGATTGCGTCTCTGGTAAACTAAAGTCAAAGTCAAAATCGCTGTCGCTAATAGCATTGTTATTGTTATTGACGTTACTTGCTGACGTGGTTGTAACAGGTTCATCTATCGGCGCAAAAATTTTGGTAGTCGATTCTAGGACAGGGGCAGCGACAGTCTCAGCGGTCGCGGGCTCTTTGCTAGATAGATCAAAATCAAAATCGTCAAAAGTTAACTCATTTGATTGTGATTGTGCCGCTGTAGTCTCGGTAGTAGGCTTAGTTGCAGGTGGGACAGGTACAACAGGTGCAATTTTGGTTTCAGGCACATCGAGTGCAAAGTCAAAATCTAACTCGTTATCGGCTTTGCTGCTAATACCATCAACTGGGTTTGCTGGCTGTGCCACTTGAGTGACGGTCGGCCTGACAACATGTAAGGTACTGTTGATGGCTGGTTTATCACTGTCTTGTTTAAAACCTGGCAAATCAAAATCAAGTCCATCAGGTTCAACAGCTTCAGCGGTATGGGTCATCGCTGTGCTGCGTGCGTTTATCGATTGTTCTTCATCTACCAGCGTTTTTAGGTTATTGGCTTGGGTGGTGAGATCAATATCGTTCAGCGCCAATACTTCTAGGTAGAAGCTATTAAAGTGCTGATAATCTTTGGCTAAAGCATAGGTATTGAGCAAGGTAAAATTCAACCCACTATGTGAGGGGTGGTTTTTTAGCGCGCGACGTAACGTTGTGATGGCGCCATCATAGTCTTGGTTTTGAATCAATTGCTCAGCCGCTTCTAACTCATGCTGCGCACTCTCGGCGGTATTGAGGGTTTGAGCAGCCTGCAAAGTCGATTGCGGCAGGTTAGGCGCAGCATAGGGGCTTGGTTGCTGTGATTGACGTTGCAGTTCTAGTTCGCGTTGCTGTTCAGCCAAGGTTTTTGGACGTTTGACTTGGGTCTGAGTATCAACCGTTGTCTGGCTCTTACCTTTTTTCATCAAAAAAACGCCAGCAACAATTACCAAAATCACCACTGCTGCGATACCTATCATTATCGGATCCATCTTTCACCTCATCGTTACGGTAGATAGTTATCATTAGGGCATAGCAAGATATGAGCTACCGCTTTATGCGACTAATGAATCACCACAAATTTGTTGTACGGTATGAAATGACACAGCACACAGGCAATATCATCCACGCGCTATATTATTTTTTGTTTAACTCTTTTAAGCGTTTTTCTAATTGGGCAAGCTTGGTGTTTTGTATTTTCAAGCGATTTTCAGCGCCCACTAAGTCTTGATTGAGTTTGTTAACTTTAGTGGCTTGCTGGGCGGTAGCTTGGCGTTTTTGCTGCACTTGCGCCGCTACTTGGGATGACGTCCCTTTGCCTAATTTGTTGTTGGTACTTTGACCTTGTACTGAACCATTGGTATGATTAGGTGCGATGATGGTCATTTCAGATTTTTTAGTCGCTGCGTATGGCCGCGGTGTTTTTTGTGCTTTAAGTGTCTTTTTTGTCGTTTTTGGGGTGGCTGGTTGTCTAGTAGCAGATTTTGGTGCTCTGACAGATTTTTTGTTTACGACACGTCTTTTGTTTTGACGATATTGTTGTCGCGCTTTATTGGCCGATTTTATCCCAATTTGTGAAGGCACTACTTTGTATTTTGGTATTTGTAATTGGGTATTGGCGACAAGTTTGCTTGGGTCATTATCTGGGAACGCGGTCGGGTTGGCTGCCATGATATCTGTCATCACTTGATCCACATCTTTGCGGTTTGCTGCTGCGATATTACTGGCGATGGTCCAAAGGTTGTCATTGCGCTGTAGTGTATAAGTGGTTGTCTCGCCAATGATTTGCGGGTTCTTGGCGCTATACTTAAATTTGGACTTGTCTGAAGGTTGATTGCCATAACTAGCTGCCGGGCTTGGTAATTGATTGTCTGCGGCGCTGGTTGGGATGGGGTTTTGCATTTGTGGCGCGTCTGGCGTGTAGACAGTGCCATTTGGCTGAACAGATCGAACCGTTCGCGTCTCTTGAATACGCAGGTAGTCACTGTTTTCGCTAGCTTGCGTCATTGGGGCGGCGCCAGCGGGCATACCAGTTGTAGGTAAATTAGGCAGCTGGTTGATGGTGGTTGATGGCAAGGTTATCGGCTGCATGGGCATAGGGTCGGGCGACATAACAGGCAACTGCACAGGATTAGCCGAACCTATGACGATGTTTTGCGCAGGTGATTGCAAAGTCGTGGTATTGGCTTGCGTGGTGATTTTTTGTGCGCTGTCGATGGGCATCAACAAGGTTTTTGGCAGCGTTTTGGTCACGCCATTTTCCGTGATATTGAGCACCACATCAGTAAATGGGGCATTAATCGCACGGTTGGTGGTCAATACAATCTGACCGCCATTGCTACTGGTTGGGACAAATTTGATTTGAATATCGGCATCTTTTGACAAGCCTAGCTGGCGATACACATCAGCTTGGGCGACTTTGACAGAAAAAGTTCTTGGATTGACATCACTGACATTAATACTGGCGTTTAAAGGTTGGTTTTGTTGAGTTTGTACATAAGTATCGCCAATATTGACGGCATAAGCGACAATGGGAAGCGATAAGGGAAAACCCAATACCAAGTGTACAGAGTATTTTTGCCAAGACATAAAAAATCCTTGCTGAAGGTATCATAGCCTAGTTAGGGGTGTTAAAAAATGCCTACTTGTTTGGTTCATGGTAGTCAATATACCGACAGGCAATATTCAAACATCGAATTAATCGATAGTCCAACAACTTGACAAAAGTTTCAGTCAAATTATCTGCTCAACTTTACACTTTTTGTCCAAAACTCTCAATAGTCTGGCTCGCTTATTATTGGCATAAAGCCCGCTGTTGATAGCAATTTGAGCGTGGATTGATGCTTGGATAATGACGCTGTACTATCAATACCCTGACAATACCCTGACAATACCCTGATAACGGCAATCCCTGTTTACTGGTCATGGCGTTTTTTAGGGGTAAATAACAAATTAACACTATCAGGTTTATCTACTCAGGCATAAAAAAACACGCCCTAGTCAGCGTGTTTTTTTATAAAACCTTGGGTTTATAATTGATTGCGGATAATCGCAAGTGTGCGGCGTAATGGCTCTGCCGCGCCCCATAACAACTGATCGCCAACAGTAAAGGCAGATAAATACTCACCACCTAGATTCATCTTACGAAGACGACCTACGGCAACTTTAAGGGTGCCAGTGACCGCGACTGGGGTTAACCGCTCAACCGACGCAGATTTGTCATTTTCTACCACATCTAGCCACTCATTACCACTGTTACGAAGCGCAGCTTCAATTTCTTCTAGAGGGATATCTTTTTTTAGTTTGATGGTCAAGCCTTGTGAGTGACAACGCATGGCACCGATACGCACGCAGATACCATCAATCGGCACAATGTTGGCATTATTTTTGTCTGCATCATTGCCTAAGATTTTATTAGTTTCAACACAGCCTTTCCATTCTTCTTTTGATTGCCCGTTTTCTAGCTGCACATCAATGTAAGGAATTAAGCTACCAGCAAGCGGCACACCAAAGTATTGTTTTGGGAACTCGCTACTACGTTGTAATTCGGCTACTTTACGGTCAATCTCTAAAATTGCGCCTGCCGGATTATTGAGTTCGTCTGCGACGCCATCATGGATGTAGCCCATGCCCTTGATAAGCTCACGCATGTTGTTGGCGCCCGCACCACTTGCCGCTTGGTAAGTCATCGCAGATACCCATTCAACCCAATCGCGTTTGAACAGCTCACCAATCGCCATCAACATCAAAGATACCGTACAGTTACCACCGATAAAGTCTTTTTGACCATTTTTGATAGCGTCGTCAATGACATTGCGGTTGACAGGGTCTAGGACGATGATGCTATTGTCAGTCATACGTAGGGTGCTTGCTGCATCAATCCAGTAACCTGTCCAGCCTTTATCACGTAGCGGTTGATGGACTTCTTTAGTATAGTCACCGCCTTGACAGGTAATAATGGCATCACAAGCCGCTAAAGCCGCTAAGTCATGCGCATCTTCAAGCTTGCTAGGGGCAATGCCATTTGGGGTAGGAGCATCGCCACCGGCATTACTGGTAGAGAAAAACACGGGGGTAATCCCTTCAAAGTCGTTTTCATCCATCATACGTTGCATTAATACCGAACCGACCATTCCACGCCATCCGACCAAACCTACGCGTAGCTGACTCATGATAACCCTTCCTTACTGTAAACAAAATAAAATAAATAGTGCAGAAAATCCACATTGATTTTTCAATTAGTAACCTGTTACCTTGCCTGTATTTGTCATGTTTTGCAAGTGAATTTTTTTTTACATGGGGCATCTATTTGGCTATAGATGGTAGGCTGATAGCGATGTCACGGTGAAAAATAGCGTTTGGCAACACAACTGCAATTTATCAGCCGTATTTTTGTGGCTACTATATCGCCATGCTATTGATAACAAGCTAATGATAACAAGCTAATATTGACCAACGTGAACCGCAATATAACATGAAAGGATAGACAATGACGCTGTTGTTACAGTTGCTAGCAGGTTTTGTGGTTTTTGCAACTTTTTGGGCAACCATCCCTAGGTTTGAATGGTGGTTTAGGGTTGCTGATTTTCCCAGAAATCAATTGATTTTTTTGGGGGTGGTGGCGCTCATTGGCTTACTTTGGCTGGGCGCTTTTGACAGTCGTTGGCAAATTGGATTAATTTTGTTGCTGCTTATTGCACTGGCTATGCAAGCGTACATGGTGTTGCCATATACGTTTTTGTGGAAGAAACAAGTGCAAACGGCAAAGCCAAAATCACGCGATTATCAAGTGAAATTGTTGGTTGCCAATGTGTTGACGACCAATCCAAATAAACACGCTTTGATTGACCTTATCCATACCCATCAACCCGATATTGTATTGACACTCGAAACTGACCAAGTGTGGCAAGACGCTCTAAGCCCCATTGAGGCTGACTATCCATTTAACGTCAAAGTGCCACTCGATAACTTATATGGTATGCATTTGTACTCAAAGCTTGAACTTATCAATCCGCAAGTAAAATATCTGGTGGTTGATGATATTCCATCGATTCATACCCAAGTTCGCCTAGCCATGGGAAAGGTTGTTTGGCTATACTGCTTGCACCCCATGCCACCGAGTCCAACCGAAGCCGATAAATCGGTGACACGGGATGCTGAGCTGTTAATGGTAGGCAAACATATCAACGCCAACGACTTGACGGTGATTGTTGCAGGTGATCTCAACGATGTGGCTTGGTCGCATACCACGCGTATGTTTCAGCGTATCTCAGGGCTACTAGACCCCCGTATTGGGCGAAAATTCATCAATACCTTTCATGCCAGTTACCCATTTTTGCGCTGGGCGCTTGACCATGTTTTTCACAGCAATCACTTCACGCTGGTATCGATGGCGCGTATGCCGAACATTGGCTCTGACCATTTCCCCGTGCTCACTACGTTACAATATGAACCTGAAGTCATGGATGAGCAGCCTGAACCTTTGCCAAGCATCGCCGATCACCAAGAGGCAAAAGAGACCATCAAAGAAGGCGTCAAAGAAGGCGAAAAGCTATCGGAAGCTCAGACTGATAGCGCTAATGATGCTAGCAAATTATTGACAGGCGCATGCGAAAGTTAGCAGCGGGCAAGCTAAAACTGCATGTAAGCATTTGCTTACAACAGATTCCGCCTTTTGCGGCTAGTAACCAACGGTGCAACAACCTACAATGAACTCATCAACACAAGGATGATACCAAGGAATGGTAGTGTTGAGACGCTCAGGATGAGTAATATCATGGAAAGCCAATAATAATAACATAGTTGACATGAAGTGCCCTAAAACCCAAGTCTATTGCCCTAAGACTTGGGTTTTATCTTTTTTGGTACTTATCAATCATAATCTAGCCTAATTTAGCATAGTCTAGCTACCTTGTTTTTTGCTTGTTTTGACTACTTAAATGCAAATTCTGCAAGGCTTATGGCAGATTTATTTTCACGGGCAGCAAATAGTCGCTGTCAATAGTCCTAGTCACCAAATATTAGTCACCAAATAATAGCTACCAAATAATAGTCACCAAATAGTCGAAGTTTTTTAAAATAATCTTTGCTAAAATATCCGCACTTTTTAATCAAAGCTGACGGACAATGACGATGAACCAGTCTGAAATTCTTGAAGACTCACCTAAACAAGCCCCTAATAAATTTGCCCATCCAACTAATAATAGCCAATTTTTGATTGCCCCTTCGATTTTGTCGGCAGATTTTGCCCGTCTGGGCGAGGAAGTCGAGCAGGTTATCGCTGCAGGTGCGGACGTTGTGCATTTTGACGTGATGGACAATCATTATGTCCCAAATTTGACCTTTGGTAGCATGATTTGTCAGGCGCTGCGTGATTATGGGATAACTGCGCCGATAGATGTGCATTTGATGGTGTCACCGGTTGATAGTATGATTGAGCAGTTCTTAAAAGCGGGCGCCAGCATCATTACCTTTCACCCAGAAGCCACGCAACATGTCGATCGCTCTTTACAACTCATTAAAGATGGGGGTGCTGACTGTGGATTGGTGCTCAATCCTGCCACGCCGATACACTATCTAGACTATGTGATGGATAAAGTTGACCAGATTTTATTGATGAGTGTTAACCCAGGGTTTGGTGGGCAAGCATTTATTGATGGCACCCTCAAAAAAATAGAAGCGGTGCGCGAAATGATTAGGCTATCGGGTCGCAATATTCGTCTTGAAGTCGATGGCGGTATCAAAGCCAGTAATATTCGTGCGGTTGCCGAAGCAGGGGCTGATATGTTTGTCGCAGGTTCAGCGATATTTAATCAACCTGATTATCGCCAAGCGATTGACGCGATGCGTGCCGAACTGGCTTTGGTCGGTCGCTTGCCAGCGTAAATGCTCTATAAGGAATCATACATAAGGAAATTGGTATGGACGTTCAATCCCCGTCTTTAGTACCCAAAGGTCTGACAATTGGACTGGCAATATTTGCGGTGTTGCTAGGGTTGGCAGGTTTTGGGTTTAGGTTGATGTTTGGCGATAGTTTATCATCAATGCTGCCCTCACTGGTGAGTACCATTGCGATTTTTTGGTTGGGTATCCCACTGGCTTTTGTCGTGGGTTCACAGGTGTTAAATCGCTACTCAGGGCGTGCGCCGATTCAAAATCGCAATGCATTAACCTTGGGTTTGTTATTTAGCTGTGTGGCGATGCTATGGATGATGGCAGCATATTCGTAGCGGCTCGTTCGGTGAGTCGGCACCCATCAAGACATTGAGATTAACGCCACAAATTGATGCTAGACATTGACGCTATACATAACACCAATCCTCAGTAATTATTTAGGAATTTATTGAATGGCATTGCCACATTATACTAAGCAAGAATTATCGATTTATCCCAGCAATCTTCCAAAAGGCTTAATCAACACACTGATAGTTGCCTGCTTGTTGTTAGGGTTGGCGGCTTTACGCAGTAGCAAGGGAATGCAAGGCTGGCTCAATGTCATCGAAAATTGGGTGTTTATGCTATTGTGGATTCCGCTTGCCGTCACCCTTTGCGCATTACCTTTTAAGTTACGGGATGACAGTTTTGAGCTTAAATTGGCGTATTATCTCGGTATGTTTGTGGCATTCTTATTTGAAATTAATAAACTTCGTTATTGGCATACCATGTAAATATGACAATTTAGGGTAGCAGTTAATAGCTAACAGTTTTGGGCAATACTTTTTTTCGACCGATGAATTTTTAGGCTTAGCCAACGCTAACATGCTTGAATTTTTAAACAGTTGCAATCATAGTAATGCTATATTTGCTTTTTATAGGCAGGCTGTTATTGATAAACAAGCTGTTAAGGCGTATAGATGAATATTTTGCTCAGTGTTTTGTTGACCGTATTGATAAGCTTTTTGGCGTATCGATGGATAAGGCTGGCTTGGTATAAACTGCATGACATGGCAGGTATTGAGGTCGGTATGTCTCAATATTCCGTGCCGCCCACCGCATCACTGGCAAAAGCAGAAACCATGCGCTTGGCGTACCAATCAAACCTGCCAGTTCCCAATACCTTCGGTAGTGATAGCCGTTTTAACTTAATGCCACGTGCTAGCAAAAATGCAAGCAATAAAAAATGGTTTAAAGCAAAAAATCAACAACCGCGATTATCTTCACCTTCGATTTTAGGTATTGATGGCGCGTCAATTGAGCGTTTGCCAACAGCTGCCGTGATGCTGCTTGATACCATCCATGACAAACTTATTCGTTATCAGGATTGGCAACGCGACCAAAGCCAGTCAGCCAATCAACCAGACCATCCGCAAACCCAATGGCTGACTGAAAATAAGTTTGTGGTCAATCGCTTGATAGAGCAGACGATTCCCGAAGCAGTATATCAGTATGACCAAATTGCCAAATATCATCCCAGTCAGCTCAATCAAAAAATTCAGGGGGAGATGACCGCAGGCGAGATGCTAATTGAGGTATTGGCTCGCGTCAATCGGCAATTAGATGAATTGCTTAATGAGATGTTTCATGAAGTCAGCCAGCAATTTGCGTCAACTTATCGCTATGTCAAAAATCGCACGTAGTTGATGGTAGATTAACATTGGTACATTAAAATGAAAAAAGCGTATCAATTTGATACGCTTTTTTTTAAGTTTTTTTGTGTAAATTTTATAGCGGTTAGCTACTTCTTTTTTCTTTATCGCGGCGTAAGTGATGACCGCCGCGGCGCGCTTTTAGCGGTTTTTTCTCAAAGCGTTCTTGGCGGCGTTTGGCAATGCCATAAAGCCCTGTGCCTTGGCGCGGGCGAATGTTGACAAGCCCTGCTAAGGTGTCAATCTCACGGCGATCTAGCTCAAGATAACGACCCGTGCGAAGCTCCCTTGGGAGACTGACAGAGCCGTAACGGATACGCAGCAATCGGCTTACTTTTAAGCCTTGCGATTCAAATAAGCGGCGTACTTCACGATTGCGACCTTCTTTGAGTTTGACTTGGTACCATTTGTTGATACCTTCACCGCCTTTTTCAACGATGTCATCAAACTGTGCCATACCATCTTCTAGCATGACGCCTCGTTTGAGATTTAAGATAATCTCAGGGGTGACTTCCCCCATCACACGCACCGCATATTCGCGCTCTATTTCATTTGATGGGTGCATCAGACGGTGAGCCAGTTCTCCATCATTGGTAAATAGCAATAAACCTGTTGAGTTGATGTCCAACCGACCCACCATTACCCAGCGGTCATGATTTAGGGGTGGCAGGCGCTCAAACACCGTGGGACGACCTTCTGGGTCATGGGCTGAGCAAATTTCGCCTTCTGGCTTGTAATACATCAAGATACGGCGGCGTTTTTCATTTTCTGCGGTATAGCGTAGCAAACGTCCATCGACTCGGATTTCATCGCCCTGTCCGACACGGTCACCAATGGTAGCCACAGTCCCGTTAACACTGACGCGACCTTCGCGAATCACATCTTCCATTTGGCGGCGCGAACCTAAGCCTAGACGGGCGAGCGCTTTTTGCAGTTTTTCGTCTTTCATTCAATAATCCTTTAATAGGTAGCAACATTTCACAATGTTGTGATAGCATGAAACTTCATGCTTGTGCCTATTGTAGGACAAGCGATGGTTGAATGCTAGTATAAAGTCATGTGGCTAAATTTTAACCAGTATTTTAATCAAAAATTGAACATAAATAATGTCACATTGTAAAAATTATTTTACGTTATAATCATCGACATAAGTAAATCAATAACAGCACAGGGAATAATAACAATGAGAGGGCAAATAGCCAATTTTTCGCCGCAACATGGTCAAGGTATCATCATGGCGGAGGACGGAAAAAATTACCCATTTACTAGCCAACAATGGCAACAAGCCACAGCACCGACGGCAGGACAACAAGTAGAATTTAGTGTCGATGCGCAGGGTTATGCAGTGGCAGTTGTCGGTCTTGCCGCAGGCAATGCAGTCAATCTGAACAAACCGATAGATAGCACGATTGCGCCCATCCCTCACGGCTATACAGACAACCCTACAACTGCCAACTATGGTCAAGTTACTCACGCAGCGGGCATGAATGCCGTCAATCCAGCATGGGCGATTGAAGAAAATTATGGCTTTTTTGATTGGGTTAAAAAAAGTCTCAGCAATTATGCCAATTTTAAAGGGCGCGCTAGACGTAAAGAATATTGGTATTTTTATTTGGCGTGGGTCATGTTGTATCTGGGTGGGGCAATTATCGATTATATGATGGGTACTGATGGCATTGTGGCGGGGCTTATTGCTTTGGCTTTGGTGATTCCCAATATTGCAGTCGGTGTTCGCCGTTTACATGATGTTAATAAATCAGGCTGGTGGATGCTCATTGCCTTTGTCCCCATCATTGGCGGGATTATGCTGCTGGTGTGGTATTGCACAGATACCAAGCCGAATGTCAACCAGTGGGGCGCCCCTGCTCGACGCTTGCCTTAATGCATTCTTGATGCAGGGTCTTTAAACAGGGTCTTTAGGAAGCTACCCAGTCGGCAGCTTTTTATATCTCAAGCTGTTGTACATCAGGCAGCTTTGGTAAATCTTGTAAGCTTTTAAGCCCAAAGGCGGCTAAAAACGCTGGCGTGGTATGCAGTAGTGCAGGCCGTCCCAGCGTATCGCGAAATCCTTGCTCAATAATCCAGCCTTTATCAAATAGTTGCCGTAAAATATTGCTCGATACAGTCACGCCACGAATTTGCTCAATATCGCCACGCGTCACCGGTTGTTTGTAAGCAATCACACTTAACGTTTCTAATAGCGCTTGGCTTAAGGTTTCTTGACGCTGGGGAAAAACTTGCTGAATAAGTGGGCTAAAGTCATTGGCGATTTGCAATCGGTAGCCGCTCGCGGTATCGGCTAAGGTTAACGCGCCTTGTGATAGATGCTGCTGCAAGACTGTGAGCGCCATGCTCAGTTGGTTTGGATTAATCGATAGCCAGTGACATAGCTGTTTGGCAGTAATCGGGGTTTCTGAAGCATGCAAAATCGCTTCAATAGATTTGCTATGCTGCTGGGCAAGCTGATGTTGTTGGTTAAAATCGGTCATGACGATGCCCATATCAAGGTTAGTTCGCTTACATCGGAAGCGTTGTCATCCTCTTGTGCGACAAATTTTAGCATCCGCTGTTTTGCTAATTCCAAAATAGCGACAAAACTCACCACCACACCCAGTTTGCCTTGTGATTTATCTAATATGTCGTGGAAAGTGCCTTGACCACGACTTGCCAATATACGGCTAATACTTGCCATACGCTCTGCCAAAGGCACGATATCGGCTTTGACATGGTGCATTTGGTAATCGGGTTTTAGCTGCATTTTGATTAAACTGTCGGCAAGCATGGTGGCAGGATAGGGTGCAATCTCTTTGGCTAATATATCAGGACTTGGCAAACTGGCGTATGCCAAAAACACATCGCGCTCAAGCCGCATTAACGCATCGATACGCTGACTGGCGTGTTTGATTTGGGCGTATTGTTCAAGTCTGTCAATCAGCTGCTTGGTGGGGGTTTTTTCATACTCTGGCCGTTGGGGGCTCGGTAGTAACAATTCGCTTTTGATAGCAATTAAGGTACTTGCCATCAGTAAATAATCGCCTGCCAACTCAAAATGATTGTCATCCAATTCCTCAATATAAGTCAGGTACTGCTCGGTAATCGGCAAAATCGCTGTGGTGGTGATATCAAAGTTATTTTTTTTGACCAAGTACAGCAAAAAATCCAGCGGGCCTTCAAACTGCTCCAGCCAAATGGCAAAGGCTTCAGGCGGAATATAGAGGTCTTCGGGCAGACTTTGAACAGGCGTCTCAAAAATTCGAATGGCTAAATTGGTCATTTGTGATGTTGTTTTTTTAGGTTTTGAATATGCTGATGGCGAGTTTTAAGCGTATTATCAAGACGATTTTTAGCCAATAATTGGCAGATTTGCTGAACTTGTATGTCGCTGAGTTTTTGTTGGTCAAATGACAAAATATAATCTGTGAAGTTTCCCAAGCGACAGATATTGACTGGAAAATTACTTTTTAATTCACATTCACCTGTAAATACAATAACTGAATAAAAAACGTCATTCGGTAAATCTAATAAATTCTCTAATGTTTTGATATGTTTATAATTTTGTCGTAACGGATTTTGGAAAAGATGTTTTTTGCCATAAATGTTTTGCGTCCATTTGGCATCTTTGACTTTACCATAAATCCACCCTTTATAGTTTTTAGTTTCAACCACGAAAATACCAAAACGCGACACATAAATATGGTCAATTTGCGTAGAACCTTCATCAGTTGCTAAAGTGACGTTTTGAAAATCATGGTAGCTATCATGTGGCAGCTTGCGATTAGCAGCTTTTTCAACCATTTTTTCGCCAAACCAACCTTTAAAAGTAGGCGATTTTAAAAAACTAATGATAAGGAAAAGAGGAATTAACCACCAAATTTGTTTTAATAATTCCCATAGCATTTTGTTATTAATCCTTTGATTGTTTAATTGCTAAAAACAATCCTGCCCCAATTGATAGGGTAGAGCACAGATAGTTGTTGTCCTGTTCAAAGGCTGACAAAAACGCTGTCACTTCATCGGCATGAGAAATCACATTATCGACAATCAGCATATCACCAAAGGTCAGTAACCGCTTAAAGTCAGCCACATAGTCACCATAAAACCTGCGCTCTGCATCCAAGAAAATCACATCAAAATGGGCGGTCGACTGACGTAAAAAATCCTTCGCATCGACTTGTTGTAGCGTGATATTGTGGTCAAACTGCAAGGTGCGCAGGTGGTTGCGAGCAGTTAGTAATCGCCACTCGTCGATATCAATCGAGGTCAACGTGGCACTATTCGCGGTATTGGCGCGATTGATTTGGGCTAACGCATAGCCTAGCCATAGCGTAGAATAGCCCGTTGATGTGCCGATTTCTAATATATTTTTAGCCCGCTTGCTGATAACCAGACTGGCAAGAAACTCGGCTGAATCAGGCTCAAGGTGGCGATGTCGGTTAAGACGGTTGGGCTGCGCATCGTCAAAGGCTTTATCGATTTGATAAAGCCTATCGGTATAGGCTTTAAAGTGTGCAAATGACATGAGTGACTCGTTATTTTTTGAGTTTAGCAAGGGGTTTGATACCAATGGCTTTTCGTACTTTTTCAAGGCGTTTGCGCGCATCACGGCGGGCTTTTTCTGCGCCCATTTGTAGGATTTCTTCCAATTCTTTTGGATTCGCCATCAATTCATTGTAACGAGCACGGAAAGGGGCAATTTCGCTGTTAATTTTTTCAAACAACACTTCTTTGGCATCCCCCCAACCGATACCTTGCTCAAAACGTTGACGCAGTAGTTGTTGTTCTTCCGCGCTAGCGAATGCACGATAAATCTCAAAAATCGTGGATTCATCGGGGTTTTTGGGTTCTTCTGGCAATTGTGAATTGGTGACAATACGCATGATGGCTTTTCGCAGCGCTTTTTCACCGTCTACTTGCGACTGATTTGATGAAGGGTCGCCAAATAACGGAATGGTATTGCCATAGCTTTTTGACATTTTACGACCATCAAGCCCCGTCAGTAGCGGCGTGTCATCATCTACCATCGCTTCGGGCAATACAAAAAGCGGTTTTTCTGGGTCACAATAGCGAAAATTAAAAGTACCTGCTATATCACGTGCCATCTCGATATGCTGGATTTGGTCTTTCCCCACAGGGACATGGGTGGCATTAAACATCAAAATATCCGCGGCCATTAGCACAGGATAACTAAATAATCCCATCGAAATGCCATAATCAGGGTCAGTGTCTGGCGTTTCACGGTTAGCATCTACGGCGGCTTTGTAGGCGTGCGCACGGTTCATCAAACCTTTAGCACAGTTACAGTTGAGCACCCAAGTTAGCTCCGGAATTTCGATAATGTCCGACTGGCGGTAAAACACCACGCGCTCAGGGTCGAGACCACACGCAAGCCACGTAGCGGCAATTGCCTTGGTCGAGGCATGAATCGCCTCAGGGTCATGGCATTTGATGAGTGCGTGCAAATCCGCCAAGAAAAAATAAGCGTCGCTTTCTCCCGTACTTGCGCCTTGTATCGCCGATTGTATGGCTGGGCGAATAGCACCGACATAGTTGCCAAGATGGGGAATACCACTGGTGGTAATACCCGTTAAAATGCGGCGCGGTGCGGCTGTTTTATCATTCATATTCAAAATTCCAAACAAAAGCAAAAAAAGTACAAAATAGGCAAAAAAATTGTCCGCTAGTATAGCGGGTTTTGACTACAAATTCATGCCAAAAATTGGCTGAGCCCTATGAGCCACATGAGCAAAATTAGCGGTAATAGCGGATACCAGTAGGCTGGGTTTTATAGCGCCGATGAAACCACATGTATTGGGTCGGGTCGATACGGATATAATTTTCTAATAGCTGATTGATGCGATTGGCATCCGCTAATTCATCTTCGGTTGGGTAGTTGTCAATGACAGGCGAGAAGATGATGTGATAATGCGGTTTGCGACCCTTTGGCATCTCATCCGGGGTTTCCCGATAAAAATGCAATATCATTACGGCAGGCGGATTGGCTTTATTGCCGAGTTTTGCCATACGACGTGGTGCGGTCAAAGTGGCAGCGGGTACCCCAAAAAAATCTGCCATCACGCCTTGTTTAAGTCCAAAATCTTGGTCGGGGGTGATCCATACCACATGGTTGTCTTTAAGATTTTTGGCAAAATGGCGCATATCGCGATGACTGATTTGGTCGCTATAAACCTTTGAGCGAGCATTAAAAATGAACCAATCAAGCAGTGCATTGTTTTGTGGTCGATACACCACATCCAGCGGGGTGAACATGGTGGTCAGCCGTCCACCCAAATCAAGCAAAGTCGAATGGATGCCGAGTAAAATCACCGCTTTACCTTGCGATTGGGCGTTTTTGACATGTTGCAGCCCTGATACAGTGACGCAGCGGGTAAATACATCCGGTCGATACCACGCACACAGACTTTCAAACACACCCACACCGGCATTGATAAAAATCTTCTCTGCCATCTCTAAACGCTGATCTTCGCTGAGCTCTGGAAACGCCAATGACAGATTGGTCAAAGTATCGGCTCGGCGACTCTTAATCAGTCCAAATAACAATTTTCCCAAAAAATGACCGATTTTAAATTGATAGCGCAGCGGCAAATAAATTAATGGCAAAATCAGCGCAACCCCCAGCCAAATCCCCCAATATTGCGGCAACAAAAACTGCCACTGAAAAGGCTTACGCGCTGTACGGTTATCTGATTGCAGTTTTTGCAACTCGCTCACCTTTGGCATGCCTTCAAGTGTTACGGTTGACTGATGTAGCAGATTGGCATCGACATTACTGGCACTATCATTACTGGCAGTATCAACCGTGGTCATTTTGGCTGTTGGGTCAAATATTTGCGGCTTATGATTTTGGGTTGGTTTCATAGGGTATGTTTCATAAAAAATACAGATATATAAAAAATGCAAAAAAAATATAGGCTGAGATGTATAGGCTTTTAAGCTGATTGGGTCATTATACCAAACAACGACGCAGGCTAAAGCCAGTAAATTTAGTATATATTGGGTAACAGTGATACATTGAATGACGAATAACCATTAATCCATGTTACAATTTGCAAAATATTACAAAAAACTAGCAATGATTATTTAACGTAATTACATGTTGATTTAGTTCCATTTAACACAATTGCTTTTTAACATACTTGCGTTTATCTCTATCCTAGGATGATCTTCATATAAAAAGGAGTTGACATGCAGACAAATTCCGCAATGACAAGTAACTCCCCCATGCTATCAAAGATAGTATGGTTACTTGTTGCAATTATTGGCGCAGTGGCATTAGGGACAATTGCCCTTCACCGCGGCGAAAGTATCAATGCCGTGTGGCTTGTTGCTGCTGCCGTGTGTTCGTATAGCATTGCTTATCGCTACTATAGCTTATTTATCGCCAAAAAAGTCTTTGAGCTCAATCCTCGCCGCGTGACACCGGCTCACCGCCTAAAAGATGGCTTAGATTATGTGCCTACCAATAAATACGTCTTATTTGGTCACCACTTTGCTGCGATTGCTGGGGCAGGCCCATTAGTCGGTCCTATCTTAGCGGCACAAATGGGTTATTTGCCAGGTACACTATGGCTCATCATTGGTGTGGTATTTGCAGGTGCGGTACAAGATTTTACTGTACTATTTATCTCGACCCGCCGTGATGGCAAATCACTGGGTGAAATGGCAAAAGACGAGCTGGGTACTTTTACGGGTATTACGGTGATGCTTGGTGCACTCGGCGTGATGGTCATCATTCTTGCAGTACTGGCACTGGTGGTGGTCAAGGCGCTAGCGCACAGTCCTTGGGGGCTATTTACCATCGCGGCAACGATTCCTATCGCGCTACTGATGGGCATCTACATGCGTTATTTACGCCCAGGTAAAATCATGGAAGTGTCTATCATCGGCTTTGTGTTGATGATGGCGGCGATTGTATTTGGTGGCGATATTGCCAAAGACCCTGCGATGGCTGAATTGTTTACCTTGACAGGTACCCAGCTGACTTGGGCATTGATGATTTATGGTGTGGTAGCATCGGTATTGCCTGTGTGGTTGCTGCTTGCGCCGCGTGATTATTTATCAACTTTTTTAAAAATAGGGGTGATTGTAGGTTTGGCACTGGCGATTGTCTTTACCATGCCAGAGTTAAAAATGCCTGCGGTTACCAAATTCATCGATGGTACGGGCCCCGTATTTAAAGGCGGGTTATTTCCGTTCTTGTTTATTACCATTGCTTGTGGTGCTATCTCTGGTTTTCACGCGTTGGTATCAAGTGGTACGACCCCAAAACTTGTGGATAATGAAGTGGATACTCGCGCCATTGGTTACGGTGGTATGCTCATGGAGTCGATGGTTGGTATCATGGCAATGATCTGTGCCACCATTCTTGACCCTGGTATGTACTTTGCGATTAATGCCCCAGCAGCGCTTTTAGGTACAACCCCAGAGACAGCGGCAGCCGCTATCCAAAAATTGGGGTTTGTAATTACCCCCGATGCGCTTACGACACTAGCGCAGCAAGTGGGTGAGAGCTCCATTATCTCACGGACAGGCGGTGCACCGACCTTTGCAATTGGGATGGCGCATATTCTATCGTCTATCTTTGGTAGTACCGCGATGATGGGGTTTTGGTATCACTTTGCGATTTTATTTGAAGCCTTGTTTATTTTGACTGCAGTCGATGCAGGGACGCGTGCTTGTCGTTTTATGGTACAAGACACCATTGGCATCGTGGTGCCATCGGTACGTGGCTCAACCAATCTCGGCGTGCATTTGCTTGCAACCTTGATTGCAGTCGCCGCTTGGGGCTTCTTTGTCTACCAAGGCGTCATTGATCCGCTTGGCGGCATTAACTCATTGTGGCCGCTATTTGGCATCGGCAACCAAATTTTGGCAGCCATGGCATTGACACTAGGTACCGCAGTTTTATTTAAAATGAAAAAACAAAAGTACGCTTGGGTCACTGTGGCACCCACGGTTTTCTTATTGATTACCTGTCTGACGGCAGGTTGGCAAAAAATCTTCCATGAAAACCCAGCGATTGGTTTCTTAGCGCAAGCGCACAAATACAGCGCCGCGATTGCCAAAGGTGAAGTGTTAAAACCTGCCAAAACCTTGGATGAGATGCAAACCATCGTATTCTCAAACTATGTGGATGCCGTGCTTTGTGGCTTCTTTATGATTGTGATGATTGTCATGATTTTCGGTACGATTCGCGCATTAACAAAAGCCTTGGCAAGTGATAAACCTACCGTGGTTGAAGGTGAGGCGATTTATGAAGATCCAAAACCCTTGAATATTTCTGCACCGCATTAGTGAAAAATTGACAGTGATTGCACTTATATTGTGCAATTGCTCGATTTTCACCAAAACCATGCTAGGCAGATAGAAGGAGCGTCACATGAGTAATAATGCGTTAATCGCCAACTTGATTAAAATGACCTTAAAAGCGCAAAAGGAGGTGATTTTTAGCCCAAAAAATATGACCCGCCTAATCACGTTGGTCAAACGAATGCAACAAAGCTTTCGTTTGATGGTCGGTGTCCCTGATTATGCCACCTACGTTAGCCATATGCAGGAGCAGCATCCTGACCTAGAGCCAATGGATGAAAAGACCTTTTTTCGCTACTGCGTCGATGCGCGCTACCCGAGTAATGGCGGTGGCATGAAGCGATGCCCTTGTTAATCAAAAAACATTAAAAAAACAGTCTAAAATTAGGCTGTTTTTTTATTAAACATTGAATTGTTAATTTTTGTAAATATTGGCAATGATTGTCGGCAAAAATGACCCAAGATTTATACACAATCGCCCGTTGGCAGGTCTGGTCGCAGTGGGTGTAGGCTCTGATATCATGCACCCTTAAGGCGGTTTATTGTTTCATTTTTCATGATTGCAAGTTGGCAGTCGCCCATGGATTTGGACATTACGTTCAGATACTGCTTTGCGATAGTCAAAGCTTCGCCATCATGTAAAATTTGCATATTTTAATTTTCGGGTTGGACTAAATTTAGATAAAGCTGATAATTTTCTGCATCAAAACAGACAAAGATAATGTCTTCAAATTCATGATTTTCGTTTTGTTTGACGAAATCTTTTACGGTGTTTACCGCAATTTGTGCGGCTTGTTGTTTTGGAAAACGATACACACCGGTTGAAATATTGGGAAAAGCAATGGTTTTAACGCCGTTTTGCTCAGCAAGTTTCAGCGACTCGGTGTAACAGCTTGCTAGTAGCGCTGACTCATTTGACTGTCCGCCATGCCAAACAGGTCCGACGGTGTGAATCACATATTTGGCGGGCAAATTCCCTGCAGGGGTAATCACGGCTTTGCCAGTAGGACAACCGCCTTGCTCATCATGAATCACTCGACAAGCCGCAAGTAGTGACGTGCCCGCTTTACGGTGAATAGCGCCATCAACCCCGCCACCACCGAGCAATGAATTGTTGGCAGCGTTGACAATCGCATCAACAGCTAGGGTCGTAATATCTTGTTGTACGACACGGATTTGCATGCTTGTACTCCTTATGATTTTTAACATTTTAAATGTTCGTTTCTTTTGATGGTTTGTTTGGGTTATTTTTTTGTTTGCGAGTAGGATTCATCAGCCAATTTTTCAAACCGCTCTTTTTCTTTATGGAGTTCATGTTTCGCGGTGGTCATATCGCTATCAAATAAGCTTTCGAGTTCTTGAATCGCCGATTGTGCTGAGGCAATCATCTCGGCTTCATCTTCATAGATGGCGCGCTGCCGTTCAATCAACGCGTCATCATAATCGCGGAACATTTGCACGGTTTTTCGTGCGGTTTTTGGCTCCATGCCCAATACTTCCAAGGTTTCGCGTGACATATCCAGCGAAGATAGGTAGGTTTCTCGCCAAATATACTTAACCCCCGCATCGCGCAAACGATAATAATGCTCACGGTTTTTGGCACGTGCCAAGATGGTCAGATGCGGATAATTGCGTACGGCATAATCGGCCACCGTTGCAGACAGCTCGATATCACCAATGGCAATAATAAAAACTTTGGCTCGTTGAAGTCCTGCTGCGCGTAGGATTTCAGGATTTTGGGGATTGCCATAGTATACTTGGTTACCAAATTTGCGGACGAAATCGACTTGGTTGGCAGATTTTTCAATCGCGGTAAATTCAATATTGTGCATGCGTAGCACACGACCGATGATTTGCCCGACACGTCCAAAGCCTGCAATCACCACTGCGTGCTCATGGTTGGGTATTTTGTCGTATTCTTTACTGGGCTTAGCTTTGGCAAATATCGGATTGCCAATTTTTTCCAGTAATAAAAATGCCAGTGGCGTCATTGCCATTGAGACAGTCACCACAAGGTTTAGAATATTTTGTTGTTCACGGGTTAACAGATGCTGGGCGGTCGCCACGCTAAACAGTACAAACGCAAATTCCCCGCCTTGCGCTAGCGTCACCCCAAGACGGATACTGCTTTCGTTTTTGTTGCCCATGAGCCGCGCAATGATTGTCAGCACCACAAACTTAATGAGCATCAGCAATACTGCCAAACCAATGATGAGAAAGGGCTTGGCGACAATTAATTTGACGTTGGTAAGCATGCCAACTGACATAAAAAACAGCCCAAGCAGCAACCCTTTAAATGGCTCAATACTTGCCTCTAACTCGTGGCGGTATTCGGAGTCAGCCAGTAGCACCCCGGTTAAAAATGCCCCAAGTGCCATTGACAAGCCTATATAATTCATCAATAGCGACACACCCAGTACGATAAATAACGCCGTGGCGGTGAGCAGCTCGGTGGCGTTACTAGAAGCTACAAACTTAAAGAAAGGACGTACCACAAACCGACTGACAAATATCATGCCAGCAAAAATACTGATGACTTTGGCAAAATAAATCCAATCGTAATTTTGCTCTTGCGCGCCCGACAAAAATGGCAATGCGGCAAGTAAAGGAATAACCGCGATATCTTGAAACAATAAAATAGTAAAGGCTTGCTGACCATGCGTGGTGGCAAGCTGCTTTTTTTCACCCAATAACTGCAACACAAACGCCGTTGATGACAGCGCCAAGCCAAAACCGATGACAAAGCTATTTGATAGCCGAATATCTAAAAAATACCACGATAGCAGCATCAGCACCACGCCCGTGACAATCACCTGCAGCCCGCCTAACACAAAAATCTGTTGCCTAAGTGCCCAAAGCCGAGAGGGCTGTAGCTCTAAACCAATAATAAATAATAGCAGCACGACCCCAAATTCAGAAAAATGCAGCAAGTCATCGGGGTTACCCGCAACTTTCAAAAAACTTGGACCCAGCAATAAGCCTGTAAACAAATAACCCAATACCGTGGCGATACCAAAACGCTTTGCAAGCGGTATCAAAATCACTGCCGTACCCAAAAAGATAGTTGCGTCAAGCATCATAGAACTATCAGCACTGGCAGCAAGCACAAACATACAAAACCTCAATTATTTTTAATTTTTGACAAAAATTTTCCAAATCCCGTTATCGGCAATTGCATTTTTATAGGCGTCATTGCGTTTCTTACGGGGAGTCTGCCGACTATCCACCACTTTAAAGTCTGCTAACGTTTGAATGACCAAACCTGTGCGATAAAAACGAATCCGTTCAGGCTCTAGCAATTCGCCTTTGGGATTGCGACAAAACACATAAGCACGTAAATCAATAAATTCACGATGCGCCACCAGCCGCACGTCTTCGCCTTTGGCTAAGGCATTTTCCATCGCCATCAACTGGGCATCCTCATACGGACCGCATTTTTCAACCAGTGCACCCACCGAGCCAAAATTTTTGGATTCTTTGGCTTTGGTACGGGTCAAATGCAGTTTTTGCACATGATAAATAAACTGCGGTATCTCAAGGCTTGCGGGTAATGGCAGATAATCAGGCGGCAATCCTGCCGAAGGATAAAATCCTTTGGCGCGGTCAATCAAAGCTTGCCAGGTTTGCTCATAGCTTTGCACCTCTGCCAAATTGCCTGCATAAATAGGCAAATCTTGAATTTGGGTCAGATAGGGCGGCGGAAAAAAATTATCCCGAAACTGGGTAATATCAGCTTGCAAGGTGGAAAGCAATAACTTGACCTGTTTTTTATGCGACTTTTCATCGACCAGCAATGCTGAGGGATTGCCATTATCTGAATTGTCTGAGCCATCAGATTGGGTGAGATGCAAGTTGGGTGCCACAAAAGGTGCAGAACGGTGTGTCATACGCGTTTACCTCCAGTAAGCTAATGATTGTTATATAGATTTAATAGAAACCTAATGTGGATATTAAATACAGATGTTTAATTATTTGGCAAACGTTTAGCAAGCGTTTAGCAAATAAGGCTTGCCACAGCAGCGTGCTGATTCATCCTAACATATTTAGCCTAAGTAATGCGCAAAATTAAGCAGTTAATCATAAGAAAAATTAAGCAAGCAAACAGCAAACCCCACAAAACAAAAACTAAAAACGCTGAACGGCAACATCGACTTTTTGCACTTCGGGTCAAAAATTCGGTTAGTGCGCGTGCGCGTGCGCATGGACAGGGGGTGTGCTGGTAATGTCACAATTAAACTGCGCGGAGTGCGCATGCAAATCACTCTCAAATTGAATGGTACTGTGCCCAATGCCTAAATGCTGTAACTCATGCTGTAAGTCTGATAATAGCGCATCAGTTTGCTGCAGGGTAAGCGAGCTTGGGACAATGATATGACAAGATAAACTATGTAAGCCGCTGGTAATCGTCCAGACATGTAAATCATGAACAGATAACACGTTTGGGTGGGCAGAGAGGGTGTTGATAATAACGCTTTGGTCAATATCATTGGGCGCGCCTTCCATCAAGATATGGGCGGCGTTTTTGACGACAGCATAGCCACTACGAACAATCAGTAGCGCCACCAAAATACTCACTGCCGCATCTGCCCACACCCAGCCAAACAGCATAATCACAATAGCAGCAATAATCGCAGCAACCGAGCCTAGCAAGTCACTTAATACATGTAAATAAGCGCTTTTCATATTGAGATTATCGGTATCACCACCGTGCATCAGTTTGGCGACCACCAAATTGACGATAAGCCCAATAGTACTGATAACTAGCATACCCGTGGTGGCGATTTGTGGCGGCTGCTGAAAACGCAGCACCGCTTCATAAATGATACCTGCACTGATAATCAGTAGCGTCAGACCATTGATGAGCGCAATCAAAATCTCAAAACGGCGATAGCCAAAAGTTTTATGGGAGGTAGCAGATTTTTTACCGATGATAAACGCAAACAAAGTCATGGCAAGTGACACCGCATCACTAAACATATGACCTGCATCTGATAACAACGCCAAACTGCCAGTAATATAACCGCCGATGACTTCAACAATCATATAGCTGGCAATGATGGCAAACGCTATCGTGACGATACGCTGATTATCGGTATGGCTGTGACTATGACTATGACTATGATTGTGGTCAGCGTTATCATGGCGGTGATTGTTGCCATGACCATGCGCATTAGGCTGATCATGATGCGGCACATGAGGGTCGTTAAGGTGCGCGCCAGTGGGCTGCTTTGAATCTTGAAGCGGTTGTGAGGTCATTGTTATTTACTTACACTAATTAATGGTAAAAATTAGCTAAATTGTAGCCCAATCAGCGACTTGAAAAAAGCCCATTTAAAGATCATCGTGAAATAAGCGCTTTAGCAAAAGCAATGGTTTTGCAAGTCAGGTTAAGACCAACTCATCGGATCAATGTCAATCGATAGTCTGGCATACTTTGCCGATGGCAACGCAATTGTCTGTCGCCACCAGTCTGACAATAGCTGCTGGCGAACGTGTCGTGTTTTGGTCAAAATTAATAAATGCGAGTGATAGCGACTGTTTTTCTTTGCCATCGGCGCATCCACCGGGCCATTAATGGCAATGCCCAAGGCTGTCATGTGCTGGCGTGATGGTAACAGCGCCATCGCTTGATGCAAAATTTGCTGATTGTTTTCTAACGATTTGCTTTCCACCCGTACTAAACAAGCGTAAGTCAATGGCGGCAATCCCAACATGCGCCGCTCAGCCAATAATTGCTGGGCGAAATTCAGATATCCTTCACGTACCAAAGTCAGTAACGCCGGATTTTCAGGTTGCAGGGTTTGTATCAGTACCAGACCTGCTTTATCGGCACGACCTGCACGACCTGCCACTTGGATAATCAGCTGGGCGGTATGCTCAGGCGAGCGAAAATCTGAGGATAAAAAACCACGGTCGGCATTGGGGATTGCCACCAACGTCACATTGGGGAAATGATGCCCTTTTGCCACCATTTGCGTGCCCACCAAAATGGCTTTGGGATTATCAGCAATACGCTGATACACTTGCTCCCAACTGTTTTTTTTACGCGTGGTATCGCGGTCAATCTGAATCACAGGCACATCGGGGAAAAGCTCAGTTAACCCTTCAACCATTCGCGCCGTACCCATGCCCACAGGGTCAAGATTGCTACTACCACAGCTGGGACAATGGTTCGGGATGGCTTGCTGCCAATCGCAGTGGTGGCATTTTAGCATTGCCACTGGCTGAAAATGCACTGTCAAATGCGCATCACAGCGCGGGCAGTCTGCTTGCCAACCGCAAGCATCACACAATAAGATGGGTGCGTAGCCACGACGGTTTAAAAATACCAATACTTGCTCGTCTTTATCCAACGTTTGCCGAATGGCTTGAATTAAGCTTTGTGCCAAACCGTTTTGCCATGCCTGCTGGCGCGCATCAATCAGCTGCATAGCGGCAGGTTTGGCATCGCCTGCACGCTGGGTCAAAGTAAGCTCGGTGAGTTTACCTTGTTGGACCAGATACAGGCTTTCAAGCGATGGCGTCGCGGTGCCCAAAATCACCGGACAATTAAGCTGAAACCCTCGATAGAGCGCCACGTCACTGGCGTGATAGCGCAGTGAGTCTTGCTGTTTGTAAGATTGGTCATGCGATTCATCGACAATAATCAGCCCTAAATTGGCAAATGGGTATAACACTGACGAACGGGTACCGATAATAATTTGCGCATAGCCCAGTCGGCATTGTTGCCAGCCATCAAGCCGCACGGTGTCATTAAGCCCCGAATGTAGCATTAATACTTGGGCGTCAAATCGTTCGGCAAATCGCTGTCTGGTCTGTGGGGTCAGCCCAATTTCTGGCACTAAGATAAGCACTTGTTTGCCTTGTGCCAGTACCGTTTGCATCACTTGCAAATACACTTCGGTCTTACCACTTCCGGTAATGCCATTGAGCAAAAAACCTTCATAGTGTGGCTGCTGGCAGGCGCGGCTGATTTTTTGCACCGCTTGTTGTTGCTGTAAATTTAAGCTAAGCGGCGTGGTGGCAAGCTTAGCAAGCTTGGGTAAAGACGGCATTTGATAAACAGGCGCCATTAGACCTTTTTGCTCAAATTTTTTTAAATAAGCGGGTTCGACACCGTTGTCTAATAGCGCAAACTCAGTTACAAGCTTTGTGTCATTGCTATGCGAATTACTATGCGAATTGCCATGCGAGTTGATGACCAATTCACATAAAGCAAATTGTTGGCGTTGTTTTTTGGCACTGGCGGAAAAATCCTCGTCAGTGGCATCGCGTAATTGTCGCCAACATAATTGTCGGTAGTCAAGCGTCATCCCTTGACGAATTAACGTCGGCAGCATGACAGAAAACACATCGCCAAGCGGATAGCAGTAATAAGCAGACAGCCAATAAGCGAGTTTTAGCAAGACCTCATCGACAATCGGCAGATCATCAAGTATGTCCAATACAGGTTTAATCGCATTTTGCGTAAGCTGACTGTGCTCAATATGCGCCACCACGATGCCGACCAATTTGCGCGCACCAAACGGTACTCGGACGCGGCAGCCAATCGCGGGCAACGCATCGCCCACAACGCGATAATCGAACACCGAATCAATGGGCACAGGTAAGGCAACTTGGATTAGCAAAACACACCTTTAAAAATTGTTGTAGGGTTAAATTATAGCCCAATTCTAGGCGTTAAACTGTGGTCAGATGGGCAAAAATTTGACATAAAAAAAGGCAAGTCTTGTAACTCACCTTCCATTTGAGCGGGTTAACATTCATCTAAAACCAAAATCAATCTAAAACCAAAATCGCTTCAATTTCGATCACCGCACCTTTTGGCAAGGCAGCCACTTGCACCGCGGCACGGGCAGGGTAAGGGGCAGACAAACGCGCCGCAAAAATCTCATTTAAGGCCGTAAAATCTGCCAAATCGGTGAGCGAAACATTAAACTTCACCACATTGGCTAACGAACCACCTGCGGCTTGGCAGATAGCCTCGATGTTTGACATGACTTGGTTGGCCTGATTGACAAAGCCATCGGCTAGGGTCATGGTATTTGGGTCGAGTCCGATTTGACCTGAAATATAGACAGTCTTATCAACCTTCACGGCTTGTGAATAAGTGCCTACCGCAGCAGGGGCATTGTCAGTATGAATGATGTCACGGCTCATATTATTTCCTATTACAGTATGATGGGTTTATAAAATATCTTTATTTTTTGGCGCAGACGTGTTTTGGCTCTGAGAAAGTAGCACTTCGTCATTCCATTGATACAGTCTTACAATATTGGGGTAGCCCAAGAAGGTGCGTAAACGCTGAATTAAGCTTGCAATCTGGGCACGGCTTTGCACCACCACAAACAGCAAGGTATAGCCATTACGCTGTTCAATATACTCAAAACCCGCCTGAGTATCACGTACAATAAAGATTAAATCGCTGATTTGCTCATCGGTCAGGTTTTGATTAATTTTTAGCGCGGCATCAAAATAAATACGCTTGGATATCTCATCCTCACTGTTAGACACTCGCCAATGTAGCGGAATCACTTGGTATTCATTGACACGGCGAATTTCATCAATTGAAAAACATTTATGTCGATGCACCACCAAGCCATTTTTTGAAATATGCCCGACAATCGGGTCGCCATACACAGGATGACAACAGCTGGAAAAATTCATCTCCATATTGGCGGCATCCGCAATCAAGCTTTGCGGTTGGTTAGCGGCATGGGCGCTGGCTTGGTTTTTAGCAAGCTGCTCTTGGGTCAATAAGCGCGAAACGGCAATCTGCGGTAGCAATTTACCTGTGGTAAACTCCGTAAAGAACGCACTTTTATCCTGTAAGCCACGCCAATCAAGTAGCAATTGCCATTGTTCATCACTCACATCAGCGAGTGAAAGATTTTGCGTTTTAAGCGCGCGCTCAAAGGCGGTTTTACCTTCGTGCTCTTTTTGCTCTGGATTTAAGCCTTTTAACCATTCAAACAAGGCACGCCGCGCTTTATTGGTTGCCACAAAACCCAGCCACTCCGCTTTTGGAATCGCATTGGGGTCGGTATGAATTTTGACCCTATTGCCGGTTTTCAAAATCGTACCCAGTTTGGCTTCTACGCCATTGATTTCAGCGCCGGTTGCACGGTTACCGATATGGGTACTGATAGTATAGGCGAAGTCAAGCGCTGTGGAGCCGCGCGGCAACTCATAAGCATCACCGTTTGGGGTATAGCAAATAATTTTACGTTCGTGAAGATAATCAATCAGTTTATCGACCACCGTCACCGCATCAGACGGCTGCTCTTCGATATCGCTTTCATTGTCGGCAATCAAGTTTTGCAGATTGCGTAGAGAGGCCTGAATTACCGACTGGCTAAGAGGCGATGCTGCTTCACCCATCAAAATCCCTAAACGGGTGGTTTTGAGCATGGTTTTAGTCAGAATGACCACTTTGATGGTATCATGGCCGTTTTTATAGGTAATGGTCAGTGCTTGGTTGCCCCCCGCACGCGGATGGCGGATATTGTCTTCGATACACTCAGGCGCAATTTGGTATTTATTGATAAAATACTTGGCGATTTGGTCGCAGTCTTCCACTTTATCCATGACCAGCATAAATTCATAATGCCACAGCAAATCGGTGATTTCGCCGCGGTTTTTAAAGAACTGGCGAAACAAAGTCACGCGATTATCGACATCTTTGACATAACCTTTAACATCCAGTCGGCTCAAAACGATATTTAAATAGTTATGAATAGCTTCTTGTTGAAAGGTGCGCCCCAAACCATGCTGCATAAGCTTATCGGATAACTTGTTATACATAGGCGCATTTAGGCTGCGATAACATAAAATCTCGATATAGTCGGCTAAATCATTCAGCCCAAGCGTACGAGCAAACGGCACATAAAAATCCAACGTTTCTTGTGCGGTTGCCTGTTGTTTTTTTTCAGGCACAGCTTCAATGGTGGTCATATTGTGCAAGCGGTCAGCCAATTTGACAATCAACACGCGCGGGTCTTCTAGCGTTGCGGTAATAATGCGGTAAAAAGTCGCGGCTTTATTGATGTGTTTTTCATTGGAGGATTTTAATTTGGTGACACCATTGACGATTTGCGCAACTGCCTTGCCAAACTCTCGGGTCAAATCTTCTTCAGTGGTAGGCGTATCTTCCACGGTATCATGCAAAATCGCCGCCACAATGGTATCGACATCCATGCGAAAACTACCCAAAATCTCCGCTACCGCCATAGGGTGGGTGATATAAGGCTCGCCAGATTTGCGTTTATCTTTGATATGGGCTTGGTCGCCAAAGGCACAGGCTTTGAGAACAATTTGCTGTTCGTCATCATCCAAATAATCCAATACACGCATTAGGTCAAACTGTGCAATATCCACATCAGGATGGCTTAATTTTGGTAAAGTTGATATATTCAAAAATGTGCCCTCAACGTACGATCGATAGGTTTAACCTGCTAAAAAATTCATATTGTCCTGGTCAGCAGTTAACTCTATCATAAAAAACGGTTGGATAAAAATAGCTGGTATCAAACCAGCTAAAGTTAGCAAAAACGTATTATAAAGATATCTTAATTATTCGCAAAATTACTGCGAATTGTCAAGCTAAGTTACATATAATTCCACGTTTCATTCCACGTTTAATTCAACTAAAAAGTCACCTAAAAAAGGTGACTTTTTATAAAATAATAGTCGCTAACTAGTAACAGTGGCTTAAGCTACCATTAGAATCCATGACCACTTGAAATGCTCAAATCAACATGGTGAAATTTGTTAGGCAATTCGCGCTCAGGTTGATTTAAAATCTCTTTAGTCACCAGTCCATCAGCGATTTCGCGTAGGGCAAGTACGGTTGGTTTATCATTTTCACGCTCAACCATAGGTTCTGATACACCGCGTGCGATTTGGCGCGCACGTTTACTGGCAATAAGAATCAAATCAAAACGGTTGTGGATATTTTCTAGACAATCTTCTACAGTGACACGTGCCATGACTATGGTTATCCTATTCAAAACTAAAAAAGTAATTGATTATTTTAACAAAATTAAACCCATATTGCCAGTGACAATGCACTAATCCAAGATTTTTAACCCTGCTTTGTTCTCACGTTTTGGACGTTGTGCGTCGGTGGACTCTGCTGGTTGACTGGCATTGATTTCAGATTGCGGCACATTATCGTATTCCGTTGGGTCAAAGAACATGCCTTGTGAATTTTCTCTGGCATAAATCCCCATCACCGCTTGCATCGGTACCCATAATTCTTGCGAAACACCGCCAAATCGCGCATGAAAATGAATAAAATCATTATTAATGACCAAATTACCTGTGGCACGGCTGGCGATATTAAGTACGATACGACCATCTTGCACATATTCGACAGGCACCGTGACATTGGGCTGTGTCGTATCGACCATGATATGTGGGGTCAGGTTATTGTCTTCAAGCCATTCAAAAATAGCGCGTACCATATAAGGGCGAGTCGGGGTGAGTTGAAAGTCGTTTTCCATGGTGATTCTCTTATTTTAATGATTACTATTTTAAACTGGTTTTAAAGGTTGGGCGATTAAACATCCGCTCCATATATTGATACAACGGACGGCACAGGTGCAGCGGCAATTCAATACCCATGGGTTTTAAGCGATATAAAATCGATGACAAAATACAATCACATACACCCATAGTATCTGAAAGAAAAAAAGCTTTATGGGCAAACAGCGGCGCTATGGTAACAAGAGATTCAGTCAGTTGTTTTCTTGCCATCTTTGCTTGATTGACATCTAAGGTATCCTTATGGGTCAATAGCGTATCTGCCAATTTAATCCAATCTTTCTCAATGCGCCACCATAATTGACGGTATTGTGCCTTTTCAATCGGATTTTCTGGTAGTAGTTTGTTCTGATGATAGCGATCTTCAAGGTATTCAAAAATAATGCGATTGTTATATAAAATCAATTCACGATGAATGAATACCGGCAGCGTGTTGTAAGGGTTGATATCAGGTAAATCTTCGGCAAAATCCTCATCATCACGAATGTTCGTCTCGCTAAATTCTATTTTTTTCTCAAGTAAAACCAGTCTTAATTGGTGACTTAGGTAGCCATCATCGGCATAAATCAACGGGGTGTTCGAAGTAGGGGTCAACATAGTTAAAAATAATAAGCTGTATCAGCGTAAAGGGTAAGCCTAGCTTAAAATGACTGAATTAGCAATAACTGTGAAAGTTATCGTAGCAACCAAGCAATAAATGCGCATAAAAAAAGGCAGCCTAAGCTACCTTTTCTTATATCAACCATTAGTTAATTTTTTGTATCAACGCTTATTTAACGTCTTTCCAGAATTCTTTATTGAGTAAGTACACTGGAATTAATAACGCAAGTAAGAATAAAATGACCCAAAAACCATAGACTTTACGTTGGTGCGCTTGCGGCTCTGCCATCCACGCCATAAAGTTGACGATATCACCAATGTTACGACGATATTCTTCTTTTGAGGTATTCATTTGCATATCATGAAGGACGAACGGCATGGCAACATTCGGCAGTACGATATTGTTGGCACCCCAAGGACGACTTGGATCTTCATAGAAGGCTAACAAGTACGTATAAACCCAATCATTACCACGAAGGCGCGTCTCAAGTGACAAATCAGGTGGCTGCGCACCAAACCATGCTTTTTGAAGCTCTGGGTCAACGCCTGCATTGATATGGTCACCGACTTGGTCAGTGGTCAGCATCAAGTATTTTTCCACCAACTCTTTTGGAATGTCCAAGTCTTTGTACATTTTTGAGTAGCGAACATACTGTGCTGAGTGACAGCCCGCACAGTAACTCATGAATAATGAGGCACCACGTTGAATCGACGCTTTATTGGTCAAATCTACAGGGGCTTTTTCACATGCCAAATGCGCGTCTTTACCCTCAACTGTTTTGTAGGTGCCACAGCCGCCTTCGCTAGCTTGTGCGGCTGTCGCGCCCAAACCTAGTGCAACTGTCAAACCCAATCCAGCAACTAATTTTTTAACCGCTTTCATTAGTGACCTCCAGTTACACGTTCAGGTGGCTGTTTGCAAGTTTCAATCGATGTATAGATTGGCATTAGCAAGAAAAACAAGAAATACAAAATAGTACAAATACGTGCCACAAGCGTTGCGGTATCACTTGATGGAATTACCCCTAAGTAACCTAAGATCAAGAAACTAACAACAAAGATAGCAAGTGCGATTTTTGACAACATACCTTTATAACGCATTGAACGCACAGGCGATTTGTCTAACCAAGGCAATACAAATAAAATAGCAATTGATGCTGCCATCACAATAACACCCGGCAGGGCTGAACCAAACATAGACGGAGTTGCACGTAACATCGCATAAAAAGGCGTATAGTACCAAACAGGGGCAATGTGAGCAGGTGTTTTAAGTGGGTTTGCTGCTTCAAAGTTTGGTGGCTCAAGGAAGAAACCGCCGCCTTCTGGGAAGAAGAATACCACGGTAAAGAAAATGATAAAGAATACCACGATACCAATCATATCATGCACAGTGTAGTACGGGTGGAAAGCCACGCCATCAAGGGGTACACCATTTTTATCTTTAAGTTTTTTGATATCGATACCATCTGGGTTATTAGAACCAACATGGTGCAATGCTACCAAGTGAACAAATACCAGACCCACTAAAATCAAAGGAATCGCAACAACGTGCAAGGCGAAGAAACGGTTTAAGGTAATACCCGAGATGATATAGTCACCTTTTACCCATTCTCCCAATGCATCACCAATAAATGGAATCGCGGCTGGTAAATTTAAAATAACCTGCGCACCCCAGAAAGACATATTACCCCAAGGTAATAAGTAACCGAAGAAACCTTCTGCCATTAAGCACAGATAGATACCCATACCGATGAGCCAAACCAGTTCACGGGGTTTTTGGTATGAACCATACAACAAGCCACGGAACATATGCAGATACACGACCACGAAGAATGCCGAGGCACCAGTGGAGTGCATATAACGGATTAACCAACCACCTTGTACATCACGCATAATGTATTCTACAGAAGCAAATGCGCCTTCTGCACTTGGGTTGAACATCATGGTTAGCCAAATACCCGTCACTAACTGATTGACCAATACCACCATTGATAATACGCCAAAGAAGTACCAAAAGTTGAAATTCTTTGGTGCGTAATACTTTGACATATGGTATTCATAAGTTTCTGTCGCTGGAAAGCGCGCATCCACCCAATGCATAAATTTCTTTGCACTCATATTATGCCCCCACCGTTAAGATAGTACCGCTGATGCTATACTCAGGAACTGGCAAATTACGAGGCGCAGGTTGACCCTTAAAAACACGTCCAGCTAAGTCATACTTTGAGCCGTGACAGGGGCATAAAAATCCGCCAACCCAGCTGCTGCCACCCAAATCTGCTGCGCCGACATCAGGACGATAACCTGGTGCACAACCTAAGTGAGTACAAACCCCTTCACACACTAGAACTTCACTATTGTCTTTTGAGCGGCTATTATTTTTGCAGTAGTCAGGTTGTAATGAACCTTCTGATTTTGGATCGGCAAGTGATGATTCTACTTTTGATAAATTATCCATCATCTCTTTGGTACGTTTGACAAGATAAATCGGTTTACCACGATATTTGATAACAATCATTTGTCCTGCTTCGAGTTTGCTTAGGTCTTGGCTAACAGGTGCGCCCGCAGCTTCTGCTTTTGCACTTGGATACCATGAACGCACAAACGGCGTAGCAATAGCAGCGACACCGACTGCGCCCATAGCGGCAGTGGATGCGATTAAAACTCTTCGACGCTTAACGTCGACGCCTTCGGCATGGCTCATTAAGAACTCCTCCAGATTAATGAAGTGGGTAACCATATTCCCACACTGGGTTTGTGGCTATTGTAAATCAGTTGTTACAGAATTGCCACCTTAGCTGTGCCTAAATTACGCTAATTTTGCTATTTTATGCTATTTTTGCAATAAAATAAATTACCTAAGGTAAATAAAAAAGACCCTTGCGGTAAACAAGAGTCTTTTTTGTAAACGCCAAAAAACGCGGTCAATACGAGAATTTCGACCACGAAAAATATTAACGTTTTGAGAATTGGGGACGTTTACGTGCTTTACGTAAGCCCAATTTTTTACGTTCAACTTCACGCGCGTCACGAGTGACAAAGCCCGCTTCTTTAAGCGCTGGTTTTAAAGTTTCGTCTGACTCGATCAATGCACGGGTGATACCGTGGCGAATCGCGCCCGCTTGACCATTGATACCGCCACCTTTTACAGTCACATAAATATCATATTTGCTAGCGGCATCCAGTAATTCTAAAGGTTGACGAACAACCATTACTGATGTTTCACGACCAAAGTATTGATCAAGTGGCTTACCATTGACGACGATGTTACCTGTACCCGCAGATAAGAACACACGAGCTGTTGAAGTTTTACGACGACCTGTACCGTAATTGCGTTCCATGTGTTACTCCTTAGATATCTAATACTTGAGGTTGTTGAGCAGTATGAGGATGCTCAGTACCTGAGTAAACTTTTAACTTTTTAATCATCGCATAGCCCAATGGGCCTTTTGGCAACATACCTTTAACCGCTTTGTTAAGTACGTCAGCAGGTTTGTGTGCGATAAGTTTGGTAAAGTTAGTCTCTCTGATACCACCTGGGTAACCGGTGTGACGGTAGTATTTTTTGTCTTGCGCTTTTTTACCAGTCACGGCAACTTTCTCAGCATTAATCACAACGATATAATCGCCTGTGTCAACGTGAGGGGTGTAAGAAGGCTTATGCTTGCCACGTAAGCGTGATGCGATTTCGCTCGCCAAGCGACCTAATGTTTTACCTTCAGCGTCGACGATGTACCAATCGTGTGTCACTTCATGTGGTTTAGCACTGATAGTTTTCATGTTTAAAAACCTTTTTGAGTTAATAGTTGAGAGTGAGTGTCTGGGAAACGAGGGCTCTCAAAATTACGAACGCATATTATAGGGATTAAGATAGTGACTTGCAATACAAGTCAAGCATTTTTAAAAAATAAACTTGCAAAAAATAGGCAACTAAAATTGCCTATTTGTATGAATCGGCATATCAGTGCAAAATTTAGACATTAAATCTAAAGTGCATCACATCGCCATCTTGCACGATGTAGGTTTTACCTTCGAGGCGAGATTTACCTGCCGCTGCCGCGCCTTTTTCACCGTTGTATTCAATAAAATCATCAAACGCAATCACTTCGGCACGGATAAAACCACGCTCAAAGTCGGTATGAATCACGCCTGCTGCTTCTGGGGCAGTCGCACCGACTTTGACCGTCCAAGCGCGCACTTCTTTGACCCCTGCAGTAAAATACGTTTGCATATTAAGCAGCTCGTAACCTGCGCGAATCACACGGTCAAGCCCTGCCTCAGTCATACCCATACTTTCTAAAAACTCTTGTTTTTCATCGTCATCCAGTTGGGCGATTTCAGATTCGATTTGGTTGCATAGCGCGACCACCAACGCATTATCTTTTGCCGCAAATTCCCGTACTTGGTCAAGATAAGGATTGTTGTCAAAGCCATCCTCGCTCACGTTGGCAATATACATGGTCGGTTTTAGGGTGATTAAACCATAACTGCGGATGATTTTTTTCTCATCCTCGTCCAGATTTGCCATGCGCGCCGGCTTACCATCGGCTAAAAATGGCTCAATTTTGTTAAACACATCCAGCATGGCTTTGGCGTCTTTATCACCGCCTTTGGCTTTTTTACCGACATTGATAATCGCACGGCTCACTGCTTCAAGGTCAGCTAGGGCAAGCTCGGTGTTGATGGTTTCGATATCGGATAATGGGTTGACGCGTCCATCGACGTGAATCACGTTGTCATCATCAAAGCAGCGTACCACATGGGCAATCGCATCGGTTTCACGGATATTGGCTAAGAACTGATTACCCATGCCTTCGCCTTTGGAGGCGCCTGCCACTAGACCGGCAATATCCACAAATTCCATTGAGGTGGGCACAACGCGCTCAGGCTTGACGATATCGGCAAGTTGTTTGAGACGTGGGTCGGGTACAGGCACAATCCCAGTATTGGGATCTTTGGTACAAAACGGGAAGTTTTCTGCCGCAATCCCAGCTTTGGTCAATGCGTTAAACAGGGTTGATTTACCAACATTTGGCAGTCCGACGATACCACAATTAAAGCCCATACAATGCTCACTAAATAAAGGGTTAGTTAAATTTGTTGCATTATAACAACTTAGTCATCAGAATTCGACAGGCGATTGACCTATCAAAAAATAGACCCATTAAAAATTTGTAGCATGACATGAACTACAAAAATTCAAATTGAGCGATTGGGCAGATTGTTGTCATGCTGTTGCAAAGCTATTGCTATCCTATTGCCATAGTCTAGAGTTGTCATGAAATTGTCATAATGGAGCGTCAAGCTATGCTATAATGAGCAGTTTAATAGTGATTTGTGTCTGATGACGGTGAGGGTTATCGTATACTGCACAACATTGATAATTATTTCATTTTTATAGGAATGTTTTGAGTGACGGTCTCTGCTTTTTTATCCCATCAGCCTAGAAAACGTTTTGGGCAAAATTTCTTACATGATCAGGTGATTATTGGGAGAATTATTGACAGTATTCATGCAGATCGCGATGATTTGATGGTTGAAATTGGTCCAGGCATGGGCGCGATTACTGAGCCGCTACTCAAGGAAGTCAATCGCTTGACTGTTGTCGAGCTTGATACCGATTTGGCAGACAGCTTGCGCATTCGCATTGGCGCCAATAGCAATGAGGGCTTAACCATTGTCAAAGCCAATGCCATGGAAGTGAATTACCGTGCGCTATTCCAGCAAATCATTGGCGATAACCCTAATGCTACCACCGACAAGAAAATGCGCATTGTCGGTAACTTGCCATACAATATTTCTACGCCGTTATTGTTTCATTTATTAAGTTTTGCCGATGTCATTGAAGACATGCATTTTATGCTACAAAAGGAAGTGGTGGATCGCATCACCGCAGAGGTGGATAGCAGAGAATATGGTCGCTTATCCGTCATGATGCAGTATTATTGTGAAACCGATTATTTACTGACGGTGCCAAATGGGGCATTCAACCCCCCACCCAAAGTGACGAGTGCGGTATTTCGACTCAGACCTTATCAACAAAAACCGATTGTGGCTGACGATGAAAAGCTGTTTGCCCTTGTGGTGCGTGAGGCATTTAATCATCGCCGTAAGACACTGCGCGCGATTTTTAAAAAATCGCCGATTTTGCCTGCGGTCACAGAACACCAGCTTGTGGCGTGGGGACTTAATCCACTGGCGCGTCCAGAGACGTTATCAGTACAAGATTTTGTGACCTTGTCTAATGGCATCGCGGCTAATGGTATCGCGGCAAACGGCATGGCGGCAAATGGTTAATTTTTTTATAGCTGTTTAAAATTTTACTTTCAAGATGTATGAGGTGTTATGGGTTTTCGACATCAATTTGTCATTGGCGATATTCAAGGCTGTTATGCCGATTTGCAGGCACTGCTCAAGCAAATTGGGTTTGATGAACAGCAAGATAAATTATGGTTTGTTGGCGATATCGTGGCACGCGGTGAAGACTCGCTGAGCGCGCTGCGTCTGGTAAAACGTCTTTGCCAAGCTGGTGCTGCCGAAATGGTGTTGGGCAATCATGATATTAACTTAATCGCGGTATGGCGTGGTGTCATAAAGATTAAGAAAAAGGATAGAACCCAAGCGATTTTTGACGCCCCAGATTGTGATGAACTACTCAATTGGCTTCGTCGCCAGCCGCTGCTTGTCTATCCCAATGATAAAACCGTGATGGTGCATGCAGGCATTCCGCCAAACTGGAGTATTACCCAAGCAGCCATGCATGCGTCAGAATTGCAAACTCAGCTACAAAGTAGCTTATGGCAACTCGATAGACTGCTGCCACACCTGTATAGCGATACCGCTGTTCCTTGGTCAAATATGCTGACAGGCTACGCGCGTATGAGAGCGATTTGCAATTATTTTACCCGTATGCGCCTGTGTCAAATGGACGGCACGCTGGAGTTTAGCTTTAAATCCAGTCTGGATGATAAAATGCCAGAGGGGTTTCGTCCGTGGTTTGAATGGCAAGTGCCGCGCGAACGTAAAATCTTATTTGGTCACTGGGCAGCGCTAAAAGCCAAAGTGGATTTGGCAAATGCAAGAGCCACGGATGCCGGGTGTGTGTGGGGCGGCAATATGATGGCATACCGCCTAGAAGATGAGCAAGTTATCTGTCAAACTTGTAAAGCAAAATAACCCTTGTAAAGTAAAATGACCCTAAAGTTACCGAGCGAGCTGCAGCAGCTGCACAAACGCTTTGGGCAAACGGGTAGGGCGAACTTGGGTTTGCCCATTTTCATCTTTGCTAGTAGCCACGCATACAATACTTATCTCAGCTTTGCTTAACAGCTGCTGGTGGCTATCATAAATCCGCTGCTCAAGCTGTAATGACGCAGATTTGCAGTCTGCCGTTTCAATCACAACGGTGACTTCGCTATCAAGCAGAATTGGACGCAAATAGCGGATGTTGGCTTGACTCACTACGAATTGGATATCAGGTTTGCCACTATCGCTATGGTGAGTAACGTCTTGACTCACAGTCTCGGCTGAATGCGCTTGATAAAAATAACTGGTCATCCCCAATTCACGTAACCAATCGCGGCGACAACGCTCAAACAGCTTTAAATGATTGGCGTGATACACAATCCCGCCTGCATCGGTATCTTCCAAATAAATACGGTATTGGGTGGCATAAACAGGCTGAGTGCTTGATTGAGTGTGGGGCTGATTCTGGAGCTGGGTCACGTGCTATCCTTAGGTTAATAATATTAACAATAAATTCAGTAATTTTTAAAAACGACAAAGCGATAGCATAAAAAAAAGAATGGCGTTAAACCATTCTTTTTTGAAAATGTACAATTTTTATACCCACACTCATCAAGTTAATTGACGATGATTGACGTTGTCTAATTTTAACGCTTCCAAATAACTGCGGATATGGGTGACGTAATCTAAGCACTGCACGTAACGGCTATTGCTTTGGCTATTAACTTTCAAATACTGATACACGGCTGCCCAATTGTTGCCATCAATACCGCGCTTTTCCAAAATCTGCTGGATATCTTTAATCGCTTGTGGACCCATATTGTAAGCCGCTAGAGTAAACCATACCCGATCCGATGCTGGCACTTGGGCAAATTCATGTTGCAGCTGACTGAGATACTTAGCGCCGCCTTGGATGCTCTGCGTCGGGTCAGTCCGATTATCAACGCCCATCGCATTGGCAGTGGCATTGGTCAACATCATGATACCCCGCACACCCGTTGGCGAAGTGGCTTCTGCATCCAGATGCGATTCTTGGTAGCCCATTGCCACAAGCAGTTCCCAATCAAGTCGGTATTTGTTTGCTGTCTGCTTAAAAGATGGTTCATAAATGGGCAACACGCGTGTCATGGTATCGGCAAAATGTTGTTGATTAAACGGCTCTGCCAATGGTGTTTGACTATAAAACGCGGCTAAATGTTGATTACGGGTGAGCGATTGACCGCCACACAGGAAGTTTTTTACATCGTCGTTGAGTTTGACATCATTGGGGTTTAGCTGTATGGCAACATGCTCGTTGAGACCCTGCTGTGATAAATAATCTTTGTCACAGCTTAGACTCAGCGATGATAACGCAGTGGCGTTTTGGTAATCCGACCCATTGGTCAAAGCGATATCGGCTTTGCCTGTTTTGACAGCCGCCATCGCGTCGGCATCAGTGGCAAACACTTGTGTGCTTATGGTAACATCCAATCGCTTGGCATAATGGCGCATGACATCATACCCAAAGCCGTGCTCAAAGCCATCTTGAGCAAAATAGGTGGTATTACCATTGACGGTGGCAATACGCAGCTGCTTTTGAGATAGGATACTATCAAAAGTCGCCATTTTCGGTACCGCAACCATGCTAGTAGGTAAGGCAAGGGTATTAGCATTGGTATTAGCGACTTTGTCAGTAACGCCCATCTGGGTTGCAACATAAGCTAAGGGCAAACCAATCCCCATCACAGCTGCCAACTTTTTACTGACGCCCAACCATTTTAACGGCTTGATAAAGCGATCAATCAGCTGAGCGGACGGATTAGCCAGTTGCGCCAAATCTTGAACATGGCTAGGCACCGCTGGCACACGAGACTGGGCAATTTTTGGCGACATCTCCCCACCCAAACAGGGCTTGTGTTGAATCGGGAAGAATTGCAAGCGTTTAAATTGGGTCGCGTATTTACTAAAGCGTAATAAAGGGTGTTGAAACGGGTATAAAGTTAAAGGGCTTAAAAATGCTTTGACCGACGTCGAAATCGACGCAGGATAAGTCAAAGCCAAATCATCACAATACTCAAATGATGAGTTTAGCGGCATGTGTCACTCCACGGTGCACATACGTTAGATACGTTAAATTAATAAAAAACAACTATGCCAAATGAAAACATTTTATGAAACTAAGAACCGAATCGATAGTTAAACTAAGCACCAGTTAAACCTAGTACTAATCAGCCAAGCCACATAAGTACATGGCTTCTAACTATCTAACTCTATCCTAAATCTAGCCAAAAAAGCTTCCATCCAAAATAGGTCGTTATTAACTTAACGCTAAAAAAAGAGCCAAACAGGTTGGCTCCCCTTATACCTAGGACGGTGATAATTCCCTATCTATCGTAGAGAACTATCGAAATAAATAATAATCAAGTACAACCCGAAAAAGGGTTAAAATTTTTGTAAGTACTGGCAAATTAAAAATTGTTTAATAAGCCCAAGCACTTATAGACAGAATTTAACGTAGGGTAACGTATGGCACGCATAAAATAAATAAACAATAACAATATTTACTGCATGGCAATACAGTTAGTTATATGAAACAATGGGGGTATTGTAGTGAAATTAAAGTTACGCGTCATGTTTTTGAACGTAACGAAAGGCAAATTTATGATAAAAAGCGTAAAAAACCCGCTAAAATGCAACTAACGGGTAATAATTAGTCAATAAACTGCCCGTTTTTACACGGGATTATCGATATCGACAAAATCAACGGTCAAAGCAAGATTTTCTTTGACATAATCCCCCAATGCAAGCACACCACCTCGCTCAGTGGCATGATGTCCACAGGCAAAATACTCAATACCCAACTCACGGGCTATGTGAGTGGTTCGCTCTGATACTTCACCGGAGATATAGGCTTGACAACCCATTTGTGCCGCTTGCTCAATCATATCCTGTGCGCCACCCGTACACAGACCGATGCGCGAAATTGTTTGATTCCCCCCGGATAGATGTAAGGGCGGACGGCTTAAGGTAGTCGATAGTTTGTTGGTGAGAGCTGCAATCGACAACGGCGCTGCTAAATCCACGATATTACCAATAGGGTGTTTTTCGTCAGGGTACAACGGTGACAAATCACTCCAGCCTAGCGCTAGCGCTAATTGGGCGTTATTGCCCAATTGGGGATGGGCGTCTAACGGTAAATGATAAGCCAGTAAGGAAATGCCGTGTTGTATCAACAAACGAATACGCTTGCCTTTCATGCCAATTAAAGGCGCAGGTTCCCCTTTCCAAAAATAGCCATGATGCACCAAAATCGCTTGGGCATTGTGCGCAATCGCTTGTTCAATCAATGCCTCAGAGGCTGTGACACCGGTGAGGATGTGCTGTATCGGCTGCCCACCATCCACTTGCAGACCATTGGGACAATAATCTTGGAATTCATTAATTTTTAATAGCTCATTTAACCGATGCGCCAATTGAGTCGGACTCATTGATGTCGGGGGTTGGTTCATTGTATTTTTCAAACTTGTATCTTTCAAAATTCTGTCTTCCAAACTTGTATCTCTTAAAAAATGCATCATGTTTTTACAGTGGTGCGTATTTTTACAGTCGTTCTGTGTTTCTAACGTCTGCAGTGTTTAACATACAGTATTTAATCGGTTATTTGGGTAGCTTGCTTGCCGTGTCATTTGGGGTGATATTGTTGACCGCCTTTTGCACCACTTTTTCTTTAATTGCCTGTTTTTTCTCTGCAATTTCTTCATCAGTCAATTTTTCCGTATGACTGATATTGTCGATATGGGGCGTAGTAGCATGCGGATGTTCTTCTGGCTGCGATGTCAGGGTGGTTTTATGCCCTTTATTATTTTTACCATCGTTTGCAATCGGTTTATCATCATAGATAATATTACCATCGCTGTCGATGAGCGCATAGTTCATCGGCTGTTTACGCGGGATAAAAAAGTCAGAGGGTTGGGTCATCAAATGCGAGGCGACCAATTCAAATAAGAATTTCCACTCAAAGACTTTCACATCACGCGCGCGTAAGGCGGTCATTAACGCGAGTGAAAAACTAACCATCAAGTTAATCATACCGATGACCATCACCCCAAATAGACTGACCAAAATAATACCGATTTCTGGAAACTCGCCCGTGTTGGCATAAATGTTAAAAATCCCATGAATAAAGTTGGCAGATGCAAAGGCAATGTGGCGAATATCGAGCGGCAAGCCAAAAATATAACCGATGGTCGCCGTACTACCTAAAAAGCAGCCGAATAAAAAGTTACTCATAATCGCACCCAGATTGCGCTCGATAAAATCACTAAAACGCAATAACGTTACAGGTGTCATCATCTGTTTGAGGGTAGGCTGGTTGCGGATACGCTCGCCAATTTTGTTGTGTACCGCAAGATTATCGTAATAGCCTGCAATCAATCCTGAAATATACAGATACACCCCAGCAATCGCGGCATGAAAGATAGCAAGCGAGGTAAACGGGTTGAGATCATGCAGCAAGTGCTCTGCGCTAGCTTCCGATGTTAACGGACGACCCAGCCCATACAACCACAGGGACGAAATCAGTAGCGCAATGGGCATTGCAATTGAAATATTACCCATAATGGCAATAAACTGGGTGCGCATGATATCAACGACCAATTCTGTCAATTTGGTAAATCGTGCCGCTTTGCGTCCTTTTACCTCTGAGATGGTTGAAGCAATCGCGGCAGCCGTCATGGCAGGCTGTTTGGTCGCCACTGTGCCGCCAATGATATGAATCGCCACAAAGCCAAGACCGTAAATCATACTGTTTAAAAAAGCCACGCCAAACGGTGCCAGCGGTAAGGATTTCCCTAGGATTTTAAGGGTCGCCATACAGCCGATGAGTAGACCACCCAATGCTGCTTTTTTATACATACGGCGATAGCCCGCTTTATCGGTACTGATATAATGCTCGCCGACCTTACTGGCAGTCTCAGTCACACGGCGCGACAAGAGCGCGGTATTGATGCCAAATAAATATCTAAAACTACTGCGGTGGTATGAATCTTCATACAACGTGTTAATGAGCTCTATGACGGTTTTTTTCTTGATATGATCGTTGTCCGATAGCAGTGACACCAACAATTCAAGACGCTGCAGGCTCTGCTCAAGGCGCACCAACATATTGGTGGTACGCACAGTAATACCGGTTCGATGTATACGGCGACGGATGTTTTGCATCATAGTGCGCGCTTGGTCGGTCAACACTAAAATTTGACTGCTATCCACCTCAGGCTGGGGCATCGCTTGTTCATCCCCTGGCTGCATGCTGAGCTGGTATTGACTGACAAATTCAGCGACTTCGCGGTTCAGTGCAATGAAAGTATCTTGATTGTCAATCGGATTGGGAAACGCCTTTATTAAATCGGCATTGAGCCCGATGCCGTTGATACGCGCAGTTAAAATAGTAATGGCTTTGAGCACATTGGCTTCAAGCGCTTGCACCAATGCTTCTTTGCCTGGGGGTACTTTAAGAATAAGTATCAGTTCAATCCACCAGCGCTCATGGATTAAGCGCACCCAGTAGCGGGTTTTTGGAGTGGCAAAAAACGCATTAAATAACCCAATCAAATCGCGGTCATCGGGTACAGAGGGTAATAGCTTTTCACCGACCAAGTCAAAAAATTGCGAAGTAAAGCCAGCGTCTGACAAGATACCCAAATCCGTGTATAGCGACACCTGACGATAACGACTAATCAAGGTAAGCATAAACACACAAAACCCTTCTGCCCACACACGATTGCCGCGCAATAGTCGAACGAATAGTGCCATCTGTTCATTGGCGGTCGTAGCATCATTTGCGCGGTTACGCAAGGTATCTAGCAGTTGTTTAAATAGGGTAACTTGCGGAAAATCACGCAGCGCATTGATTTCGTTTAAAATAGTAGTTAAACGCGCTTCTAAGGTTGGCATCACCTTTAATTGGTCTGCCATATCCGCCGCATCATAATGATGTTGGGCATTGGGTAACGTATCTTGATTATTAGGTTGCGATAAATTCGTCAAACTAACCTCGAAGTAAACAGAAAATTGAATCGTTTTTTTAAATAAGGTGCATTAAAAATATAAGAAAAAATACGAAAATAGATATCTTAAGATGAAAATTTAATCGACTCATCAGAAAAAATCCATCATTTATTTGCAACAAAAATCTTATGGGCCAAGGTTTTAAAGACAGTAAGGGATAAAATAACCCGACGTGTTACCGCATTCATGTCTTCAAGAAAACAACCTGACCGATTATCCTAATTGATTATCTAGCTGCAGCGATTATACTATGGTTACTCTGTTGACTGATTTTTTTCTATGGCATCGACTATCACCTCTCAATCAAAAAGCCCCAAACAACCCAATGTCGAATCAACACCCAATGAAGTAACCCAATACTACTATCCAGATCCCGTGAGCCAACAGGTGATACAGCAGTGGCTGTTTATGGATTTATTGCCGTGGCAACAGCCAACTTGGCAGTATTTGACCACCCATTTAGACGCCTTGCCGCACGCAATGTTGTTTGCAGGCAATGCAGGGACGGGGAAACGCGCCTTTGTTTATCGGTTTGTCGCATGGGCTTTGTGTGAGAATCAACGGGACAATGAACAAGGTGTCACAACTGCCTGTGGGCAATGCCAAAGTTGCCAATGGCTGATCGCCAATACCCACCCCGATCTTTATCAAATTCCCACACCCACCGTGGCGCGTGACGCGTCGCCTAAACCTAAAGCAAACAACGCCCTAGTGGCGCAAGCTCCAACCCATCAATCAGGTTATAGCATCAAGATTGACGAAATTCGGGAATTGCAGCCTTTTGTCACGCAGTCTAGTGGCGGATTAAGAATCGTGGTTATTCACCAAGCGGATGCGATGACTCTAGCCGCCAGTAACGCGCTCCTTAAGACATTAGAAGAGCCTGCCGAAAATGTGTTGATACTGTTAATTAGCGATAGTCCTTCGCAGCTACTGCCAACGATTCGCTCGCGGCTACAGGCATTTTCAGTGAGCCATGTGACCCCCGCTCAATCAATGCAAGTGATGCAGCAATTAATGCCCAATACCGATGCCGTGACTTTACAACAAGTCAATGGATGGTCTGGTTATGCGCCTTTTTTGGCACTGCAAATGTTACACAGCGAATGGTATCAACACCGCCAGACTTGGATAAACAGCTTTCAAGCAGTTCGTAGCGGACAACGTACGCCTGTACAAGCCAGCAACTATTGGCAAAAAACGCTGACATTAACGGACTTTTTATACTTGTCGCAAGCCTTGTTAGTGCCATTGGGGCAATTTGCCGTCGGTATCTCAGCGTCATCCAATGATTTGGATTTTGGCAAGCTACAGCCAGCACCGACATTAAAGCAAATTAGCCAATTACAACAGGTCATCGATCAAATCTGGCAAGATAGACAGCAACATATCCAAGATAAGTTATGCTATGATAAAATTTTTAGCACCATGCTTGATTGCTAATTTACTCAATTATCTATATTACCCAATTATCTATATTATTTATCATTCACCATACGTTGGTAACCCCATGCGTTAGTAAAAGGAACAGTGATTATGGCAATGCCATCTCGTGGCGGTATCACCACCATTAACTATGATACGATCGAAAAATTGTATGCTAGCTATCTGCCTTTTATTGAAAACGGTGCGTTATTTATTCCTACAAACCAACAGCAACAACTAGGCAGTCAAACCTTTGTGGCAATTACTTTGCCAAATTCGAGTGAGAGAATGCCGCTACATGGTAAAGTGGTGTGGGTCAACCACCGCGCACAAGCACAGCGCCCCGCAGGCTATGCGTTACAGCTTGGCAAAGATGAAGCAGGTTTACGCATCAAAAATGAAGTCGACCGCCTGTTAGCGGGTCATATCAACTCAGATAAACCCACCTTTACGCTATAAATTTTGGAAATTCTGAAAGCTCTGGCAGTTTTAGTCGGTGATCGTTAAAAGCCAGCGATTGTTAAAGGTGAGCTTATGCTTAATCCTTTAAGTCGATAGCTTTTTTTCTTCTATCGCACAATGGTTAATCATTACTCTGCGTATCGGTGCATTTCTCATTTTTTGCCCGTTTTTTGTGCATTTTTTCATTGGCAAAAATAATACGCAATGTAGTCAATCCTTGTGTCAAATTACTTGTATAAAATAGCTTTCAGGCGTAAAATATACGACTATTTTTGCTTTGTTTATAAAAATGGCATGTCACAAACTTTAACGCAACCGTCTTTTGATCTAACCGCAAGCCTGCCCGTCATCACCATTGATGGCTCAAGTGGTGCAGGTAAAGGCACATTGACGGCAAGACTGGCAAAGCTGCTGGATTATCAAATTTTGGATTCAGGAGCGCTGTATCGGATTGTGGGTCTTGCAGCCCACCAAGCGGGTTTGTTAACGGACAACATTGATGAAGCTGCACTAGCTGATTTAACCCAATCGTTGAAAATTGAGTTTGCAGCCGCAAAAGCGGATTCTGAGCATGTGACAGTGCTCGTGAATGCCAACGATGTGAGCGAAGTGATTCGCACCGAAGAAGTGGGGAACTTTGCGTCAAAAGTCGCGGTATTCCCGAAGGTGCGTCAAGCGCTATTAGAGTTACAAAAAAATATGGCAACGTCGCAAGGCAACCCAAAAAAGGGTTTGATTGCAGACGGGCGTGATATGGGAACAGTGGTTTTTCCCGATGCGCCGCTGAAAGTTTATTTGATCGCATCCTCTGAGGCACGAGCCGCGCGCCGTGTCAGTCAGTTGACCAACGCTGGCAAACAGGCAGATTTTGACGAAATTTTGGCACAAATTATTGCGCGTGATGAGCGTGATAGTACACGCAGTGCCTCACCGGCTAAGGCTGCCGATGATGCGATAGTGATTGATAGCTCAGCCATCGATGCTGAGCAAGTGTTTAACCAAGTTTGGCAACTATGTGTTGAGCGCGGTTTGACAATTAACTAACTATTTTTTAACTAACAGTTTTTAAAAGTTTTATCGATTTTTTATAGGCACTAAAACCAGCCTTATGTTTATAAAAAATCTTAATTTGAACCGTACTGTGCTGGACAGGCTACGGCTATACAAAGGTAAATTTTATGATGGAATCATTTGCTGAACTGTTTGAAGCAAGCCAAGTACTTGACGTAGAACGCGGTGCAGTTATCGCAGGTACCGTAGTTGCGATTGATAGCGACTGGATTACCGTAGATACGGGTCTAAAATCAGAAGGTATCGTTGCGCGTTCAGAATTTTTGAATGAACAAGGCGAGCTTGAAGTAGCAGTTGGCGACCAAGTTCAAGTCGTTGTAGACGCGGTTGACAATGGTATGGGTCAAACCCTATTGTCACGTGAAAAAGCAAAACGTGCTGAAACTTGGAACGTACTTGAAAAACTTTACGAAAACAATGAGATCGTAACCGGTCTTATCTCTGGTAAAGTTAAAGGTGGTTTCACGGTTGATATCGGTTCAGTACGTGCGTTCTTACCAGGTTCATTGGTGGACACTCGCCCAGTACGCGACACTGCGCACTTAGAAGGCAAAGAGCTAGAATTTAAAGTCATCAAACTGGATCAAAAACGCAACAACGTCGTTGTTAGCCGCCGCGCTGTGATGGAATCTGAAAACTCAGCAGAGCGCGAAGCGCTACTATCTAACCTTGAAGAAGGTCAAGAAGTGGTCGGCGTGGTGAAAAACTTGACTGATTACGGTGCATTCGTAGACCTAGGTGGTATCGATGGTCTATTACACATCACCGATATGGCATGGCGCCGTATCAAGCACCCATCAGAAGTGGTTGAAGTGGGTCAAGAATTAAAAGTTAAAGTATTAAAATTTGACCGCGAACGTAACCGTGTCAGCTTAGGTCTAAAACAATTAGGCACTGACCCATGGCAAGACGTTCTTAACAACTATCCAAAAGGTACCAACGTTAAAGCACGCGTCACTAACCTGACTGACTATGGTTGTTTTGCTGAAATCGCTGATGGTATCGAAGGCTTGGTACACGTTTCTGAAATGGATCATACCAACAAAAACATCCATCCTTCAAAAGTGGTACAAATCGGTGACGAGATCATGGTTCAAATCCTTGATATCGATGAAGACCGTCGTCGTATCAGCCTAGGTATCAAACAAACCATGCCAAACCCATGGGAAGAGTTTGATAAGAACCACCAAAAAGGCGACAAAGTATCTGGTACTATCAAATCAATCACTGACTTCGGTATCTTTATCGGTCTAGAAGGTGGTATTGATGGTCTAGTTCACTTATCAGACCTTTCTTGGACTGAAAGTGGTGAAGAAGCGATTCGTAACTACAATAAAGGTGATACCGTTGAAGCGGTCATCTTGTCTGTAGACGCAGAAGCTAACCGTATCAGCTTAGGTATCAAACAACTTAACAGCGACCCATTCAACGAATACCTAGTATCAAATGATCGTGGTGCGGTAGTGAAAGGGGTAGTGACTGACGTTGATGCTAAAGGCGCTAAAGTAAAACTAGCTGATGATGTAGAAGGCTACTTACGTGCTTCAGAAATCCAACAAGACAAAGTAGATGATGCGACCACTGTACTGAATGTCGGTGATGAAGTTGAAGCGAAAATTGTCAGCGTGGATCGCAAAACTCGCGGTATCAACCTATCAGTTCGTGCAAAAGATGAAGCAGAGCAACGTGATGCTATCAAAGCATTAAGTTCAAATGCAGCAGCTGATACCCAACCAAAAACCATTGGTGACTTAATCAAAGAGCAACAACAAAACCAATAATCGGTTTTGTGAGCGATAAAAAAAGCGACTAACTTAGTCGCTTTTTTTATTTTTGCCTTTTGGTAGTAAAATAAAAGATTTAATCTAAAAAAAGACGACGAATTTAGTATGGTTTTGTTATAATATGCGAAGAAAAGTAATGAAATGTAATTTTTCATTATTAAAATTGTTGATAGATTGCTGGATGAAATTGAACTGTAACGAAGTTTTTAAAACAATCATTCTGTAATTTAGACTATGACAGTTACGTTTAGCGTGTTAGGGGTAGTATGGAAAAAGTGTTAAACAAATCTGACTTGATCACTAGATTATCAAGTGAATGTGAGAATATACCAGAAAAAACCATTGAGGATGCCACCAAGCAAATCATTGATTTGATGGTCGATACCTTATCTCAAAACGGACGTGTCGAAGTACGCGGTTTTGGTAGTTTTAGTTTGCATCATCGTGAGCCACGTGTGGCGCGCAACCCTAAAACAGGCGAGAAAGTTACCGTGAAAGCAACAGCGATACCCCATTTTAAACCTGGCAAAGCATTGCGAGAGGCAGTCAATCATCATCGTTAGTTGCGGTTTTTGAGTCATTTAACGTTGTTGAACTTACGCTATGGTTTAATATATGATTGATCAAAAAAGAGTGGACAAAAAATCCACTCTTTTTTTTGAATTATCTGTAATAATAGTGGCATTCAAAAATGTAGATTGATTAAAATAACCAAGGAGGAAACTATGCGTTACCTGTTAGCGATTTTGTTGTTCGTGGTCGTTGGTTATTCATTGATGCTGGTATTGGTGAATAACAACCAAGTCGAAGTAAATTTACTGTTTAGCCAAGTGCCACAAATGAGTTTGGGGTTACTGCTGATTATTAGCATTGTTTTAGGGGTCATCGCGGGACTATTGATGGGGTTGATTTTATTTCGTGTGTTACAGATGAAACTGGAAAATCAGCGCTTATCTAAAGAGTTAAAGCAAACCCAAGAAAAATTGATGCAAACACAGCATAATTATGAACAGCATTTAGCGCAAACCAGCAATGCAACGATTGCACCTACCGCAGCCAACCCTAATTTACCACCCGTACGATAAGCAATCCATACTATCGAATTGAAAAAACGAGTCAGTTTGTTATGAATCAAGTGGCAGTACCGCAAGCAACATCACTCATCGAATCAGCTATCAAGTCACCCATTATTGTGGCATTGGATAACATGGATGACCGTCAAGCACTAAGCTTGACGGATAAATTGGATCCTACATTGTGCCGGGTGAAAGTTGGCAAAGAGCTGTTTACCAAATATGGTAGTAGCTTAGTGACAGCCTTACATCAGCGTGATTTTGAAGTGTTTTTGGATTTAAAATTTCATGATATCCCCAACACCACCGCACAGGCAGTATTAGCGGCGGCTGATTTGGGGGTATGGATGGTGAATGTACATGCCAGTGCGGGGCGCACCGCCATGCAAACGGTGAAAGCGCGTTTATCGGCGCAACATTACCAAACCTTAGTGATTGCGGTGACGGTGCTGACCTCTATGTCACAGCAAGATTTGGCTGAGGTGGGCATCACCGACTCGGTAGAAAATCATGTCAAGCGACTAGCATTATTGACGCAGCAGTCTGGGCTTGATGGGGTGGTTTGCTCTGCACAAGAAGCCAATATGCTTAAACAGCTTTGCGGCAAGGATTTTCTGTTAGTCACGCCAGGTATTAGACTACCAGAAGACGCCAGTAATGACCAAACCCGCATTTGCACGCCCAAAGATGCTATAGCAAATGGGTCTGATTATTTGGTCATTGGGCGGTCAATCACGGCAGCAGCGGATCCCACCGCCAAACTGCACTATATCTTGGATACGTTAAAATAATCAATTTCGAGTTATGTATGCCAGTACGTTTTCAAGTGTTAAGTGATTTACATATTGATAGCTATGCAAGAAGGGATTTGCCCATTGGTAAAATCCCTTACACAAATGCCGATGCTATTTTAGTAGCGGGCGACACGTCCAATGGGCTTTTGGGCATCGAATGGCTCATCGGTGAATCAAAGCGACTTGAGAAACCAATTTTTGTGATTGTGGGCAATCATGAGTATTTTGGTCATAATATTCTTGAGTTAGATGCCCAAATAAAGGCATTGACGCAAGATACGCAAGTGCATTTTTTACAATGCGCGAGCTTTGAATTTATGGGTGTCAGAATTATTGGTACAACGCTTTGGACGGATTATCAATATCAACCACAAGATAATACGTTGGAGATTGCTCAGCAGTTTATGCGCGATTATCGCGAGATTTATTATGATAACCGACTGTTAACGCCCCAAGATACTGTATCTATTCATGAGCAGCAGAGGGCATGGTTGCAAAATGCCTTAAAACAAAACGAAAAAGATGCTATGCCCACTGTGGTCATGACACATCACAGCATCAGCCCATTATCTATCGCGCCAAAATATGCCAATTTTCCCAGTAATGCAGGATTTGTCGTTGATTTGAGCGAATGGTTGAAGAGCGATTTTGCGCCTGATATTTGGCTGCATGGACATACCCATGAAGCATTTGATTATCAGCAAGGTCATACACGTGTCATTGTCAATCCCAGAGCCTACCCCAATGAAATCAGTAGTACGGGGATAGTTTTTGACTGGCACAAAGTCATTGAAGTCATGGTATGATTGATGCGTTTTCACAGAAACATCCCATTTAATCGCTTAAATTTTTTGACCTCATCAGTTTGTAGTATCAATTTATGGTGCAAAGATAAAAAGATATAAGGAATGCGTATTTAAATGTCTAATTCAATCAACACCATGCCTGCTCATTTACCACCCAGTATGATTGACTCGGTCAAGCTACTGCCGAAAAATGAGCGATTAATACTATTTACCCGTCATTCATTACGCGAAATGTCAGATAAAAATGGCTTTGCCAGTTATGCATTACCACTGACACCAAAAGGCAGAGTGTTGGCGGAATCTTGGGGACGTTGGTTGGCTGCCAACTTAGATTACTCGATGGATGTAGATAGCATTAGTAGCCCGATACAACGTTGTATTGATACCGCGATTTTAATGCAAGCAGGGGCTGGCATCTCTAGAAATGTGTCGCACCAATCACTGTTGGTAGAGCCGGGTAGTTTGGTGGTTGACCATGAAGAAGTGAGTAAGGTATTCAAACAAATTGGTGCGCTCAATTTTATCAATCGTTTTTTGGCGGGCGACATGGCAGGGATTAAAGCGCCACATAAAGGCGGTTTGGATTTATTAGCGCTTTTATTTCAGCATCAGCCAAAACACGGGCATTTATTACTGGCGGTTAGTCATGATACGCTGTTATCAGCGTTTTTAGCAGTGATGATGGGCGTGGGTGAAATTAGCTGGGATGACTGGCCAAAAATGATGGAAGGGGTATTTTTGTGGTTTGATGATAAACCCTTTAGCGACGCAAAAGTACATTTTATTTGGCGCGGGCAGTGCTATGAACGCCGATTGATTGAATTGTTAGACCCATTTTCACCCTCTTATCCGTTAAAAGACTAATCGGTACCCAACAAAACCATAAAAATAATAAAGGTAGGACTTTATCCTACCTTTTTTGACACAGTCAACCTTTAAACATTTTCATGTTTTAATCAAACATGCTTACCTTTTAAATGATTAACCAAATTTTCAATTTGCTGCGCATGATTGCGAAGTTTATCCTCAATGCCACTAAACTGGTCTTTTAGCTTATCATCGACTTCATGAATACGCTGGGCAAACTCATTTTTTTTCATCTCAATGGCTTGCGTTTTTAACGCTTGCCATTCTGCAATCGTTTGTTTGAAGGCTTGTTGTTCACTGTTTAAACGATCTTTTATCACTTGAAAGTCGCTGGTTAAATTCCCTGAAAAAGTCGCAACTTTTTTCTCAGCACGTTTGAATGCCATTTCTGTTTGCGCATGCTGAATAGTAACGTCAGGGACACGTTTTAAATCCCAAGTCAAACCGATTTTTGACAAGCCATAAATAATCCATTTGCTAGGATCATATTGCCACCATTTTACCCCATTGCGATAGTCGTATTGGAAAAAGTGGTGATAGTTATGATAGCCTTCGCCCCAAGTGAAAATGGCCAGAATCGGATTATCACGCGCGGTGTTGGTATCAGTATAAGGACGGGTACCAAACATATGGCAAAGCGAGTTGATAAAGAAAGTAAAATGATGGCTTAACACCAAGCGTAGTAGCCCTGCAAGTACTAAGGTACCTGCAACATCACCCACCATCCAACCAAACAGCGCTGGCAACCCAATATTGGCCAATAAAATCCACAGGGCATAATATTTATCTTGCGCCACTAACACAGGATCAGCTTTTAAATCCGGGATATTTTTGTAGTCATAGTTGCCGCTTGGGTAGTTTTTGAGCATCCAACCAATATGTGAAAACCAAAAGCCACGCTTGGCAGAGTAGGGGTCTTGATAGATATCATCGACGTGGCGGTGGTGCAAACGGTGTCCCGCACACCAGTCAAATACCGAGCCCTGAACAGCTAAGGTGCCGCCAATCAGAAAGAACCATTTGACAATCGGATGCGCTTGGTAAGTACGATGTGACCATAAACGGTGATAACCGACAGTGATACTTAACCCATTCCAAGCCATAAAGAATGCGAAAATTGCCCAAACTTGCCAACTGACGCTATGTGTCCACAAGTAATAAGGTACAATCAATAAAGCCGCCAAAGGCGTGCTAATTAAGACAAACGCAGGGATCCAATTGATGGGCGCGTTTTCAAAAGATTGAGGTTGTGCCATAGAGATAAATGTCCTGAGGATGATCAAAATACGACATGTATTTTTTTAATCATTTGCGCTATATTGTACTGAAAAAATGGAAAAAAGTGAACACATATACACTCAAATTCCCGACAATTTTGCTAAATTAATATCGATAAACTTACTGTAATATGAATGCTTTAGCCAAAAAATTCAATTAAAAATTTTAGCTACAAAGATATTTTAGACGGACGGTAAAGTTTTGGTTTGACAAATCATCCGAAAGCAAGTTTGCCCCTCACTTCGAACATATTCTAGATTGGCATAATTGGCCTGGCAGAAGGCCTGCGACAAATAAAGCCCCAGACCCGTGCCCTGACTATCGGTGGTAAAAAACGGATTAAATAAATACTGAATATTTTCTTTGGCAACGCCGTGACCCGTGTCTATCACATCGATATGGATAGATTTGCCAAACTCATACACTTCAAGGGTGACAAAGCCGTGGGGCTCGGTTTTGCTACTAAAACGCAGCCCGTTATTGATGAGGTTGACCAAAATCTGTGCTAGCTGATGGTTATCAAACATAAAGCCTTTATCCGTACGGCAGTGCAGAAAAATATCATGGCCGCTAAAGTTTTCTTGTATAAAATCGTTTAGCCAAGTTTTGGGTTCAATATAAACAAAATTAGGGCGCTGCTGACGAGATAATTTAAGCACATCTTCGATGATTTTATTGACCCGAATGGTTTGGTGATAAATCATCTCATATAGCAGGATATTATCATCGGATAAGCCACTGTCAGCCTCATTAACTTCCTCCATTAATAATTGACTGGCTTGGCTAATGGTTGCCAGCGGGTTACGAATCTCATGGGCAATACTGGCGGATAATTGCCCCAGCGACGCAAGTTTTAACTGCTGCGCGCGGCTAAACTCGTGGCGTAAATCTTCAATAAAAATAATGGCATATTGCTGTCTTAATTGGGTGATACGAAGTCGCAAGTCATTAAAGCTTTGGTGATTGGGCTCAATGCCAACGGCCAAAGGTGTGCTAGCAGTCGCTGCGCCGAGCCGCACTATTAAAGTTTCTTCAGGCTCTTGGATGATGGGTGCAAGTCTTGCGGCTAATAAGGGGGAAATGTCTAGTAAATTAAAATTATCAAGGGCCTTGGGCAGATGTAGTTGTTCGAGTGCGGTATCATTGGCGATAAAAATTTCTAAATCGTGGGATAATACCACCACCCCTTGATCAATGATTTGCACAATTTTATTATTGATGGCATTTAGCGCATTGACTTCATTGACTTGGCGCTCAGAGAGCAGCTCAATTTGTTTAAGCCGTTTGGATAACGTATAACTTAAATAAGCAACCCCGATAAAGCTAATCGCCATCGAAGCCACGTTGTTAACCAGCGCGTAGTTCACATCGTTTTTTAGGGTCTGATAAAACTGTTGATAAATAACCAACGTGATGGCAAAAATAGTCAGCAAAATAGCTTGGTTGGAGCGCACCAACATAAAGGCCGCCGCAACTTGCACTAAAAACAGCAAAATCACTTGTAAATCATTACCACCGCTAAAATACAACATGGTAGTGAGTACCAGCGCATCGACAGTTAGCCCGACCATCAACAGCGGATTTTTGGGATAAAAATAATACAAAATAAATAAAGCAATACTAAACAAAAAATAGAAAAAAGTGGGAAAAAGATTAATCAATACCCAATAGTCATGCTGGGCATTTTTTAGTGCCAACATAAAACTAAAGGAAAAAAAGATAGCAATAATAATACGGTAACCATTGTAGACGTTACCGATTCTTTTGGTTTTATCTTGGGTGCTTGGCTTGTCAAATAGCGATGAAAACGCAGGATTGGTAATCATGGTTTAGGGTTGAACTAAACCATGACGCATAGCCAAATGGGTAAGTTTGACATCACTGTCGATATTAAGCTTTTCAAAAATACGATAGCGGTAGGTATTGACTGTTTTGACACTCACAAACAACTGATCGGCGATTTGCTGTGGACTTTTACAATTGACCACCATCATCGCTACCTGCATTTCTCGCTCACTTAGCGCATCAAATGGCGACTCTGAATTGTCAGTGAATAAAATATCAGCAAGCTGCTCGGCAACATCGGCGCTAAAATAACGCCCGCCTTGGTGGACTTTTTTGATGCCTTTAATCATCTCATCAAGCGGTGTCCCTTTGGTGATATAGCCACTCACCCCTGCTTTGATGAGCATGGATGGATAGGGCTGCTGAACCAAAGAGCTGACAGCCAAAATTTTGGTGTTTTTATCGGTTTGCAGCAAGCGCTTGGTGACTTCTAACCCGCCAATGGTAGGCATATTGACATCAAGTAACACCACATCGGGTTTTAATTGTTTGGTTTTGATAATCGCGGTTTCACCATCGGCAGCTTCACCAATCACATCAATGTCAGGGCTATCTGACAGCATCCGTACGATACCCATTCGGACTAAATCATGATCGTCAACGACCAATACTCTAATCATCATTTTTTATCTCCACCGCGCTTATCTTTGCTTATCTTTATGCCAACAAAGTTTTGTATCAACAACACTTTATATAAAAAAGAGTCAGCTAAAAAAACTCATTTTTTAACAATAACTGTCTATCCCCAAGTTTTTATATTAGCACAGTTAGCGATTTAAGACGTGAGTTACTGTCTTAAATGTGACGAGATTTTTTGTTCATGTTATGGGTAAATTTAGGTAGGCAAATTTGGGCACATGACGAAAATTCGCTTAACTTGCCCAATAGCTTTATAATAGTCAGCATTCAAACCTTTATTACTGCTAAAAAAATGCGAATCCCATTATGAGAATTAGAAAGCTGTTTAAATTTGAAAATGCCCATATCGTGCGCAATTGTAGCTCCGATCGCTGCAAGTACTCGATTCATGGGCATAGTTACCAAATCGAGCTGATTTTAGAAGCGCACCGCCTCGATCACGGTCAAATGGTGTACGATTTTGGGCTGTTAAAATCATCGATTAAAGACATCATTGATAGTTTTGATCATGCTATTTGTTTTTGGGATAAAGATGACCCCGACTATATTGACGCTTGCAAAAAATTTAGCGCGCGCTGGATTAGTTTGCCTGTTTCGCCCTCGGCAGAGCAGTTTAGCCGCGTGGTGTTTTTTTGGGCAAGAGAAATCTTAAAACAAACCCAAATGCAAAATGGCGAAACCGATGTCAAAGTGTATTCCGTCATCGCCCACGAAACAGCGACAGGCTATGCCCAATGCTTTGAAGACGATGTCGATAATGCCCAAATGGGCGCGTTGACGCTGGGTGATTTTGAATTTAGCGAGCAAGTAAAAGCCGAATGGCATGACCCAAACATGTATGACAAATTAAAAAAAGGCGAAAAATTTGTCAATCCGACAGTGGTGTTACAAGTTGACTAAGCTGTTGGTATCTGACGGGGTTGTTGTAACGATTTTTGATTTAGGACAAACATTGGGCAAGTTGGGAAATTAATCGACATGAATAAAACTATCCTCCTAAAATCCGAAACCGACACCCAAGCCTTAGCTAAAGAGCTTGCCGAAATGAATGTGACCGGTAGCGTTTGGCTGTCGGGTGATTTGGGTGCGGGCAAGACCACGCTTACCCGCTATTGGCTACAGGCAATGGGTCATACAGGCGCGGTAAAAAGTCCGACTTTTACCCTGGTTGAACCTTATCGTATTACGCAGGACGATGGTACAATTAAGCCGGTTTACCACGCCGATTTATACCGCCTAAATGATCCTGGAGAATTGGAATTTATCGGTTTTTATGAATATCAAGATGAGCCAAATAGTTTGGTGATTATTGAATGGGCGAGTCGTGCAGCAGGCTATTTGACGCCGCCCAATGCCACCCTTGATATCAAACGCCTGGATGACGAACAACGAGAAGTGACGATAAGTTTTGCCTGACAACCGTATTCATAAATTATCCCCACTGCTTATCAACCAAATCGCCGCTGGCGAGGTAGTCACGCGTCCTGCTTCTGTGGTCAAAGAACTGATTGAAAATGCTATCGATGCCAACGCTACTCATATTCGCATCGATATCGAACAAGGCGGGCTTGGGTTGATTCAAATTAGTGACAACGGCATGGGGATTCATCCTGATGACATGACGCTTGCAGTCACTCGCCATGCTACCAGTAAACTTGCTAATGTCAGCGAGTTGGTTGGTATTCATAGTTTAGGCTTTCGCGGCGAGGCACTAGCGAGCATTGCAGCGATATCGCATCTGACATTAACCAGTAGTCACAATGACAGCGGGATAGGGCAACAGCTGAGCGTGAGCGGTAGCGAGGTAAGCCAAGCTACTATTCGTCCTATCGTAAAACATCGCGGCACGTGTGTCAGCGTTCGCGATTTGTACTTCAATGTGCCAGGCAGACGCTCGCACCTAAAAAGTATCGCCACAGAATTTGCCCATATTGAACAAGTCGTGCAGCGATTAGCGATTAGTTTTGCCGATGTGCAGATTGAATTATATCATCAAGAAAAATTGCGTTTTAGCTTAACGCAGTCAGCCAAAGCCGCTCACCAAAATTTAGAGGGTGCTGCATTGCCTTTTTTGCCCGCGTTTAATTTGGCGCGGCTTGAACAAGCGTTAAATTTGCCATTGGCTAACATTGCACAGCCATTTTATTTATCGCTGCAAGGTTTACAAGCACAGACAGAGGATTTAAGTGCCCAAGTTACCGGCTGGTTTTTTATCGCCCATAAGAATAATCTGCCAAAACTGATTTATATCAATCATCGTTTGGTCAGTGATTTGGCGATTAGTCAAGCCATACAAAAAGTGGGTCGCAAGCTGGGTATTGGCATCGACAATTCGCTACAAATGGGCTATGCGTTGTCTTTTGAGCTGCCTGCCGAGTGGATAAATGTCAATATTCACCCAAGTAAACAACAAGTCAAAATCCAGCCATTGACCAATATATTAGCTTGGTTGTCTCAGCATATGCTAGAGCAATTGCAGCCTAAAATGACGGCGTTAAACACCCTGCAACGGCAAGCTTGCATGACAAAAACTGATAACAGTAACGTCGATAAATTTCAAAACTTGCCTGCGGGTAAAGCTACGCCCATTCACTATATAAAGCCTAATGATAAACCCACTAATCACATAACTCACGTTGCCGAAAATCAGTCGATTTATCAGGTGGCAAGAAAGGGTGCTGTTGATAGGTTAACGGATAGCGACGCGATACAGCTAGTAACCTTATTTGAAAACAAGCATGAATTTGAAAGACAGCATCAATGTGAAAACCAGCATCAAACTTTTGCTTTAATTTTTTGGCAAGGATATTTTTATCTGATTGATTTACAATATCATCATATAGACAGTGATGATAAAGCCTATGTTCAATCTTATTTGAATCAAGCTGATTTTACCCACATTGCCGATAATGCCATTCGAGTCAGTGAAGCTGACATGCTACAATGGCTGCTGTCGCAGTCGCATTTACCTAATCCCTAGTTACCTCCCTATTCACCTTAACAATCCCCAGAATAAGCTATGATAACAGCCGATAGACAAGACGTGATTTGCCTTATAGCACCTACTGCCAGCGGCAAGACAGCGTTGGCGTATGAACTCTACGAAACAGGCAAATATCGTCTTATTTCGGTAGATTCTGCCTTGATTTATCGGGATATGAATATCGGTACTGCCAAACCGACACGTGAAGAATTGGCACACTATCCACATGCCCTCGTTGACATCATCAGTCCTGAGCAAAGTTACAGCGTTGCGCAGTTTGTAAGCGATGTGGACTATCATATCAATCTTGCTCATCAGCAAAATAAAACACCTGTGCTGGTGGGTGGTACCATGATGTACTATATGGCACTGATTCAAGGTATCAATGATATCCCAGCAACCTTGCCTGAGATTCGCCAACAAGTCACCCAACTGATTGCCAAGCAGGGGATAGAACAGCTACATGCTTATTTAACCCGGGTAGATCCCATCCTTGCTAAGCAACTCAAAACCACAGACACCCAAAGAATTGGCAGAGCGGTGGAAATCTATCTACAAACAGGCAAGCCATTAAGCGCTTGGCAAAACCAGCCCGCTAGGGCGTTAGCCGACAATCCAAATCAGCGTTGGCAAGTTTTAGCCGTGATGCCAGATCGTGATTGGTTACACAAGCGCATCGCACTTCGGTTAGATATCATGTGGCAACAAGGCTTTTTGCAGGAAGTGATTGCCCTGCGACAACAGTATCACCTCACGGCTGATCTGCCATCCATGCGCTGCGTTGGCTACCGGCAAGCTTGGGATTTTTTAGAAAAAATACAAAATACAACATTGTTTACATATGATAATAATGAAGAAAATTTTCATGATGATGTGGCGCGTTTTTTACTAAACACGCACAGCTCCCCAATTCAAGATTATAGACAAACTATGCAAAATGAGGCATTATATGCTACAAGGCAGCTAGCAAAACGCCAATATACATGGATGCGTAAGCTAGTTAGCACACAACAATTGGTTGAGCGTTTTGATATCAGACCCTTGGCAACTATTGATCAAGCAAGAAATTTGCTAATAAAAACAAGTTAACAGCAGTGACATGCTTGGGTGATACTATTTGAGTGCTTATCTAATATGGTGATTCGACAATCCATATTAAGCTAATAAGGTATAATTAAAAATTCGTTTAAAAATATAATAATTTAACCAACTTTCTGTTTATTTCTGGGAGAAACCTATGTCAAAAGGTCAAACACTACAAGACCCTTTCTTAAACTCTTTACGTAAAGACCGTATTCCAGTGTCTATTTTTTTAGTCAATGGCATCAAACTTCAAGGTCAAATCGAATCTTTCGATCAATATGTGGTATTACTCAAAAACACCGTCAGTCAAATGGTCTACAAACACGCCATTTCAACGGTAGTACCTGCCCGTAATCCCCGTTCAGCCACGCCAATGCCAGGGGCAAGTGGATACGGCCAATCTAGCCAACTGGGCTTTGGTCAAACAGGCGGTTTTGAACCACAAGGCTATGGCGCAAATCGCACAGGGTTTGCTAATCGTGGGGGCTTTGGTGACCGCGGCTTTGATGGTGGTTATGACAATGACCCACGTGGCTATTCGCACGAGCGTACAGGGTTTGCCCAAGCACCGTATGATCGCAGTGGTTTTACTGACCGTGGTTTTGATAGCGGCTATGACACTATGAATTTTGAGCCTGCCAAAGATGATACTAATTTTGACGATGATGCCAACGGCAATGGTGAAGACAAGTTTTAATTTTAAATTCCAAACATGATATTACGTGGCGAACCCTATCAGTGTTCGCCATTTTTTATAGCTTTTATAACTTGTCTTTTATAGTTTATTTGGAACTGATTTAGCAATGCTTAGATTGTTAATACAAACTCGATGAAATGTTGTCAAAATATGTATTTTCGGACTTATCCCGTGAATATTGGCTGAAATTACGCTATGATAATCAGACTTTAAAAAATTTTAAATTTTTAGCTTTAAATATTGTTTATGCTAACTATTAAACGCCCGAATAAGCGTAGAGCAATAAGCGCATAAAGATAAGTGCCCGAAAAAAGCGCACCAATAGCCATCTTGAAAAATTAGTGAGGAATTATCTTGGATGCATCGGTTGATTATTTAAAGCATGCCAAAGACGCTATCAAAACAGAACAACATGCTTTAGATTTGCTGATTGAACAGCTAGATGAACGATTTGTGACCGCTTGCCATTTGATCGAAAACTGTCAGGGGCGTGTGGTGGTGACAGGTATGGGTAAGTCAGGGCTTATTGGTCGCAAAATTGCAGCGACTTTTGCCTCAACGGGAACGCCATCTTTTTTTATGCATCCTGGTGAAGCAGGTCATGGCGACCTTGGCATGTTGGTCAAAGGCGATGTGTTAATTGGCATCTCGAACTCAGGTGAGTCAGATGAAATCCGCACGTTACTGCCTGTGGTAAAAAAACTGGGCATTCCGCTCATTAGTATCAGCCGTGACAAACGCGGTATTTTGCCAAGATCTGCCGATGTGGCTTTGACTTTAGGGGCGTCTGAAGAAGCTTGCCCCCTTGGATTGGCACCGACATCAAGTACCACAGCTACTTTGGCGTTAGGAGATGCGTTAGCGGTGGCGTTGGTGCATAGTAAGCATTTTACCTCAGAAGATTTTGCTTTATCACACCCTGCAGGGGCATTGGGTCGCAAATTATTGACCCAAGTAAAAGACTTGATGCATGTAAATAACCTGCCAACCATTGATGAGCATTCGACGCTTAACGAAGCCTTGTTTAGTATGACGGGTGGCAGACTGGGGATGACGGTAATTACCAATGCAAACAATCAAGTCGTGGGTGTATTCACCGATGGCGACTTGCGCCGTGGCTTAGCGCGCCAATTGGGGCTTGATACGCCGATTAGTCAGGTGATGTCAACCAATCCAAAGTCCGTCAATCCTGATATGCGTGCGTCTGATGCGCTCACCTTAATGAATGAACAAAAGATAAATCAGCTATTAATCATTAATGATGATAAGACTTTAGCGGGTATTTTGACCTTGCATGAGCTACTACATGCGGGTGTGAATTAATAGGCTTAAAATAACTACTTTTAAAGTAACTAGGCTTACAATAATAAGGATAAGGTCATGCAAAGTCTGCTCACTAAAGCAAAAAACGTTAAACTATTGGTTATGGATGTGGATGGTGTACTGTCTGATGGAAAAATTATCTATGATGCCAACAGTGTTGAAACCAAAGGCTTTAATGTTCAAGATGGCTTTGGTATTCAGCGTATTCACCAAGCAGGTATTCAAACTGCCATTATAACGGGTCGCACTAGCGCCATTGTCACGCATCGCGCCAAAGAATTAAAAATTACCCATCTAGTGCAAGGGCGGGAAGACAAATTGACGGCGCTCAATGAATTGTTAGCTAAGATTGGTATCTCGCTAGCAGAATGTGCTTATATCGGTGATGATTGGCCAGATATCAAAGCCTTGCAATCCGTCGGATTTGCTGTAGCCGTGGCAAATGCTAATGGCGAAGTCATCAAACGGGTCGACATGGTTACCACGCGCTCAGGCGGAGAAGGGGCAGTTCGTGAGTTATGTGATTTGATTTTAAAAGCAACGGGTCATTACGATGATATTTTGGCCAGTTATGTGGTTTAGGTCATATAACTTGGTTTAAGGGATTTATGCTAAGGGACTTATGCTAAGGGATTTGTTCTAAGTGATTTTTTTGAAAGTGATTTATTTTAAGTGATTTATTTTAAGGTTTAAGCAAGTTGTTTTAAGTGATTTGGCGTATGCGGCTTAGTGTGGTAACGTCCATTTTTATCAAATTTTTTGGCAATGTTAGGTGGCAATCGTGTCAACAAAAACGCTATTTATTTTAGGCTTATTATTTATTATCGTATCGGCCTATTTTTATGCGCAAAACGATGCTCGCTTGACCCAAGTATCCCTCAAACCGACCGATATTGATTACCAAGCAGAGCAAATTAAAGCGCTACAAACGACGGAAACAGGTAGTGTCGGCTATCAGTTAACAGCGGCGCAAGTAACTCATTACCAAAATGCCAATACCGCCGTGATGTCCAAGCCACAGATTGTTATCCGTCCAAAAAATGAGCGTGAAGTAACCTTGGTGGCAGACCAAGCACAATTGGATGAAAATAAGCAGATTGCCAAACTGATAGGTAACGTGACCTTAACTAGCGTTCCGTTGCTCACCCAAAATACCAGTATGTTGAATTTGCCTGTTAAAATGATAGGTAAAAACTTTGTCGGTGATTTGGTCAATAATACAGTGATGACTAATGAACCGCTGACCTTTATCCATGGGAATAATCGGTTTGATGCCAAACAATTTAGTGGTGACTTGGCAACGGGTGATTACGGTTTTGGACAAGTGAGTGTGATGATTCAACCTGCACAGTAGCTAACCCTATCTCTATGGAGTAGAGTGGCTACTGTTAAGACAGCAACTCAGTTGCGATGTTGACGGGACTTAAGTGAGTATCAAAAATCTTTAACTTCGGTGCTAATTTAATCTATATTGTTGATTTTAAAATTTTTATATAAAAGGTTTAACATGATTGTGGTGAAGACTCGACAATTAATAATGGCTGGCGGTGTGGTAGTTGCTGGCATGCTTGCGGCATCGAACGTGGCAAACGCCCTGCCATCAGACGCCAATGAGCCGATTCGGTTGTTGGCAGACAAAGCGACGTACAGTGAGCGCTCTGGGGTGACAAGCTATACAGGCAACGTCACCATTACCCAAGGCACACTCAAAATGGCGGCGGATAATTTAACCGTCAATTTGACGCCAACCCGCGCCATCGAAAGTGCAGTCGCAACAGGGCGTCCTGCCACTATCCAACAAATTGTGACACAAGAAAAGGGCTTAGCGAAAGGTCAGGCGAATCGAATTGATTACAATGTCAAAACAGGGCTTGTCACCCTCACGGGTAATGCGCGCTTGACCCAAAATGGCGGTAGTTTTTCTGGGAATGTCATCCATTACAGTCTAAAAGTGGGTGATATTGAGGCAAAAGCAGGGAATAACCAACGTGTTGAGTTGGTGTTTCCGCCACAATCAACCAACCGTGTGGGCGTTCGTAATCGCTAGTATTGTTTAACTTGCTTTCGCTTTGTTCATTGCTATTGTTTAGTTCTAGGATTTATTATGTCGCAACCGCAAGCCAACCAGACTCTAATCATGCAGCACCTTGCCAAACGCTATGGCAAGCGTTGGGTGGTTAAAGACGTGTCTTTTTCGGTAGAACAAGGACAAGTGGTTGGGTTACTCGGTCCAAATGGGGCGGGTAAGACTACCAGCTTTTATATGGTCGTTGGTCTGGTCAATATGGACAAAGGGCAGATACAGCTGGGCAATCAAGATTTGTCGGCATTGTCCATGCACGAGCGCGCCGCAGCAGGCATTGGCTACTTACCGCAGGAAGCGTCAATTTTTCGCAAATTAACCGTTGAAGAAAATATTTTATCGATTTTGCAGACTCGCACAGATTTGGATAAAGCGGGGCAGCAGCAGCAACTTGAGCAGCTGATTGGGGAATTTAATTTGGGTCATGTGCGCCATTCATTAGGGATGAGCGTGTCAGGCGGTGAGCGCAGACGCTGTGAGATTGCCCGCAGCCTTGCCTCAAATCCCAAGTTTATTTTGCTTGACGAGCCTTTTGCTGGGGTTGACCCGATTTCAGTAGGCGATATCAAAGAGGTGATTATCAAGCTTAAACAGCGCGGCATCGGCGTGCTCATTACCGATCATAATGTACGTGAAACTTTGGCTATCTGTGAACATGCCTATATTGTCAGTGAAGGACAAATTATTGCGGCAGGCACGCCAGCGCATATTTTAGACAATGAGTTGGTACGTAAGGTCTACTTGGGTGAGAACTTCATGGTCTAGCAAGCAGGGTTTAGCAAGATGGCTACAAGCACATCATGACGATAAAAGCACGCATCTGGCAAGCGATTTTATTTGAGACAATCGCCATACTGCTATCATTAGGCTGGGTAAAATTACTCAGCTTTTTTGGCTTTACGGGTAGTGAATCGCAGCCTAACTCAAGTATATTGGCGCTGCTGATTGGCATTTCGCTCATCGCCATGATTTGGACATTTATTTATAACTTACTGTTTGATAAATTTTTTACCGGTGAAAAACTGGCTCGACCGCTATGGCTACGGGTACTGCATATAGTGGGGTTTGAAGGTGGCTTGTTGGGCTTTACCTTACCACTGGTCATGTGGGTGATGAATATTGGACTGTGGCAGGCGTTTATGCTCGATATTTCGTTGACCTTACTTATTTTGGTATATGGATTTATTTTTTACTGGATTTATGACCTGGTCGCCCATAAATATAGCCACAAATAACAGCGATCTTGCGTGTCAAAACTTGTGTGTCAAACATAGCTCGCTATCCCTAATTTCATTGCATTAATTTCATCGCATTGTTTATCCCTCTCATTACCACCAATACGCTTTAAGTTTTTTTATTTTAAATTTTTCTTTATTTTTAAATTTTTCATTGCAAATTGGAATCTATGGCAAAATCAAAATCATCCTACGTATGCCAACAATGTGGCGCAAACTTCGGTAAATGGTCGGGGCAGTGTGCCGAATGTGGCGCATGGAATAGCCTTGTCGAAGCCCCGACGGTCAGCATGCCACATCACAAACCTGTCACCAAAAAAGCTAGTAACTACGCAGGCGAGCAATCGAGCGTCATGCCACTTAATGCTGTGCCTATGTCACTCGATACTAGGCTACCAACGGGTGTTGGTGAGTTTGATCGGGTGTTAGGCGGTGGCTTAGTGGCAGGTTCTGTGGTGCTGATTGGGGGTGATCCCGGTATTGGCAAATCCACTATCTTGCTACAGACGGCGATTCACATGGCAGAAAATCACAGTCTAGCCGGCAGTGCGCTGTATATTACGGGTGAAGAATCGTTGTCACAGGTAGCGATGCGGGCTAGTCGTTTGGGGCTACCCAATAACAACTTAAAAGTATTGGCAGAAACCAATGTTGAAATGATCTGCCAAGCCTTGACCCAAGAGCAACCAGCCGTCGCTATCATTGACTCAATTCAGACTTTGTTTACCGAAGCTATCCAATCTGCGCCAGGCGGTGTCAGTCAAATTCGTGAATCAGCAGCGATTCTGACGCGCTATGCCAAGCAAACAGGTACAGCGTTATTCTTGGTCGGGCATGTGACCAAAGAAGGGGCGCTGGCAGGCCCTCGCGTGCTAGAACATATGGTAGATGCGGTACTGTATTTTGAAGGGCAGTCGGACAGCCGTTTTCGAATGATTCGTGCGGTGAAAAATCGTTTTGGTGCCGTCAACGAGCTGGGCATTTTTGCCATGACGGATGCAGGGCTCAAAGAAGTGGCAAATCCATCGGCGATATTTTTAAGTCGCTATGATAAACCGATTGCAGGCTCAGTGGTCATGGTTAGCCGTGAAGGTACCAGACCGCTACTGGTTGAAGTACAAGCGCTGGTCGATGAATCGCAAGGGCAACCTAGGCGCATGGCACTAGGTTTAGATTATCAGCGCTTAGCCATGTTGCTGGCAGTCATGCACCGCCATGGCGGTATCCAAACCAATGGGCAAGATGTGTATGTCAATGTGGTAGGCGGGGTCAAGGTGCTTGAAACCGGCTCAGATTTGGCGGTTTTATTGGCCTGTGCGTCTAGTATCAAGGAAAAGCCTTTGCCTTATACCCTGGCAGTATTTGGTGAAGTGGGCTTGTCGGGTGAAATCAGACCTGTTCCCAATGGTCAAGAGCGTCTAAAAGAAGCGGTGAAACATGGCTTTACCCATGCGATTGTACCCAAAGCCAATGCCCCCAAAACGCAATTAGAGCAATATCAAGGTCTCAAAATTATCGCGGTTGAGCGATTAGATGATGCGATTGATAGCGCCTTTAATTATCTATAAATAAAGGAATCATCTATAAATAAAAGATATAAAAAAAGCTGAAAAGTAATGTTTCAGCTTTTTTATAATTGACTTTTTTATTCTGCATCAGCCGCAAAATTAAAGTATTTGGATTGACTGCCAATGATTTTTTCAACTGCTTCAATCACTTCATCCACCACATCATCATACACGCCATAGTGAAGCTCATTGCGAAACGAGGTAAACGGACTTTTACGTAGACCTGAACGCACTTCAGTAATACCATTTTTATGGTAAATAAAATCAACTTTACCATTGGTATTTAATACACAGCTTAGCCGTCCATCTTTTACCATCATATCCACGCGCTCTGGCATAAAGATGTATTCATTGACATTTAACGTTTTGTCTTCGACAGCTTTCGTAACAAGTGATTTTAAATCAAACATAGTGACCTCAAAGGATATTGTTTTTTATAATTAAAATTGAGAAAAATAGCAGTATTGGCACTGCTTGCTTATCCAGTGTTATTATGAAGAATTAATTTATCACTGTGTGTAAAAAAATGGATAACTTATGTTATCCATCTTCATCATGTTAAGTGCTAGGGTTTATTTAACTTATTCTATTTAACCCATCTTATTTAACCCATCTTATTTGATTGGGCCCAGTTAAGTTAGCTCAAAATTAAGCTGTCATCTTCTACCACTTCGCCGCGGGTGCGTTCAAACATATTGAGTAAATCATGGACAGTCATGCCTTTGCGTTCATCGCCTGATACGTCTAGTACCACTTGCCCTTGGTGTAGCATGACGGTGCGCGTGCCATGATTGAGCGCTTGCTGCATGGAGTGAGTGACCATCATGGTAGTGAGATTGTTTTCTTGGACAATTTTATCGGTCAGTTCCAAGACGAAAGCGGCGGTTTTTGGGTCAAGGGCAGCCGTGTGTTCATCAAGTAGTAAAATTTTTGATGGCTGCAGGGATGCCATTAATAGGCTAACCGCTTGGCGTTGCCCGCCTGATAACAAACCCATACGGTCAGTGAGTCGATTCTCTAACCCTAATTTTAAAATTGCCAGTTTTTCACGGAAAATTTCACGGTTTTTGTGATTCAATGCGCCTTTTAAAAAACGCGATTCGCCACGCTTGTAAGCAAGTGCCATGTTTTCTTCAATGGTTAAGGCTTCACAAGTACCTGCCATTGGGTCTTGAAAAACGCGTGCTACCCAGTGTGCCCGTTGGTGGGCGGATTTTTTGGTCACGTCAATATTGTTTAAGGTAATTTTGCCGCTATCGACCCGAATCGTGCCAGCGACGGCATTTAAAAACGTCGACTTACCTGCGCCGTTGGTACCAATGACCGTGACAAATTCACCCGCCTCAATACGCAGGCTGATACCACGTAAGGCAGGGTTTTCAATGGGCGTACCAGGATTGAAGGTCAATCGTAGGTTGTCTGCGTTCATCATAAGGCATTGTCCTTTTGCTTTATAAGTTGTTAAGTGCCAAAGTTAACATCAACTATTTGATACCAAGTTAAGCGGCATGCTTATGGCGATTGCTTAAAATTTTTGATTTGATTTTTGGTAGGATTAAAGCAATCACCACCAGCAGTGCGGTGACCAAGTTAACATCTTGAGGACCAAAACCAATCGCACGTAAGGTATCATTTGACAACGCAATTTGGATAAAGAATTTATAAAGAATCGCCCCGACAATAGCAGATAGGGTAATCCACAGCATCTTTTTGGCAGGGATGATGGTTTCACCAATGATAACGGCAGCGAGACCAATCACAATGGTACCAACACCAATGGAAATATCGGCACCGCCTTGGGTTTGCACAAAAATCGCACCAGCAAGCGCAATCAGCCCGTTAGAAATCGCCATACCTAACAAAATGCTACGAGAGGTAGCAATCCCTTGAGCTTGTGACATTCTAAGGTTAGAGCCAGTTGCTCGCATCGCCAAGCCCATCTCAGTGCTAAAGAACCAATCCAAGAAAAACTTGGCAGCAATCACCACACCACCAATCACCACACAGCGCATCCAATAGCCATTACTATCGGTCACCAGTTCGCCAAATATTGTTGGCTCACCGAGCAATGGCAAGTTTGGCGCTTGCATAATACGCAAATTGACGGCATACAGCGCGACCATCACTAAAATACTGGAGAGCAACTGTAAAATACCAAGTTTGACATGTAGCCAAGCCGTTACCAAACCTGCAACACCGCCAGCAAGCATACCAAAGATACAAGCCAGCCAAGGGTTGACATCCGCGATGATTGCCACGCCTGCGACAGCACCGCCTAAGGGAAAACTACCATCCGCGGTCAAATCTGGAAAATCTAACACCCGAAATGAAATGTATACGCCCAAAGCCACTAACGCATAGATTAGACCACTTTCTAGGGCACCAAATAAAGCAAGTAACGACATAACTGTTCACACAAAAAAGTAAAGACCGCTTGTTAATTCAACAAGCAGTCAGGTGTTAAGGTAAACCAAGTGGCGTTAAGCGTAATGCGACTAAAGTAAAAATACGCGCTTTGAAACTTTAGTTGCCACTGGGAAATCAAATTTGCAATCACATTAAAACAGCTAAAACTAACGAATGATTTATTGTTTAGCTTTTGGCGCAGGTTCTACTTGGGCTGCCTGACTAATTAACTCTTGTGGCAGCGTAATACCGACTTCTTGCGCGTGTTTTGGACTAAGGTATAAGTCAAGCTTATTCATCGTGATAGGCTTGATGGTACCTGGTTTCTCGCCTTTTAGGACGCGTCCAACGATTTTACCTGTTTCGATGCCCAAATTTTTGTAGTTGATACCCATTGCTGCGACTGCACCACGGGCAACGGAGTCCGTATCGGATGCCACTAGAGGGACTTTGATTTCTTTAGCTGCTTGGTAAAGCGACTCATAGGCGGATACCACGTTGTTGTCAAGTGAGGTATAGATGAGCTGAACTTTACCTTGTAGACCACGAGTTGCTTGGGGAATATCGGTAGTGCGCTGTGCAGGTGCCGCAACGATGTTGATACCCATCGGTTTAAATTTTGTTTCAAGCGCTTTGAGTACCACGGTTGAGTTGACTTCGCCTGGGCTGTATACATAGCCGACTGATTTGAGATTTGGTACGACTTTTTTCATCAGCTCAATCTGTGGCTCAAGTGGTAACATGTCTGATGCGCCTGTCACGTTGGTGCCAGAGGCTTCCCAAGATTTTATCAGTTTTGCTTCGACAGGGTCGGTAACTGCAGAGAAAATGACAGGAATTGAGTTGGTCGCTGCAATGACGGATTGCGCCGATGGGGTAGCAATAGCAACGATGGCATCGGGCTTATCCGCGGCAAATTGTTTGGCAATCTGACCGGCAGTCGCCGTATTGCCTTGGGCTGACTGGAAATTTACTTTTAGGTTTTGACCTTCCTTAAAGCCTTCGTTGCCAAGCTCTTCAATCACACCTTGACGAACGGCATCTAATGCTGGGTGCTCAACGATTGCTGTGATAGCAACAGACTTGGTATCGCCTGACGCAGCTGTCGTTGCACTTGCTGTGCTTGCCGTACTGGCATCAGCTGTTTTATTGTTAGATTGGCTGCAACCCATCAGGCTTGCCATACAAATTCCACCTAGTATCATTGCTGTGGTCAAACGAGAAACACCAAATATAGCGTTCAACATATATCACTCCAAAAATCCATCCATAGGGTAACAATTAAAAAGGTAATAAAAAGGTAAATCTTAAAAAGGAAAATCTTACACTTCAATAACAATATCCTACAGCATTGTTAAACATTATTTACATTTTATCAGCTAATTTTGCAGCCGCATAGCGTTATATGTATCAGGCAAGTTTGCCAACCATGATAAAAGCTTTAGGTTACTGGTTAAAAGGTGTTTTCTGATAAATTGCTATAACATAACAATTTGCCTCATTTCGCTAATGTATCATTTTTCAATAATAATTCGCTAAGTCATCAGCTAACCAATAAGTCATAGCGTATTGTTTTTAAGTAGAAAGAAAATTACCACAGCATTGTCATATTAAGTTACATTTTAATTTCATAATATAGCTTCATACAAAATTACTTATACAAGGTACAGATAAAGGTGTATGACAATGAAAAAATCGACATTATTAACTAGCTTACTTTTAGCGGGCTCGTTCGTGGCTTCACCCGTTGTTTTGGCAGACCCTGGTCATGGTAAAGCTCAATATAAACAAGAAAAAAACTGGAAACAGCAACAAAAACACTATAAAGATGACCGCAAAGAAAACCAACGCTACAACACGAACCATGATAGAGACCGCGACAGAGGTGATAATCGATACTACGATAGTCGTACGGGTCGCTACCTAACCCATGATTAGTATCGCCAATTACCCCCAGGTCTACAAAAAAATGTTGCACGTGGTAAAGCGGTACCACCAGGCTGGGCAAAAAAAACTAGACAATCGTTACTACACAGTCAAGCGATATAATGACCGAAATGTCTATGTGTTAAATAACAATGCTTATCGCCAGGCAAAAGTTATCAGTCGCCCGCGCCCAGGTGAAGTTCGCCTACGTGTTGACAACCGCGTACTTGATGTCATTGAAGCGACACGTGTTATTTTAAATGTGCTTTAAATTTTTAAATGTGCTTTAAATAAGGCATCGTTTCACTGCCGAGTTTGAAGAACCCGTCTATTTAGTTAGGCGGGTTTTTTTTATTTACCCATAACAATTATTTGTCAATTTTTCGCTCGGGTGTAGTATCAACGTTAATCGCGCCTTTTAATAGTTCAGGATTTAGTGTTAAGCCTTGGGCTTGTGCATGTTTTGGGCTCACATATAAAGTTAATTGGTTCATTACTTCGGGTTTAACTTGACTGACAGGCGTGCCATCCAAAATTTTGCCTACCATTTTGCCTGTGGTACGCCCAAAGTCATAATCATTGACACCGAGTGCTGCCGTAGCACCGCGGCGGACGCTAAACTCATCGGAGGCGATGATGGGAAGTTTTAGTGCATTGGCTGATTGCACCATCGATTCAAATGCCGATGCCACATTATTGTCCATTGAGGTATAAATCAGCTGGGCTTTGCCGCCAAGACTGTTAGTTGCCATGGCAATATCAGTCGGACGGTTGGCTGGGATATCCACTAAGTTCATGCCACGCTTTGGTAGCGCAATGTTGAGTTTATCGCGCAGCGCTACCGAATTCATTTCACCTGCGCTAAACACATAGCCAATGGATTTGGCTGACGGCATGATTTTTTGTATAAAGTCAAGCTGCGGTGCTAGCGGTAATTGGCTGGATAAACCTGTGATGTTGGGCTGAGTCGGGGTGTTTTGTTGAGTAATGAGCTTGGCAGCGACAGGATCTGACACTGCTGTATAAACAATCGGTATCTCTTTGCTAGCGGCAGCCAACGACTGAGCGGTAGGGGTGGAGATTGCCACGATAGCATCAGGTTTGTCGGCGACAAATTGTTTGGATATTTGTCCTGCCGTTGCTGTATTGCCTTGTGCTGACTGAAAATTTACGGTTAGATTTTGCCCTTTGATATACCCTTCAGCAGCCAATTCATCAAGGATACCTTGGCGAATGGCGTCGAGCGATGGGTGCGCCACAATCGCAGAAATGGCGATGGTTTTATTGGGTTTTTGGCTGGCAGTGGCTGAGGATTTGCTAGCCGTGTCCATAGAGGTTTGCGCGTCTGGTTTCTGAGGTGAGCAGGCGGCTAAAGATAAACCAAGAAGGGCGCAGATAGCGGATAATTGACCGCGTGTGGTTGACAACATAGTATTCCCCAATCATCAAAATTGTTTTGTGAGCAGAGTATATCATTTCAACGTACTAGTTTGCTATAACATAAATGAAAGTTTGCTATCCTCTATACATATCATACATAAGTTTTTTTATTGCTTAGCGGTTTTTATGAACATTAGTCTTTTAAAAAAGTGTTGTAAATATTGCTGTCTGAGTAGGTTTAATTACATAAAGCGCTTAGTGGAAACAAAAAGACCTTAATTGAAACATAAAGTATCAAAATAATTGGATATTTCATGAAACTGTCATAATAAAATGGTATGAAAATCTTTCGATATCTTTTAGAATACAACTTCTACTCGCAGCATTATTTATCTTTTTTAAACGATTCGTTGCAGCGTTGATTAAGTTAAACATGTCTGTGCTTAGTAAAGGTAAATGATTCACAGATGGAATCATCGTACACTAACTCAACAAGGAGGCTATATGAACTCATCAAACTTGATGGCAGGCGTATTAGTAGTTGGTGCTATTCTACCTTCGGCTGAAGCACCCCATTATTGCCAATACAATAAGTCAGCTAATCCAGTTAGAGCCAATCGAAAATCTATACCCGTTCGCATTAGCGTTAGCAAAAGCGACCGTTAATCGGGCGACATTATTGATTTTTTGATATTTAGGATAGCTTAATAAAAAAACCGCTGATGATTACCAGCGGTTTTTTGTTGTGACCAAAAAAATGATTAAGAATGTGTCAAAATGTTTCAGCTCATCGCCATCAATCACAGTTAAGCCCATTAAGCAAGGGTCGCACCCGCAGGGATATGGTCATCTAGCGTAACCACGGTCAATTGACCCGCTTTTTCAGCCGATAAAATCATACCTTCAGAAATACCAAACTTCATTTTTCGTGGCGCAAGGTTGGTGACGCAGACCACGGTTTTGCCTACCAATTGTTCAGGGTTATAGAATTTGGCGATACCACTAAACACATTGCGCGTTTTCACATTGCCCTGCGCATCTGTCTCACCCACATCTAGGGTAAATTGCAGCAATTTATCTGCACCTTCCACGTTATTGCAGGCTAGTACTTTTGCTACGGTCATCGTGACTTTGGCGAAGTCATCGATACCAATCAATGCGTTAGCATCAGTGGGTTGTTCGCTAGCGGCGGCTTTGGTTTTGCTAGTGCCCGCTTGCCCATTTGCTGGTTGATTGGCGATAGCAGGCTGTTTGTTTAAATCTTCTTTTGAAGCGTCCACCATCGCAGCAACTTTATCTTTGTCAACACGCTGCATCAATGGGGTAAAGGCGTTGATGGTATGCCCAACCAATAACGCATGACGGCTATCAAAATCTAGGCTGTTAACATTGAGAAAAATTCGTGCTTTCTCACACATCAATGGCAATACAGGGGCAAGATAAACCACCAATTGACGGAAGATATTAAGCGCGACGGTACACACCGCTTGTACTTCGGCTTGTTGACCTTCGACTTTGTTAAGAGCCCACGGTTTTTTGTCATCGATGTACTCATTGGCTTTGTCTGCACACGCCATAATCAGCCGCATGGCTTTGCTAAATTCGCGCGCTTCATAAGCGGCAGCGATGTCTTCGCCCGCATCAATGATTTGTTGCACCAAAGCAGGCTCGCTGATTGTTAGTGCCAGTTTACTGCCATGATTTTTATGGATAAACCCTGCGCAGCGGCTAGCGATATTGACGACCTTACCCACCAAGTCTGAATTGACTTTTTGCATGAAGTCTTCAAGATCAAGATTGATATCTTCGACACTGGCAGATAATTTGCTAGCGAAGTAGTAGCGTAAGTATTCGGGGTCAAGGTTTTGTAAGTAGGTATCAGCTTTGATAAAGGTGCCGCGAGATTTACTCATTTTCTCGCCATTGACGGTTAAGAAGCCATGCGCATTGATGGCAGTTGGGGTTCTAAATCCTGCGCCTTCCAGCATCGCTGGCCAAAACAGGGCGTGGAAATACACGATATCTTTACCGATAAAGTGATAAACTTCGGTGTTGTTATGATTTTCTTTTGACCAATACTCATCAAAATTTAAGCCTAACTGCGCACCTTGTTGGTCACACAAGTTTTTGAAACTTGCCATATAACCGACAGGCGCATCGAGCCACACATAAAAATACTTGTCGGGTTCACTGGCTGGGGTGTTTGGGATTTTAAAGCCAAAATACGGCGCATCGCGGCTGATATCCCAGTTGGCAAGCCCTGCATCAAACCATTCTTGTAATTTGTTGGCGATAGAGGTCTGCAGGCGACCTTCTTTACGCGTCCAATCCTGCAAAAATTCGTTAAAATTTGGCAGGTTAAAGAAGTAATGGATGGATGATTTCAAAACAGGCGTTGCACCTGAAAGCGTTGAGTAGGGATTTTTGAGTTCGGTGGCATTGTAGGTCGTGCCGCAGACTTCGCAGTTATCGCCGTATTGGTCTTTTGCGCCACATTTTGGGCATTCGCCTTTGACAAAACGGTCTGCCAAAAACAAGCCTTTTTCTGGGTCATACAGCTGTTCAACTGCTTTGTGCGAGATATGACCGTTTTCATACAAGCGATTATAAATCAGCTGGGAGTAATGCTCATTTTCAGGGCTATGGGTTGAGTAGTAGTTGTCAAAATCAACCAAAAATCCCGCAAAATCTTTTTCATGGGAGGCTTTGACATCGGCAATTTGCTCTTCAGGGGTGACACCGTTGGCTTCTGCTTTGAGCATAATCGCTGTGCCATGGGCATCATCGGCACACACATAGGTCGCTTGATGACCCAGTGATTTCATAGCACGTACCCAAATATCGGTCTGGATGTACTCAACCAAATGCCCCAAATGAATCGGACCATTGGCATAGGGTAGGGCGCTAGTAACTAAAATTTTTCTCACAATACACCTGTTATTGATTTGTTTAAAAAAATGTCATTATTGCTGTATGATAGCTTAAATCGCATCATTTCCCAACCAATGGGCATCAATCAAACAAGAAAAATTACTTTTCACACAGATATGTTCAATCTGTCTCTGTGAAAATTGGCAATAAACCCCACTTAACAGTGGTTAAAATCGTTAAAATAACAACATTGGGGTAAGCAACTATCATGTTCAACTTTATTAAACCAAAAACCGTGGCAACAGTGGATGAGTCCACGCTTAATCAGTTATTGGATGACTACCGTGTCAATAACCAGCCAATTCGCCACTATGTCAAAGGGGTTAAACAGCAAGGTAATAGTCTGACATTGGATTTGCGCTTGCCCGATGACTGCAATCCTGAACAAATCCATCATGATTTGAGCCAAAAGCTACATATTCATGGGGTCAGTGAAGTGAATATGAATATTACCTTGTTTGACAGCACTACTGCGCCAAAACCTACGACCAAAGGTAGTGGCTCAACCCTACCCAAAACCACCAATGCCATGCCACCCGTCACTCAGGCCGCGCCACAAAGTGACAAATTAGTCACAGAAACCCCTGAACCTGCGATTGCCAAAAAAGCCACCACCCAAGCTGAATTAACACCGCATCCACGTATCGAGCATATTATTGTGGTGGCTTCGGGCAAAGGCGGCGTTGGTAAATCGACGACGACAGTGAATATCGCCTTGGCGCTGCAAAAATTGGGCAAACGCGTGGGCGTGCTGGATGCCGATATCTACGGCCCCAGTATTCCAAGTATGCTTGGCGTGGCAGGTCAGCAGCCGCAGCTCGAGCATGAGCAATTCGTACCGATTGCCGCGCAAGGCATACCGATGCTATCTATCGGTAGCTTGTTGAGTGATGACACCACCCCGATTGCTTGGCGCGGTGCCAAAGCCACAGGCGCACTGATGCAACTTTACAACCAAACCAACTGGCCAAATCTTGATTATTTGGTGATTGATATGCCACCTGGGACAGGGGATATTCAGTTGACGCTCGCCCAGCGTATTCCTGTGACCGGTGCGGTGATTGTGACCACACCGCAGCATATTGCCTTGCTAGATGCGCAAAAAGGCATTGAGATGTTCCGCAAAACCCATATCCCTGTGCTGGGCGTGGTAGAAAATATGGCACTGCATACTTGTAGTAGCTGTGGGCATACCGAAGCGATTTTTGGCGAAGGCGGCGGAGATAAAATGGCAGCACAGTATCAAGTGCCGCTGCTGGGGCAATTACCACTGGCAAAAGGCATCCGCGAGCAAGCCGATAAGGGCGAGCCATCCGTCATTGCTAATCAAGGCGCAGGCGATGAATTTGCCGACTATTATCTCAATATCGCTAAAAATATCGAAGCCAATATTGCCAAATTTGCCAAACCGCATGATAACAATCGGATTTTTTAGTGCGATTGGAAAGTCAAAGAGTGTGTGTTAAATAAACCTGTTTGGGTAGCATACAAACAGGTTTTAACTAACATACGGAAAACCCCGCTAGCCCAATGATACTTTAGATCAATAATACGTTAGACGAATAATTTAGTTAAATCCAAATTAGCAAAGTTTATATCGGTTTTAAGATGATAAAACTGGTTGAATGTCGCTTGATAACCACTACCCACATTGTCAAGTGTCACAGGCACACCGAGCGGAAAATTAATGCGTCTTGCCACATGCCCAAAGGGGAAATCTGTGTAGATGGGTCGCCCTGTGGTTTGTTGGATGGTACGGATGACGGTATCAAAGGTGTAATCGCCATTGTAAGCATCACTGATGCCGCTAAAATTAAATTTGCCGAGCACAATTGCCTGCTGTTTTGCCACAATACCTGATAACACCAAGGTTTGTAGCATACGCTCGATACGGTAAGGCTGCTCACCGGTATCTTCCAAAAACAAAATCCCGTTGTCGACAGCTGGCATATACGGTGTGCCCACCATTGCAGATAACACACTAAGATTACCGCCCCATAAGATGCCTTTTATCGGCTTAGCCAAGGGACGCGCAGTGTCACGATAAAGCTGAGTTTCTGGCACTTGGATACTTAGCTGGTTTTGGGTACAAAGGTTGATAAAACTTTGGATGGTATCAGTATTCACCGCTGTTTTGCCAAAGTCACTACTTAGCATTGCCCCTGCCACATAGGGGAGATGACCTTTGGCGTACATGGCAAGCTGCAAGGCAGTAAAATCACTAAATCCCATCAAAAGTGTGCCGCGATCTTTGAGTTTTTGCGTCAACGTTCGCCACTGCTGATCACTTAGTTTGTTGAGCAAACGCATCGCGCCATAGCCGCCGCGCACGCCGAGTAATATCTTAGGCAATTGGTGTAAAGGTTGATTGAGTAACGCGGTAATATCGCCCAATCGCTCACTGTCTGAACCTGCAAAGCGCAAATAACGTCGGCTAATCACTTCTGGATTGTCGATATAAAATCCGGCTTGGGTGAGTCGGTGAATCGCCAGTAAGTTACGCTGTTCATCACTGCCAAATCCCGATGGTGCTACCAGATGGAGGTGGACGCCGCGACCTTTGAGTGCTTCACAATTGGCTTTGATGGTCGCAAAGTCCCATTGGGGCCATTGGGGATTGATGGGCACTGTTTCCATGGGCGTATTGCCATTGGGCATAGCGCCGGGCTCGCCAAAAGCCATGTTATCAGCATCATTGTTTGACCCATACCGCTGTGAAGGTTGGCTAATCACTTGCCCGCCAATGGTCAAATCCGCTTTTGCACCCGTTACCGTCGCTGCCGATAGCGCTATGCCTGTTTTTAGCAGTCGACGCCGCGTCAAGCCAGCCAAGTGGGTGGCAGTCATGTGGGCGTGAGTATTCGCCATTTTTTGAGACATTTTATTATCCAAACAAATTCATCGACTTACAAAAATCATGGTTCAACTAATCGGGTATATTTAATCAGGTATATTCATCTTGTTGTTGGTATCTGCCGAAATACCATAATAAAAAACCCCTGTCGCCACCAAACTCGATACCAACACAAACATCATATCAAGCGCAGCTTTGTGCATAACATATAAATTCAATAGCGCAAAGACCACGAGCGCGACCACAAAAAAAATCGCCGAGTATTGCCATTTTTTATCAGTTGGGATGGCGGCGTCTTTGTAGTGGAAATGACGGATACTAAAGCCACTAGTGTATGCCACTAAGCCTAGCACTAACCATGCAAAAAAATTCATCGCTTATTCTCTATTAATCGTTTGGGTTAAAATTTGGATGAGATATATTAACTCAAGCATCAAATCAAGCAGCAAACCAAGCTCATCAAGTCAAGCAGCAACTCAGGTGATTACAGTTTGGTGGTTTGCTCGCATGCCACTTTATAGACAGTATTGCTACCTTTGTAGATATAACCCAGATACGGGCTGTCAAATTGCGGGTTTAGGCTTGCAAAACTATCGGTGATTTTGGCGAGCACAAACACGCGGTCGGGACGGGCAATGACTTTTTCTAAGTATTGATGTTCATCGGCTTTGATGTCAAAGTATTTTTGTATATCTGGGCTGTCAGTGGCGATGACTTGCATGGCTTCAGGCTTGTCCCAGTTTTTGCTGGGGTCGTTAAACTCGCGCATTTGCATGGCATAGTTGTCACCATTTTTGATGATTTTGATTTGGGCAGGTTCCGTATGGCTGACTGTGTAACAGCCCACAAACACATCATCGCTAGCGGCAGGTTCTGATAACGCTGGCGACGGTTTTGCGCCATCGCTGCTAGTTGTTGCAGGGGATTGGGGCTTGTTACAAGCCGCTAAATTTAGGCTTAGCGCACAGACCATAGCCATACCCGCCTTGGTCAACACGGGTGACACGAGCGCACGAGATTTGTTTTGCATAGACGTCCTTTAAACCTGCAGATAGCAACTATAAGCGGTTATTATAGACGTTTTGGCATGGCTTTTTATGCTTTTTTTTCTTATACTGAGGGCTGTTTTTTTGATTGTTTTGCTGTTTTATATGGGTTGTTATCTATGTCAAATCATGCCTTAACGCCCCTTGTGGGTCGAACCCTTGCTTACACTGATGGCGCCTGCCGTGGCAATCCTGGTAAAGGGGGCTTTGGTGCTGTGGTGATTTTACCTACGGGTGAGCAAATTGATATTTGCGGGGGTGAAGCACATACCACCAACAACCGTATGGAGCTAATGGGTGCGATTGCCGCACTGGAAAACAGCCCAAAAGCGTTACCGATTCAAATCTGGTCAGACTCTAGCTATGTCATCAAAGGCATCAGCGAATGGCTGGCGGGGTGGAAAAAGAAACATTGGAAAAATGTCAAAAATGTGGAATTATGGCAGCGACTTGATAAGCTGTGCGAGCAGCGACAAATTGACTGGCAATGGGTCAAAGGACACGCCGGTCATGATGGCAATGAATATGCCGATAAGCTTGCAAACCAAGGCATTGATCAACTGCCCAAAAGTTTTAACAAAGTGATTAAAAATCCACCCAATCTCACGACTGATTTAGATGTTAAATCGAATTTTAGTGATAAAAACCCTGATTTTGATGATAAAAAAAAAGACCTGCCCATGAATCCAATGTCAACCGATAACAACCCAGTCCTCAATCACTCAGCGTTAACCCGTGATTTTAGCGATGCGTCTTTTGATGACGCGCAAGATATGGAGTTTGCCGACAGTGAGATAATGGGGGATATCTTTTTGCAGGCACTCGACGGTGAGCCAGCCCCAAGCACTATTCAAACAAGCACTATCCAAACAAGCAAGGCTCAAACCCGCCATACTCAAGCTAGCCATACTCAAAGTGTCGATGTATCAACTCAGTCATCGTTAGGGGGGCAGGCAACTGACTTACCAACAAGTGCTAACCCACATTTTGCGGTGTTCACCAACCCACAAGGGCAATTTGTCGCGCAAGATGACAGTTTGATTGCTCAGCGTCCCGTGTTTAACGGTATTACCAGTCAGCCCAATCCGACCTTTATACCTTTATTACCCATCGCCAAACACAAAGGGACTGCCAATCGGCAGCTGATTCTCGATACTGAGACCACAGGGTTTGAAGCGCAAAATGGTGACCGTATCATTGAGGTCGGTATCGTTGAGATGATTAATCGACGTTTTACCGGTGAAAAACTGCATGTCTATATCAACCCAAAAATTGAGATGGGTGAGGAAGTCATTCGCGTTCATGGCATTCACAATGTGTTTTTAAATGATATGCCCGTGTTTGAGCAAGTCGGTGAAGCGATTTATGACTTTTTGCAAGGCGCAGAAATCATCGCGCATAACGCGGGGTTTGATATGAGCTTTTTGCAAGCTGAGTTTGCGCGACTTGGCTTGCCCGATATCAACCAAGCCGTCACCGTGACAGACAGCCTTGCCATCGCCAAACGCATGTTCGCAGGGCAGCGCAATACCTTGGACGCGTTGGTGAAACGTCTCAATGTCGGTAAACAAGACCGTACCTTCCACGGGGCATTACTCGATGCCGAGATTTTAGCGGAAGTGTATCTGGCGATGACAGGTGGACAGGTTGCGTTGGCGATTGATGATGAGGTCGGCGGCGGTGTCGGCGGCGCAACTGAGCATCAGCGTTTTAGCACGACTATCAAGCGCTTTTTGGCAAGTAGTGATGCTGAGCAGGCGCATCTTGAATGGCTTAACGCCTTAAAAGATAACAACCCGCAGCTGGCTGAAAACTGGGCGAGTGTTTAACAATAAACAATGCCTCATTAAATTTTGTAAAGGCATTTCTTTGATGGGCAAAATTTCATGATAGAGTGTAATTATTCTGCGGGTATTAACACTTTGACATAGACACTGGCATAGGCACGTCTTACAATAATCAGCAATAAGCGTAGCTGTCATTTTACCTTTATCAACTTAAAATCATTTTGGATAAAAAAACATGAGTCTGCCAAGTCCTAACTCACAAAAACTAACGGCCACCAATTTTGATTTGCCTTCATTACATTTATTAAGACCTGAGATTGCCGTGACGCTACACGATGCCGAGATGCATTTAAGTGAGTTTAATGACGACAGTAGTCAAGCGCCTTTGCTACTTGATTCCGTGGATACCTTGGCGCAATTGGCAAAAGTACTGCGGTTGATTCAATTAGAGGAAGGGTATGAACTTGCCAATAGTCTATCGGCAGGACTGCAAAAACTCTATGACGAGCGTGACCAAGCCAACCGTGACAAAGCTGGCAATGATATGATAATGGATGTGTCAGAAGGCATCATGACATTGGCGCGTTATATCGAGTTTGTATTACTTAAAGAGACCATTGAACCTTCGTTGTTGTTGCCGATTATCAATCAACTTCACAGCGATTTGAATCAGCCAGCGCTGCAGCTATCAGACTTAACTGGCCACAAAAACAGCAGTATCGCGATTGCCAACCCGGAACAAAATTACCAACCGTTAAAATCACTCGGCATTGACCCAAAAAAATTAGTGGAAGCTTATCGCGCAGGTCTGAGCGTGGCGCTCACCGCACAAAGCAATCAATTATCGCCTAAAGAGCGAGACAAACTCAAAGCCATGCAAGCTGCGTGTGAAATGGTTTCAAAACGTACCGATAGTTTGTTTTGGCATGCTGCTGATGCGGCGGTATCAGATTTGGCAGGGGCTTTACCGCTTAGCAACCTGCAAAAGCGGGCGCTCATTTTTGTTGAACAACAATTTAATGACTATCTACCTGTCAATGATTCTCGTTTTGCTGATTTGGTGCAATTTGCCAGCTCAAGAGATAGCCAGCTTGCCTTGCAAGTTCAGCGCAAATTCTCGGCCAATACTTTAGACGAAACCCAGCTAAAAACTATGCGCCGCTTCTTATTTGGACCTGACCGTGAAGTGACCAGTACGCTTAACCAGCTCATCCAGCAAGAAATTGATTTGATTAAATCTGCCAGTGACAGTTATGCTCGCCAAGTTAATCTCAATTCAAGTCCAGATGAGATTGATAGCATGGCGCAGCGTTTGCATGATTTAAGTAGCGTGTTTAAAACCTTAAATTTAAATGAGGTGAGTGCAGCACTGACTCAACAAATTGGCAAATTAAAAACTTGGACGCAGCCAACGCCTGATGATTTTGATGAATTGCTTGGCACTTTAATGATGGCAGAAAATGCGGCAATTAACCTGGCAAAATCACATACCCCAGGTGCGGTAACATTGCCCGTGTGCAACCAAACTATTTCGCTACAGCAAATCGAAACAGCGCACAACACGCTCGTCCAAGAAAGCCGTACCGCGATTGCCACCATTGAAACTGCGCTCAATGATTATCTAAATGACACCGACAAAGATATTCTACATATCAAGCCTGTGCCTGATATCATGCGCACTATCTCGGGTGCTTGCTTATTTTTAAACTTACCTCGACAAAGCCAACTGCTCAAACGCGGTGCCACAGTGCTACAAAACTTAATTGAGCAACAGGGTCGTGAGTTATCAGAGCATGCGCTTGCTAAAATTGCTGATATTGTGATGTCAGCAGATTATTATTTAGAAAGTCTTGAAACGAACAAACCTGCCGGCAACCATGCAATGTATGTAGGCTATCGTAGCTTACAACACATGCTTGTGGCTTAGGGTGATTTGGTAACCAATATGACCGCATTACACCATTATTTGCTTATTTGTGATAACGATAAGTTCGCTTGTATAGGCGAACTTCCTTTTTTTTATCGTTGTGAGGACATGCCTGCTCAGGCCGTTAAAGTGAACACCGATGAGGCAGGCGACAGCATTTATGCCATTGCCCATCAAGATATCGACTTGTCACAATTGCCACAAGAGATTACAGGACAGATTGAGTTTCTGCGCTTTCGACATCTGATTGGCAGCCTTGATGCGCTGCAAACCAGCCAATTAGCCAAAGCCATGCAGTTGTTACGCTTTCGTCAAGATCATCAATTTTGTAGCCGCTGCGGTACGCCCACGGAGTTACACCCCATTGAAAATGCCACCGTTTGCCCCAGCTGCCATTATCACCAGTATCCCCGAGTACAGCCTTGTATGATCACCGCCATCATCAAAACCACCACGGACAAACCACAGATTTTGTTGGCGCATCATCTACGGGCGACAGATAGCAAAATGTATACCGTGCTGGCAGGTTTTGTGGAAGTCGGTGAGAGCTTAGAGCAATGCGTGCATCGTGAAGTGATGGAAGAGGTGGGGTTATCTGTCAGTAATTTGCGCTATTTTGGCAGCCAACCGTGGCCTTTTCCCAGCAATTTAATGGTAGGGTTTATTGCAGAGTACCAAAGTGGCGATATCACCATAGATAACAATGAGCTGATGGATGCCCAATTTTTTGATATAGATAGCTTAGATGAAAACGACCCTATCATTCCGCCAAAAGGCACGATTGCTTACCAACTGATCGAATGGGTCAAACAGCATTACCAATCTTAAACAGATTGATTCAGTGATTTGTCTTGATGATTTGTCTTAATAGGTTATAGGCGAAATAGGCATGAGCTATGGTAAAATACACACTGATGATTATAGTGAATAAAAATTGAGCCATGTCTGATAGCCAACCTGTTTTCGAGGTACCTAATCTATTTAATAATTTAAACCTAAATAGCCTAAGTATCGAGCATCAACGATTAATACAACAAATCGACCAAGTTCTACCGCAAACCCAATGCGGGCTATGCGGTCATCCTGAAGGCTGTTTGCCGTATGCCACCGCCATTGTCACATTGGGCGAGTCGCATAACCAATGCGTGCCCGGTGGACAATCAGTCACCGACCAAATCGGCAAATTGCTTGGGCGTATCCCACTGACAGCTGAAGCCTCAAAGTGGCAAACCGATCCCGCTACCAATCGTCCGATGGAAATGCGAGCCATCATTCGAGAAGAAGATTGCATTGGCTGTACCAAATGTATCCCTGCGTGTCCTGTCGATGCCATTATTGGCTCAGGCAAACGTATGCACACCATTTTTACCGACCTATGTACAGGTTGTGAGCTGTGTTTGCCACCCTGTCCCGTGGACTGCATCGAGCTGGTGCCCTTCACACGGTTGATGGATGACGCGACAAGGCAAACCGAGCAAGACGGATTACGCGCGCGCTATTACGCCCACCTTGACCGTATCGAACGCCAAGTCAATGACAACACCAATGCCAAACCTGTGGTCAGTATGGTACAAGCCAAACTCAATGATATCAAAGTCGATATCGATGCAGGAGCGGCAAAAAACGCCATCGAAGCGGCAAAACTACGCACCCAAATCAAAAAATTAGAAAAACAACTTGCCGTACGCGCTGATGACAACAACCAAGCCTTGGTGCAAGCCTTGCAGCAGCAACTTGCGACACTGCCATAACCTAAAGAGTGCATAATGGTTGCCAACATCAAACCAAAAATCCAAGTGCCCAAAACCGCAGAGACACCGCCCTCACGGCGCATGCCTAATAAAAACGTGTTGCCGTTTTTCCAAAAACTAGCCGCAGCCATTGAAAAACCAGAGACGGAACTGGAATATCAGAGCAACTTTGAATTGTTGATCGCGGTCATACTGTCGGCACAAGCCACCGATGTCAGTGTCAATCTGGCTACCCGCAAACTATATGCCGTTGCCAATACCCCGCAAGCAATTTTGGATTTGGGTGAAGCAGGGCTAAAAAGCTATATCAAAACCATTGGGCTATATAATAGCAAAGCCAAAAATGTGATGAAATGCTGTCAAGACTTGGTAGATAAATTTGCTAGCGAAGTACCGCAAACCCGTCACGAGCTTGAAAGCCTAGCAGGGGTAGGGCGAAAAACTGCCAATGTGGTGCTTAACACCGCCTTTGGGCAGCCTACTATGGCAGTGGATACCCATATTTTTCGTGTCGGCAATCGCACAGGCTTGGCAACGGGTAAAAATGTGCGAGAAGTGGAAGATAAACTCATCGCGCGAATACCACAGGACTATATATTGGACGCGCACCATTATTTGATTTTGCATGGGCGTTATACTTGTAAAGCTAGAAGTCCCGAATGTGGCAAATGCCCAGTGTATGATGAATGTATGTTTAAAGACAAAGCCAAGTTTATTGAAAAGTAAGTGCATTTAAATTAACACAGGATGTTAAACGACCAATTTTTTTAATTCCAAACTTGCCTATGGATATTCATAATTTCCTACAAGTTGCGGCGGGAAAAAATAGAGAAAGCCAACAGACTTTGCTATAATCAACCCACTTTTAGGCTACTTTTTTACAAGCAGTTTTGTAAACAACTTTACTAACAAAAAGGAAAAACTCATGGCAGATTTTAACCAAATTCTTGATGCGGGCGATGTTGATGGCGGCGTGATTAACGTGGTTATCGAAATTCCAGCGGGTTCAAACAACAAAATCGAATGGAACCGTAAACTTGGCGTGATGCAACTTGACCGTGTAGAGCCACAATTATTTGCCAAACCAACCAACTATGGTTTTATCCCACAAACCCTTGATGAAGATGGCGACGAATTAGACGCACTGATCATCACTGACACTCCGCTACCAACAGGCATCTTTATCGAAGCCAAAGTCATTGGCGTGATGAAATTCGTGGATGATGGTGAAGTAGATGATAAAGTGGTCGTCGTACCTGCCGACGACCGCAACAACGGTAACGCTATCAATACCCTAGCAGATTTACCACAGCAATTGATTAAGCAAATCGAGTTCCATTTCAATCACTATAAAGATTTGAAAAAAGCGGGCACAACCAAGGTTGAAAGCTGGGGCGACATTGATGAAGCCAAAGCGGTGATTAAAGAATCACAAAAACGCTGGACAGAACAAGCCTAAGTGTTCGCCTTGAATTTTGCGAACGTCTAAGTTCAAAAACCCTACTTACAAAGTAGGGTTTTTTTATTGCTATTTAAGCCCTCGTTTTTTACAATAACGCCATTTTTTATTAAGTTGTTTCAAGAGTCGTTATGCAAGCCACACCGTTATACTATCGTCTCGCTATGTCGCTGTTAAAGCCACTATACCAACTAAAACTTGCGAGCAAAACCACCTTGCCTAATGAAAAGCAGCAACGCTTCGGTCAAGTGTTTCCCGAGATTCATACCCGCCAGCCAATGATTTGGTGCCATGCGGTGTCACTCGGTGAAACCAATACCGCCGAGCCGATTTTAAGAGATTTGCTCGCGCAAGGCTATGCGCTGTGGGTGACCAATACCACCCATACAGGCTATAACCGTGTCGAGCAGCTGTTTGCGCCTGAGATAGCAGCCGGCAAGGTGTACCATAGTTTTGTACCGGTCGATAGCAAAGCGGTGATTGATAAATTTTTGGCACATGTCCAACCCGTCGCCGCGTTATTTATCGAGACTGAATTGTGGGGTACCACGCTTGCTGAATTGAGCAATCGTCAAATTGCCACGATTTTGGTCAATGGTCGCTTGTCAGAAAAATCTTTTAAGGGCTATCAAAAAGCTGCCAAGCTGAGCCAAAGTATGATGGAGAATTTAAGCCTTATCATCGCCCAAGACAGCGATTCTGCCAAACGCTTTCGCCAATTGGGCGCTACCAGTGACAAAATTCGTATTGCCAGCTCGCTTAAATGGTCTAGTAAAACCAACCCGTTGATGTTAAGCCGTGCCGAAAAGTTACGAGAAACTTGGCACTTGTCAGATCGTGCCGTGATTTTGGCAGCCAGTACCCATGAAGGCGAAGAATTGGCAATTTTAGACAGTTTTTTAACCGTGAAAGCCCAGTATGCCAACCGTCATCCGCTGCTCATTATCGTACCCCGTCACCCCGAGCGGTTTGATGATGTCGCCAAATTGATTGATGCCAAAAATTTACCGGTGATTCGTCGTAGTCAAGATGGTGAACCTGCCAAAAACCAGAGCGTTTATTTGGCAGATAGTATGGGTGAGCTTGGCGTGTGGTATGCTCTTTCAGACATTGCCATTGTCGGTGGGTCTTTGGTGAATATCGGGGGACATAATCCGATAGAAGCAGCCATTGTCGGCAAGCCAATTATTATGGGGCAATATACCCAATCTTGCCAACTGATTGTAGATCAGTTAAAACAAGCGGGTGCATTGGTGCAAGTCAATGGTAGTGATGACTTAACGCAGCAACTGGCTCGATGGCTTGGCAACCCAAAAGCCGCCCAAACTGCCGGTCACGTCGGGCAAATCTTAGCAGAAAAATATCAAGATGCGACCAAGCAACAACTTGCCATGATCATGCAATGTATCGCTGATAATAAGGAACAGCTTATAAAATCAGAGATTCAAAAAATTGACCATGAACCTGTGGCGAGTGATGGTCGAAAGCTCATTGACGATCTGTAAGCCATGCATTAACCATTTATATAGATTACAAATGCAAAAATAAAAAGGACTAGCCAAGCTAGTCCTTTTTTATCAGTCAGTTTTGTAGTTTATTCTTGTAGTCTATTCTTGTACTTCGGTTTTATAAGCCAATAGTCAGCTATTTCATAAACCAGCCGTGACTTGCGATAAATGATTGACCTGTCATCGCATTGGTTGGGAAAGCGGTTAAAAATAAGGTTAATTGAGCGATATCATCAGTTGTGGTAAATTCACCATCAACGGTTTGACCCAGCATCACGTTTTTCACCACTTCTTCTTCAGAAATGCCTTTTTCTTTGGCTTGTTCTGGGATTTGTTTTTCAACCAGTGGGGTTTTGACAAAGCCTGGGCATACCACATATGAGCGCACGTTGTGGGCTGCGCCTTCTTTAGCCAATACGCGGGCTAGACCTAACAGCGCGTGTTTGGCAGAGACGTACGGCGCTTTTAGGGCTGATGCTTCATGCGAGTGTACTGAGCCCATATAAATGACGGTACCTACTTTATCATTTTGATACATGTATTTAAGTGCCGCTTTGGTAGTCAAAAAAGCACCGTCTAGATGGATGCCAATCATTTTTTTCCAATCAGCGTAGCTAAATTGGTCGATGGGGTTGATGATTTGGATACCGGCATTGGACACCAAAATATCAATATCCCCAAATTCTTGCACCAGTTTATCCACGCCAGCATTTACCGCGTCTTCATTGGTCACATCCATGGCAATGGCCACTGCTTTGCCGCCTGCAGCTTTAATTGCATCCACGGTTGCTTGCGCCGCATCTGGGTTGATATCTGCAATACCTACCGCAGCGCCTGCTTTGGCATAGGTTTCTGCGATATCGCGACCGATACCACTTGCAGAGCCAGTGACGAGTGCGACTTTACCGGTTAAATCAGTAGTGAGTTGGGTAGCCATATTTTTCTCCTTAATTTTTTATGACAAAGTGGTTTTATTATGACTGTTTTACTTATTGAAAATTAATTATTGAAAGTTACTATCGGGACGGGCTTGCGCATCGGCAATGTAATCTACCGCTACTTCACCCAACGCAAGGGTGAGATTAGCAATAATATGAGAGGTTTTGACGATTTCTAGCACAGGTAATTTTGACACGGGTGCCATCACATGGTCAAATAACTGTAAGGTAGCAGGTCCTGTATAGGCTGCTTTAACTTCTACATTGGTCAAATAATAGCGCACCAACTCGCAAATACGCGGCGTGCCATCGACATGGGGAATAAGTTTTAACAAATAATTGGGCGTTTTTTCCATATTGGCTTTGACGGTGGCTTTGTCCAGTTCATCATATTTATACGCCATAGTGCCTGTGGCTACGCGCACACTGCCATAGTCGAGGGTGCCAAGTAGCGTGTCGGTGTTGTCAACGGTTAATACAGGCGATGCCATTTTTTTGGGGAAACCCCACAGCTCACGCCCGCCTGCGGTAGGTCCAAAGTCATCTAAAAACATACAATGGGTATAATTGGCATGACGACCTTCGGCATCAATCACTTCAATCACTTGTCCCGATTCGGTATAGTTGCCAAAACCTGTGCTGTTGGGCATACGGATAAACTCGTAACTCACCAGCGCGTCATCAGTGATTTGGAGTGGCTCAGGTACAATAGCGCGCAGTTTTTCGGGATCTGTGCGGTAGGTGATAATAAAGTATTCGCGGTCAAAAAATTCGTAAGGACCATTCGAACAAGGTGGGGCAGTAAAAGGCATAAACGTCGCGTTATCTAAGATATCACTCGCTTTCATGAGCTTTCCTTTTTATCTCGTTATATTATCTAGTCATGTTGTTTAGTTATGCATATTTAATTTTATCGTTATGACATGAAGCAGGAAATATCATACACCTTTATGCAAAATCAATCCCAAGACAAAATTGTTATGATGTTGTAATGATTTTTTCACACCTGCATCCGCTTAACTTTGGCGATAGCAGGTTATCTGACCGCAATGTAGGGCTGTTCTTATGGGCTATTTTATTGGCTAGTTAACAGTGCATGACCGCAGAGCACACTCACGGCATTCTCAGTGCGTAAGATGCGATTGCCAATATGCGCCGCTTGGCAGCCAGCGGTTTTGAATAATTCGACTTCATAATCGATCCAGCCGCCTTCAGCCCCAATCACTAGCACATGTGGCATGGCATTGTCCCACACTTGGGTAAACTGCTCATTGGCATAAGGATGTGCCAAAATCGCCTGTTTGCCTGCAATTAAAGCAGGTAGTTCATCTTCAACAAAGGGTTTTAAGCGTTTTTTGAAGCTCACGGTCGGGCTTACGGTATCGCAGGCTTGTTGTAAGCCTTGATGAATATAGTTATCGAGCTGAGTTAAAAATGGGGTTTGCCAGTAGCTCTTTTCACTACGGTAACTATTGACCAAAATAATATGCTGGGCACCCATCGCCGTCATGTCCAAAAATAGACGACGCAATACCTTGGGGCGGGGAATTGCCAAAATAACAGTCAGCGGAAGTTTGGCAGGTGGCGCAATAGTACAGTGGATTTGTGATAATTCGATACTTGAATCGTGGATATTGCTCACAACCGCTGTGCCTAAATGACCATTTTTGATACCGACTTTCACCGTATCGCCCGATGTCACTTTAAGCACCTGTTTTAAGTGAATCACGCTCGTTTTATCATCAATAATAGCGGTCGATAAGGTATTTTGCGGTAAAAGAATGATATTCATAAGGACAAATCTTAGGCAATAAAAAACCCCAAAACTTAATTAAGTCAGGGGTTTTTTTAAATATGGCGGAAGCTGAGAGATTCGAACTCTCGAAGGGCTCGCACCCTTGCCGGTTTTCAAGACCGGTGCATTCAACCGCTCTGCCAAGCTTCCAAATTGTGGTGGCTATTATATACAAGTGAAATAACAATGCAAGCATTTTTTTACGTTAATGCAAAAAATATTAGCAAAAGAAAGCTAAATAGAAAGTTGGATAACTATGCTGAACACCTTGGCTTAATACCTTGGCTTAATATCTGGGCTTCATAACTTGCGCGGATGTTAAGCAACATATTGAAGCAAAAAACGCTCAAAAACCCATCAATCCTGCGTCTAAAAATATTGATACAACGGATTGTTTTAGTGCCTCCATGTGACCTATTGCAACTTAACAATAATGTTGAAAATTACCTTGCTGATACGTTATCACATTGTTAATATACGCAGCACTGCAATCCATTAGATTTTCTAATGATTGCTGATAAAATTCTAAAGGTTGTGCGACTATTTGGCTAAATTTGTTCCACAATTTTTATCGCAAATGTAACCTTATCTCAGTTTTAGGGTTCGTCAGATAAAGGAGTGTATCTGTCATGATACCTATCGATACCACCACACTCGTGGAACTACCCAAACCCCGTAAATGGTACCAAATTCTGTATGTACAAGTGATTATCGCCATTGTACTGGGTATCTTGCTTGGTGTATTTGCCCCAGAAGTGGGTGAGGCAATGAAACCACTGGGTGATGCATTTATTAAATTGGTTAAAATGATTATCGCCCCCGTTATTTTCTTGACAGTGGTGACGGGTATTGCTGGTATGAGCAATATGAAACGAGTCGGCCGTGTTGCTGGTAAAGCCATGCTGTACTTCATTACCTTTTCAACCTTGGCATTGATTATCGGTCTTGTGGTTGCCAATGTGTTGCAACCTGGCGCGGGTCTCAATATTGATCCAGCCACACTGGCAACAGGGAAAGATGCGGCTAAAGTATCTGAGTATGTTAGCAAAGCGCACGATAGTACCATTACCGGTTTTTTGATGAATATCATTCCAGAAACCATGATAAGTCCACTGACAGAAGGCAATATCCTGCAAGTGTTATTTGTTTCAGTGCTGTTTGGTGTTTCGTTAGCATCCGTGGGTGATCGTGCTCGTCCCGTGTTAAACTTCTTTCAAGAGTTATCTGCGCCTGTGTTTAAAGCGGTTGAAATCTTGATGAAAGCTGCGCCGATTGGGGCGTTTGGTGCGATGGCATTTACCATTGGTAAGTATGGGTGCACTCACTAGGTAACTTAGCCTTTTTGATAGCCTGTTTTTATATCACTTCATTGCTATTTGTGCTGGTGGTGCTCGGTGCTGTGGCACGTTACAACGGCTTTTCAATCATCAAGATGATTAAATATATCAAAGATGAATTGCTATTGGTGTTAGGCACCAGTTCATCAGAAGCGGCACTACCAACCTTGATGCAAAAACTTGAACGCGCAGGCTGCGAAAAATCAGTGGTCGGTTTGGTGATTCCAACAGGATATTCATTTAACTTAGATGGTACCAACATCTATATGACCATGGCAGCGTTATTCATCGCGCAAGCCTGTAATATTGATTTGACGTTGACCCAAGAGATTACGTTATTATTGGTCGCAATGTTAAGCTCAAAAGGCGCGGCAGGTATCACGGGCGCTGGTTTTATCACCTTGGCAGCCACCTTGGCGGTGGTGCCAACTGTGCCAATCGAAGGGATGGCGCTTATCTTAGGGATTGACCGCTTTATGTCAGAGTGCCGTGCATTGACCAACCTAACCGGTAATGCCTGTGCGACGATTGTCGTGTCACGTTGGGAAAATGCGCTAGACAAACAGCGCTTGGACGCAGCGCTCAATGGTCACCCATTACCGCCTATTGAGCATCATCCCACTGTATAAGCGTATAAAAGCGTTGATTAGTCATAAAAAACCCAAAACGCAAATGTTTTGGGTTTTTTTATGGGGCTAAAAATGCTTAAGGTTTTGCCGTATCAGTTGCTTTGGCTTCTGGCTCATTGGCTGTCTCCTCAATCGCTTCAAAAATCACCTCATCGGACACCCCTTGACGCTTCAGCTTTTCGATAAAACGGCTGTCTTTGGCGAGTGAGTAGCCGACATTCTCGGCATCGAGTCCACGGCGAATATATAAGCGAATCAAGCCTTGAATACGTGGAAAACCATGATTTTTGGCGACTTGGGTTAACAAATCCCGCATTTCTTCAGTGATTTTGATATGAATAGGAACCATGACTTGTTGATTTTTTTTGATTTTAGTAATCATTTGCATGCCTCGCGTGTGATCAATTTTTAGCAATGAAGCTAGATGTAACCAGTTTATCAATTAGACGGAAAATTTAGCACAATTAGATATCTTTAACCTAGTGTAATTATTTCATTGGCGAGAAACAAGCAAGGCAAACGTAAAATTCCTACAAAAATCTTAGCCAAATGTTGCATTAGCTTAACGCTGCACGCGACAATCAGGCGAAATTTCTTTACAAAATTTGTTGTTCCCAATAGGCCTGTACCGATTTATCACATTGATAAACCTTCTCAACGATGCGATCGGCAGGGGCATTATTCACTTTTTTTACCAATTCAACCCACAGCTCAGGCGTACCGAGTTCAATAATCACATTAAACAGGGGCGTCATATCGCGCTGCAACAGCGATTGGTCAATCATATATGCCGCAAACACACACGCTTTTGGGTTTTTATCAGCCACGGCGCGATAAGCCATGCCATCAAGCAAGGCTGGCACGGTGATTTTGAATGCTGGTAAAAGCTGCATGGCTAAATGCGCGCTATCAGGCAGCTTGATTAGCTCGATAAATTGGGTGATTAAGTTTTCATAGTAAGATTTATCTTCTGGTGACAGTTTACCTTGCTGATGATCGCTCACTAGCTGGGTGATGCGGTCTTTATTAATCGCTTGTTGTAGGGTCAAAAATTGTGATTGGGTAGGGGAAAACGACAGCGTCATAACTAGTACCTTATCAATAGTATCTTAAGTACTTTAGCAGGTGAGATAATAGGGTATCAAACAAAAGCGTATTAAACAGCAAATTGCTAAACTTTGCTCATAAAAAACTTTGCTCATAAAAAAACCCATTCACAAGGGAACGGGTTCAAAATATACAACAGAATCTGGCTTGATTGGCTCTCCAACCTGGGCTCGAACCAGGGACACATGGATTAACAGTCCATTGCTCTACCGACTGAGCTATTGGAGAACAGATAATCAAGTGGTGCGTATATTACTGAGATTTAAAAAATGAGTCAAGCATTTTTTAGCAAAAAATATTAATAAAGTTCATGATGCAAAATGATTTATAGCAATAATGCTAGATAAAAAAAGACCTTTAACAAGCGATGTTAAAGGTCTTCTTAATATGGCTCTCCAACCTGGGCTCGAACCAGGGACACATGGATTAACAGTCCATTGCTCTACCGACTGAGCTATTGGAGAATAAGCGGTAGAATTTTTTGTTAAACCTGCAAAAATCATCGCAGCGTTTAAGTGGTGCGTATTTTAGCAAATTAACCGTGACTGTCAAGCCCTATATCACAAATATTCGAATTTTTTTATTATTCAACGAGATTTTGGCTAGTAATCAGTCAGTTACTGATTGGCTATTGTGATGATAAGACGAATTTGCTAGTTTAGCGGTTAATGCATCGCTGTATTGGCCAAGTTGCGTCCTAGCTACCTTGCCTCCTAGCTACGTTCTCACCGCTCGCTATGTTGATTCACAGCTATGCTAAGGTTGATAATTTTTTATAATAGTTGTTATATGAATTAAGAAGGATCTTCATTGTGGCTAATTCCGTTGAATTACAGCAAAATTTGCAAGTTGCCCCTTTACAAAACGAACTTACCATGTCTGTGCTGATGACGCCTGATTTGGCAAATTTCACCGGCAATGTGCATGGCGGTGATTTATTAAAAATGCTTGACCAAGTGGCTTATGCTTGTGCCAGTCGCTATAGCGGTAGCTACGTGGTGACGCTATCGGTGGATCAAGTGATTTTTCGTGAGCCGATTCATGTAGGGGAGTTAGTCACCTTTTTGGCAAGCGTCAATTATGTGGGCAAAACTTCGATGGAAGTGGGTATTCGAGTGCAAGCAGAAAATATCCAAAACCGTACGATACGCCATACCAACAGTTGTTACTTTACCATGGTAGCGGTGGATAAATATGGCAAGCCCACCCGTGTACCACCCCTTGAAATCAAAGATAGCCCGCAAGAATGCCGCCAAAAAGCCGCACAGATGCGTAAAGCATTGCGTTTTCAAAGTAACAACATTCCCCAATGTGATATCGAGTAGACAGAAAAATGCGTCATAAATATCTCTCTAAAAAATCCAACAAACCGTTACGCCTATTATGGTCATTAACCGCTAAAAAGTTAGCAGGGCTAGCCTTATTGGTATCATCTAGCATGACTATGCTGGTTCATCCTGCTTACGCCGAATTAATCATTCAAAACAACCCAGTCAATGCAGTCAATGCCCAACCTTCAATTGCGACTCTCAATGAATTGCAAACCCAGCCCACGGATGCATCGCTTGACAAGCTTATCAAGGTGCTACATATCGATAAAATGATTGATGAAATGATTGCCCAACGCCAGCAAGCGGCCAGTATGATGAAAGGGCTACCCCAAGAATTGCCTACGGATGAAAACGCGGGTATTTTTAGCCGTCATGCGCAGAAACAGCTTAAAAATATCTTTGTTAAATATAGCACCGTCTTAGGACAGCAATTAGACCAACCCATCTCTAAACAGCAAATGCAACAAGCTTATCAAGCGATTGCCAAAAGAACCTATACCCAAGCTGAAGTCGATGCCCTCAACCAATTTTATGAGACCCCAATGGGACAACGCATCTTGAGCAAACAATCGCAAGTTTCCAGTGAGTTTGTGCAGGTGATGATGCCGACCTTGATAGGTGACACAAGCCAATTAGAAAAAGCGATGCCAAGCTTGCAAAAAGATATCGAAAAAATCTTTAAATAACTAGTTGACAATCCATGACAAGTCTATATAATACGCGTCACTTCGATGATATTGAAGCAACTTGATTGGCTAATAGATTGTCTATCAGGGTCGTTAGCTCAGTTGGTAGAGCGTCTGCCTTACACGCAGAATGTCGGCGGTTCGAATCCGTCACGACCCACCAATTTGACAAGTTTGGGTCATCGTCATCAGCTACCGTGCAGTGGTAGTTCAGTTGGTTAGAATACCGGCCTGTCACGCCGGGGGTCGCGGGTTCGAGTCCCGTCCGCTGCGCCACTTATTTTAGTGGATTTAAAAACGAAATTTTTAAAGTTTTATGCCTCAAATCTCCCCTGATTTGAGGTTTTTTTTGACGTAAATTTTATACCAAGTTGTTGATTTTAAAAAATATATTATTTTATACATTTTTCTCTTGATGTAATTAGGAAAATTGATTTTTATTGTTAAGTTGAAAAGATATCTATTTTTAATATTTAAGTAAAACTAACGTGACCAAACGCTTGTGACCAAAACGTGACCATTTTGTGACCAAAAATTTTGGCTTACGGCTTGCAAGGTCGCAAGCCGTTGTTCAAACACAAGAAGCCTAGCGAAAATCAAAAAATTAGCCACAACGACTAAATGCTTTGATGGGCTATTGTTATGAATTCTGGGAGGCGTGCATATGCTTGAACAGCCGTCTTAAGTCATTGGTTTCCCCAAATAATACTAAAACCGTATCAGGCTCAATGACAAAATCTGGATGCACAATGCCATCAATTTTGGATTGCGTTTGATTTCGACCAAATCCAAATTGGTTTTGGTGAAATGAAATGGTGGTTAACAGCATCACATTAAATTGATTGATTAAATCAAGCGCGTGAACGGTTTTACCGTAAAATGTAGGCGGTGTCTGTATTTGAACGATACTATAATCGTTATCGAGCTCAAACGAATCAATTAAGCCATTTAGCGACAGTTTTTTTGCCCAGTGCGTTGCTGCCTCGTTTTCGGGCTGGATGATATCATCAACCCCCAATGCTTGTAGCACTTTTTCATGCAGTGGGTTAATCGCTCGGCTAATGATGTATTTGGCATTGAGATTTTTGAATAGGGCAGTGACCATCACGTTTTGCCCTTGGTCTTCACCAATGGTAATGAGCACCACATCTGTCTGGGCAATGGGTAGCCCTGAGACGGCGTTTTCACTGGTAGAATCGATACAAATCGTGTGCGAAATGGATTCTTTGTAGCGCTCAACTTTATCCATATCGATATCAATGCCAATGACCTCATGCCCTTGACTGGTGAGTTTGGTGGCAAGTGATGAGCCAAAATTGCCTAGACCGACGATGATGTATTTCATATCTATACCTTATCAATTTATCTTTAGGTGATAATAATTTCTTCGCTGGGATAGCGATAGCTTTGATGTCTTGGGCGATTTAATAAGGCAATTAAGATGGTCAACGCCCCAACCCGTCCACAAAACATCAGCCCAATCAGGACAGATTTGCTAAACGCACTTAAATGCGGGGTGATACCTAAGCTTAAACCCGTGGTAGTGTAAGCAGAAACACTTTCAAATAACACTTCTGTCATACTCATGTTGGGCTCTGCCCAGCGTATTAACGTACAACCAAACGCAATGATAATCACTGACAAACATATAATCGCAAATGCCCGCTTCACTGAGATATCCGCAATTTCACGACGAAATATTTCGATACGAGAATAGCCGCGTGCCAGTGACACAATATTGAGCACAGCGACCGCAAAGGTTGTGGTTTTGATACCACCGCCTGTAGAGTTTGGGGATGCCCCAACCCACATCAATGCAATGGTAAGCATCACGGTCGGTGGCGCTAGCTGTGCCATGTCTACCACGTTGATTCCTGATGAGCGCGGTGCAGCTGCCACAAAAAACCCTGTCACAAGTTTGCCTATGACACTGGTATGCTCAGTTAAGGTGCCTTGCCACTCAAAGGCAAGCACACTGACAAAGGCAAGCACTAGCAAGGATACGGTCGTCACTAGACTAATGCGACTATTGATACTCAGTAGCCACGGCTTGGCACCATATCGTGAGCGGTTAGGAAACAACAGGCGCATCACCTGATGGCGCAAATATTCCACGACATTGGCAACTATCGCAAACCCCAACCCCCCAAACAAAAATGTCACCGCCACAACCATTTGTAACGGATAATTAAAGCGCAGTTGTAACTCATATAAGCTATCACTCATCGTTGAAAAACCTGCATTACAAAATGCAGAGATGGCATGAAAAACCGAAAAAAAGATGCGACGATGGATACTCATAGGGACATCAAGCATACTGAGATAAATCGCCATGGCTGCCACGGACTCCACCGCAAACGTGACCGCAAAAATTACTTTGAGCGTCTTTAGTACATCACTCATACGATTGGCTGAGGTCACATGCCCAATCTGTAGCTGTGTTTGATAACTGATGCGCCCTCGAAAAAAATAGCTAAAATAAGTGGCAAAAGTTAAAATCCCTAAGCCGCCCAATTGAAACAAACACATGATAATGATTTGACCCAATGGGGTAAAAAAAGCGCCTGTGTCTTTTACCGCCAGACCTGTAATACACACCGCACTCGTGGCAGTAAATAAAGCATCAACAAACGCAATATGACCATACGTGGCATTTGGCATCATCAGCAAAAACGTGCCGAGCAAAATAAGCAATAAAAAACTTAAAATAAACAACTGGGCAGGGTGCGCAACGACTATCTTAAAGCTAAACTCCATTACCAATAACTGACGAATAAAAGAAACCAACAACGCAATTTTTATCAGCGATTTTTCAAACAAGAATTTGTATAAAAAAGAACTATTATCGGCAAAAAAATGTGTCACCAATAATGCAATGACTAATAAAGCAATGCACAAATCAAACGTTAGCACAAGCTTTGAGCGTATACCTTTTTGCACATATTGACTCAATAATTCAATAAAATTAAGCCCAAGCACGATCAAATAAAACGTCGAAGCCACGCCATGCAACCAAACTTTAAAAACAAACCCTGTCTCAATAATCGCAAGCAATACAGCGAATAAACCGCTATAAAATACCAGTTTATTAAGCACACCCGATGGCTTGTCATGCATTGAGTCTAGCGCATTTTTTTTATTTTTTTTCAATATAAAATCAAACATCTTAAAGTTGACTTCCGTTTTACCCAAGCATAGTTGTTGTACTTTATACCGCAATTATACGTTTGAGAAAACTAGATTGAACAATGATTTAAAAAAAGCAGCAATGATTTGACAAAATTACGTTGTTTTTGAGGCAGGCTAAAACACCAAGGTTACCGTTAAGCCTTGGGTGGTGGCAGTGGTTTGGGCGTTATTCTCAACCACTTGCGTAGGACTCAGATAAATATCGATATTGGCTTGTTGACAAATTTGATAAACAATCGATAAACCCAAGCCGGTACCGCCAATCACCGTCAAACCTGAATGGGCGCTTGTGTCTTTGGAGGAAAAAGATTTTTTCGCAGTATCACTATGGGTTTGTGTGCTACTTGGTTGTCCTTGCCCTTGTCCGTGTGCTAGGGATGCGCTTGACGCATTTTGATTGACGCGGTAAAAGGGTTGAAAGACGTCCTGATAATGGGCTGCATCAATGCCAATGCCGGTATCGGCAACTTGGACGATGAGTCGTTTTGCGCGGTGATTGGGTTTGTTGCTAGCGTTGTTCACCAACACAGGGGTCGGGGTCAATGGGTTAGCGAAGTTGGCATGGGTGGCATAGGTGTCTTGGGTGGCATAAGTGGAATCGGTGCTGCTTGACGTTTGTGTTAAATCTTCGATAGTCATCTGGTCAATGACAACCGCGATATTGCCTGTGGTTGGGGTGTATAAAATGGCATTTTGCAGTAGGTTTTTGAGGAGGATAAACAAGGCAGTTTCATCTACACTGACCTGCGTCGCGGACCCCCCCAGCGCGGTGAGATAGTTGTCAACCGACAGGGTTTGGTCTTTGCTATCGGCAATCGGAAATAGCAGTTTGATGGCTTCTCGTAGCACTGCGATTAAATCGGTGGGCGTGCGGGTGCGCTCGGTCAGCTGTGATTGCTGGGCTTCCATACGGGCAAGGGTGAGTAGCTGTTCCACCAGATGTTGATTGTGTTTCACTCTGACAGCGAGTTTATCAATGTTTTGTTTGAATTTGGCTTGCCTTGCAGGGTCGCTATACATCGCCGCGTCTTGACTGTATTTTTGCAGTTGTTGCACTTGCAGCGAGATTGCGGTCAACGGCGAGCGTAGCTCATGTGCTGCATCCGCGATAAAGCGATTTTGGTTTTGGATATGCGTGTCAACCCGTTGTAACAACGCATTGATTTCAATGACCAAGGGCATGAGCTCGCTGGGCAGAATTGAGCGATGTTGGCTGTCAGTGGGCAGCTCGATTAAGCTGAGATCTTGACCGTGACGCTTTGCCATTTGCCTAGCTAATAACTGAATCGGACGCAATACGCGCTTTAATACCCAAGGCAATAGTGCAAGCAGCAACAGGGTGGTTAGTAAAATTGGGATAATGGATTGCCAAGCCGATTTTAAGGCAATTTTTTTCTGCCATTCGACAGGTTGACGCACAAAAATCACCCGCCTTGGAGTGTCTTTACGAAAGACTTTCCAAATTTCACCATCAAGGGTTAATTCACTAAAACCGATAGGGGTGTTAATTAATTGCGGATGAGCCATAGGCGTAATAAAATTGGTGTCAATTTTGCCAAAACGGGCAGGGAAGATATCAACTTGCACACCATCTTTAACGCCTTGATACTGTAGTACGCTGCTTTCATCATTGGGTGAGAAAACAGTGGTCGGCGTGCTACTGCTAGGGGCAGAAGCTATCATAGCTGGTATAGACGGTATAGGCGGTGGTAAGTCATGCGGTAAAAGATTGTTATCTAGGTTTCGCCTATTGGGAATTAGTTCATGCGGGGGTGGTCGCACCGTTGAGCGCGAGCTAACCAGCTCAGCAAGATAGCTAAGATTGGTTTCTTGTGAGGTATTAAACTCTTGATAGGTATAGCAAAATACCGCAATCTGTACCAAAATGCCAATCGATAGTAACGTGCCAAGTATCCAAACCAGCAATTGTTTTTGTAGTGATTTTTGCAACGATTTTTGCAAGGATAGGGCGGTTTTTGTAGGGTTAGCCATGGTCATTTTCGTGGGTACTTGGCGGTCATTGTCTGGATATTTTTGAGCCTTTTTTCTATCGCTTTTTGTTAGTCTTGGGATTCGGCGCTGATATACCAGCCCAAACCACGGATGTTTTTAATCCGTTTTTGACCAATTTTTTTGCGCAGTCCATAGATTAAAAATTCAATGGCATTGCTTTCTATCCCAGCTTCCCAATTGTAGATAGAATTTTCCAATTCACTTTTTGAAAACACTTTATCGGGCGCGTTCATAAAAGTGGTGAGCAGCATGTATTCTTTGGCGGTAATATCGATTTCTATGCCGTCACGTTTGAGGCGTTTGGCATTGATATCAAGGGTTAAGTCGCTGACTTGTAGGGTGTTTTGGCTATTGCCCTGTGAGCGGCGCACCAATACACGCATACGAGCGAGTAATTCACTCATCGCAAACGGCTTAGTCATATAGTCGTCTGCCCCAGCATCCAGTCCTTTCACGCGGTCTTTGATTTGGTCTCGGGCGGTCAGCACCAGTACAGGCGTGTCGATTTTGGCACTGCGAAGCGTCTCTAACACGCTCATGCCGTCAATTTCTGGCAAGCCCAAATCCAGCAAAATCATGTCATACGCTTCGACTTTGAGGGTCAAAATCGCTTCTCGCCCATCTTTTGCCCAGTCTACTGCATAGGCTTCTTCTTCTAGACTATCAATCAGACTGTCGGCAATGAATACGTCATCTTCGACGAGTAATACTCTCATTGGATTACCTTTATAAACGAATACTGTTCAATAAATAGAATATAACACAAAAAACCGCCATTCTAAGAATGACGGTGTTGCTCATAGGCAAGGTTGCCATTTGTCGCTCAATTATGGCTGAGTAGGCGCACGACGTTTGAAGTCGTTGAATGATTTGACATCGCTCACAGCACCTGTTTGGGCATCAACTTTGACATGGTAGACTTCTTTACCTTTTACCACTTCAATCTGATAGCTTGGGGTTCTTGGTGATTGATTCTGGGCAGGGTTTGGTGCAGGCGGCATGCCTGTATTGTCCATTTGTGGGTCTCTGTTAGGGCGGCGGTGACCGTCACGAGGACCATGACCACCCATTTTACCCCCTTTATCCCCACCTAAATGGGCGCCAATGGCTTCACCACCCACTTGGCTTGCTGCCAATTGCATGGCGCGCTCTAGGCTGATATTGGTGGCAGGCGGCGCAGGCGGTTGATTGTTGTTGGGGTTGCCCATGTTATTGGGGCTATTAGGGTTATTGGGGTTGCCCATGTTATTGGTGTTATTGGGTTGTGGCGGACGCGCTGGGCGTGATGGCCGTGATGGCCATGATGGCATAGTTGCTTGGGTCACTTGACCATTAGACGCATTGACGATATAGAGTTGTGGTTGACCATTCGCATTAAGGGTCATGACCCGGTAGCCGACAATGTTGTCATCGGCGTTGTTGCCGCTACGGGCAGGATTTGGGTTGGGTCGGTTGCTATTGTCATGATATTGTACACCAACAATGCGTGTGTTCGCGGCTTGTTTTTGTACCAAGGCGACTGCTTGAGAGGCACTGATGCTGGCATTGGCGGCTGCTTGCGCGTTGGCTTGCATAGCTTGTAAGTGTTGCTCAAAGTTCTTGGCATTGGCCGGATGGCGTTTTTGCATTTTTTGCGCTTGTGGTGCCGCTGAGGTGCTCGCACAGGCGGTGACTGTCGCACCTGTAACGACACTAAGCAGAGCTACACTAAGCCCAGTGGCTAAAAATGAGGGGTTAAATTTTGCTAAGTTCATAGGTTTTCCTGCGGTTGTTAATATAGTTGTTGATAACCCTTGATTGGATAGTACTATCATACAAAAATTAAGACAGCAGAAACTTAGCGATAACGCAGAATCGAGCTAGGTAGGTTATAGCAATCGGATTAAAAAAATTTGCTTTAGATAAGCGCCTGCAGCAATGTTCAAAAATGTTTTTATCAATTTTTTTGCCTGTCAAATTAATTTTTCCCTAGACAGGTTAAATTAAAACATCAGGCTCAGGTAATTGCACGATATTAATTGGATGGTCAGTTTGCCAAAGATGGTGGGTGACAATGATTAAAATGCCTTGCTGCTGATGCTGTACCAGCATTTGCCACAGTGCTTCACGGCTTTTTTTATCAAGTCCTGCAAACGGCTCATCAAGCAGCAAGATTTTTTTTGGGCTAAGTAATAGCCGTGCCAAGGCAATGCGTCTGGCTTGTCCACCCGAGATGGCTTGCCCATATTCCCCTAGCGGGGTCTGTAATTGTAGCGGCTGATTGCGCGCCCAGTCTTTGAGTCCAACCTTACCCAGCACTTGCCAAAGCTGTTCATCACTGGCATCGGCGTTGCCCAATCTTAAATTGGTCGCCAAGGTCTGGTCAAAAATATCAATCTGTTGCCCCAGATAACCTGTGAGCGCGGGCGTATTGTGTAAAGCTAGCCAATCCATACCATTGAGCTCGATGCTGCCTTGCTGCGGTGCTAGTTCATGGGCTAGCACCTGTAACAGTGTTGATTTGCCCGCGCCCGAGCGCCCAGTAATCAATACCGGGATGCCTTGGGTGGCAGTCAAGCTGATAGCTTTGAAACCGACAATCGCCTGCGGCATTTTGGCAGCTAGCTGATTGATGGCGAGTGTGAGCGGCGCATTTAGGCGCGCAACATCAATGGGTAAAGGAGCTAAATCATGGTTTAAATCAGGCGTTAAATGATGGCTAGGTTGTAGCGAAGGATTGAGTAATTCATTGAGTTGATGTTTTGCTGCCAAACTATTGCCAAGGGCTAGCGAATGGGTGATTAACGGCGCTAGCAAGTCAGTCATCCCCATGATACCGAGGAATAGCGCAAGCAATATCGGCACACTGATGACAAGGGGGGTGTGATAAAAACCCACTAACAAGCCGACCAAAACCGCTGCAATCAGCCACTGCATGATCAGCATGACCAATGACTGGGCGCGCTGGATGCGCTTTTGCTGATGCGTATGTTGAGTGTCGACGCTGTTAAAAGCAGTCAATTCGGATTGCCAGCGCTGCCAAATCAATAAATGGGTAAGCGCCGATAGCGGATTGAGCAAACTGACACGCCTAGACTCTGCCAATGCCTGATGAGCGCGGGCGTGCTTGATACTGCGCCATGTCAGCAAGGCAGGTAGCATCAAACCCGCGATTAAAAACGTGGCAATCAGCACCGGGTTAACCTCATACTGATAAAGTAAGGTGGCTACTAGTAAGCTTGCGGTTGTCGCGACTAGCCAAGGCGATACCACGCGCAGTGGCAACTCATTGAGTACCTCAATATCATGGGTTAAACGGTGCATGGCATGGGTAGATTGTAGGGTACTTGATAAATTTGCCAGTGGCAGGCGTGCAAACTGGGTAAAAAACCGCACTCGCAGCCGCTGCAACAAACCAAACACCGCATGGTGGGACACCATCATTTCACCATAGCGTCCTGCGGTACGTATCATCGCCATCACACGGATAATCGCTGCCGGTACCAGATAATTAAAACTGTGTGAGCCCAGCGCCACCATACCCGCCATTGCTGCCGCAGAAATAAACCACCCTGACGTCATCAATAGCCCAATCACCGATAACGCAGTCATTATGCCTAACAAGGCAGCAATGAGCCATTTATCTAGCTGCGTGCTAAACAGCTGGGTTAAACGAAAGGTTTGATGACTGTTTGCTTTTTTTTGCCGGTGAGTTTTGACAAGGTTATTTTGACTAATAAGCCTATTTTCACTATTGTTTTCACAATTAGAGTCTGTCATACCGTTACGCCTTCGCCAAAGTAGATGCAATATCAACGCTTATTTGCCGATCCAGCCAAGGCAGGTTTGTGGCATCGTGCGTCACCCATAACACGGTTTTCCCCCTCGTCACTTGTTGTAATAGCGCATTAATCTCGGCTGCGGTGTCACTATCTAAATGCTCAGTGGGTTCATCGAGTAGCCAAAGCTGTGCGTCTTGCAAGAGTAACTGGGCTATTGCCAATCGTCGCTGCTGTCCACCGGACAAGCCGCTACCACGTTCACCTAACTGAGTATCTAGCTGATTTGGCAGTGCTTTTATCAAAGGTTTTAACCCCACTTGCGCAAGAATTTGCCATAATTTGTCATCACTGGCGGTTGGGTTTGGCAGGCGCAAATTATCGGCGATACTCATCGGCAGTAGCATGGTTTGCTGTGACAAATAGGCGATTTGGTGGCGAAATTGCGTGGAATTGATGGTGTTAAAATTTTGGTTGTCAATAAAAATATCGCCTTGGTAGGCACAAAAACCCAAAAAAATTTGCAATAGGGTGGATTTGCCGCTGCCACTTTGACCGACAATCGCTAATCGTTCCCCTGCGGCAATAGCGAAACTTAACGGCGCGAGCCGTGTGCGCTGCTGATGATTGACCCAAATATTATCTGCGTCAATGGCAGGGGGCGCAGTTAATATAAAGGGGTTAGCTTTTGTTTTTTCCGCTGACGCAAACGCTAACAACGGTGATAATTCAGCAATCGCACCTTCCGCTTGCGCTTTAACATGATAATCCGCGCCCAACTGACGTAGCGGGGCATAAAATTCGGGTGCCAACAGCAGCAAAAATAGCGCCGACTGGTAAGGCACAGGCACCGTGTTTTTTTGCCAGGGTAAAATACCGATTAAACCAAAACCCAAATACACGGCAAGTAGCGCAATCGACAGCGCGGCTAACAGTTCTAGCGCTGCGGTGTTTAAAAACGCAATTTTGAGTACCGACATGGTGCGGATACGGTAGGCCTCGGCTGAGGCGTCGATGTCTTGACTCGCGTGCCCGACAGCATCCAGCCGTTGCAGTGTCGCTGTGCCACGTAACCAATCCAAAAATCGCCCACTCAGCTGTGCCATCGCGGCAAATTGTTGCCGACTTTTACGAGCGGTGGCATGACCAATTAATACCATAAACACAGGAACTAGGGGTGCGGTCAGCAGTAAAATCAGCGTCGCCATCCAGCTTTGGGTCGCAGCGGCGACTAATAGCATTATAGGCGTGGTCACCACAATCAGTCGCTGCAGGTAAAAACGGCTGACATAGCCCGTTAAGGCGTCACATTGCTCAATCACCATACTGGCAAGCCCGCCATCACTGCCATACTGGTCGCGCGCCGCACCTACTTGTGCCAGTTTTTCAACTAGCGTTTTTCGTAGGATGCTGGCTACTTGTAGTCCCGCGTCTAACGCCAGCTGGTCTTTGCAAAAATGCAGTAAAGGACGTAGCAACAGACATCCCATCAGCCACGGCAGATAATCAAAAAATACGTCAGTGGCAGGGCGGTGATGGGTAATTTGTGTTAACCAATCTGCAAAGATGACCGCAATCAGCCAAGACTGCACAATCAATACCAGCGTGGACACAACTGACAGTCCCCATGCCATATAAATCGGTCGCTTTGCCATAGCGGCATAGTGACGAAGGGTTTGGTTGACAGCAGAAGTTTCAGACATGGTTGGTTAACAGTAACGATAAAATCAATGGACATATCATAGCGTATCAAGCACGGGTTAGGTACGACAAATCATGCTCATCAAGGCAATGAGACAAAAAAGTGTAAACACCGTGCCCACCAATGAGGGTTGATAATACCTTGATAAAGGCATATAAAAAGCCATATAAAAGACAATTAAATAAGTAAAGCGATGAACGAGCCCACTTTAAAATACTACCCTCAAGAGACCCATAAACTATTACTCATTCAACTATCACCATCTTTGACATGGTATGAGAAGATGGTAGCAGCAACGCAATACTAATCATAGTATTTTGTAGTCGGGTGCGACATTATGCCGCATGACAAATAATTTATAGATTTATATAATGTTTGTAAATAAAAAATTACCCTTTTTTAAACCACGCATGAGGGTAATTGACATCTGAATTGGTTGTCAAACCAAGGAGTCAACATGATAACAGAACATCTCGTCGATATCTCCCGTCTGCAATTTGCAGTCACGGCGTTATATCATTTTTTATTTGTACCACTCACACTGGGCATGGTGTGGCTGCTGGTCATCATGGAATCGATGTACGTGATGACAGGTAAAGAAGTGTGGAAAGACATGACGCGTTTTTGGGGCAAACTGTTTGGCATCAACTTTGCCTTGGGTGTCACCACCGGCATCACCATGGAGTTCCAGTTTGGTACCAACTGGGCTTATTACTCACAATATGTGGGCGATGTTTTTGGTGCGCCGCTTGCCATTGAAGGCTTGATGGCGTTTTTTTTAGAATCGACCATGGTCGGCCTGTTTTTCTTTGGTTGGGATAGACTGTCACGCGGACAGCATTTACTGGTGACTATGTTAATGGCGCTGGGTACCAACCTATCCGCGTTGTGGATTTTGATCGCCAATGGGTGGATGCAAAATCCGGTTGGCGCAGAGTTTAGTTACCAAACCATGCGCATGGAAATGACCGATTTTGCGGCAGTATTATTTAACCCTGAGGCGCAAAACAAATTCGTGCATACCGTCTCTGCCGGCTATACGGTGGGAGCAACCTTTGTGCTTGCCATCTCATCGTGGTATCTGCTCAAAAAACGCGATGTCGAATTTGCCAAACGTAGCTTTCAAGTCGCGGCGGCATTTGGTTTTGCGTCGATTTGTAGCACCATCGTACTGGGTGATGAGTCGGGTTATTCCATTGGCTTGGCACAGCAAACCAAAATGGCAGCGATAGAGGCGATGTGGGAAACCGAGCCTGCGCCTGCCAGTTTTAATTTGATTGCAGATATCAACCAAGCCGAGCAAAAAAACAACTGGGCAGTACAAATTCCGTATGTGATGGGCTTGATTGGGACGCGCTCGCTGGATACCCCGATTTTGGGCATCCATGACATCAAAATCATCAATGAAAAACGCATCATCAATGGTCAAAAAGCGGTATTGCTACTGGATCAATTACGCAGTGCACCCCCAGGTTCAACCCCAAATCCTGTGACAGTGGCGGAATTTGAAAAGGTAAAAAAAGACTTGGGCTTTGGGTTATTGCTCAAACGCTATTCGCCAGATGTCAGCCAAGCCACGCCGGCAATGATTAAACAAGCCACCGATGCCACCATTCCACCTATTATTCCGATGTTCTGGTCATTTCGTGCCATGGTGGGCTTGGGCTTTTTATTGTTGGCATTGTTTACGATTAGTCTTTGGTCAAGTGTCAAAGATAACTTTATCCAAAAACCTTGGCTGTTACGTTGGGCATTATTGATGCTCCCTGCGCCTTGGCTTGCTGCTGAATTTGGTTGGTTTGTTGCCGAGTATGGGCGTCAACCTTGGACGATTTATGGCATGTTACCAACGTATTTTTCAGTCTCCAACATTAGCGTGGCAAATGTCTATGCCTCGCTGGCGGGATTTGTTGGTTTTTATACGGTGCTGCTGATGATTGAAATGTACTTGATGGTGAAATATGCCCGTAAAGGACCTGCGAGTCTAGGTACCGGCAAATACTATGGCGAAGATACTCACAAGGTTCATGTGAGTCCTTCATTAAATTTGCCCCATGATACAGCCGAGGTGAATCATGTTGTTTGATTATGAAACACTCAAAATTATTTGGTGGTTATTGGTCGGTGCGCTGCTCATTGGGTTTGCTATCATGGATGGGCATGATATGGGTGTGTGTTCGTTACTGCCTTTTGTCGGCAAAGATGATGAAGAGCGCCGGGTGATTATCAATACCATTGGTCCGCACTGGGAAGGTAACCAAGTATGGTTTATCACGGCAGGTGGCGCGATTTTTGCGGCATGGCCGATGGTGTATGCCACGGCCTTTAGCGGTTTTTATTGGGCTTTGATGGCAGTGTTGTGGGCGTTGTTTTTCCGCCCGGTGGGGTTTAAATATCGCAGTATGATACACAATCCAACCTGGCGCAAAGCGTGGGACTGGGGGTTGTTTGTCGGTTCATTTATCCCGGCTGTGGTGTTTGGCGTGGCATTTGGTAACTTGTTTTTAGGCGTGCCTTTTAGTTTTAATAACCATTTGGTATCGACTTACACAGGCTCTTTTTGGACATTGCTTAATCCATTTGCCCTACTGTGTGGCTTAATCAGTGCGTCTATGTTGATTATGCAAGGGGGAGCGTATTTGGCGCATCGCACCCTTGATGAGGTACAAAATCGTACCATTAACTACGCTGCTATCAGTAGTCTAGTGATGGCGGTGTTGTTTGTGATAGCAGGGGTATGGATACAATCGATTGACGGCTATCATATCACTAGCCACATTGACCCCCAAGCCTTACCAAATGTGCTCAATAAAGAAGTGACGCGTCAAGCGGGCGCATGGATGGCAAATTATCATCAGTATCCGCTGGCATGGGCATTCCCTGCACTTGGTGTCATCATGCCGATTGTCACGGCAATATTGTTAAAAGCGCGTAAAACCTTGATCGCATTTATTGCCTCCAGTATTGCTGTGCTTAGTGTGATTATGACGGCAGGGGTGGCGCTGTTTCCGTTTGTCATGCCATCCTCTAGCGACCCACGTTCAAGCTTGACGGTTTGGGACAGTGTATCGAGTCATCTTACCTTGATGATTATGTTGTTTGTCGTGGTGGTGTTATTACCGATGATTGTAGGTTACACCAGCTGGGCCTATAGCGTGATGCGCGGTAAAGTGACCAAGGCTTATGTTCGAGAGCAAGAGCATTCACTTTACTGACCCAAATCAAGGCAACTTAATAGGAGAACACAATGTGGTATTTTGCGTGGATATTAGGATTGGGGTTTGCGGTATTATTGGCGATTTTAAACGCGCTGTGGCTTGAAAATGCCGATGCGCGTAATAAAGCCTTTAATCCAAAAGCTAAGGACGATAATCCCACCAATGATGGTACGGTGACAGAAGGCAATCCCACTGAAGATATCCATAAAACAGGCAACACTTCAGATAACGAGTCCTTATAGCCATCAAATTCAACCATTAGCGCTTTAAGTCACCACGGCTTAAAGCGCTTTTTTATGCGCTTTCAAAACCCGCTATTTTTTAATCATTTTCTTATTTGGTACACAATTTGCGTTCCTTGTCTTGGCAAAACTGATTAATACTTGGGCGATAATTTTTTATCGAGGGCATAAGGGCATAAGGGCAAAAGTTTCATGAGAAAGTTAAACAATACGGTTCAACGGCATACGAGTAAACGGCTTAAGAAAGCCTATAAATGGCTATTATCCGTGATGGTTTTTTATCAACATTCCTCGGTATACGCTGCGACGCCCACCAATGAGCAGCTATATGACTACCAAAATGTGATGTGGGTGGTTATTGGCGGTTTGCTGGTGTTCTTTATGCAGGCGGGCTTTGCGCTCATTGAAGCAGGCTCAGTGCGTAGTAAAAATACCGTGAATGTGTTGATGAAAAACTACACCGATATGGCGATTGGCGGATTAATTTTTTATATCTTGGGCTACGGTTTGATGGCAGGCAACAACCCGACAGGTTACGTGGGTCAAAGCGAGTTTTTACCAGAGCAGCTTAGCAATATGCAATGGGCACATTTGTTTTTTCAGATGATGTTTGCTTCCACCGCCGCCACCATTGCCAGTGGTGCGATGGCGGAGCGCATTAAATTTTCAGGGTATCTGATTGGTACGTTGATGACTTGCGGATTGATTTATCCAGTCGTAGCCAGTTGGGCATGGGGCGGCTATTATGGCGGTCAAGGCTGGCTTGCCCAGCTTGGATTTATTGATTTTGCAGGCTCTTCGGTAGTGCACTCTGTCGGTGGGTGGTTAGCGCTCGCGGGTATTATCGTGCTTGGACCGCGTATTGGTCGCTTTGCCCCTGATGGCACGCCGCGTTTGATTGCCGGTCATAATCTCACGCTTGTCACATTGGGCGGCTTTATTCTATGGTTGGCGTGGTTTGGATTTAACGCAGGTTCTACACTGACTAGCTCAGGTAATTTGGGCAAAATCATGCTAAATACCCACCTAGCAGGGGTGAGTGCGGTGACGGCTTATTTGGTGATTTCAGGGGTGATGCGTAAGGCGATTTTATTGAGTGATACGGTCAATATCAGTCTTGCAGGGTTGGTCGCCATTACCGCAGGCTGTGCGACCATGTCACCTGTGTATGCGATTGTTACCGGTGTGGGTGCATGTTTGTCGTATTTGGCAGTGAAGCGGTTGTTGGACAAGGTTCAAATGGATGATGCGGTGTATGCCGTTGCCGTGCATGTGGGCGGCGGTGTGTGGGGTACGCTGGCAGCAGGGCTGTTTTATGAAGGTGATTTATTCAGCACCCATCGTATCATCGTACAGCTGATGGGCATCGGGGCAATGTTTGTCTGGTCGTTTGGACTGGGTATGGTGGTGTATTTTGTGATAGAAAAAACCATCGGTCTTCGGGTACCTGCACAGCATGAGCAACGTGGGCTTGACTTTACCGAACATGCCGAAGGGGCTTACCCTGAATTCCAAGATAGCTTATTTAGTCAGCAAACGCTAACTGAGCGGCACTAGTTTTAAATTTTTGCGGTGTCTGGGTGCTCCGTCATCACAGGTGCCCGACCCAATACAGTCATTTGCGTCAATTGTAATTTTATTAACTTTAAATATTTGGCACCGTCATGAACAAAGAAGCTACTATCAAATCTGCGTTAACACCGTTTTTAAAAGATGCTGATATACGTAAAGCCATGGACATCTTTCATAAAGATTATGCCGATATTACGCCCTACCAAATCCAGCGTTTTGTCCATGAAATTACGCAAGACAACGCAACCAAAGAATATCGCTCAAATATCCGTCGAAGTTTGATGAAAGCGCTGAGTGATTACCAAATGGGTGCAGCCAACCCCCAATCGATGACCCATGATATCCCTAATTTGGGGCAAAATAGCCCAGTCACTTACCCATCATCCAGTCAAGTAGCTATCTCTAACCAAAAACCTGACGCAATATCTAGCCCAATATTTAGCCAAACATCTAACCAAATGGCCGCCTTTGAGTTACTGATTGATAGTTTTATGGCGCAATTTTCACCATTATTGGGCAGCCAAATTTTAGACAGTGTCCGGCAGACGATTCATCAGCATCATAATTCATCAAAATCCCGTGGTTTTGGGCTATTAGCTCGCAAGGCAGAAACCAATCAGGCTTTAACCTTAACCATGATTCACTTTTTTGATCAGTTTTTTGGTGGGGACAAACAAAGTGCGTTGACAATGTCGTTGACCGATGCGGATACAGCAGGGTTTAGAACTATCTTATCATTATTTTATCAGCAAGCGTGTCAATGGGCGGGGCCTACTGATGCAGATATTGCTTTGGCGCAGGCAAACAAGATTGCCAAAGCTAAGTTTGACGTATCTTTGGTTGAAAAATTTATGTAGAATGCCATTTATATAAAATAATACGGATTGACAGTATCATAGTACAATTTTTATGCAGACCTAAAGATGCTAAATGGCAAGTTTCAAGTTCATTTTATTTTCAGGTCCATTTTAGAGAGTTTAGCACTGCGCTTGATGCTGTATTGTAGCTTAATTTTATGAGACCAATTCTAGGTGTCATAAGATTAAGTTTTTTTTAACCGATGAAAATTTATTGCAACTGGCTTCCCTCACAAATTTTCGGAAAATGTCATGAATCATCAAATTCAGTATTATGTTTACGCCAGTAAAATAAATTTGACCCAAATTTTTGACCACAATTTATTCACTGATATTCGCGAGCAAGCCCAGTCCAACAATCAACACCATCATATTACGGGGTTTTTATTGTTTAAGGATGGCAAATTTTTGCAGTATATTGAAGGTCAAAAAGCGGTATGTGAACAATTATTTAACACCATAAAGCAAGACCGACGACATAAAGAGATGGTGGTGTTAGACCAGGGACAGTTAGAAAAACGCTATTATCAGCAATGGCTGATGAATTGTTATAACATGGATGAAAAAACCCAAACCCTTGAACTGCTTAATCTTCCAGATATGGTGTACGACTTTGATATTTATCATTGGAGCCAAGCTCACGTACATGAGGTGATGTCACTAATGGCAAAAAACCATTTGCTTGGCATGACACCCCAAACAGGCAGTTTTTTCTCGGTGGTTTATCGCCGCTTTATGCGGCAGAATAAAAAATATTTAATCATTCAACTGCTGATATTAGGTATGTTTTTCATCAGTTTATTGTTCTTAAAAAGCAACTATTAATAGCAAACATTGATTAACGCGATAGGGTATGAGCCTACAGTGAAGACTACCAAATACCCAATAAAGACGTCGCAACAATTGAGTTTAAACCGCGTCGCTATCTTGCGCTTGCGTAAGCGTTTAATGGTTAGCCTTTTTTGCCATCAGATTGGCAAAAATTTACAGGTCAATTAACAACATAAATATCACCAACCATGGAACCGTGATGATGGTGAACATGAAAAAAAGGTGTTTTCTAACACGGTGTTTGATGATGGCGCCGATATAGCTTCCTGTTTTGACTTGGTAGGGCGCAATATCAGCAGCATCGCGCTCATAGAATGCAACCATATCATTGAGTAATTGCTCGACCTGTTCGGTCTGCCATTGGTAGGTTTCAAACTTTGCTAACAGCTCGCTAATTACTGGGACTGTATGGGATATGCCGGGTGTCACGCATAGCATATCGCATTGCTTAAAGCGTTTAGCAGGGGTGGTACCTTGATGGATAAGGTGAATTTTATGGTGGCGTTTATCATGGGTGATAGCGAGGTACAAATTCGCTATATACATTTCACTACCTTCCATAAAATGCAGAAAGCGACCATCTTTAAATAGGATAAAACCCATGATGCCGGTTTTTTGATTATTATCTCTGGCACTTTGATAAATCTGGGTAAATGTGCTGGGCTTTAAAGCGGCTGACCAAGTAAGCGAACTGGTATAAGTTAGGTAGTAAGTAGGGGGAGACATCATCGTAGAACTCCTCAGCCATACTCTTTATATGTTACTTTGAGTGTAGCATAATAATTTTTAATGTTATTATTAATTTAGCATCTTTTATTAAAACTAAAGTATAACCCTTAATTCATACAAAAATAAATTAAAGTTTATAAATTTTTTTAGGGTAAAAATTTTAATTATTTTTATGGTGCTGTGTTTGCATATCTGTGATTAGCTCGTTCACCTCCGATGACTGCCAATCGGTGGGGTTAAACGCTTGAAATAGTCTGCTAATGGATAAATTATTCACATCCTTATCAATGTCAATACAGTACATATCCCATTTTTTGAACCGCGGCTGCTCCCGATAACCCTCGGTAATTATTTTTAAATTTTTATGGCGATAATCTTTAAGTAAATCTTGGTACAGGTGAGTGACCAATGCCTTATCCCCTTCCAAGTATTGAAAAAAATGCCCATTTTTGAATAGCAAAAATCCCGTGATGTGTTGAGCATGATTGTTTTGCCTAGAAATCTGCTCGATAGTTTTGAAAGTAAACGGATTAATCGCGCCTAGTAAGGTGATTTTACTGGTGTAAGTTAAATAATAAATAGCATCACACATAACGATATCCAACATAAGGTTACCGCTGTTACTAATTCACTACAGCAGGCATTTGATTAACGCTTATAAGCGATTATACTTAACAAAAAACCATCCTCTTACATAAATATTTAATCATTTCAAATTTAACGTCCTGATTTAAAAACTTACTTGCTTAAAAAAGAGAAACCCTTAACAAAGAGAAACCTATGCCAAATTCATTGACCCACGCTACAAAACACCCGTCATCCGCCACCGTCCGCTTGAATAAATTCAAACTTGGCGCTGCTGCGGTTATAGCCATTGTGGGGTTAAGTTTGACAGGCTGTCATGCCATGGCGACAAAAAACGCACCCATCGCAGCAAAAGCTGATAGCACTAGCACGGTATCAAATGGTATTAAAATCATCAAAAATATTGCCTATGGCACAGATGCCCGGCAACAACTCGATATTTATACCCCGGCAGACGGTCAGCGTCACCCTGTGTTGATATTTGTATACGGGGGCAGCTGGCAACATGGCAAACGCCAAACCTATGGCTTTGCCGGTAAGCAGTTTGCCAAGTCGGGCTACACCACAGTGGTGGTGGATTATCGCTTAGCCCCTGCAAACGTATTCCCAGATTATGTGCTCGATACAGCCAGCGCCATGGGTTGGGTGTATCGCAATATCGCCCAATATGGCGGCAATCCTAATCAGCTATTTGTCATGGGGCATTCGGCAGGGGCGTTTAATGTGGTATCTGCGGTGGATGATAGCCGTTTTTGGAAAACCACCGGCATTCCCAATAAGGCAATATTAGGCGTGATTGGACTAGCAGGGCCGTATGATTACGATTTTCGTAGCGGTACTACCAAAGTTGCCTTTCCAGCTGATAGCACCCGCCAGCAAGTGATGCCTGTGTATCATATCCGCCAAGATGTACCCCCGCATTTGTTGGTCACAGGCAGTAAAGACAGGCTTGTCTACCCACAAAATGCTGATAGCCTACAAAAAGCGCTGACCCAAGCAGGCGGCAAGGTGGAACGGGTGCAAGTCCCTGCCACTCATGCAGGCATCGTCATTGGACTGGCAACACCGTTACAGTCTTTTTATCCCACCTTTAACAAGGTCAATGATTTTATGCAGCGGCATTTACCCGCAGCGCAGTGAGAAAAATTTCCAACAAAAACTTTAAAGAAAAACGTCCAAGAAAAGATTTAAAGCAGCGGCAAGTTTCACCGACTCATTTTACTGTCTAGATTTTACTGCATAGACAGCTGCTGCAATATAATGACGCTTTTCCACACAGCCGCTATCCGCTTATAATAAACGGCATTGACCCGCTTATCATAAAAAAGTTTTCACTATCCTCATAACAACATAACGAACAGGACTTCCTAATGCTACCAATCAAAGACCCAACCTTACTCAAAACCCAATCACTCATTGACAACCAATGGACGGACGCCACGACAGGCGACACCATTGATGTCACCAATCCATTTGACAACCAAGTGATTGCCACCATACCCAGTCTAGAAAAATCCCAAGTCATCGACGCCGTCGCCATCGCCCACAAAGCGCAAATAGACTGGGCACAAAAAACCGCCAACGAGCGCGCCGCTATTTTAAACAACTGGGCAGATTTGATCGACCAAAATAAAGAAGATTTGGCAGTAATTATGACCGCCGAGCAAGGCAAGCCAATCACCGAATCGCGCGGTGAAATCGGCTATGCCAATAGCTTTATTCGCTGGTTTGCCGAAGAAGGCAAACGCATCTATGGTGACATCATCCCTAGCACCAACAAAGACCTACGCTACGTGGTGTTAAAACAACCGATTGGCGTATGCGCAGCGATTACCCCTTGGAATTTCCCCGCCGCCATGATTACCCGCAAAGTTGCCCCTGCCTTGGCCGCTGGCTGCAGCATAATTGTCAAACCTGCCACTGAAACACCCTTGACCGCACTGGCGCTAGGGGAGCTGGCGGTACGTGCAGGCTTTCCTGCAGGCTTGCTACAAATCGTCACCGGTAAATCTTCAGTGATTGGTGAAGTGCTCACCCAAGATGAGCGTATCCATAAATTGTCATTCACTGGCTCCACCGAAGTTGGTCGCACTTTGATGGCGCAGTGCGCCTCCACGGTCAAAAAACTCTCAATGGAGCTTGGCGGCAACGCGCCCTTTATCGTCTTTGATGATGCCGACTTAGAAAAAGCGGCAAGTGGGCTTATCGCTTCCAAATACCGTAACGCGGGGCAAACCTGCGTCTGTGCCAATCGCGTGTATGTGCAAGCAAGTATCAAAGACAAATTTTTAGCCATCTTCAAACAAAAAGTAGAAGCCTTAAAAGTCGGTAACGGTATGACAGAGGGCACAAATATCGGTCCACTAATTAATAAAGACGCCATGGACAAAGTCGAGCAGTTACTTGAAGATGCGGTCAACAAAGGCGCGACCGTGGTCACCGGTGGAAAGAAACACAGCGCGTCAGATTTAAGCTTTGAACCGACCATTATCACGGGTATTACCGATGACATGGACATTGCTACTCAAGAGATTTTTGGTCCGATTGCGCCCGTGTTTGTGTTTGATAGCGATGAGGAAGTGATTGCCCATGCCAACAACACGATTTATGGACTAGCGGCGTATTTTTATACCCAAAGTCTAGCTCGCTCGTGGAAAGTGTGTGAGGGGCTTGAATATGGTATGGTCGCCCAAAACACCGGGCTGTTATCAACCGAAGTTGCACCGTTTGGGGGTGTGAAGCAATCAGGCTTTGGGCGTGAAGGTTCAAAATATGGGATTGAAGACTATGTGACTACCAAGTATTGGTGTATTGATGTCCAATAATAGTTAAATCGTCCAAATTCATGGCATACGTTGCCATGATTGCCCGTTACATTCAACCAGTTGTAGGACGATGTTGAGCGGTGTTTGCCCCATATGTAGCATGGTAAATTTGTATAAATCCGTGTCCAACAAAGACTTAATAATCGCCATCAGTCATCCTAAATTCTGTAACTACCGATATGAGTGACTACTTTAGCATTAATTCGCTGGGATTGTACAAAATCTGACTCGGTGCTTGGCATTATGGTTGGCTGGGCGTATCAACTTTAATTTTATTGACGGCATGGTATTCACGGTTAAAATACACCAAGCCTGTCTGGTCTTTGCCTTGTTGTATGGCTTCGATACGACAAATAAAAATCCCGTGTGTGCCGACTTCTTGGATTTGCTCGATTTGGCAATCAAAGCTCACCAAGGCATTGTCCAAAATCGGTGATTGGGTCATCAAGGTATGCCATGTGCCATGCTCAAAGCGCGCTTGCGCTTCGAGTTTTGAGGCAAAAACCGCGGATAATGGTGCATGATGATCAGCCAGCACATTCACCGCCAATACCTTGTTTTGCACGAAATATTCATACGAGCGTGAGGCGGTATTCATACATACCAGCAAGGTCGGTGGGGTATCGGTTACACTGCACACCGCCGATGCAGTAAAGCCATGACGACCCGCAGGGCCATCGGTAGTGACCACATTGACCGCAGCCGATAACATCGACATGGCATTTCTAAAATCAGTAACGTCAACCATTGTTTTTTCCAAAGTACTTTTTAAATTATTAGGTCGTCCAATTGATGCGTGGCTAAATAGTCATTTCGGACGAGCTTGGCGCCTTGTGCTAAGGCAGACAACTTGCCTTGTGCCACATCACGGGGGAGCGGCGCCATCCCGCAATTGGTACAAGGGTACAAATTTTTGGCATCCACAAACTGCAAGGCTTTATGCAGCGTTTCTGCCACTTGTTCAGGCGTTTCTATCTGATGCGTCGCCACATCAATCGCGCCCACCATCACTTTTTTGCCACGAATCAATTCGATAAGTTCCATCGGTACGCGCGAATTGTGACACTCCAGCGACACCATATCAATCGCCGATTGCTGTAGTTTGGGGAAGATGGCTTCATACTGTCGCCATTCACTGCCCAAGGTTTGTTTCCAATCGGTATTGGCTTTGATACCATAACCATAACAGATATGGACGGCAGTGTCACATTTCAACCCTTCGATAGCACGTTCGAGTGCCGCAATGCCCCAATCATTAACTTCATCAAAAAATACATTAAAGGCAGGCTCATCAAATTGAATAATATCAACCCCTGCCGCCTCGAGTTCTTTGGCTTCTTGGTTGAGTAGGGTAGCAAATTCCCAAGCCAGTTTTTCGCGGCTGCCGTAGTATTGGTCACTTAAGGTATCAATCATGGTCATGGGTCCAGGTAGCGCCCATTTGATAGGTTTGTCTGTGTGCTGACGTAAAAATTTGGCGTCCTTCGCAAATACCGATTGCGGGCGCGACACCGCACCTACCACAGTCGGCACACTGGCTTCATAGCGATTGCGAATTTTTACCGTAGCGCGATTGGCAAAATCAACCCCATCTAGATGCTCAATAAAGGTGGTGACAAAATGTTGGCGGGTTTGCTCGCCATCACTGACAATATCAATGCCTGCCGCTAATTGCTGCTGCAATGATACTAATAACGCGTCTTGTTTGCCTTGGACAAGCGCGCTGTCTGTCAGCTTCCAAGGTGACCAAAGTTGTTCAGGTTCGGCAAGCCAGCTTGGTTTAGGCAGGCTACCTGCCGTTGATGTTGGAAAAAGTGTCGTCATTGTTTTCTCTTTAATTGTTGGGTGTCAGCAAAAACTGCTTAAGCGACTTACTAAGCTACTTGGGTTAAGCTACTTGGGTTAAGCGACTTGCGAATTTAACCAGTTTTGTAACAAGGTTTGATAGGGTTTGATAAAGTGGGTTTCTGTGTATTGACCTTGTTGAATCGCTAGCTGGCTGCGCTCTTCACGGTCATACTCGATTTTGGTCAGTGAATAATCCTCATGATTTAAACTGGGCTGATAACTTTGACCTGCTACGGTATTGGCGTTATAAATCTCAGGACGATAGATTTTTTGGAACGTTTCCATCGTGCTAATCGCGCTGATAAGCTCAAGGTTGGTGTAGTCGTTGAGCAAATCACCTTTAAAATAAAACGCAAAAGGTGCCACTGATTTTGGCGGCATAAAATAACGCACCGATAACCCCATTTTGCTAAAGTATTCATCCGTTAGCGAATACGCGTCTTGTACATATTCAGTGCCCAAAATCGGATGACAATTGGCGGTTTGGGTATAAGTCTTGGTGGTTGACACACTGAGACAAATCACCGGTGGTTTGTTAAATTGCTCACGATAGGCAGGCGAGTTCAGCACATACTCAAACAACTTACCATGCAAATCCCCAAACCGCTCGGGCACGCTAAACGATGGCTGGTTTTTGTTATGCGCCAACAGCCATACACTAAAGTCATAATCGCGCACATAGGAAGAAAAACTGTTACCCACGATGCCATCGATTCGCTGCTGGGTATGGGTGTCAAAGATAACGGTTTTTAAAATCTCAATAGCCGGAAAGCTGTCTTTGGTACCCGCTATCTCAAGATGGGCAGATACAATTTCAAGCTCGACCTGATAGCGGTCGCCCGTCACATTGTCCCAATGTGCCAAGTCATTAAATCGATGGTTAATCATTTGTAGGGTATTGCGTAAGTTTTGCTTGCGGTGTTCACCCCGTGCCAGATTGGCAAAGTTGGTAGTCAGCCTAGTATCTTTGGCAGGTTGGTAGTTTTCATCAAATGCAATGGTTTTGATATGACAATCAATCGGTAAAGTCATGTCTATAATCTCCGTAATAGTCGCGCAAAAAAAATTTCTTTTAGCACCCTACGATTACTAAAAATCGTCACGGCTAAAAGTACAAAGACAGTTATACGCTAAAATTAAGATGAATAAAAACGAATTAAAATTTAAAAATAATGAATTTTATTCATTTTAGGTTTTTTCTTGCATAAAGATTGGATTGCCACCCATGCAAAAAATGCCTGCCTTGCCAAGCCCGCTGAATCAATTGATAGGCAAAAAAGCGTCATTATCTGACCTTGCCGTAAAACCACCGCCTTTAGGCGGTGGATATAAGGCAATTGCTTAACTCTATAAGATTTGCTATACTCATATCACTATATTTAATGTCTTGCACTCAACAGTTAAGTTAAGACTAAATTGCGAGTACGCAGTAACTTAACTGGTAAGACATTCCAAACACACACTTAAGCTAATCCGTGTCTATTGACAATCCTAACGGTAGGATTAGTTTAAAATAAGAACCTTAAATGTACGGTGTGTCGTACGGGCGGTTGCCACTATTTAAGGTTTGCGGTGGGGCTTCACCGTCTTGCAGAAGGAATCCCCTCGCTTTAGGGAGGGGAGGAAGTCAATGGACAAGCGACTTTATGGCACAATTATATTACCATGGCAATATCATCTGTCATCATTAAAGCGTGCATCAAGCGATTCCCCTGTTATGCTATCTACCCCATCATCCGATAACAAATCGTCAAAACTATATATTAGGGTAGTGGTAGTTGGCATCGTTACCGCGTTACATGGGCTACTGCTGTATCTATTTTTTCAGTACCAAACGCCATTAAAGATCAAACCGCAAACCACACAGCCGCTAGAAATTAGCTTTATCCAGATGAAACCTCAACACCCCTCACAAACCTACCATTCACAACCGCCTATGGTTATCCATCATGCAAACCCTACCAAGCAAGCTTATCCTAGCACTAACACACAAGCGGCTGATATTAAGGAAAAACCGTTCCCAACACCAAACCCTACACCCGCTAAACCGGTGAATCACCCAGCAAAAGATAATAACCACAAGCCAATCGAACGCAGACCAACGATGGATAATTCGACTAACCAAAAAAAAGCCAGTCAACCTAAAACTGCGTTATCTAAAACAAGTCAAAGTCAAATTCAAACTGAAAATCAAGCAAAAACCCTGGATATTCCTAACCCGCCATTACTGAACGCCCATGAAAACAACGCCCATTATAAACAACAGCAAGCGGTGCAAATAGAACGTAACATAAATTTAAATAATAGCCAATCTCTTACTCAGTCCAAATCAGCTACTATCAACCAAAGCCATACCAATGCCGATAATGCTTTAAAACCTATAACTCACGATGAGCGTGCTAAATCATCTAAAGACTCGATGCGCCCTCAAATACAAAAAACGCCAAATCAGCCCGTTAGCCCAGTTATTTCAGCTATCCCCGATGTCCCAGCTATTAATTCGTCAGCAAAACCAGCAACACCCATCACCTTTGGCAATGCGGAGGCAAGTTGGCAGAAACGACCGAACACGCAGTTACCGCCCAATTTATCCCGTATCGTGACACTAAAACAGCTATCAAGCCTACAAGTAAAACTTAATGTCAATGCCCAAGGTGGCGTGGAAAAATGCAGGATTACGCAAACATCGGGTGATCAAGCGGTGGATAAATTTATTTGCCAACAAGTGCAAAAAGCCAAACTTTACCCAAAAAAAGCCAATGGCGTCACGGTACCAAGCATTGGTAATCTCACCATAGCACTGACCAATCTTGCAAATTAAACCCTACAATATATGGTTGAAGCGGCACCTATGTAATAATCATGAAGGGCTTACTGTATCAACAATTGATTAACTAGACACATAAAAAAAGCCAACCTGATGAGCAGATTGGCTTTCATGTTATTGAAAGTTAGCTTATTTCTTTTGGTAAGATAAACGTACACCGTATACCCAGCCATCATTGTCTTGGAAATCGCCAACAATGCTACCATCGGGTAGTTTCGCTTTGGCATCACCAAACATTAAGTATTTAACGCCACCTGAGACAGCCCATTCAGGTGTCAAATTGTATTTTGCTCCCAAGCCCACATTCCAGTTACCTTCGACAGGTCCTAGAGAATTGATAGGATTGCCTGCACCTGAGTCATAACCCACAGCGCCCGAAATAGCCAATTGTGGCGATAGTTTCTTACCTAGACCGACTTCAGCAGTCCAAGCGTCATCGTCATAAGAAACCAAATTAAGGTCACCATTTCCACTAGCTATTGCTGCTGCATTATAAATTTTTGGTTTAATCGCAAAATCACTCCAAGGCACCCAACGTGCTTTTGCGGTTAAAAGGGTTGTTGGATTGAGACCTGTTTGGAAATCTAAGTTAACAGATTTTGGCGTGGTGATAGTAATCTCATTGGTGCCGACACCCGCTGCACCAAGTGCAGGAAGATTTTCCGTCATATTGACGTCGTGGTCGATTTCAGAGCGATAAGTTAACGCGGCTTTGAGGGCAATTTCAGGTTTTAAATAAGCAATACCAGCCATCCAGCCATAAGCCGTATCACGAGCAATATTTGCATCATACCCAGAGGCAGTTTTATAAGCGTTACCACGTAAGTGGATATCACCTTCTAAACGCTGAATCGTAGGACCACCATAGATTTGAATGTTTTTCTTTTCACCCAGTTTTACCCCCAACAGTCCTGTGAAATTTTGGCTGCTGATAGAAGCATTGGTAGCACCTGTAACTTGAGATAAATTTTGTGATGCCGTTTGTGCGGTAGATAAAGTATTAACTGCTTGGTTACCAGCCGCAACTTGGGTAGTACCTGCAGCAATCCCTTGTTGAAGTGCAGTAATTTGTGGTGTTAAAACAGGCGCTAATGCAGGGTTAGCAGCCAAAGCGGCTTGGGCTTGAGTCAATTGGGTGTTTGCGGCATCTAATCGCGCTTGCCCTGCAGTAACTTGATTTTGGATGGTTGAGATAGCGGTTTGCAGTTCTGTAGCATTGGTAACAGGCAGTGCAATACCTGCATTTTGCAATCCCGCTGCTACCTGCGCATAGATACCATTCACTATAGAAGTTGGTGCACCAACAAAGTTGTTATCGCCAGAAAGCTCAACATCTGCGCCCCAAGGTTGATCAAAAAATGCCCCTACGCTGATGGTATCATTGACATCGGCTTTTGCCCCGAAGTTTAAAAATTGGTAATCATCAGCCATATCAGGGACATTGCGACCAGCGGTAAAGTTTGCGTCAGTTGTCGCAACCTTTGCGTTATCTTTACCCTCGATTGTTGGATCGATGGTAATGTGCTCAACATAGGCAAAAGTACCTTCCTCAGTAAAAGCCCAGCTTGGTTGGGTAGAGCGGTCTAGACCTGCGGCGTTTGCGATAGAAACAGTAGAAAGCGTAGCAACAGCTAGCGCAAGAGAAGAAATTTTAAATGACATGTGAAACTCCCTGTTTGATTTTAATCATCACGTCTAACAGCTAATTTAACAAAAACTTATCGGTAAATTAAAATTGACGTAATACCTTCCTTTCGTCAGTCAAAGAATAATCAAAATTTTAACAATTGACAACCGTATAATCACATTTTTGTAAGAATTTATTGACCTGAGCAGTCACGAAAAAAAGAGGGTGTTAACCCAATGAGTTAACACCCTCTTTTTACTGACTATATCTAGCTAAACAACTATCGACCGCGATAAGTAATACGTCCTTTCGATAAGTCGTAAGGTGTCATTTCAACTTTAACTTTATCGCCCGTTAAGATACGAATATAGTTCTTACGCATTTTTCCAGAAATATGCGCAATAATTTCATGCCCATTTTCTAAACGCACTTTAAATAATGTGTTAGGTAAAGTATCGACCACTTCGCCTTCAAATTCAATTACATCGTCTTTTTTTGCCATAATACCTATATCTATGAGTCAAATGTATAAATGTAGATTATACGCTGATGCGTGTGTTATCGCAACTTTTAACCCCTAAATCAATCAATTGAAAAAAACAGCTAAAAGATTTGCGCGCATCGCGACCTTATTCAGGCAAATTTAGCCAAATAGGGGATAGCCTTGTTACCGGTAACAGTGATTGAAATTGGGGTGGATACAGCGCATTGATAAAGTACAGCCCATCGGCAGAGGCGGTTGCTGCCGCAAGTGACCGATTTTTGCTCAGCAGCAATGCTTCAATCCATGCGACTGGCTGTTCACCGCGCCCAATTTCAAATAACGTACCCATAATATTTCGCACCATGTGATGTAAAAAACCATCGGCTTGGATATCCAGTACCAACAGCTCACCATGCTGAATCAATTTGGCAAAATGGACATGGCGCACAGGCTGATTAGATTGGCAGGAAGCGGCACGAAAACTGGTAAAATCATGAGTGCCTTCCAGATAGGTCGCTGCCTGCTGCATCAGTTGGACATTAAGCGGGGCGTATTCATGGGTAATTTGCTGATTGAGTATCGCAGGTCGAAAGGGGTGGTTGAGGGTAATATAGCGGTAGCGTCGAGCAATGGCAGAAAAGCGCGCATGAAACTCAGCGGGCATCACTTGTATCCAGCGCACCGCGATATCATCAGGTAGCAGAGAATTTGCGGCACGCAGCCAATTATAAGGCTGACGCGTGGCACTGGTCTGAAAATGGGCTATCATATTTGACGCATGGACACCGGCATCAGTACGACCTGCAGCGATGACTTCTATGGGTTCATTGGCTATCTTTGATAACGCTGCTTCAACATGCTGCTGAATACTATCAACTTCTTGTTGTCGTTGCCAGCCGCGATAGCCAGTACCAATAAATTCGATGCTGATCGCATAAGTATTTACAGTCATAAAAAAGCCAATTTCGCCAAAACCTACGATAAAAAAGCCTAGTATAACAACTAATCAGTTATTAGGCGACGGTGTGGGTATCTTTTAGACAATGCGCCCAACGCTGACGGCGGCGAGCAGGGGTGTCATAACTGCCAATCAACCAAAGCAGACGCACAAATATCGCAGGTAAAGTCAACCGTCCCGTCATCAAAACCTCACATTGAGCCAGCCATGCCCCCGCCTCATACGCTTGGCTGACGCCGCCATACGCGCATTGGGTCGTCACTGCAACCAGACAGCCTTGTTTTTTCGCCTGTAATAATTGGTTTTTGATGGATTCGGCATACGGTACATTACCTGCACCAAATGCCAAAATAATGATGGCATCAGGTTTTTCAGACAATAAATTATCCAAGTGAGTGGCGAGCAACTGCGTATCCACGGGCGTCAAATAGAGCGTGGCAATATTGGCATGGGACAAGCTGTCAAAGACTTGCGACAATTCACTCAACCGATCTTCTAGCCAAAGTTGATGCTGAGCCTGAGTGATTTTTGCGGTATAGCTATTGGCGGGATAACCAGCACGGTGGTGCCCCACAAACGCCATTAAATCATGGCTATGAATTTTTTGCACCGTTTGCGCAGGCCAATCTTCACCAGAAAAACACACCCGCACCCCAGGCTCACCATGACGGGCTAGTTTGCAGGCATCAAATAAATTCTGCGTGGCATCGCTCTGCGTGTCGATAAGGTAATCGGTTAACACATTGCTATCAAGCAAAGGTCTCATCGCCCCTGTCACCACAATACTGATATGACTACCCGCAAAACACTCTGCCAAAAAAGCCGCAAGGTAGCTGAGCGTATCGGTGCCTGTTAGCACCACAAATTGGCGAAGCCCTTGCCCAATGGCTTGTAGTATCAATTGATAAAAATGCGCAAAATCGGCAGGCGTTAACTGGCTACTGTCTTTAATGACATTATTATCCAATATCCGCCAATCCACAGGGTCGTGTGCATGGTTGGGGTAGGTGGCAAAATGGGTCTGTAAAATCTGTGATAACACAGGTAAAAAAATATCAGCATCTAAGCTAGCAAGCGGTTTGCCATAACTGCCAAAAGTGCCGCCCGCGTAGATGATGCCAATACCTGATTTGGTGATAGATTTACTCAATTGAAATTTTACTCATAAGGGTTGGCAACGGATAACTTATCAAGGACAGCGATTTCAATCGCTTCCATTTCATCTTGCTCAGCTTGCCCAAGTTCATGGTCAAAACCCAGCAAATGCAGCATACCATGCACCAGCAAATGGGTCAGATGCTGCTCTACTGTCTTGCCTTGCTCAGGGGCTTGACTGACCACCACCGCATGGCAAATCACTAGTTCACCTAGCGGCAGTGCGGGCAGTAATTCTAGTACAGCTTCAGGCAACTCACTGGCATAGGATAAAATATTGGTGGCGTAGTCTTTGCCACGCGCATCTAAATTGATGGCGCGAGCTTCCACAGGCTCCGTGACATAAATTTCTAATTCAACGGTTTTTTGAAAGATAAATTCGCCCAGTTGACTAGGTATCTCGGTAGTGTCTTGATGGGTTTCAAAATACTGCAGAACTTGCTGCAAAATAGCGGCAATCTTGTCTTGTTGGTACAAGACTTCAAGTTCGCCAAAATTTGGCAGTTCAAGTAAGTCTTCGGCAAAACTAATTATCACTTGACTCATCGGCACTTGACCAAGCGGCGCTTGCGGCAAAGCGCCAGCTAAATCACCTGCTAAATCAATTTGGGTTGGCAAAGCTGATGACATAAGCTACTCCGCGATACCTATATCAATGGGTGTGTTATCAATCGGTGTGTTATCAATCGGGGCTTTATCAATCGGAGCATTGTTATCCGTCACCCCGATAGCCGAGCTTGCGGCTTGTGACTGTGCTTGGCTTTGTTCAAGTAGGCGCGATTGCTTTTTGGCTTCTTTAATCGCTTCTTGCGCTTCATCGTATTTATCATAAGCTTGCACGATTTTTTGAACCAATTGATGGCGTACCACATCTTTGCTATCAAACCGCGTCACATGAATCTCTTCAATATCCGCCAGAATTTCTAGCGAATGACGCAAGCCTGACTTGGTGCCGCGAGGTAAGTCCACCTGTGACATATCGCCCGTGATGACCGCCCGCGAGCCAAAACCCAAACGAGTCAAGAACATTTTCATCTGCTCAGGGGTAGTGTTTTGTGCTTCATCCAAAATCACAAACGAGTTATTTAAGGTACGACCGCGCATGTAAGCGAGGGGGGCTACTTCAATGACTTGTTTTTCAATCAGTTTTGCCACTTTTTCAAACCCTAGCATTTCATATAAAGCGTCATAAAGTGGGCGTAGATAAGGGTCGATTTTTTGGGTCAAATCCCCCGGTAAAAAGCCCAGTTTTTCCCCTGCTTCTACCGCAGGGCGCACCAGCAAAATACGCTCAATCTCATTACGCTCTAGCATATCCACCGCACAAGCCACCGCCAAGTAAGTCTTACCCGTACCTGCAGGCCCTACGCCAAACGAGACATCAGAGAGTAAGATTTTTTTGACATATTGCTGTTGGTTGTAACCGCGTGGGATGATTTTTCCTTTACGGGTTCTCAAACTAATCGGGGTGAATTCAGTGCTATCGGCGCGCTCGCTGCCATTTGCGCTAGCGGCATCATTCTCTAGCGCTAAATCTTGCTCACGGCTAAAACTCGTTTGCACGAGCAGGTGCAAATCTTCTGGCGAGATGACGTCGTTGCTTTGTGCTTCATCGGCAAGCTGTGCCAAGATACGTTCAGCACGTGCGACTGAATCAAGCTCACCTGAAATCACAAAATCGGTTTTGCGTTGGTGAATGTGGACTGATAGACGATGTTCAAGGTACTTAATGTGGTTATTGTATTCGCCAAGTAAGGTTTTGAGTTGGTGGGCTTTTAGAGATGATAAATCGACCGTTCTGCTGATAGTATCGCTCAAGAGTGCTTCCTTTTATGGGTTTTTATAGTTGTGATAAATCATAAGGTTGAGAGATTAGGGGAGTATGACAGTAACCAATATAATATTTTGGCACGTTGATACTATTATGGTAAATTTCGACGAGATTTCAAGGCACAAATACACATTTGGCAAATAAGAAAGCCAATAACATTAAGTTATTGGCTTTTTTGATATGGTGGCGATGAAGAGACTTGAACTCTTGACCTCACGATTATGAGTCGTGCGCTCTAACCAGCTGAGCTACATCGCCATGTAGGATAGACATTTTGTGTCTGTCTTGTGGTCGCATATTATGCGTATTTCGACCTATCTCGTCAAGGATAATCTGCAATTTTTTTCAAAAATTTAGCGTTTCGTCTGCACGGTGTATCGCCAATGTGTTAACGAGCATTTTTAAAAGCGGTTGCTGCTTCATCAAAACGTGCCATGACTTTATCAGATGCGGGCGTTAACAGCGACACCACATAGATGGCAATCATGCCTAAAATAAAGCCTGGTACGATTTCATAAAGACTGCTACCGGTTAATGGTTTCCAAGCGATGACCGTCAACGCGCCTACAAGCATACCCGCCAATGCACCTGTGCCAGTCATACGTCGCCAAAATAACGACATCAACACCACAGGACCAAACGCCGCGCCAAATCCTGCCCAAGCATAAGAGACCAATCCTAACACTTTGCTGTCTGGGTTTTGGGCGATGACAATGGCAATCGCTGAAACCAAAAGCACCATAAAGCGACCAATCCAAACCAGTTCTTTTTGCGTGGCAGTAGGGCGAATAAACCCTTTATAAAAATCTTCTGTAATCGCGCTTGAGCATACCAATAATTGACAACTGAGGGTACTCATGACCGCTGCCAAAATAGCGGACAATACCACACCGACAATCCAAGGGTTAAATAACAATTGTGCCAAACCGATAAAGATACGCTCGTTGTTATCTTTTAAAATGGCAGTTTGTTCAGGATGCACCGTCATATAGGCAAGCCCAAAATAACCGACCGCTACCGCGCCTGCTAGGCACAAAATCATCCAAGTCATACCGATACGACGGGCATTATTTAGTGATTTGACCGAATTTGCCGCCATAAAACGCGCCAAAATATGCGGCTGACCGAAATAACCCAAGCCCCACGCAGCCGCACTGATGATACCGACCAATGACGTACCAAACAGCAAGTTACTGTAGTTTTTGTTATTTGCCTGTGCCGCCATACTGACCGCCGCCTGGATTTCATCCATACCGCCTAAATTTAAATAAACCATGATGGGCGCAAATACCAGCGCAAAAATCATCAAACTTGCTTGAATCGTATCCGTCCAGCTTACCGCCAAAAATCCTCCTATAAAGGTATAGATAATGGTGGCAAATGCCCCTAGCCACATAGCCGTGGTATAGTCAATTTCAAACAAGCTTTCAAATAGCCGCGCACCTGCGACAATGCCTGAGGCGCAATAAATGGTAAAGAAAAATAAAATAATCGCCGCTGAAGCAATTTTAATCAATTTATTGTTGGCGCCAAAGCGGTGGTGAAAGTATTCAGGCAAAGTTAGCGCATTGTTATTAAACTCAGTATGCACCCGCAGTCGACCTGCCACCAAAAGCCAGTTAAAATACGCACCAATCACCAAGCCAATTGCAATCCAAGATTCACTTAAGCCTGATACATAAATCGCCCCAGGTAACCCCATCAGCAGCCATCCTGACATATCTGACGCACCCGCCGACATCGCGGTCACAAAACTGCCCAGACTACGGCCACCCAAAATATAGTCATCAAAGTTACGGGTGGCAAAATATGCCGCAAACCCGATGCCCAATACCAAAATCAAATACAACGTAAATGTAATATAAACGGGTGTCATCCCATCACTCCTAAGGTCATCCTGATTCAAGGTAATAAAACCACTAAAAATTGCTAGCAGTCATAGAGATTTTACGTGGCATCACACGCTAATCGACATCCTGATAGATACCATCTAATAACGAAAAGTCACATTGTAGAAAAATTTTAGGCATAAAAAAAGGATAATCGCTGTGATTATCCTGTTTATGGCATAAAATTGTCAACGCGCTAAACTTTGCGATACATAATATCGTAAATAGCGCGACCTTCCTCCATACCGCGTTTTTCAAATTTAGTCAGGGGGCGAAAATCGGGACGCGGTAAAAAGTTACCTATACCTTCGCTGTTTTTGCCTTCGACATTTTCAAACGCGGTTAAACTATCCATGACTTCAATCATCCAGTGGGCATAATGTTCCCAATCGGTAGCCGCATGAAATATGCCGCCTTTTTTAAGCACCCGTTCCACCACCTTCATGCGATCAGCACTGACAAAACGGCGTTTGTAATGGCGCTTTTTTTGCCAAGGGTCAGGAAAATACAACTGCAGTGTGTCAATATGCGCCGCCGGTAATTGCTGCATCAGGGCAATGGCATCGCCGCTGATGAGTTTGAGGTTATTTAGACCCAGTTCCCCTGCCAAAAATGCACAGTTACCCAGTCCTGCCTCATGCACTTCAATGCCGACAAAGTTTCGTGTTGGCTCATTTTTTGCCATTTCCACCAAGCTTGTGCCCATACCGAAGCCAATTTCAACTGTCAAAGGCGCATCAGGGTTTGAAAATAGCTCACGCAAATTGGTTATGCCGCTGATATCCATTGCTTGAATTGCGTCCAAATTGGGCTGGACAAAAAAATGGGCAAAGTCTGACTGTAACCCAGCTTCTGCCTTTTTGCCTACATGGGTTTTACGCTTCATAAAAGTTTGAATGGCGCGATAGTGCGGGGATAAAGAGTTTTCATCACTCGGTTGTGGGGTAGTGGATGGATTGGGCGAAAGCAATGGGGCATCGGGTTTAGCCGCATCGACTGTCTGAGAAGTTTGGGTAGGTTGGGGTGTCATCATTTGCAAAAATCGTAGTTGGTGTGATAAAGGGTGGTTGTGATAAAATTCGGCTATTATAAGTGAAAACCCCAAAAAGTGAAAACCTCAACAAGTGAAAACAACCAATGGATAATCCCTAATCGCCATGTTATTTCTTGAAAAAACATCACCGCCGCCATTTTGGCAGCCACAGCTAACTGATAAACAGCGTCTGATGTATGACAAAGCCTTTATCGGCAATCGTTCGCAGGCGTATTATCTCAAGCGTTTTGCCCAGTTTGATCAGGCAGGGCGATTGACAGCAAAGTGGCATTGGGCAGGGTTTTTGATGACGTTTCCTTGGCTGTTATACCGTAAGCGATTCTTAGATAGCATTGTCTATTCGGTGGCGGGATGGTCATTTATTCAGCTCAATGTCACCATCATTTTGGTAGCGATAGAGTACTTATTGATACGCAATCTTGATGAAGCAATTCGTATGCCGCTACGTATTGGCATTGGGCTTGCGATTTGGCTGTTTTGGTCGGTGATGGTGGCACGTTGGAGCGATGCTTATTATTATCGGATGGCGCGCCGTGAAATCGCCGATGCCATTGAAATGTATCCGCGGGATGAAGAAAAACAGCTCGCTCATATCCGCAGGCATGGCGGTGTAAGTTTGGTGGGTTTGGCGCTGGCGTTTGGGTTTTATGCGTTTTCTTTGTTTGTGATACAAGTGCAGTTTTTGCCGATTTATGCCAAACAAAAAGCCAATGCCACGCTGTTTGAAGTGCTTGATATCGTAGAAAGCGCACAGGGACGAGTCGATGCCATCTATAAAGCCACCGGTCAATGTCCTGTCAATACACCGCTAAGCACAGATAACCAAAAAGTGGTGCTAAGAGTGCTGACCCAAGCAGAAAGCATTCCAACTGACAGTCATTGTATGATTCAAGCGACAGTACGAGGCGTGCCGTTTCCCAATCGCTGGCTCAATGGTCAGACGCTGACCATGTACCGCATTGGTGATAGTAAAGTCGAGGGTAGTTGGGGCTGTATCACCTCACTCAATCGCAAGCAAATACCCAAACAATGTATGCTGGCAGAGCGCTGATGAAATAGTAGTGTTTACAACCACTAGCCGATACGATGGCGGTGGTTTTCAAAAAAAACCGAAGCCTAAATAACAGCCTAGGCTTCGGTTTTTGTTTATCAGTTTTATTTTGAAGTCAGCAAAATAACTTACTTCATCAACAACGCATTGACGCGTTTTAGATAAGCGGCTGGGTCTTCAAGCTGACCGCCTTCGGCAAGTAATGCCTGGTCAAAAATCACTTGCGCAAGGTCATCGAACTGCTCTGCGCTTTCCAATTTTTGAATGAGCGGATGGTTTGGGTTGACTTCCAAAATTGGCTTGCTCTCTGGCACAGGTTGACCCATTTGTTTGAGCATTTGCATCATCTGTGGCGATAGTTCACCATCAGCGGTAACGAGCAGAGCAGGGCTATCCACCAAACGATTTGACACGCGCACATCTTTAGCCCGGCTACCTAACACGCCTTTGAGTTTTTCTACCACAGGCTTGAAGGTTTCTTCCGCTTTTTTGGCTTCTTCTTTTTCGGCTTCATCGGTCAAATCGCCCAAGTCTACCGCGCCTTTGGCGATGTTTTGTAGCGGTGTACCATCGTACTCAAACATAAAGTTCATTGCCCATTCATCAACGGGGTTGGTCATCAAGATGACTTCAATGCCTTTTTTCTTGAACACTTCAAGTTGCGGACTGGCTTTGGCGGCGGCAAGGTTTTCAGCTGTTAGATAATAAATCGCTTTTTGACCGTCTTTCATACGACCTTTATAGTCGTCAAAGCTTGTTACCACATTGTCATCAGTGGTAGTGGCATAGCGCAATAATTTGGCAATTTTATCCTTATTGCTCTGGTCTTCACCTAAGCCTTCTTTTAAGACGTTGCCAAATTCAGCATAAAATTGTTTATATTTTTCTTGTTTTTCGGCTTCATCGCTATTGGCTAGGCTAGCTAGCACAGTCAGTATACGGCGGGCGTTACCATCGCGGATAGATTTGACATCGCGAGACTCTTGCAGGATTTCACGGCTGACATTGAGCGGTAAATCCGCGGTATCAATCACCCCTTTGACAAAACGCAGATACATCGGCAATAACTGCTCGGCATCATCCATAATAAATACACGTTTGACGTACAGTTTTAGACCGTGTTTTTGCTCACGTTGGTACAGGTCAAACGGCGCTTTTTTAGGGATATATAGCAGCTGGGTATATTGTAGACGTCCTTCGACACGGTTGTGCGTCCAAGTTAGCGGCTCATCATAGTCATAGGTAAGATTTTTATAAAATTCTTGATACTCTTCGTCTGTAATTTCTGAAGGTGAGCGCGTCCATAGGGCATTGGCTTGGTTGATGGTTTCCCATTCGTCAGTGGTTATCATTTGACCTTGGGGCATCTCACCTTTGGCAGTTTCGCCCCCTGCTTCTGAATTAGCAGTTTTTTGCGCGTCAGTGAGTTCTTCTTGCCAAACTTCTTTGCGCATTTGGATGGGCAAGCTGATATGGTCAGAGTATTTATTGACTAAAGATTTAATTTTGTGGCGGTCAAGGTATTCGCTGTGTTCGTCGGTAACATGTAAAATCACTGTCGTGCCACGGGTAGGCTTTTCGATGGTTTCGGTGGTAAATTCACCGGTGCCATCTGAAACCCAGCGTACGCCTTGGCTGGCAGGCTCACCTGCTTTACGCGATTCCACCGTGATGGTGTCCGCTACGATAAAACCTGAATAAAACCCCACCCCAAATTGACCAATCAAATTGCCGTCTTGTTTTTGTGCATCGGATAATTTTTCTAAGAAAGCTTTGGTGCCTGATTTGGCAATAGTACCCAAATGCTCTACCGCATCGGCTTCATTCATACCGATACCATTGTCGATAAAGCTGATGGTTTTGGCATCTTTATCAATATCGATGCGAATGCGTAGTTCACTGTCACCTTCATACAGCGCGTCGTTTTGATTGGCTTCAAAACGCAACTTGTCACAGGCATCAGACGCATTTGACACTAGCTCACGCACGAAGATATCCGCATTTGAATAAAGCGAGTGGGTGACTAGATGTAATAGTTGCGCGACTTCAGCTTCAAAGCTATGTTTTTTTGGCTCAGGTTTGTTTGAATCTGCCATAATAATTAACTCCTAAAATAAGAATAAAAATAATTAACCCAATTTATGATGGTTCGTTGTCATAGTTAGGGTGAGTCTAAAACTATTTCAAGCACAAGCGGCACAATTTTTTAATTTTTAAATAATGAAAAAAATGATACAAGCATTGTTTAAATAACCAATAATGAAATGACCAATAAAAAGCCGAGCATACTTATACCCGGCTTTGCTTGCTATCTATCCCATACTATATCTCTTTTAAATCTTGGATTCACTAGGATTATGCAGTTGGGGTGAGCGTAACGCTTTGGGCAAGCTAAAGGTCACGTTTTCCAAAATACCGGATAATTCTTCAGGTTTTTCCCCGCCCCAGGATTGTAAGGTATCTAACACTTCTTGAATCAATACTTCAGGCGCTGATGCACCCGCCGTCACACCCACCGTATCCACACCTGCAAACCAGTCTTTTTGCATTTCTCCTGCATTATCAATCAAATGCGCTTTGGCGCCCAAGCGCTCCGCGAGTTCACGCAAGCGATTGGAGTTGGATGAATTGGGTGAGCCCACCACTAACACCACTTGACAACGCGCCGCAAGCTCCTTGACCGCATCTTGACGGTTTTGGGTGGCATAACAAATATCATCTTTACGCGGTGCATGGATTTTGGGGAATTTATTTTTTAGCGCATCAATCACTTCGGCAGTGTCATCCATCGATAGGGTGGTTTGGGTGACAAATGCCAAATCAGTATCAGTCGGTAGGTCAAGATTGGCAACATCCACCACATCTTCAATTAAGTGAATACGTCCACCGTATTGTGGATCGAAGCGCCCCATCGTGCCTTCTACTTCTGGATGACCGGCATGACCAATCAACACCGCATCTACACCTGTTTTGGCAAATTTATTGACTTCGATATGGACTTTGGTAACCAGTGGGCAAGTGGCATCAAACACCGTCAAATCACGGCGTTCGGCTTCATCTTCCACGGCTTTGGAGACGCCATGCGCTGAAAAAATCACAATCGCCCCATCCGGCACTTCATCCAACTCTTCGACAAATACCGCACCGCGATTGGCAAGGTCTTCTACCACAAATTTGTTGTGTACCACTTCATGGCGCACATAAATAGGCGGTTCAAAGCGCTCAAGGCAGACATTGACGATTTCGATGGCTCTATCGACCCCAGCACAAAAACCACGGGGATTGGCGAGTAAAATTTTCATAACGCAGTTCTTCAGTCATTGATGATTCATGTGGTTAGTTTACCATGAGTTCATACACGCAAAATATGTTAAACGTAAAAAATCAGCGAATCGGTATTCAATGGCTAAATTACGCAGAAATTGTTAGCAAAAATTGCTAAAATAGCCGATTCAAAAATGGCTACTACTTATTTAATCAAACCTCTAAGGATATGTCATGACCAAAGGCTCATTATTTATCATCACCGCAGCAAGCGGTACTGGCAAAACATCGCTGGTCAAACAGCTGATTGCAACGACCAATGACTTGGCGGTGAGTATCTCGCATTCGACTCGCAAGCCACGTCCTGGGGAGATTGATGGGCAGCATTATCACTTTGTCAGCCGCGAGATATTTGCTGATATGATTAAGCAAGGTGAGTTTTTGGAGCATGCCGAAGTGTTTGAAAACTACTATGGCACCGCCCAGTCCACAGTAGAATTTATGCTGAGCAATGGCTTGGATGTCATCTTAGAAATCGACTGGCAGGGTGCGCTGCAAGTGCAAAAATTGCGTCCCGATGCCACGACCATTTTTATCCTACCGCCCGACCGCCAATCGCTGCGCCAACGGCTTTCCAATCGCGGACAAGACAGTCAAGAGGTGATTGAAAAACGTCTTGCCGGTTCGGTCAATGAAATGTCGCAATACGTGAATTTTGATTATGTGGTGATTAATGACAATTTCGACGTGGCATTAGCGGAGTTAAAATCAATTATCATCGCCAATCGTTTGACACTGGCTAAACAGCAAGAGCGCCACGCTGGCCGTATTGAGCAGCTATTGTCTGAATAAATCATCAATAGCCTATAAATAATTGAATAAGCGCAACCAGCTAATAAAACGCACTAAAAATCTGTTGTCTTAGCCACCCATACAACGGGTCAACCTGTTGTTGTTGGTGCCAATAGCCGTGTAACTCGATATGGGTCAACTCAATCGGCAAATCCAAAATCTGCCAGCCTTGGGCGGGTGGCAAAAATGTGGTGGCTAACTGGCGCGGCAAGGTGAGCAATAGCTTGTCTTGTTTTAGCAGTTGAAAAGCAGTGGCATAATGTTGACAACGGATTTTACTCTGCCGCTGCCAACCTGCTTTGGACAATAAACTATCTTCAATCGACAGACCTAGCCGCCGTGATGACACCGTAATATGTTGACTGGCAAAATACTGGGCTTGGGTGATAGTCGGTTCATTCGCCAATTCAGCCGCAAAATTTGGCGCATACAACACCAGCACAAACTCATCTCGCAACAACGGTTGATGCACAATCTCACTATCCACCACCCGCGCCACATCAATGGCAAAATCCAGCTGTCCAACTTTTAGTTCATGCGCAAGCGCTGAGCGATTGAGCCGGCTACTGGTGATTTGGCAATTGGGCAGGACTTGATGAATTTGGCTGACCAATTTGTTAAACACAATCAATTCAATTTCATCGTGCATGGCAATCGTTAACGTGGCAAAGCTCTGCTGCGCCAGCTCGCCAAGTTTGCTGTCGCTCAATAAATGGTTAGTTTGAAATATTTGTTCGAGATTTTCAAAGCTTTGTTTGACTGTGGGATAAAGCCGTTTGGCATACAGAGTGGGGTGCAGCTCACCTTTTTCCCGATAAAAAAGTTCGTCCCCCAATGATTGGCGTAACCGACCTAACGCATGGCTAATGGCAGATTGGCTCAAATGCAAAGCTTCTGCAGTATGAGTAAGATTTTTAAGCTCAAAAATATAAATAAATAGCCTAAGCAAATTTAAATCAAGCTGCTTTAACGGGTTTTTATGCAACATTTGGATAATACCTTACAAGTAGAGGGCGGTTGTTTGCTCAATAATTTGGCTAAGACATCTCAGTCGTATGAATTTTATTCATAGTATTTTACTAATTAAAATCATTTTATTCATGATAATAAATCCGTTAAGCTGATTCAATAATTGTTTTAGCCGAAAAAGGACAATGCCTAATGGAATTCCAACTTAGCGATAAAGCAAAAGATTACATCGCCCGTACCAAAGCATTTATTCAAACCGAAATCGAACCGATTGAAGCAGAATTTTGGCAAGCGGCGCATAAGCTTAATCCCACAGGCGATTGGACGACTTGGCAATGGCCTGCCAAACTTGAAGAATTAAAAACCAAAGCCCGTGCGCAAAATTTATGGAATATGTTTTTGCCAGACGAGCAACTCGGTCAAGGATTAAGTGTTCAAGAATATGCCCATATTGCTGAGTTGTCTGGCAGAAGTCTTATTGCCCCACATGTGTTTAACTGTAATGCGCCAGATAGTGGCAATATGGAATTGATTTGGCGCTACGGTAACGACGCCCAAAAACAGCAATGGTTAACGCCGTTATTAGCAGGGGAAATTCGCTCTGTGTTTGGCATGACAGAGCCTGCAGTGGCCAGTAGTGATGCCACCAATATGCAAGCCACGGCGATTGTTGAAGGCGATGAAATTGTGCTCAACGGTCGCAAATGGTGGTCATCAGGTTTGGGTGATCCAAACGCTAAACTCATTATTTTTATGGCACACACCCCAGATGAGAGCAAAGATCGCCACCATCAGCACACCATGGTACTGGTACCTATAGATGCCAAAGGCGTCAAGATTGAACGCATGCTCAAAGTATTTAATGATTATGATGCACCGCATGGACATGGCGAAATGCTTTTTGACAACGTGCGTGTACCGCTTAGCAATGTCATCGGCGGGGCAGGCGAGGGATTTGCGATTGCCCAAGGGCGCTTAGGACCGGGTCGGATTCACCACTGTATGCGTTGTATTGGTGCTGCAGAAAAATCGCTAGAGCTTGCCATCGATCGCGGGCTAAGTCGTAGCGCATTTGGCAAACCGCTGCTTGATTTAGGTGGCAACCGTGAACGTATCGCTGACGCCCGTGTCAAAATTGACCAAGCGCGTCTATTAACCCTATATGCCGCCTATAAAATGGATAAACTCGGCACCAAAGCGGCGTTGACCGAAATCTCAGCGATTAAAGTGGTCGCCCCAACGGTATTACAAGAAGTCGTCGATATGGCGATTCAGCTGCATGGGGGGATGGGTGTGAGCCAAGATACGCTGTTGCCGATGTTCTTTAATCAAGCCCGTAGCCTACGCCTTGCCGATGGACCTGACGAAGTGCATAAAGGCATGATTGCCAAACTGGAAGTGAAAAAACGCCAACAAGCGACGACCAAATAACTAGCAAATAACTAATAGCTAGTTAACAAAAAAGGTAGCTAGCTAACAAAAAAGGCGTAATGTCAGGTTGCGTCATTTTGCTATTTGACCTCGTTAACAATACAAGTTAAAAAACAAGATAAAAAACAAGGATGAAATTATGCTTGATACTGCGAACCCAGTACGCAAAGGCGAAGAGATTGACAGCAATGCGGTCACCGAGTATTTAATGAGCCAAGGCATCGCTTTGCAAGGTCGGCCAGAAGTCACCCAATTTTCAGGGGGCGCATCCAACTGGACATACCGACTAAAATATGCCAACCGTGATTTGATTTTACGCCGGCCACCCAAAGGTACCAAAGCCAAATCCGCCCATGATATGGTGCGTGAGTACAAAGTGCAAAAAGCACTGCAATCACAATACCCACGCGTCCCCAATATGGTCGCCCTGTGTACCGATGACCGCGTGATTGGTTGCGATTTTTATGTCATGGATCGCATCGAGGGCATTATTCCCCGTGCCAATTTGCCCAAAGCATTGACGTTAAGCGAACAGCAAGTCAGCGAGCTGTGCAGGCAGGTGGTCGATGCGTTGATTGATTTACACAAGGTCGATTACACCCAAAACCCTGATTTGGTGGCACTTGGCAAAGGCGAAGGCTACTGCGAGCGTCAAGTCATGGGATGGGATAAACGCTATGAGCAAGCCCGTACGCCTGATGTACCTGATTTCGCCGATGTGCGTCAGTGGTTAAAAGCCAACACCCCAACCGATGTCAAAACTAGCGTGATTCATAATGACTGGCGTTTTGACAATGTGATTTTAGACCCAAGCAATCCAACCAACATCATTGGCGTGCTCGACTGGGAAATGGCAACGATAGGCGATCCCTTGATGGATTTGGGCTGTGCGTTAGCTTACTGGATTCAAGCCGATGACAATGCGGTGATGAAAGCTACGCGCCGTCAGCCGACCAATCTGCCAGGCATGATGACCCGTGCCGAAGTGGTCGAATATTACCTACAAAAAACGGGGCTGAAAGTGGACAACTGGCGCTTTTACGAAGTGTTTGGGGTATTTCGTTTGGCAGCGATTGCGCAGCAGATTTATTACCGCTATTATCATGGGCAGACGGATAATCCGGCGTTCAAAGATTTTGGCGTGATTGTCAACGCCTTGCACGACCGCTGTATCGAACTTATCGAAAAAAATAACAATAAATCATAGGGATTCTCATGAAACTCATCAGCCTTGTCCGTCATGGGCAAGCGTCATTTGGCGCAGACAATTATGACCAACTGTCCCCAAAAGGTGTCGCTCAAACCCAGTGGCTTGGTGATAGTTTTCGCCAGTCAGGTCGGCAAGTGCACGCGCTGATGTCAGGCAGCATGGCGCGGCAAAAGGACAGTCTCAAACATTTTTTAAGCCATTATTATGTCACCCGTGAAGGCATTGAACTGACCGAAATCACTCACCATGTGCAAAACGCTTTAAAAAATCAGGCAAATCCCAGTTTGACCATGCCGCTATTGTTGGGTGAAGATAGCAGTTTTAATGAGTTTAATCATGAGCAAATTCTTTATAAGGCGGGATTGCCATTTGCGGATAAAGCCAGTTTTATGGCGTATTTATCCAGTCAAACACACCCTGAAATTAGCTTTACTGAGATTTTTACCCAAGCCATGAGCCGTTGGCAAAGCGGTCAGTACGACAGCGATTATGATGAAAGTTGGCAACACTTTTTGCAGCGCACCTGGAACGGTTTTGAGCGCTTGATGGCGCAAACTGGCGAGCATGAACATGCGATGGTATTCACATCAGGTGGCGTGATTGCCAGTATCATGCAGCAAGTGATGAAACTATCGGATGTGCAAGCTTTTGATTTGAACTGGCATATCGCCAACGCCAGTGTTCACCAATTTCGCGTGAGTAACCAAGGTGTTTTTTTACAGACCTTTAATGAGTTTAGCTATTTGTATCAACAAGGCGAGCAAATGGTGACTTGGCGCTAAAATTTAGCTTATCAGTTTAACGTTTAAAAAAATTTAATAAATAATTAAGGATGAAATAATGCAAACACTACCCGAATTACTACAGCAAGTTCAAACCACAATGACAGCCCCAAACACGGACTTATCTGGTTTTATAAATAACCAAGTGGGTAAGGGTAAAACTATTTTGATTACTGGCGCAAGCTCAGGACTGGGGGCAGGCATGGCGATCCATTTTGCTCGCATGGGCTATAATTTGGCAATTTGTGCGCGCCGCACCGAACGCCTAGAACAACTCAAAGCCAACCTGTTAGCGGATAATCCGACGATTACAGTCAGTGTAAAAGCACTCGATGTGACTGATTATACGCAGGTTTTTAAAGTATTTCATGAATTTGCCCAAGAGTTTGGCAGGCTTGATCGTATCATCATCAATGCAGGGGTCGGCGAGGGTCGCCGTATTGGCAAGGGTAATTTTGAGATTAATCGAAAAACTGCAGAAATCAATTTTATCTCAGGTCTTGCCCAGTGTGAAGCGGCGATGGAAATTTTTCGTGCCCAAAATAGCGGTCATTTGGTGGTTATCTCAAGTATGTCGGCATTCCGTGGTCTGCCAAAACATATGTCAGTATACGCGGCAAGTAAATCAGCGATTGCACAGCTTGCTGAAGGGATTCGCGCCGATATGCTGATATCTGAGTTACCGATTAAAGTGTCAACGATATATCCAGGGTATATACGCACTGAGATTAACGAAGGTGCTAAACCGTTACCCTTTGAAGTGAGTGAAGAAATCGGCACCAAAGCATTGGCAATCGCGATTGAAGGCGAGCCTGATGAAGCGTGCGTCCCTGAGCAACCCTGGGCACTGATGAGTGATTGGATGAAAAACGCCCCACTGACATGGGTCAATGGTTTGGCATAAACCAAAAAGTCGTAAAAAACCCAAATGAGACCTTGCGCTGATTTGGGTTTTTTATTGTCTTCATATAGGGTACTGCCAGCCTGTATATTTGCCTTTGGCGACAGATTTGACATCACCGAGTAGGAGGCTGTTATAAAAAATAACGCGTGTGAATGGCTAAAGGGTGTTAGTCATCGTTAACCCTATCGCCATCCTTGTTTATCTTATGTATTTAATACCTATAGCGATATTTGCAGTAGGCTAGACAAGGGTTGTAATGATAAAATCAGCGCCTCTTTTATGATTTTTTATTTATTGTTACGATAACTGAGTGGTACAGGCAAGCAAACGATGAAAAAACTTGAAAACGCGCTACAAAAAATTGATAAATACGGTCAGTTTGTGATGAAAAAACTGGTCAATCGCCGCTCATTGACTGAGCTACAAGGTATCGGTCAAGGCAAAACCGTATTGATTACCGGTGCTAGCTCAGGGATTGGCGCGATGATGGCACGCCGATTTGCTTATCTAGGCTATGATTTGGCAATTTGTGCCAGACGAGAAGAGCGATTAAATGCGTTAAAGCAAGACATTGAAAGCAAGTACCCTGTCAAAGTCTCTGTTAAAACTTTGGATGTCACCGATTATAAGCAGATTTTTACGGTATTTGATAGCTTTGTGAGTGACTGCAAAACCCGAGGGAAAACCATTGATAAAATTATCGTCAATGCAGGGGTGGGCGATAGCCGCGTCATTGGTCATGGACGCTTTGAGACCAATCGCCATACCGCTGAAGTCAATTTTATCGCAGCGATTGCCCAGTGTGAGGCGGCGATGAAGATTTTTCGCCAGCAAAACAGCGGTCAGTTGGTGGTCATCTCAAGTATGTCAGCGGTTCGTGGTTTGCCCCGTCATCTTACCACCTATGCCGCTGCCAAAGCGGGACTGGCAAATTTAGCCGAAGGCATTCGCGCTGATATGATGCAGGAAAAACGTCCGATTACCGTCACCACGATTTATCCCGGTTATATCCGTACTGAACTTAATATCGGTGCCAAATATTTGCCGTTTGAGAGTACAGAAGAAGAGGGCGTCGAGGCGATTGTCGAAGCGATTGAAGCCAAAGTGAATGAAGCCTTTGTCCCAGCATGGCCTTGGCTGCCGATTGGAATTGGTATGAAAATATTACCGCTCAGGGTGATGACCAAATTTTTATAAGCGCATTTTTAAAAAATTTTAAAGTCTCGGCATAATCAAAAACGCCTTATTAAAAACGCATTGGCAGCTGATGGCTTGTCAAAGCGTTTTTGATATCGTTACCAGTCAACGTGCTACCTAATTGACTGGCTATTTTACCAAGGGCATAAGTGCACCATAGCCTGCCGCTTGCATGTCTGCCAAAGCGATAAATTGTAGCGCATCGCCATTGATGCAGTAGCGTAATCCGCCTTTATCCTTGGGGCCATCATCAAACACATGCCCCAAATGTGAGTTGGCGACCCGCGAGCGCACTTCCGTTCGTGTCATGTTAAAACTGCTATCGGTTGAGGTGGTAATGACGTTTGCGCTAATGGGTTTGGTAAAACTCGGCCAGCCACACCCCGAATCATATTTATCCGTAGATAAAAACAACGGCTCGCCACTGACGATATCCACATATAAACCTTTAGCAAATAAATGGTCGTATTGATGACTAAAGGCGCGCTCAGTAGCTGCGTTTTGGGTGACATCATACTGCGCTTGGGTCAACCGACTTTTTACATTTTTATCGTAGTTTTGATAGCGGGTAGGATTGAGCGCCTCGGTGACCGTCGTGGCAGGCGCTAAGGCTTTGATAACGGGGATTTTTTGATTGGCAAGGCTAATATCAATATGGCAGTAGCCATTGGGATTTTTGCTTAGATAATCTTGGTGATAATTTTCTGCGTCATAAAAATTCGCCAAGGGTTTATTTTCTACCACAATTTTTTGCGGATATTTTTTTGCCAAATCGGCAAGGGTTTTATCAATGATTGGCTTATCATTGGCATCGGTATAATAAATGCCGGTACGATATTGCGCCCCGCGATCATTGCCTTGTTTGTTGAGACTGGTCGGGTCAATCACTCGCACGTAGTATGCCAAGAGGGTCGCAAGATTGGTTTTATCGATATCATAGATAACTTTGACGGTTTCTGCGTGCCCTGAGCCTGCTATCACCTGCTCATAGCTCGGGTTCGCGCTATTGCCATTGGCATAACCTGATATCGCATCGACCACGCCATCCACGCGCTCCATATAGGCCTCTAGCCCCCAAAAACAGCCACCCGCCAGATAGATAGTATGCGTGCGAATCGGGGTTTTACCATCTGCTTGATAATACACACCGTTATGGTTAATCGGAGCTAAGGCTTTGATGCTAGCGGCTTGTTTGCTAGCTTGGTTATTAGCCTGCTCATGAGCTTGGGCAGTCTGGCTATACGGAGTTTTTGCTTGATTCAGGGCTTTGAGTTCTGCAAAGTCGTTGCTAGCATTGTCTGATAAGGCTTGTATTTGTGCTGGGGTAAGATTGCCTTTGACCAGTTTTAATAAATTGCCTTGTTTATCTAAAATCGCAAAACTGGGATAGACTTGCACGCCAAATTGTTTAATCAGCTTGCCATAGTTATCCATAAGCACCGGTAGGTTAGCATAGTCTTTAGTAAGCACTGTGTACCAAGTTTGAAAATCTTGCGGGGATTTTTCACTCAAATGACCTGGACTGACCACGCTGACGACATTCATATTGGGATACTGCCGTGCCCATGCGTCGCTTTCTTGGAGCGTTGCCAAACACAGCGGGCACCAGCTTGCCCAAAATTTCACCACAGTTGGCTTGTTGGGATCGATCACATGACGACCCATTTTACCTAATTTTGGGTTAATTTGGCTCAAACCTTGTAAGGTCGCTAACGTATCAGTCGGCAATAAATCCGCTTTGCTAGTAGCACGCGCAGAGCCAGCGTTTTCTTTGGCATTCATTTTTTGACAGCCAAGCAACAGCAGGCTGCTGATTAATAGGGTAACGGTTAAATTCTTAGCACTTTGAGGAAAATTGACCATGGTACATTTCTCATCTATTTATAAAGCGTCAAAGATAGCTGTGAGTTGGCACTCAAATAAATTTTTGATTACAAACATAAAGTGAGCCTTTATCTGATTGTAACTGAATCAGCAAATAAGCACACTTTAAAGTTTTAAAAATTAACATTAAAAAAATTATGCCATCATCCATAGGGTTTAAGGAGAAAACTTTTGGTGCATTTGTAGTTATCCTAGTATTGACTAGCCATTGATTTACTTTTGACACGTTAATTCGCTCAAAGTTCGCTCAAAGTGCGGCTGCTTCATGCTAAAATCTTGTTTTATGGTTCGTCAAAAGTTTGCCCATGCATCAAGCCATCAAGAACGTCGCAAAAGCCCCCATGATTGCTCGCTATACCTGGTTAGCTATTATGGTCGCCGCCATGATTTGTGCCGACCAATGGGGCGTTGCCAAACAGCAAATCAATCATCTGCTCACGATTACCATTATTTATGGGGTCAGCGTTGAACTGACTAAACGCTTAATGGTTATTCGACAATTTAATCCCCAACACTCTTGGGTCACAATGGCGGGGTTTATCGGGGATTTACTGGCGTGGTCAGCCTTTATTTATTATTCAGGTGGGGCCGCCAATCCGTTGATTACCTTGTTTTTGACGGTGATTGCCGTGGCGTCTATGGTGATGAGCACCGTGCACATCATCGGCTTGTCAATGCTGTCTGTTGGGCTGTATACGCTGTTATGGTATTGTTATGTGCCGCTGACCCTTAACCACCATGATCATGCGGTGGGTCAAAAACTCCATTTACTGGGTATGTTTGGGGTTTTTATTTTTGCGGCAATCATGTTAACCGCCTTAACGGTTTATTTTAAACAGGCGATGAGCCGTAGTTATCAGGCGCTTGAGCAAGCGCAGCAAGCCATTCACCAACAACGTCGGTTGCTTGCCATCAGTAGTCTTGCGGCCAATATCGCCCATGAGATGAGCACGCCGATTGCATCGATGCAATTACTGAGCGATGATATTGCCCAGCAATTAGAGGAAGACGACGAGTTATTGGATGACATAAAACTGTTACAGTCACAAATCGACGTCTGCCGCCAATCGCTGCACAAGCTCAAATCCCATATCCAATCCAATGCGCTCCCGCCAGCGCAATCAGAGCCATTGGCATGGGTAACGTCATCAAATTTACAAACGCTACTGCCCAAAATCATCAATGATTGGCAATTTATCAACCCTCATGTTGAAGTAGCACTCAATGTACCACCACAACCGATCGCTGTGCCCTTGAGTGAAGAACAGCTATATTCTATTATGATGAATATGCTCAATAATGCCATGCAGGCACAAGCCACAATGCTTAGTATTAGCGTACAGCTTGCTCAAAACGTGATGATTATTATTGAAGACAACGGACAGGGTATCGACAGTAGCATGGTACAGCGTATCCAACACCAAACTGCTATCGAATCTGATCATGGCTTAGGGCTTGGCTTGACGATTGCCAAAACAGTTATAGAATATGTTGGCGGACACCTTGAGCTGACCAATAAGCAAAATTCACCCCTGCAAAAAAGGTTAAATGATTCAGGTACGTGCGTGAAGATAACTTTACCAGTAATCGATGCGCCCGCCAGTTTGTTGTAGGAGACTAGGTTGCAACACCCACCCCTGTTAGCAGGGACATGGCTTATCATTGATGATGATGAAGTGTTTTGCCGTATCTTAAAAAAGTCATTGGAAAAACAGGGCAATCAGGTATTGACTGCCAGCAATGCCGATAGCGCGCTACAACTGGCAAAGAAGCAGTTACCCAAGTTTATTATATTGGATCTCAACATCGGTGATGACAATGGTATTTATCTGATTAAGCCATTACTCGCTATTACGCCCAACGCCAAAATTCTAATGCTTACTGGCTATGCCAGCATTGCGACCGCCGTCAGTGCGGTCAAAATGGGCGCGTATCATTATTTGCCTAAGCCGTGTAGCCTCGATGACATCTATAAAGTATTGGACATCGTAGTAGCCCCTACAAAGTCACTAAGTAGTGCCACAGATGAACGTTTATCACTTGAACATCACGAATGGGAATACATCCACCAAGTATTAGATGAATGCCAAGGCAATATCAGTGAGGCCGCGAGAGTACTAAAAATGCACCGGCGCACACTACAGCGCAAACTACAAAAAAAACGTAAAGTGGATGCGCAATAACCTTTTTTAACCGCACACAGCAACCCACAAATTATCGGCCGAGTCAGTCAAAGAGTTGGGTGAGCACAAAACACAAAAAAAGCGCTTATAATAAATAAGCGCTTTTTTGATATCTATTTTCTGATATCTAGGCAAATGGCTAATTACTCAATGACGCGTTATTCACGCAGTCACGATATCAGACCATTTACGATAGTAGGCTTAGCTAACCTTAGATAGCAACGATATTGCTAGCTTGGTCGCCTTTTTGACCTTGGGTCACAACGAAAGATACGCGTTGACCTTCGCTCAATGTTTTGAAACCTGAGCTTGCGATTTGGCTATAATGTGCGAAAACGTCTTTGCCGCCATTGTCTTGTTCGATAAAGCCAAAGCCTTTTGATTCGTTAAACCATTTTACGGTGCCGTTTACAGTATTTGACATAGGATTGTCCTTGATTAGATAGATTTTAAAAGTGGTCATCTGACCCTAAAGCTGGAACTAAGCCACAACACGATTCTATTCAGTATGAAAGAATTGCGGCAGTTTTGATACACGATTGACTTAAAATCTAGGACACAAGCGTAATAGAAACGAACTTAGAATAGACTTAATGTAATGCGATTGAAACTTCTGACTGCTTTCTAGCTGTTGTCCAGTATATAGTAATACCGGCAGATAGCAAGGAATATCACAATAGTTTTGTAAGTGAACTGTGTTAAACCCAACTTTTTACCTTTATTTAAGCCAAAGGCTGATTTTGATTTGAGCCAAAGGTTGGTTTTCATTTAAGCTAAAGGCTGATTCTCTAGACCCCTTAAAAAATGGGCAAACCCTTCCTCAGCGCGGGCGTCAAGGCGACTGCTAGTCACCACGCGCACCAAATTACTCCAAATAATGGGTAAATTGGCTTGCTCAAATTTTTTCACCAAACCCACATCTTCATGGCAAGTTAATTCATCAAAACCACCCACCGCCAGATAATCTTGACTGGCAAAGCTCAAATTTGCCCCATGAATATGGCGATGATTCATACAATCTTGATAATGGGCGAGGTATTGCTGTTTGGTACTCTCTGACAACGCATCCCAACAATCGACACTCACTACGCCACATATCATGGCTGTGGGCCTAGTGGTGGGCGTAGTTGTGGGCTCAGCTTTTAGATGTTTGATTTGTGCAACTAACCAATCAGCTTCAACCATACTATCGGCATCGGTGCAAGCAATCCACTCAGCCCCCTGTTCAATCAAGTAGCGCACGCCCAAATCCCTGACTTTACCCACACAGCGAAACTCACAGCGCAGCCAGTCTACGTGGGCATTTTGTACTTTTGATAAGGTATCATCATCACAGCTATCTAGCACGACCACCGTTTGTACCGCTATGTCGCTTGATAGCTGAGCAATCGCCTGTTTAATTGCATCCAAACACGCGCTGATGCTATCGGCTTCATTATGGGCAGGGATGACTATGCCGATTTTTTTGGGTAGCGGCTTTGGGGCGGTAGTATTTGGCATGATGTTTTTCTCAGTTATTGCACTAGATTTTCTTGCTTGGCAAGGCTTTGGCGATTGGCTTGCCAAATGGTCAACAAAAAATCTTGGTCAATCATATGGCTTTGCTGACGGTAGTGCAGCTGTTGTTGCAAACTGTCGTGGACTGTTTCGCCTGTCAGTTGAAACCCGTCAATCGGATAGCGCCAATGACAGGCTAAAATCACGCCATTGTCGGTCAATGCAGTGTTGAGCCAAGCGATGACTTCGGTCAGGGCGTCAGGCGCCAAGTAGTATAAAATCTCACTGACCACAATCAAATCAAATCGCTCACTGGGCAAATCCTGCGGTATCAAGCCTTGCATAACTTGCACATGTGCCTGGTTGTGCAGACGCTCACTGGCAAGTTTGACTGCCTCAATTTGCCCATCCACACACCGCAAATAATTGCAGCGCTGGGCTAACTGCTCACTAAATACACCATTGCTACAGCCAAGTTCAATCGCCTTGGCAAAATGCGGATAGGGCAACAATGACAAGCAAATCGCGCGTTTTCGCACTTCATACCAGCGTTTTTCATATTGCCAAGGGTCGCTACTATCGGCATAAATTTGGGCAAAATACGCTGACACATCAGTCATGAAGATATACCTCAAATGGTTGGCTAAGCCTGGTTAACGTGGTATCTGACAAAATAGGCGCTGTTCCTGTTGTTGGGTCAGCATAGATTTGACTGCTAAAACAGCGCATGGCATAACTTTTTCGCTGCGCCTGCAATTCGCTTAAATCAAATCGCCATGCCTTGTGCCATGGAATACGGCTATCGCCAGGTTTTGCCCAATGCCATGCCCAAATCAGCACTTGATAGCAGGTCAAATTTAAGCGACTTTTAAATGCATGGGCAAAACGCTGCACCACTTGCCCAGTGCCTTCATGGTCGGGATGACCATCGTACGCAAATGGGGTGATTAAAATATCAGCGTGCTGAATCAGCGATGTTAACTTGTCAAAAAAATCCGCTTGTCGGCCAAAAACTTCACCATCAGGAAAATTTAAGCTCGTCATCGACACATTGGGCAAATCCAAACTGCTATCGAGCGTTTCAAGTGCAAGCTGGCTTTCAAGTGCGCGGATTTTTGCCAGTTTGTCGGTCGGATACAGCGGTGAGTTAGGGTGGCTTTTCTCGCCTTGGGTGACACTAACAATCAATACCTGATTACCTTGAGCCACCAACGCTTGCAGCAGTCCCCCACAGCCCAAAATCTCATCATCTGGGTGCGGCGCAAAAATACACACACGCCGATGGGTGGGAAAATGGGTCGATATATCGAGTCTGGTGAGACTGTCTAACCCTTGCCACGCTTGCCAGTCTTGTGCAGAGGTGCCGTCGCCTGCAATTAAACGGTCACCCACAATCGGATGCAGTGGGGATGGCTTAGAATCTACAGTTGCCATAATGCCCCTTGTGGATCGCCTAGCTGTTCGGCAGTCAATTTGCCAATCGCTTCACTGTCAAATGCGCCATGGGTTTGACGGATAAATACCGATAAATCTGCCGCTAGCCGTGCAAAATGGGCGTTTTTACAATAAGGCGTTGCGCCCAAAGCTTTACCCACTTTTTCAAGCACTAGCATGGCGGTAGCCTCCACTTGCGCTCTTAAGATACGGATGGCGAGTGCATGACTTTGGCGCGGTTGACTATCGATTAATTGCGCAACTTGATAAAAGTACGATTGGGTGACACTGAGTGCTTGCGACACTTCGCCAAGATAAAGTGCTTTAAAGGCTTGGGGTTTTTGCTGAAAACTGTCCAATAAAAATTGTGCCAACTGGGCTGCCGCGCCATACCAACAAGCCGCTACCCCTGCTGCACCCTGCCAAAATCCTGGGCGGTCGAGATAAGGGCTGCTACCTTTAGCCATCGCATTTGATATGACTTGGGTGGCGTTAGCGCCTTGTAGATGGAGCGTGGCTGTCGCCGTGTAGGGCATACCTACCGCATACCAACCGCTGTCATCAATGGTGACTTGCGGTTGGTTCATGGCTAACATCAGCAATTGGGCGTTATTATGGGCATCTCGGAAACTAACCAAGCCATGATCGACAAAGGTCGCACCCGAACACCACAGTTTTTGTCCCGTACATGTTTCGCCATCAAAACGCAGTGGCTCATCACCGCCTTCTGCTGCCCATACGGCCCATAGGCCTTCAGCGATATCGTCCACGCCCAATTCTGCCAGAATCGCCAACGCATCAAGATGCGACTCAAAAAATTTGACCAAGTTCAAATCACAAGCGGCAACCTGTGCCAATACTTGCCAGCGCTGTAAAGTATGACCGTCAGCAGGTAAGGCAATTTGAGCGGACAAAAGCACCAACTGCGACAAAGTTTGCTTTAATTGTGTCACATAAGCGGCATCGCTTAGTTTGGGTGAGGTATCAACCGTTCTGCGAAAGTCTTGCAAAATAGCGGTGATTAATTTACTCAAGTCCGATTGGTGATAGTCGGTAGGTAAAGCATGATCCAACACTGGTGTCATTTTGAATTTCTCATTGGCTGTTTTATTGTCTATTTTATTATCTGTTTTATTGACTTATTTGGTTTTGTCCATGTGGGTTAAATCTGCCAAAAAATGCGCTCGCCACGTGTCAATATCGGTCTCATAAATGCCCTGTAGTAGCGATTGGTGATGTTGTTCCCGTTGTTGTTTGGTCATGGTTAATGCTTGGTATAATCCCTCTATCATGCTGTCGTTGTTCGTAGGGTCGACCAAGATAGCTTGCTGAAGTTGGTGCGCTGCCCCCGCATTTTTAGACAAAATTAAAATCCCTGCGTTTTGTTCATCCTGTGCGGCAATGTATTCTTTTGCCACCAAATTCATGCCGTCTTTTAGCGAATTAACCCAACAAATTTGGCATTGCCTAAATAACGGCATTAAATTGTCATGACTGACGGGGTCTTCTTGATAGATAATCGGTTGCCAACTGGCAGTAGCAAATTGGCTATTAATTTGCTCAACTAGGGTATGCACTTGTTGTCGTAACTGTTGATAAGTCTCAATATCAAGACGGGATGGGCAAGCAATTTGATACAGCTGAATCCGTTCAAGATATTGCGGATAACGCTGCAAAAAGGCGGCAAAAGCTTGTAAGCGTTCGGGAATACCTTTGGTGTAATCCAGTCGTTCCACCGCTACAATCGTGGTGATAGTTGAAGTGAGACTTTTTAACACAGCTAGGTCAGACAGCGGTTGACTGGCAAGCTTATGAATATAGACGGGATTGATACCAATCGGATAGGCTTGTATTAAGGTGGTATGATTGCCATGGGTAATCAGTGTACGCGCATTTGTTTGCGTAATCTGGATGGCGTGGGGGAGTAGCTGCTCAATCACCGCGACACAATTTTGAGCGTCTGGTTGGGTTTGTAATCCAACCACATCATAATCGAGTAATTGATGGATTAAAGTTTGACCATAGGTCAAAAAATCCCATACCCATAACTGGGGAAATGGAATATGCAAAAAAAAGCCAATGCGCTGTTTCATGCCTAAGTCACGGCAATGCCTTGCTACCGCAAAAAAATGATAATCTTGTATCCAAATCATATCGTCAGGCTGTGCGATTTGCTGTAGTTGTTTGGCAAACATACGATTGACAGCTTGATAAACGCTAAAATCTTCACTACTCGATACAATTAAATCCGTGCGGTCATGCATCCCCGCCCAAAGTCGATTATTGGCGTAACCACAATAATACTTTTCATATTGTATGGGTGAAAAAGCCGTCGTGACATAGGTGACTTTATCATGCTGCTCAGTCGCAAATTGATTGACGGTATCGGGCATATCGCTGATATTTGTCACTACTTGACCGTTCCAACCGACCCAAATACCGCCATCTTTGGCAAGGGCTTCTTGAAGCGCTACTGCCAACCCGCCTGCCACAGCTTTAGGTGACTTTTTACTAGGTAAATTAACCCGATTCGATAACACAATCAACTTTGACATAGGGTCAATAATCCTTGAAGTAACGCGGTAACGGCTGAGACGTCGCTCACATAATAATGCGCATGGGTGGGTTCATAACCTACTTTGACACCAATTCCTTTGATATCACTACCTTTCTTATTTGATGTATCACCATAACTTTGTACGGCAATAAATCCTGCTTCATCGGTCACATCATCGCCGATAAATATCGGACGGCAATGAGGGTAATAGTGGGTTAAAACATGGTTAATGGCACTGCCTTTATCGACCCCTTGCGGCAATAGCTCATACACACATTTGCCCGCTTTAAGTTGCCACTCCTTAAAATCATGCCCAATAGCTTGCATGATAGTTAAAGCGCTAGCGGCAAGTTCGGGATGCTCACGAAAATGGAGTGCCACACCAAAAGGTTTTTGCTCAATTCGCCAGTGTGGACGATCACCAGTGGCGTTAATGACGCTTTGATTAATTTGTTGTAGCTGCGCTAAATCGATGTCCACCAAAGAATAGCCATCGATTAGAGTATCGCATTGCAAACCATGACTACCAATCACCGGCAGTTTTAACGGCGCTGTCAAACGTCTAGCATCAGCAACTGACCGCCCTGTTACTAGCCAAACGGGTAGATGATTTTGTAACTGCGCTAAAATTGCTAGATTCTCATTGCTGATAAAACTTTGCTGGGGATCGGAGTGAAATTCACTAAGCGTCCCATCAATATCTAATAGTAGTAGCAAATCAGAAACCCCTTGCACAACTTTGGCTAAATTATTAGCTAAAAGTTGTGAGGGGCTATTGACTGAATGATAGGTAATGGTATGAAAGTGACTAACACTCATCTTATATTTTTATCATTCTAAATTAACCATGCTAAATCTCTCCATAATGAGGTAACATTATGGTGTCAAAATCACTTTTCGACACTCTTCTTCACGTTTTTCAAAGATTTCATAACCTTTTGCCGCATCCGATAGATTCATACGATGAGTAATAATCGCTTCAGGCGATAAATCCCCATTTTCAATATGTTCAAGCAGTTGTGGCAAGTATTTATGTACATGGGTTTGACCCATTTTAAAGGTTAATCCCTTGTCAAACGCATCACCCATCAAGAAACCATGAATCGGACCTGCATACACCCCAGGAATACTGACTGTACCACCACGGCGTACCGCTGCCATACACTGACGTAATGCCGCACCACTTGAGCCTTCAAGCTTAAGCGTCGTTAATACGGTTTCAACTATGCTACCTTTTGATTCAAAACCAACGGCATCAATCACCGCATCGACACCACGATGCCCCGCAGTTTGCTCAATAATGGCTTCTGCGGCATCAACTTTGTCAAAATTAACAGGAATTGCGCCATACGTATCTTGTGCGTATTGCAGACGATAGTCATTGTGGTCAACGATAAATATTTGTGCCGCGCCTAACATTTTGGCGCAGGCAGCTGATAGCAAGCCCACAGGTCCTGCACCATAGATAGCCAAAGTCGAACCTTTGGTGACATTGGCATTCGTCACCGCTTGCCATGCAGTCGGCAAAATATCCGATAAGAACAACACTTTCTCATCAGGCAATGAACCTGGTACTTTAAAAGGACCAAAATTGGCTTTTGGGACACGCACATATTCTGCTTGTCCGCCAGGCACACCACCGTATAAATGACTAAAACCAAACAATGCCGAAGGTGGTGGAATAAGCTTTTTGTTCATCGCCGCGCCTGGACCCTCATTGGTGGTCTCACAGGCTGCCATCAAATCATTTTGACAAAAAAAGCAGCTACCACAGGCAATTACAAAGGGTATCACCACGCGATCGCCTTTTTTTACCGCCGTGACGTCAGCGCCCACTTCTTCGACAACTCCCATAAATTCATGACCAAAAATATCGCCTTCTTCGGTCGCAGGGATTTTGCCACGGTATAAATGTAAATCTGAGCCACAAATGGCGGTAGCGGTAACTTTTAAGATAATATCATCTTTGGCTTGTAATTGTGGGTCGGGAACATTGTCGACTCGAACATCTTTAGCACCGTGATAGGTTAATGCACGCATGGGTATTACTCCTGGTTGTTGTTTTGCTGTTATTGTTATTCGACCAAATAAAGCAGCGCCACTGAACTGATATGTAGCGTTATCATTTGATGTTGTGCAGAGTAACACGCGTCATGCTCGGTTGTTGTCTATTCATGTAGTAGATAGGTTAATGTAATGTAAGCTGCCTTACAATAAGCCATTGAAAATATTATATAATTTTAATTATCGTCCATAATATTTTAGCGTCGATTTTTAAATATGGCTTAAACTTTAGTTTGCGTAATTTTTTAAAAATAACGGTCAAGGTGGCTAATAAAAACTAAGACGTTACTATACTACTAAATCGCTACTAAAAGGAAACGCATATCAGCCAACAAAAAAATCAGTCAGTCAACTCAGTTAGTAAAACTGATTAGGTATATCCCTTTAGAAGTTATATATTAAGCCAAAATTTATTGGTTTATGACTTTATCTACATTTTTATTGTCAATTTTTAATAGGTAACACGATAAATTTTGCAAGCTATTGATCCAAGTGAGGATTGAAAACAAACCTACATCCCATGATAAAGAAAATAACCATTGACAATTAAAAAATTTTAAAGGTGGATATTGAAACGATTTATCAAAACACCATATCAATTTTAGTTCAAAGCTAATTAGTTAAAAGCTAAAAGGAAAAATAATAATGCAATTTGATAAATTTACCAATGCCTTACAAAACGCGGTTCAGCAGGCACAAACGCTCGCTGTCACTCGTGATCATACCGCGATTGAGCCGATTCATTTATTGTCAGTGCTACTCAATGAACCGAGCAATGCCAATGTGTATGAACAGGCAGGCGCAAACTTAAATCAGTTAAAAACAGACGTGCAACAATCGCTCAACAACCAGGCGGTGATTGGTACACCTACAGGTGACGTCAATCTCAGCCCAAATACGGCTAAGATTTTAAATCTAGCAGAGCGCCACGCGCAAAAAGCGGGCGATCAGTTCTTATCTACCGATTGGGTGCTGGTTGCCCTAGCAGAGACGGGCGACACCGCAAAACTGCTCACAAAAGCAGGGGTCAATGAGCCAAAACTAAGACAAGTCATTAATTTTATTCGTGGGGGTGATAAAGTGGATACACAAAATAGCGAAGACCAACGTGATGCCTTAAATAAATATACCATCGATTTAACCGCACGCGCCGAATCGGGCAAACTTGACCCCGTGATTGGGCGCGATGACGAAATCCGCCGCACCATTCAAGTGTTATCACGCCGTACCAAAAACAACCCGGTGCTCATTGGTGAGCCGGGGGTAGGTAAAACTGCCATTGTCGAAGGATTGGCGCAAAAAATCGTCAATGGTGACGTGCCAGAAGGCTTGCGCAATAAACGCGTATTATCGCTTGACCTGGGCGCACTGATTGCGGGCGCAAAATTCCGTGGTGAGTTTGAAGAACGCCTAAAAGCGGTACTTAACGACCTAGCAAAAAGCGAAGGGCAAGTCATTTTATTCATTGATGAAATTCATACCTTGGTCGGTGCCGGTAAAGCCGATGGCGCGATGGATGCGGGTAATATGCTCAAACCTGCGTTAGCGCGTGGTGAGCTGCACTGCGTGGGCGCGACTACCCTTGATGAATACCGCCAATATATCGAAAAAGATGCCGCCCTTGAGCGTCGTTTTCAAAAAGTATTGGTTGATGAGCCTACCGTGGAAGATACCATTGCCATTCTGCGCGGTCTAAAAGAGCGTTATGAACTGCATCATGGGGTCGATATCCAAGACAGTGCGATTATTGCCGCCGCGCAGATGAGCCATCGCTACATCACCGACCGCAAATTGCCCGACAAAGCCATTGACTTGGTGGATGAAGCGGCTAGCCGTCTAAAAATGGAACTTGATAGTAAACCAGAAGCCTTGGGCAAATTAGACAGCCGTTTGATTCAGCTCAAAATGCAACGTGAAACTTTAAAGCATGAAGATGACGAGGGCGCAAAATCCCAGCTAAAACTGCTCGACACCCAAATCAGCGAGCTTGAAAAAGAATACGCAGATTTAAATGAAATTTGGCAAGCAGAAAAAGCCCTCGTTAAAGGTAGCCAACAGCTCAAAGATGAGCTTGATAAAGCGCGTATCGCCTATGAAAAAGCCCAGCGTGAAGGTGACTACGAGACCATGTCAAAACTGCAATACGAAACCATTCCACAACTGGAAAAACGTATTAAAGATTCTGACTTGGCTGAGCAAAAAGAGCAAGCAGGGCAAGCGCCAAGCGTCAAACTGCTACGTAACAAAGTCACCGAAAACGAAATCGCTGAAGTCGTTGCCGCTGCAACAGGCATCCCTGTTGCAAAAATGATGCAAGGCGAACGTGAAAAAATGCTGCACATGGAAGAAAAACTGCATGAGCGCGTAGTCGGTCAAGATGAAGCAGTACAAGCAGTCGCCAATGCGGTGCGCCGTAGTCGTGCAGGGCTGTCTGACCCCAATCGTCCTAGCGGTTCGTTCTTGTTCCTAGGTCCGACAGGGGTGGGTAAAACTGAATTGACCAAAGCGTTGGCAAGTTTCTTGTTTGATGATGAAAATGCCATGATTCGTATTGATATGTCTGAATTTATGGAAAAACACAGTGTCAGCCGTCTTGTCGGCGCACCCCCAGGCTACGTGGGTTATGAAGAAGGTGGGGTATTGACCGAAGCGGTACGCCGCCGACCTTACAGTGTGGTATTGTTTGATGAAGTAGAAAAAGCGCATCCCGATGTGTTTAATATCCTACTGCAAGTGCTTGACGATGGTCGCTTGACCGACAGCCAAGGTCGCGTTGTGGACTTTAAAAACACTGTCATTATCATGACTTCAAACCTTGGTTCGCATAAAATCCAAGAAATGGCAGGCGATAGCTACGAAGAAATCAAAGCGGCAGTGATGAATTCAGTCAATCAGCATTTCCGCCCAGAGTTTGTCAACCGTATTGATGAAATCGTGGTGTTCCATCCATTAGGGCAAGAACAAATGGCAGGTATTGCAGATATTCAACTGTCACGTTTACGCAAACGTCTTCAAGAGCGTGACATGAATATTGTATTGTCAGATGAAGCCATGAGTCAATTGGTCGCTGTGGGTTATGACCCTGTGTATGGTGCAAGACCGCTAAAACGCGCCATCCAGCAGGAAATCGAAAATCCGCTATCAGTCAAATTGTTATCGGGCGAGTTTGTGGCGGGTGATACCATCAAAGTGGATGTCGATGCCCAAGATAAATTGACCTTTGATAAATTGCGTATGAGTTAATTTTCTCACCAAAAAAAACGGCTCTCACTCGAAAGCCGTTTTTTTTCGCCTATGTGTAGCAAATTACAGTATAATTCTGCCTAAATTTAAAATTTGAGGAAATAGAATGTCAATCAAATCCGACCGCTGGATACGCCAAATGGCACAAGAGCATGGCATGATTGAGCCATTTGAAGCAGGTCAAGTACGTGTGGGCGAGCAGGGACAAAAATTGGTCAGCTACGGCACCTCAAGCTATGGTTATGATGTCCGCTGCGCGCGCGAATTTAAAGTATTTACCAATGTCCATTCTGCCATCGTTGACCCAAAAAACTTTGATGAGCGTAGCTTTATTGATATCGTGGGCGATGAGTGTATCATCCCGCCCAACTCATTTGCCTTGGCTCGTACTGTCGAGTATTTTCGTATTCCCCGCGATGTATTGACCATTTGTTTGGGAAAATCTACCTATGCGCGCTGCGGTATTATTGTCAATGTCACACCGCTTGAGCCAGAATGGGAAGGGCATGTGACGCTTGAATTTAGTAATACCACTAACTTGCCCGCGCGTATCTATGCCGGTGAGGGCGTGGCGCAAATGCTATTTTTCCAAAGTGATGCCGATGATGTGTGCGAAACTTCCTACAAAGACCGTGGTGGTAAGTACCAAGGTCAAATGGGCGTGACTTTACCCAAAGCTTAAACGATAAGCAGTAAGCAGTCATATAGACCCACTTCGGTGGGTTTTATATTTTATGGCGACAAACTGTTAAACGCTCAAATTTTACACGAGCTTACAACTGCTTTAAGCTTTCTGGTTTTGAATATGTCATACTAACGATGCGCTATCGCTACCGTTTTAACATAATAATACCGCACATAATAAGGATAACATCATGATTGAACTAAGTAATAACTATGTCGCGCTAAATTTGGCAAAATTTATCTATGAAGAAGAAGCCAAACTCACGCCAAATAAACACCAGCAAGAAAGTGATATCAAAGAATATATTTTTGAATTATATGAAGAGTGCGTTGCTGTCGTTGAAGAAAACGACTCAGCGGATTATGAATATGAAGACTTCGATTTTGATGAAGATGAATCGTTAGCAGATGACGATGACGATATGCTTCGCTAACATGTTAATCCATAAAAAAATCGGCTACTAGTGCCGATTTTTTTATGTTTAAGTAGGGATTAAGCAATGGTTGCCGCAAAATAATCGCGGTCAAACGCTGTGATGGGTTGGCTTGTTGCTTTTACCATCGCAATATGCGCATCTAAGCGTGGCAACATACGACCGACATAGTAGTCTGCTAATTTTGCTTTATTGGCATAGAAATCGCCTTCTTTGCCATTTGCGGCTTCAACCATCAAGCCAAACATATAAGCAAAGCTGACATAACCAAAGGCTTGTAAATAATCAACCGCACAGCCATTGATTTCGTCTTTATTTACCGCTGCCGCTGCTACCACCGCTTTTGTTAAGTCTTCAAGTTTATCCGCTGATGTTAAAATCGCTTGTTTGATGGCATGGTCTGCGTTCATGTTATTGGCAAAATCACGCATTTCTTGCACATACGTTGTCACAAACGCACCGCCGTTTTTCACCACTTTACGACCTAATAAGTCAAGTGATTGGATACCATTGGTTCCTTCATAAATTTGCGAGATACGGGTGTCACGTACGATTTGTTCCATACCCCATTCACGGATATAGCCATGACCACCAAAGCATTGCTGTGCATCAATTGACGCTTCAAGACCACGGTCGGTTAAGAATGCTTTAGCAACTGGCGTTAATAAGGCAACACGGTCATCAGCAGCTTTTCTTGCTTCAGCATCATCGGTATATTTGTTGGTATCAAGCTCTTTGGCGACATACATCGCAAAGCAGCGTGAGGCCTCACTGATGGTTTTGGCATTTAACAGCATACGGCGAACGTCGGCATGAAATACGATTGGGTCAGCGGCTTTGTTTGGCTCTTGGATACCGCTATCGGCGCGACCTTGGATACGGTCAAGGGTATAAGCTGTGGCGTTTTGATACGCTAACTCAGCCCCGCCGATACCTTGTAACCCCATTGTCAAACGCTCATAGTTCATCATGATAAACATGGATGCCAGCCCTGTATTTTCTGCGCCTACCATAAAGCCTTTGGCACCATCAAAGTTCATGACGCAAGTCGCTGAGGCCTTGATACCCATTTTGTGCTCGATAGAGCCACAGCTTACCGCGTTACGCTCGCCCAATGAGCCATCCGCATTCACATGGAATTTGGGTACGATAAACAATGAAATCCCTTTTGAGCCTGCTGGGGCATCTGGGGTTTTTGCCAATACCAAATGGATGATGTTGTCCGCTAAGTCATGTTCACCTGCGGTGATAAAAATTTTGGTACCTGTAATATTGTAGCTACCGTCTTGGTTTGGCACGGCTTTGGTTTTGATGATACCTAAGTCGGTACCTGCGTGCGGTTCGGTCAAACACATCGTACCTGTCCACTCACCTGAGTAGATTTTTTCTAGGTAGGTTTGTTTTTGTTCTTCAGAGCCTGCGTTATAGATACACATACACGCACCACCCGATAGGTTTGGATAGAGCGCGAATGATTGGTTGGCGGTAAATACCATCTCTTCAGCGAGCATAGTCACCATTTTTGGCATGCCTTGACCGCCATGATTTGGATCGCCGCCCAAACCAATCCAGCCGCCTTGTGCATATTCGTCAAATGCTGCTTTAAAACCAGTTGGGGTTTTTACTTTGCCTTCACCCAGATATTGTGCCGCTTCTTCATCGCCCGAGCGGTTGATGGGTAGTAACGTGTTTTTAGCAAATTTTGACATTTCTTCTAAAATCATATTGACCGTGTCACTGTCAACATGGGCTAACTGTTCATTTTTTTGCCAAAAATCGGCTGCATTGAATACATCATTTAAAATGAATTTCATGTCTTGAATTGGCGCATTATAAATAGGCATATTATTTCCTTTTATGGGTTAGCTCGTAATTCGAAATGAGACAAATCCTTAGATAGCTTTTACTACCTAAGGATTAAATAAAGAATTAAACTATCAATGATTCTATCATAATTTTATTACTACACTGGATAGCTTAGTAAAAATTAGAATTGGAATTCGTCAACGTCCATGCTCATGTATGGCTCGAGACCTGTATCAATACGTTTGACGTAAGTTAAGGTGCGAGGCAATAGTTTTGCAAAGTAGAACTGAGCGGTTTTGATTTTGGCTTGATAGAATTTGGTCTCAGTGGTGTCGCCTTGGAGCGCTTGCTGAGCGACTAACGCCATACGAGCCCATAGGTAAGCTAGGGTGATGTAGCCACTATAGTACATGTAGTCAACAGCCGCTGCACCCACTGCATCAGGGTTTTCAGTAGCTTGCATACCAATGCGAGCGGTCAAATCGCCCCATTCTTTATTCAGACGTGCTAGTGGACGAATGAATTCACCCATCGCATCGTTGTCTTTGTTTTCTTCACAGAATTGATAAATGACTTTGCTAAAGTTAGCTAGCATTTTACCTTGTGAACCCAATACTTTACGGCCTAACAAGTCAAGTGACTGGATTTCAGTGGTACCTTCGTATATACAAGCAATACGCGTATCACGTACGTTTTGTTCCATGCCCCATTCACGGATAAAGCCGTGACCACCATACACTTGCACACCGTGATTGGCTGCTTCATAACCTGTTTCAGTTAAGAAGGCTTTAGCAATTGGGGTTAAAAAAGACAACATTTGGTCAGCGTAAGCTTGTGTTTCGCCTTCACCTTTAGTTACCACATCAGAGAATTGTGATAGATAGTAGACGAGGGCACGGCCACCTTCTGCAAACGCTTTACAAGTTAATACCATGTTACGCACTGCTGGATGGACGATGATTGGGTCAGCCACTTGTTCTGGGGCTTTTGCACCGCTTAATGCGCGCATCGCAAGACGATCTTTGGCGTAGCTTAAGCCACCTTGGAAAGCCAATTCAGCCGCAGTTAGACCTTGAATTGCGGTACCAATACGGGCAGTATTCATAAAGGTAAACATACAGTTTAGACCTTTGTTTTCAGGTCCAATCAAGTAGCCTTTGGCTTTATCAAAGTTTAGTACCGCAGTTGCAGAGGCTTTGATACCCATTTTGTGTTCAATCGAACCACAGGTAACGATGTTACGCTCACCGATAGAGCCATCTTCGTTGACATTGAATTTTGGTACGATGAACAATGAGATACCTTTGGTACCTGCTGGCGCACCCGGTAAACGCGCTAGTACGATATGGACAATGTTGTCTGCCATGTCGTGTTCGCCGGCTGAGATAAAGATTTTTTGACCGGTGATAGCGTATGAACCATCTTCATTGGGTTCAGCTTTGGTGCGGGTAATACCTAAATCAGAACCTGCATGTGCTTCGGTTAGACACATGGTACCTGTCCACTCACCGCTGACAAGTTTCAATAAATATTTTTGTTTTTGTTCATCGGTACCGTGGTGTTCTAGCGTACGGATGGCACCTTCAGATAGACCTGGGTACATTGAGAAAGACCAGTTAGCGGTACCTACCATTTCATTGACCGCTGAACCCAATGACAATGGCATGCCTTGACCGCCAAATTCTTCATCGGCACATAAAGAAGGGAAGCCTAATTCACAGTATTGTTTATAAGCTTCTTTAAAGCCTTTTGGGGTATACACATTACCATTTTCAAAACGACAGCCTTCTTCATCGCCTGAACGGTTAAGGGGTGACAGCTCTGCTTCTGAGAAGCTTGCACCTGCTTCTATGAAACTATCGATCGTTTCTTTATCCGTATGGGCATAGCTAGGAATGGTTTTGTAGTGATCTTCAAATTTTAATAATTCATGCATGACAAATTTCATATCACGAAGCGGTGCTTTATATTGCATACGATATCCTTGATTAGTGTTTTAAAAAGAAAAAAACCTACCCCAATACTAAGGTTTTATATCTCTAAGATAGGAAAATTTGACAAAGGTGACAAGGTACTAACATGACTATAGGGTCATAAAAAAATCTAATTAGTCTAATTTAAACTTATAGCAAATAGTTTGGTTTATAGTTGGCTTTAAGCCACTCAGTGGTATCTTGACCAGACATGGGTTTAGCAAACCCAAAGCCTTGAATCGAATCACAACCAAGACTACGCAGATATTCGATTTCTTCACAGTTAGACACCCCCTCAGCCAATGCTTGCATGGATAACGAGTGCGCCATCTCAATCACTGATTTGACAATCACTTGTTTTTTTGGGTCTTGTAAAATATCCATAATAAATAAGCGGTCAATTTTGAGCACATCAATCGGATATTTAATCAAATATTGCATCGCGGCAAAGCCTGTACCAAAGTCATCAATCGATATACTAAAACCATACTGGCGCAGTTTTGATAACATCGCTTGCGATTTTACTTCATCTTGAATGTTGCAGACTTCGGTGATTTCAAAACTGATTAGTTGCGCAAGCCAACTATACTGCTGTATCGTCCCTTCAATAAACTCAATAAATTTGTCACTAATCAATTGGCGAGTATCAATATTGATACAGATGAGGCAGTTATAGCCCATCTCACGCCATGTCAAAATCTGCTCGATACAAACTAACACGATTTTTTCAAATAGCGGCTGCGATGACTTATCGAGCACCTCATCCAAAAAATCGTTGGGATAGAGAAGTCCAAGGGTGGGATGCTCCCAGCGCACCAGCGCTTCAAACATCGGCAAGTCAGGCTGTGCAAACTCTAACTTAGGCTGAAAATAGGGCAAAATTTGCTGTTTTAATAACGCATTTTTAAAGGCACTGAGCAAATGAATGTCTTTAAAATTGCCTTTTTGCTGGTTGGCATCATACCAAACACAATCTTCATCACTGATAAGCCGCGCATGTTTTAACGCCGTGTCTGCTTGCAATAGCAATGTCTGAGCATCTTGGGTATGGGTTGGGAAAACCGAAGCACCAATCGACAACCTTAAATAAATTGATTGGTTGTCAATGCTAAAAGGTAGGTCAAATAACTGTTTGAGCGCTGCCACGTAGTGATGCGCGGCATTAAGGTGTTGTACCGAAATCATCGCCGCAAAACTATCACCCCCAAACCGCGAAAAAGTGACTAAACTGGCACCCGAAATTTTTAAGGACTTTACCCGTTTGACAAAACCTTGAATCAGCGTATTGGTATTTTCAATGCCAAGGCTGATGTTAAAAGATTGCAATTTATCAATATTGATGCGTAGCAATATCCCCATACACTCACGCTGATTATCGGCTGCCTGGTAATAGTCAATACAGCTTTTTAATTTGTCATAAAAAGTATCGTAATTGGGCAGACCCGTTAATTCATCATAATTGTATAGATGTAAGGTGTGGCTAAGCTGCGCATCTTTTTTGGTTAAATTGCTAAGTAGCCCTACATACACCACTCGGTTGTCATCGACTTCACACACGCAGATATCTAGCCAAACCGCCACTTCAGGTGAATTGTGATAAGAAAGCACTAAATTGGTCGAAATTGATTGTCGATTATCCAGTTTGGTAATGATGGTGGCAATCGCTTGCTGTAAGTGTGGGGCGTAGGTCTTATACGGATAAAAATAAAACGGGCTACCTATCACCTGATCGCGTGGCAAGGCGGTAATGTTTAAAAATTGCTGATTGACACAGATAAAACGTAGATGTTCATCAAGCATAAAAATGCCATCATGGATTTTTGAAAAAACTGAGGCAAACACCGCATTTTGATGTTCAAGCGAAATTTGTTGCTCAAAAAAATGGTTATCAACAATAAACCCATACTCACGTAACGCATCATGACACAACTTATTAGCACCCGCAAAGCAATCACGATGGTCTATCGGCATGACTGATTTTTTATTCGGTGGCATGATTATTCCTGTGCAAGGGTCAAAGTTTGATGTAACGTTAACAATGAAGACAATGCGACGACAGGGGCTGTTTCAGTTCGTAGCACACGCTCGCCAATTTGCCAAGGGATAAAACCTCGCTCGATAGCTTGCGTTATTTCTTGCGCTGAAAACCCACCTTCTGCGCCAATGAGTAACCAAAATTGGGCTAAAGAACACTGTCTAAACTGGTTTGTTATATGGGGTAGTGGGTTGGGATATGGGGTATAGGGCGCGATGGGTTCAATATCGTTATGCTCAATGTCGCTATGCTCAATGTCATGACAAGATGTCACTACGCCACTGTCGTCAGGAGGCACGGCTAAAATTAATTTGGTCACGGTGTTAGAAATGGGCACGCCTGCTGGCTCATCAATCCAGTCGCTAAAAGCTTTTGGTGCCAGTAAGTTTGGCACGATATTAAGCCCACATTGTTCACATGCCGATACCGCAATCTGCTGCCAGTGGGCGAGCTTTTTATCGGCTTGGTCTGCTTTTAGGCGTACTTCGCCATGTTGGCTTGTGAGCAGCTGAATCGATGACACCCCAAGCTCTGTGGATTTTTGAATGGCATAATCCATGCGCTCGCCACGGCTCATAACCAAGGCAATGTTCACAGTAAATGGCAAAGCTCGATTGATCGGATTAAAATCGTTGATGGTAACGAGCGCTTGTTTTTTAGTGACATCCGTTAAAGTGACGGTATATTCACCACCTTGACCATCAAAAAACAACGCTTGTTCATCCATACTTGCTCTTAACACTTTACACCAATGATGAAAAATCTCTTCGGTCAAAGGCACAGTGCTACCAACTTGTAGCGAATTTGGTTGGTTGTAAAAAAATCTACGCATAAATCATCTAAGTAAGTTTCACGATTGAGTTAAGTTAAGTAGGTTAAAATGCCTACAAAAGTTAAATATTTTTTTGACGATAATCTCATGGATTATACGTTAAATATTAGCAATGTAGGTATAAGCTTTGAATTCTAATACAATTTTTTATAATACAGTAAGAATTGAAGGTTTGTAACAAATCCTAGCTTTTGAAGATGGATGATAAAAACAAACATTTATTTATATTTAGCGTGTAAATTTCATGAAACGTTCGTTAGTAAAGGCGTTAAGGCAGATCGATGGTTTGCAACGAGCCTTGGGGTATTTGGGGGAGATTGTTACAAAGCTTTTGCAAACAACGATTTAATATGCCAAAGATGTGCCCAATCTCTGCCGGGGTGGTGCAATAAGGCGGAATAAGATAAACATGGTTGCCAATCGGACGAATCATCACGCCTTGATCAAGGCACAACTGGGTAAAGGCTTTGCCCAAATTTTGAGAAAAATCCAAGGTAAAAGCTGCAATCATGCCGGTTTGACGTACAAACTTTATGGGTAAATTGGCATCAGCTAATTGCTGTAAGCCATCAGCCATCGCTTGGATAAGGGATTGATTGTGTAGCAAGACATTATCGCGTTCAAACAGTTCAAGCGACGCCAAAGCCGCGCTACAAGCCAATGGATTGCCAGTAAAACTATGCGAATGTAAAAACCCTTTTTCCACTTTGTCATCATAAAACGCTTGATAAACATCATCGGTTGTCATGACGCAAGACATTGGCAGATAGCCTGCCGTTAGACCTTTTGACAGACAGATAAAGTCAGGGCAATAATCGTCTTGTTTATCCGCATCTGCCAACGCCAGCATTTGCTCTACCGCAAACATAGTACCTGTACGACCAAAACCCACGGCAATCTCATCATATATCACATGGATGTGATAATGGTGCGCAAGTTTGGCAACGCCAAGCAAATAATTAGCAGAATACATCGCCATGCCAGCCGCCCCTTGTACCAAAGGTTCAAGGATAATGGCGCAGATATCGCGAGATTTTTCTGCCAAGATGCGTTCCAGTGCATCCAAGCTTTTTTGCTCATGCAGCTGCGCTGCGATAGCGTCAGTATTGAAAATATGCGCGGGGGAAGGGATACGAATTTGACTGACAATCAAATCTTTGTATTGCTCGCTAAACAGCGGGATATCTGTCACCGCAAGACTGCCAACGGTTTCACCGTGATAACCGTGTTCCAATGAGATAAATTTGGTTTTTTGGGTTTGCCCTGATTGCTGCCAGTACTGCAAACTCATCTTAAGCGCGACCTCCACCGCCCCTGAGCCACTGTCGGCAAAAAAAGCTTTGGTTAGTGATGTGGGCGTGATGGCAACCAATTTTTCTGCAAGCGTCAAAATCGGCGGGTGAGTGACACTAGCGATTAAAGTATGCTCAAGCGTATCAAGCTGTTGTTTTATTTTTGCGTTGATAAAGGGATGGCAATGTCCATGTAAATTGACCCACCATGAGCTAATCATATCGTAATAGGCGTTACCGTCCTGATCATATAATTGATTGCCTTGAGCTTTGACGAGGTGGAGTGGGGGATTGATTTCAAGGGCTTGCATCTGTGTGCAAGGAAGCCATAACGCGTTATTCATAAAGGTCTCAAAATTTTTTGTCACATTGTAGCACTTTTGACCCAAGAAAAAACGCTTGAAAATGCAAGCCTTCTAATGCTATGAGTGATAATAATAGGAACGTTAATTATCACAGAATTTACCTACTATAAATTTTCGATAAAAAATACAAAAGCATTACCACCCAAAAGTGCATAGAGGCATGCTATGTTTTTATTTCGATAGGTCAATGGTATTGCAGCATTTCTTGCAGGCACAGGAAAAAGACAGGGTAGTAAAGCGGGAAGTCAAGAAAAAAACACAACCAACGCTTTGGTGGAGTATCAGCCATATCGAAAAAGCCTGGCAACGGCTTTTTCAACGAAAAATTCATGATTAGGAGAAAATTGATGGTGAAGCAAAAATTGATGGTTACCGATTTGACAGTACCTCTAAATGTTGGTGAATGGGGAGGTTATCTGGCATTAACTCAATCAGCCTTTCTATGGCATCGCTAGCATCAGGGCAATTTGACAAATGCATGAGTAATAAGTCAACTTGATCTGACTGATAAATGGCTTGGCTTAAGCGAGCTTCTAAACAGGTGCGCCAAGTGCATAAAAAAGGGCTTTCAGTTTTGCTAAAAAATATGCCAGTATATAGTTTGATGGCGGCTTCTAAATAACCTGCATTTAATGATTGTTCAACCCGCAAAAAATCACCATCCACTGGCATTAATAGTCGGTACGGACGAGAACCCAATAAACCAGTAAGTGTATCACGTAACTGCGACATTTCAGTCTTTAGCGTACCTTGTGACACTTTACGCTCACCGTAGATGGCTTGGTGTAAGGCATCTAAGCTCAGACCTTGGGGACAAAGTGCTAACACTGTCAATATCTCGACTTGCCGAGGGGTCAGCCGCAAGGTTTTACCATTGAATATCACGCTGGGTTCATTAAATCCTTGAATATACAGATAGTGTCTTTGGCACTCATTCAAAGCGGATTGTAAAATACTGGCACAGCGTTCAGCAGCAAATATGCCAAAATTATTGTGATTCTGCCAAGTGGTCGATAAATCCAGTACGCCAATGACCTGTTTGGTATGCGGTTCAATAATAGGCGTGGCATAACAGACCCATTCATGAACCGAAGGCATATAATGTTCATTGGAAAAAACACAAGTTGATTGCTGCGTTTTTAGCGATAAAGCGAGCGCATTTGTGCCAACTTGGCTTTCCCCCCAGCATCCACCTTCAATAAAGTTAACCGCTTCTGCCGCTTTTTGCATAGACTTACTGGCAGTCGTCCAAATAATCGTACTACCGATATCAGCCACAGCCATCACCATGGAGGATTGCAAGGTGATATGTTGTAATTGATTTTGACAATAGCCTAAGGCTTTTTTTAGATAATACGATTGCTCGCTTTTGGTGGCGTTAATGGGTGCTTGTTGGCGCTCAGTTGGAATGTTAGCACGGTCTGAGCGGTGCCATGACTGGACAATACTTTGTTGGATAAGATCTGCATTATTATCGGTAAAGGTAATGTTAAAACGCCTCTTATCAATCCGATGCCTTTGCTCTAACAGTCTATTTTTATTCATATTTTAAAATATCCTAATTCACTAACCAATCCTTGGTTTTTAAAATAAGCTATCCTCAATAGTATAATGTACATCCCTTATTGTAAAGGATAATTAAACACCTACCTTTTACCTACCGTTTCTGTAATAATATGAATGTGTAACCACCAACTGCACGAAGCAGTTTTATCTACCAACTGACAAAAGGAAATGTCATTATGCGTTATGCTGACCCTAATACTGACGGTGCTAAAATCAATTTTAAAGAAAAGTATGACAACTTTATTGGCGGCCAATGGGTTGCGCCGGTTAAAGGTGAGTACTTTGATAACATCTCACCCGTCAACGGCAAGCCCTTCGCCAAAGTCGCCAAATCAAGTCCAGAAGACATTGAACTTGCACTTGATGCCGCCCATGCCGCTAAAACTAAGTGGAATGCGGCTTCACCCACAGAGCGCTCTAATCTATTATTAAAAATCGCAGATCGCCTTGAGCAAAATATTGAGTTATTGGCGGTAGCTGAAACATGGGAAAACGGTAAACCTATTCGTGAAACATTGGCTGCGGATATACCACTTGCCATTGACCATTTTCGCTACTTTGCGGGTGCAATTCGCGCGCAAGAAGGCGGTGTTTCACCCATTGATGATGACACGGTCGCTTATCACTTTCATGAGCCTTTAGGTGTGGTTGGACAAATCATTCCTTGGAACTTTCCAATTTTAATGGCTACCTGGAAAATCGCGCCTGCACTAGCCGCGGGTAACTGCATTGTCTTAAAACCCGCCGAGCAGACGCCTGTGAGCTTATTGGTGCTTGTTGAATTGATTCAAGATTTGCTACCAGCAGGTATTTTAAATATCGTGAATGGGTATGGCGAAGAGGTGGGTAGTCATTTAGCTAGAAGCCCACGAATCTCAAAAATTGCCTTTACTGGCTCAACCCCTGTCGGTCAGCTTATTATGAAGTATGCGACAGAGAATATTATTCCAGTTACTTTAGAATTAGGTGGTAAATCACCCAATATTTTCTTTGCCGATGTCATGGATAAAGAAGATGATTACCTAGAAAAAGCGCTTGAAGGTTTTACTATGTTTGCGCTCAATCAAGGTGAAATATGTACCTGTCCTTCGAGAGCCTTAGTGCATGAAAGTATCGCCGATGCCTTTTTGGCGAAAGCCGTAGAACGGGTAAAACGTATCAAAACAGGTCATCCATTGGATACGGAAACCATGATTGGTGCGCAAGCCTCTCAGGAACAACAAGACAAAATCTTAGGCTGTATTGCTACAGGTAAACAAGAAGGCGCCGAGCTTTTAACAGGTGGTAATGCAAGACATGAGGTGGGTGAAGGCTATTATATCGAGCCGACGATTTTTAAAGGCAATAATGATATGAAAATCTTCCAAGAAGAGATTTTTGGCCCGGTATTGTCTGTGACAACCTTCAAAGACTTTGATGATGCCATGCGTATTGCCAATGATACTATGTTTGGCTTAGGTGCTGGCGTGTGGGCACGTAGTGGCAATACTGCTTACCGTGCAGGGCGTGGCATTGAAGCTGGGCGAGTATGGACAAACTGTTACCACATTTATCCAGCCCATGCCGCATTTGGTGGTTACAAGAAATCAGGCATTGGGCGTGAAAACCACAAAATGATGTTAGAGCATTACCAAAATACCAAAAATTTACTGGTCAGCTATTCTGAAAAACCGATGGGCTTTTTCTAGAATTTGATAGGTCATAAACAACAAAAACCGCTCTTATAGAGCGGTTTTTTTATCGAAAATAAAAAGTATCAATATTAAATTCATTCACACTTGCTCAATCAGACAATCACAATAAGCGGTTATTGAGCAATTAAGTTGATAGATTTTAAAGAAGCAAGTGGCGTACTTAGTTTAAAAAACTTATAGTTTAGCCATAAAATCTTAGCATCTACCAAAATAAAAAAATCCCATAAAGACGCTAAGGTTAACTAGTCACTGTCAGCCTATCAAGTCAAAGTACTAAAATCTACTAAACAGTCTCGATTGATATCTTCAATTCGGTTTGCACTGGTCAATGTCATTGCCACGCGCATTTCTTTGTCTATCAAGTTGAGTAAATTGGTCACCCCGGCCTCACCATCGGCGGCTAACGCATAGATAAATGCACGTCCTAACATACATAAATCTGCCCCCAATGCCAACATTCTCACCACATCTAAGCCATTACGGATACCAGAATCGACCAAGATTTTGATATCACCTTTAACAGCATCGGCAATTTTGGGTAGGGCAGTGGCAGTTGACATCACCCCATCAAGCTGACGCCCACCATGATTGGAAACCACGATACCATCAGCGCCAAAACGTACCGCATCTTTGGCGTCTTGTGGGTCAAGAATACCTTTGATGACCATAGCGCCATCCCAAAAATCACGAATCCATTCTAAGTCTTTCCAAGAAATCGAGGGATCAAAGTTATTACCGAGCCAACCGATATAATCTTCTAAACCAATCGCTTTACCAAGATATTTAGAAACATTACCCAAATCATGGGGTCTTCCTAGCAATCCCACGTTCATTGCCCAGTGTGGATGGGTGCATGCTTGTAGATAGCGACGCATCGCGGCATTGGGTCCACTCATACCAGAGTGCGCATCGCGATATCTCGCCCCAGGTACAGGCATATCGACGGTAAACACCAGCGTTGAGCAGCCTGCCGCTTTGGCACGCTCTAGCACATTTTGCATAAACTTACGGTCACGCAACACATACAGCTGAAACCACATAGGGCGATTGATTTTTGGGGTGACTTCTTCGATAGGGCAGACTGATACCGTTGACATGGTAAATGGAATACCTTTTTTGTCAGCAGCCATGGCTGCTTGGACTTCACCACGGCGAGCATACATACCTGTCAAACCCACTGGCGAGAGTGCCACAGGTAATGACAGCTGCTCACCAAAAATCTCAGTGGATAAATCAAGCTGCGTCATGTCTTTTAATACCCGCTGACGTAAGGCAATACTTGATAAGTCTTCAACATTACGTTTTAGGGTGTATTCTGCATACGCGCCACCATCAATGTAGTGGAATAAAAAGGGGGGTAAACGGCGGCGAGCCGCTTCTCGGTAATCATTGGCAGAAGAAATAATCATAATATCCCTATCTTAACTATGTTATTAATGGTAGAAATAGCCACTGGCACTCAAAACTGTTTACACTAACATACGTTTATAAAATGCGCCTGCATTAACAGGCATCTGTATTAAAAAGCATCTGTATTAAAAAGCATCAGTGGCCAACCGGGAAACTCGCTGTCTGCGAGCCGTTGCCTCATCAATCTTGGCAACCTGTTTTATCACAAACTCAATATGTTCACCCACGGCTTTGCGAGCTAATTCACTATCACGCGCGATAATCGCATTCATCATTGCCATGTGCTGCGTATGTAAAGTTTCAAAGCCATAATGCTCGGTGTAAATTTTTCGCCGAGCTAATACCACGTTATGTCTCATTAGGTGAAAAACATTTTTCATCATCTGCAACAATACCGCATTTTGGGAGGCTTCGGCAATCGCTAAATGAAAATTGGCATCGGCAATAGCGGCTTGTTCGGTATCGCCATGTGCCTGACTATTTGCTAACTGCTCGTAGTAAAAGCGGATTTTCTCAATGTCTTGTTTTGTAGCTCTTTTGGCAGCGTACCAGGCTGTACCGCCTTCTAGTACAATTCTTGCTTCTTGCACATCAAGTCGATACAGTGGATCAGCATCCAATAAGGGGGTTAGTGTCTGTAATATCAGATTATCAGACAGCGCCACAAGGGGCTGGCGCTGTTTGATAGTTTGCACATCTTTGACAAACGTTCCCGACCCAATACGACTTTCGGTAATACCGACACTATTCATCTGCTGTATCGCTTCACGCAGTGCGGTACGAGATACGCCTAGTCGCTCACACAAATGGCGCTCGGCAGGTAATCTATCGCCATTTTTTAGCCCTTCACGGTCTATTAGCGAAATTAATTGTTCAATGACCTGCGTTGCAACCTTCATACCTTACCCATCATTAACCTTGTGGAATCATCCAAGGCACGACATACGCTTGTAGCGTGATGAGTGCGCCCATCATAATGGTAAAAATAATACTATGTTTGACGGTAAATCTAAACAAATCCGACTCTTTACCCACCAAACCTGTGGCGGCACAGGCAATGGCAATGGATTGCGGAGAAATCATTTTACCAGTCACACCGCCCGAGGTATTCGCTGCCACTAACAACACCTCAGGCACACCAATTTGCCGAGCGGTGGTGGCTTGAAGGGCAGCAAACAACGCATTGGCTGACGTGTCTGAGCCTGTCAAAAATACCCCTAACCAACCTAAAAATGGTGAAAAGAAGGTAAAAGCTTTGCCTGTGTGTGCCAATGCTAACGCTAAGGTAGCAGACAACCCTGAATAATTGGCGATAAACGCAAACGCCAACACCATACCAATAGAATAAATCGGGGTGCGTAGCTCTTTAATGGTTTCGCCAAACGTCGATAATGCTTCTTTGGGACGCATTTTTAGCATCACGATGGAGATAATCGCCGCTAACATGATGGCTGTACCTGTTGCTGAGAACCAATCAAATTTATAAATGGCCGCATAGTCGGTAATTTTGGTGACGACTGGGGGCAGTTTTTGTACGGCATTGTGCAAATACGGCACATTAATACTCATCACCATATCGACCAACGCCCCATCAGGCTGACCATTTTTGCCTTTGACAAACAAATCTTTAAACGGCTTAATGCTCCATAACGATACCATTGCTGTCAAAATCACAAACGGCATCCAAGCTTTGATGATTTGAGCGGGTGAGTAATGGGTGGTTGGCAACGGTGCTGATACGCTTTTGGTATCACCCATCTGATTTTTGCCATCGACTTGATTTTCAAAACGGAAAATGTGCTTGGGCTGCCACACTTTAAATAGCAACGTCAAACTGACTAACGAGGCAATAGCAGCGGTAATATCAGGCAACTCAGGTCCAATGTAGTTTGAGGTCAAAAACTGCGCAATGGCAAATGACCCACCACCGACCACAATCGCTGGGAAAGTTTCACGAACCCCGCGCCACCCATCCATAATCGCCATAATCCACACTAATACAATCGGCACAATAAAAGGCAACTGACGGCCGACCATTTGGCTGATGGCATGGGTTTCTACCCCAGATACTTGTCCTGCCACAATGATTGGAATTCCCATCGCACCAAAGGCAACAGGGGCAGTATTGACGATGAGGCAAAGTCCAGCCGCATATAAAGGCTTAAACCCTAATCCTACCAATAACGCCGCCGTGATAGCCACGGGTGCACCAAAGCCTGCTGCGCCTTCCAAAAAAGTACCAAAGGCAAACCCGACCAATAACATCTGTAAGCGTTGGTCTTCGGTCAGCGATAAAATACTGGAGCGGATAATATCAAATTGCCCTGTTTTTACCGTGACTTTGTATAAAAATACCGCCCCGATAATAATCCAAGCGATGGGCCAAAGCCCATAGAAGAATCCATAAATCGCGGATGATAGCGCTAATGTCACCGGCATTTGATATAAAAACAGGGCCACAAGCAGCGCCAAAACAACGGTAATGGTGCCTGCGACACTACCTTTTAAGCGAAACACCGCCAAGGCTAGAAAAAAGAAGATAATTGGGATGAGGGCAATGGCACTTGAGAGCCAAATATTGCCCATGGGATCATAAATCTGTTGCCAATGTTGCATCATTTCCTCCATGAAATAATTGGTATTACCAAAATAGTCTGAGTATCAATAATTGGTTAAATAATAAAGAAAATTACGCTTTAATTCAATTAAATTTCAAAAAAACAGTGATATTTATACGGTTTTTTGTAAATTGGTAATACCAATTTTGATAGTAATATGACTTGTTGTGTGAACGGATACAAAAAAGCTTGGTATTGAAGTCAGCAGAGTTTCAAATTTTTGCTATCGGGCTGCGTGATGAAAGCTACCCAGTGTTTTGCTGTATGGTTGACAGCATAAGCCGTGAGGGACATAGCGCAAGTAGCGTGCTTTATTTTTTCAAAAGACATTAACTCTAGTAACTTTTTGACTAAGGTAGGTTAATAGTAGGTAGAGCGCATTGGATGACTGAACTAAAATCAAGTCATAGTGATTTTATAAAAATATATTAGTACATCCTATCTAGTTGTAATGATGACAAAAAACTAGACGTATGAATAAAATTACTATACACCCCTAACATACAAGATTAAAAGGAATTTAATCATGGCTTATAAGCAAATCTCCGATCAAACCAGTGGCTTTTTTATTCCCTGTGTATCATTATTTGGACCTGGCTGTGTCAAAGAAGTTGGCTCAAAAGCCAAAGATCTAGGTGCTAAAAAAGCGCTTATTGTAACTGACCAAGGGCTGAACAAAGCAGGTGTTCCAGACATTATCATTAAACATTTAAGCGAACAAGGTATTGATAGCTACGTATTTGCAGGCGCAGAGCCAAATCCAACTGACAAAAATGTCCACGATGGCGTCACAGCGTATCAGGATAACGGCTGTGATTTTATCATCTCATTGGGTGGTGGTTCGTCACATGACTGTGCAAAAGGGATTGGTCTAGTGACCGCAGGCGGTGGTCATATCCGTGACTATGAAGGTATTGATAAAAGTAAAGTGCCAATGACACCATTGATTGCTATCAATACCACGGCAGGCACAGCATCAGAGATGACACGTTTTTGTATTATTACCAATACCGATACCCACGTCAAAATGGCGATTGTAGATTGGCGTTGTACCCCACTCATTGCTATTGATGATCCTCGACTGATGACTGCTAAACCTGCATCTTTAACTGCGGCAACAGGTATGGATGCGTTAACCCATGCGGTAGAGGCGTATGTATCGACTGCTGCAAATCCGATTACAGACGCTTGTGCTGAAAAAGCCATTCGAATGATTCAACAATGGCTGCGTCAAGCAGTAGCGAATGGCGAAAACATTGAAGCGCGTGAGGCTATGAGCTATGCTCAATACTTAGCGGGCATGGCGTTTAATAATGCCTCGCTAGGTTATGTCCATGCAATGGCGCACCAGTTAGGTGGATTCTACAATCTGCCGCACGGTGTCTGTAATGCGATTTTGTTACCGCACGTCTGTGAGTTTAACCTGATTTCAACACCTGAGCGTTATGCAAATATTGCTGAATTTATGGGCATTGATATCAAAGGCATGACTCGAGCAGAAGCAGGTAAGGCAGGCATCAATGCAATTCGTGAGCTATCCCAATCGGTAGGTATTCCTACGGGACTTACTGAACTTGGTGTTAAACAAGAAGACCTTGCCATCATGGCAACCAATGCCCAAAACGATGCTTGTATGCTCACCAACCCACGTAAGGCAAATCATGAACAGGTCGTAGCAATCTTCGCAGCTGCCATGTAAATGTAAAATCAAACTAAGACATACTCACAGCAGTAAAAAAGGGGACTTTAATAGTCTCCTTTTACATTGAGCGCTGATACAAAGCGCATAAATTTTTGCGTAAATTGATTAAAATATAGTAGCATACAGGGATGAAACAAAAAGTCATCACTCGCTTAAACCACTGCCAATACTTACGGGTAACCCAAGAAAGCTACACACTTAGCCACTATGCCAAGCCTCATCTAGCACAAAATCTGATAGCAAAAAATCTCCTAATAAAAAATCTAATAGCACAAATCAGCGATAACCGCATCTACAATCGAGCCACCGATGGTAAACGCACACTTGACCATGTTAACGCTATGCGTAGCTCTACCATCGAACACAATCCTATCTTTGATAAAACCAGACCGGTTCAACTATCAACAAGTCAATATAATCGCCAATAAAACCTCATGACTCATTTAATCAATAAGGATATTTATCATGTTAAAACAGTATAAACCGACACTCGATAAATTAACGAAGATCGTAGGGAAGTCTTATGTACTCATCGATGAACAAGATACCCGTCATTATCGACAAGGTATACGTTTTGGTGAGGGAAAAGTGTTGGCTGTGGTATGTCCAGGTACTTTACTTGAGCAGTGGCAGGCGCTACAAACAATTATTGAGGCAGATTGTGTGGTAATTATGCAAGCTGCCAATACAGGATTGACAGGCGGCTCTACACCTTATGGTGATGACTATGATCGTCCAGTTATTATTATGAGTACTCGGCGTCTACAAGGCATTCAAGTGATTTTAGATGGCAAACAAGTGGTGTGTTTACCTGGCGCAACGTTGGATAATCTTGAGCGTACTTTAAAGCCTTATAATCGTGAACCTCACTCTGTGATTGGGTCATCATGTATTGGCGCTTCAGTTTTAGGTGGGGTTTGCAACAATTCAGGGGGCGCACTGGTACGTCGTGGACCTGCTTATACTGAAATGGCGTTGTATGCCCGTGTCAATGAATCGGGTAAGTTAGAATTGATTAATCATCTAGGTATTGATTTAGGCAACACCGCCGAAGAGATACTCACCAGACTGCAAAAACAAGACTATGAAACCGGTCAGATAACCACGCAAACTACTCAGCTGGCATCAGACAATCGTTATGCCCATGACGTTAAGCAAGTCGATGCAGACAGTCCTGCTAGATTTAATGCAGATCCGACACGATTATATGAAGCATCGGGGTCAGCGGGTAAAGTCTGTGTGTTTGCGGTGCGACTCGATACCTTTGAAAAAGTTGAGAGTAAGGTTTTTTATATCGGCTCAAATGACCATGATGACCTAACAGCAATACGACGTTATTTGCTGACATCGTTACCCAGCTTGCCGATTGCTGGAGAATATATTCATCGTGATGCTTTTAGTATTGGTGCAAAGTATGGCAAAGATACTTTCTTGTTTATTGAGCGTTTTGGCACGGTTAATATACCCAGAGCATTAGCCCTCAAAGATCGCATTGATGGGTGGTTGGAAAAAATCAAGATACGGGGTTTGACTGATCAAATTTTACAAGCTATCACTTTTTTCTTACCCAGTCATTTACCGCGGCGCATGCTAGCGTTTCATCAGCGTTTTGAGCATCATTTGATTCTACGAGTAGATGAGCAAAGCGCAGAACAGACAGAGCAGTTTTTAAATGAGTATTTTGCCGTTCATTCTACTGGCTCGTATTTTGCCTGTACGGAGGAAGAAGGTCGCAAAGCTTTCTTACACCGTTTTGCTGTTGCCGGGGCGGCGATACGATATCGTGATACCCACCGAGCAGAGGTTGAGGATATTGTGGCATTGGATATTGCGTTACGACGTAACGATAGAGAATGGGTAGAAAAAATCCCAGCAGATCTCGAACAACATATGTTACATAAATTATATTATGGGCACTTTTTTTGTCATGTATTTCATCAAGATTACATTGTCAAAAAAGGCACTAATCCACTGGATATTGAACATCAGATGTGGCAGCTGCTAGACGAGCGTAGAGCAGAATATCCCGCAGAACACAATGTGGGTCATTTATATGTTGCTAAGCCAGCATTAGCCAATTTTTATCGCAAGCTAGACCCTACCAACACCTTTAATGTGGGGATTGGTCACACTTCAAAGTTAAAATACTGGCGCAAACCTAACGCATGACGACATTTAACTAGGTAAGCATAATTAGGTAAGCATCCGACTATCAGGGCAATCGCACTATCGCACTATAAAATTTTACCCAACAGTAACTACTCAAGATAAACTGTTCCAAATAAACTTTTTAAGATAAGCGTTATTTTGCGATGCCCCAATTTTACGAGGTTAAACAGAGAGTTTAACCTCGCCATTATCATTTTTTTGTTTAGTGGCAGGTTTACTGCCAGATAGTGCGCAAGGTCTATTCCCAATTAAACCAAACCGAGCGCTTCAATCAGTTGTTTATTTGGGCTGACTTGGTTCATGCTGTAAAAATGCATTGACGGTACGCCTTCGGCAATCAAACGCTCACATAGATTGACCACCACTTCAAACCCAAATTGACGAATGGCTTTTTTGTCATCGCTATAGTCGGCAAGCTGTTTACGGATAAAACGTGGAATATCTGCCCCACAGCCATCGGCAAATCGAATCAAATTTGACGCATTGGTGATGGGCATAATGCCTGCGATAATCGGGAACTCATCTTGAGTCACCCCTTTTTTGGCAAGGGCATCACGCAAATATAGATAGCTGTCAGCGTTGTAGAAAAACTGGGTAATCGCTTCAGTCGCGCCTGCGTGGTATTTATTGAGCAAGTTTTGGATATCGGCCTCAAAGCTTTTGGCTTGCGGGTGCATTTCTGGATATGCAGCGACTTTGATACGAAAATAATCACCGCTATGCTCACGTATGTATTTAACCAAATCGACAGCAAACGGCAGCTCGCCAAGACCCACCATACCCGATGGCAAATCACCGCGCAGCGCCACCAAGCGATTAATACCTAACGATTTATAATAATCCAATAACTCGCCAATTTTGGCTTTATCATCGCCAATGCAGGATAAATGCGGGGTGATAGGCGTATCACTTTTTTCACTCAGTGCCTTAACGATACCTAAGGTGCGTTCACGGGTTGACCCACCTGCGCCATAAGTCACGCTAAAATATTGAGGTTTTAAAGCATTTAATTCATTAAAGGTTGCCAATAATTTGGTTTGACCGTCATCGGTCTTGGTGGGGAAAAACTCAAAAGAAAACGGTGTTGTCATGGTGGTCATGAAAGTATCCAAAATAATAAGAAATAGCACCATTATAACGGGTAAAACAGTAAAAAAATTGAATTTTTTGGCATAAATATTGAGTTAAACTGCATAAAAAAGTCATGCACATGGGCATGACTTTGATTAAACCTTTAACAAATAGTATTTTTAGCTATTAGTATTTCTAGCTATCAGTATTTATAGCTATCAGGTTTGAAAGGACCTTCAACTGGTACACCGATATAATCGGCTTGTTGCTGCGTCAATTTAGTCAGTACCCCATTAAAGCCTGCGACCATGGCTGCTGCCACTTCTTCATCGAGTTTTTTTGGCAACACTTTGACATATAAATTGTCCGCTTTTTTGTCCGCAGGCAAATCAGCAAATTTTTCTTTGAATAAATGCATTTGTGCCAATACTTGGTTAGCAAAAGAGCCATCCATAATACGTGATGGGTGACCTGTGGCATTGCCCAAATTGACCAAACGACCTTCCGACAATAAAAGCAAGTAATCGTTTTCATCGTCTGATCGATACACTTGGTGTACTTGAGGCTTCACTTCCACCCATTTCCAGTTGTCACGCATAAACTGGGTATCAATCTCGGTATCAAAGTGACCAATATTACAAACCACTGCGGTGGCTTTTAAGGCTTTTAACATATCGCTATTACAGACATGGTAGTTACCAGTGGTAGTGACTACCAAGTCAGTATCTTGCATAAGGGTTTTGTTGACGCCTTTGGCAGGGTCGCCTTCCACAAATGGCGAGACCAATTCATAGCCATCCATACAAGCTTGCATACCACAAATTGGATCGGCTTCCGTCACTCGTACTATCATACCTTCTTGACGTAGGCTTTGAGCAGAACCTTTACCCACATCGCCATAACCGACAACAAGCGCACGACGACCTGCTAAAAGCATATCGGTACCACGTTTGATGGCATCGTTTAGGCTATGACGACAGCCATATTTGTTGTCATTTTTTGATTTGGTCACTGCGTCATTGACATTAATCGCGGGTACTTTTAAGGTGCCTGCATTGAGCATTTCAATTAGACGATGTACCCCTGTTGTTGTCTCTTCTGAGATACCGTGGATGTTGTCGAGCATTTGCGGGTAGTCGTTATGAATCAGCGCCGTCAAGTCACCGCCATCATCTAAAATAATATTGGCATCCCACAGCTTGCCCGTGGCTTCACCGCCTTCAAAAATCTGCTGGCGAAGACACCATTCGTATTCTTCCTCAGTTTCGCCTTTCCAAGCAAACACAGGAATACCGGCTGCTGCGATGGCGGCAGCGGCATGGTCTTGGGTTGAGAAAATATTACAAGAAGTCCAGCGTACTTCAGCACCCAGCGCCACGAGCGTTTCAATCAATACTGCTGTTTGGATGGTCATGTGGATACAGCCCACAATCTTGGCGCCTTTTAAAGGCTGCTCGGCTTGGTAGCGTTGGCGTAAGCCCATCAAAGCAGGCATTTCAGTTTCAGCCAGTTTGATTTCTTTGCGACCGTAGTCGGCAAGGCTCATATCGGCAACTTTGTAATCAGAAAAATTTGAATCAGTAGAATTGATAGACAGGGACACTGCGTCCACTCCTTAAAACCGGTAAAAAAAGTTAAAGTAAAAACGCAGATGCGGTTATTTATTTTGGATTTATTTTGGTTAAAACACAAAAAACGAGCCTAGCGCAGGCAAGCAAATATAAATTAAGCCAACCTTAAGCTGCAGCATCTCTCGATAGGTGTATTGTAAAAAAAATTAACATAAAAGTCATTCTCTTAATTGCAACATCAACTTAAGTCTTTTAAAAAAGCAACATTTTTGATAAAATATTACACTTCATCCTATGTAGTTACATAAACATATAGAAAAGTTATACAAAATTAAAAGACATTGCTGAAAAATTACGTTTTAATATACCTAAGAGAAACGTAACAAAATATGTCAACTAATTTACTTTTTCTTTATATGTCATTCATCGCTTGAAAGTCTTTTAGATTTTTAAGAGAAATGGTAAATTTACCTTATCCTGTCCTTAGGAGATTTATATGAAAGTTTTGAAATTAGCTGCTATTCCTGCTGCTTTAATCGCAACTTCTGCTTTTGCTGAAACTATCGCTGTTGATCAACAAGTTGTTGTACAGCCTGTTGCCGTATCTACTACCACCTATGACCCAAACTCAGGGGTAGTAAGAAACACAACAACTCAATTGGTTACTGGTACTAGAACGTTTTTTGATACCGTAACAAATCCTGCTGCTATCAGTGCCGAAGTAGGTACTTTAGGTTATGGTGCCAATATTGGTTGGGCGCTAAACGATAAAACTGAACTCGTAGCTGGTTGGGCTGGCGGCGATATCGGTGATTTAAAAGACACCATCGAAATTGAAGATGTTGAATATGACTTAGAAACAGATTCAAGCAATCCGTATATTGGTGTGAATTTACGCCCAGCTGGAAATTGGTTTACTGTGGGTGTTGGTACCATTTTTGGTGACAATGAAATCACTTTGAAAAAACAAGCAACTGAAACCAAACCAGTTAAAATCAATGGTAACACTTACTATGGTAACATTGAAGCGTCAGCTGAAAATAAAAACACTTTAAATCCATACTTAACTATCGGTTTCCGTCCTAATATCACTAATAACTTTGGTGTATTTGGTGAAATCGGTGCAGCTTATACTGGTGGCTTAAAAGTGACTGATGCTAAAACACGAGTTCTAGATGCCAATGGTGAAGAAGCTGCAGTATTTGATAATAATCGTCTAAAATCTGACTTACAACAAGATTTGGATGACTCAGATTATTCAAAATGGTATCCAATCGCTAAAATCGGTGCAACTTACCGTTTCTAATTTTTTAGCATAAGCTGTAGAAAAACGACACTTTTGGTGTCGTTTTTTTTCGCCGAATCATTGCCAAAAGTTTGCTTTATTGATACTATCCGCTATCAATTTTTGAGGCTGGATTTGTTGATGTATAACAAAGATTTAGCTTGCTTGGCGCAAGCAAGTGTGATGGATAGCATTCATTGTAGTGTCAATCTTATCAGTTCACCCATGTGGGATTGGTTGGTGTGGATTTTGATTTGTATTGGTGTGTTTTTTACCGTCATGACAGGGTTTGTTCAATTTCGTTTATTTGGACATAGTGTCAAAAATTTGCTGGCTAGTCGGAGCACCGAACATCACGAGCATAGTGAGAGTATCTCATCGTTTCAAGCGTTTATGACAGGACTGGCGAGTCGTGTCGGTACAGGGAATATCGCAGGGGTTGCTATTGCCGTGAGTGTTGGCGGACCGGGTGCGGTATTTTGGATGTGGTTTATTGCCTTGATTGGGATGGCATCGGCATTCGCTGAGTCGTCATTGGCACAATTATTTAAAGTGCGAGATGCCAATGGGCATTTTCGCGGTGGACCTGCTTACTATATCCGTCAGGGTTTAGGGCAAGGTTGGCTAGGTGTGGCATTTGCAGTGAGTCTGATTTTGTGCTTTGGCTTGGTATATAATGCCATTCAAGCCAATACCATCGCCCAAGCGGTACAATCGGCGGTCGGTTGTACGGGCGATAATACCTGTGCTTTATGGGGGACTGGTAAACATATTGTGGCGATATTGTTGGTTATCATTTCTGCACCGATTATCTTTGGTGGGATAAAACGGGTTGCCACCATTTCAGAAATGCTAGTACCTGTGATGGCAGGGGTATATCTGCTGATGGCGTTGTATATTATTGTGACCAATATCACCATGATTCCACAGGTATTTAATTTAATTTTGACCGATGCTTTTACTTTTAATGCGGCAGCGGGTGGGACGTTAGGCGGTTTGGTATCGCAATCGATGATGCTTGGGATTAAGCGGGGTTTGTATTCTAACGAAGCAGGTCAAGGCTCTGCCCCCAATGCCGCTGCTGCTGCAGATGTGCCTCACCCCGCCACACAAGGGCTTATTCAAAGTTTGGGCGTTTTTGTGGATACCATTATTGTCTGTTCTTGTACCGCGTTTATTATTTTATTATCAAAACTACCCACCGCTGATTTGACAGGGATTCAATTGACCCAAGCGGCATTAGAAAGTCATGTGGGTTCATGGGCGCAAATTTTCCTAGCGGTAGTGCTGTTCATGTTCGCTTTTTCGAGTATTATTGGCAACTACGCCTATGCCGAAACCAATGTGCAATATCTTAAGAATCATCCAATGATTTTAAATATCTTTCGTATTTTAGTGCTCGCCTTTGTGTATTTTGGTTCTGTGGCTGAAGTGCCTATGGTGTGGGATATGGGGGATTTGATGATGGCGATTATGGCGTACATTAATCTTGTTAGTATCGTTCTGTTGTCAAAATATGTGTTTATTTTGGCAAAAGATTATTCCGCTCAAATCAAATCAGGTGTTAAGCATCCTGTTTTTAACATCAATAAATACCCCGCCATGAAAGCCAAAATCACATCGGGAATTTGGGAAAAATAACGATTAGACAATAAAAAAAGCCGTTGGTTATCAATGGCTTTTTTATTGTTTGGCTGGGCATCATAAGCGAGACCGATACATAAAATAGTGCGTTTCTTTATAGGTTTTTAAAACAGGGTTTAAAACAGCCTTTAACACCCAATCAGATAATTGATTTTTCAAACACTTGCCGTAATTCAAAACTGGTATGCACTTGTGCGATACCTTCAATACGGTTTAGACGATGCAATAAAAATTCTTCATAATGCGCCATATCTTTGACCAAAGCTTTGATAAGATAATCTTCGCTGCGCCCTGTCACAATACTACAGCTGACCACTTCAGGAAATTCTCGTAGTTTTTTTTCAAAATTTCTAAAGTGTTCTGCGGTATGTTTATCCATGCTAATGGCAATATAGACTGACAGTTGATAACCTAATTTTATAGGGTCGGTTGTGACACTATAACCCGTGATAACACCTGAATCCTCTAATTGTTTGACTCTGCGCGCACAGGGAGTAGGGCTTAAGTTTACGCTTTCTGCCAATTCAAGGTTACTCATGCGCGCATTTTCTCGTAATAGCGCTAATATTTGTCTGTCTATTTTATCTAATGAAGCCATCATAAATTCTCAATATTAGTGATTTTAACTAAACAATATAATTATAGTAGCCATAAATATCAAATTCTGTGTTTTTTATAGCAAAATTTAGTTACTTCAACTACAAAAAAATGGATATAATTTCATCATAGAATTTTAAGTAAAATTAAATGTGGAGAATTAGCATGTCAATACAACCCAAAAACGCGGCTTTTAATCATAAAAAATACCAACCCTTTGCATTTGCACCAAAGATGACCCAGCGTACTTGGCCCGATAAAACTATCACCAAAGCGCCCATATGGACGTCGGTGGATTTGCGAGATGGTAACCAAGCCTTGATTGAGCCGATGAGCATTGAACAAAAAATGCGCTTCTTTGATTTGTTGGTGCAAGTGGGGTTTAAAGAAATTGAGATTGGTTTTCCATCAGCGGCGCAGGTCGAGTATGACTTTACCCGCAAATTAATCGAAGGCGGACACGTACCCGACGATGTGACCTTGCAGGTATTGGTGCAGGCACGCGAACATTTGATTCGCCGTACCTTTGAGTCGTTAAAAGGTGCCAAACGTGCCATCGTCCACGTGTATAACTCAACCTCAAAAGTGCAGCGCGAAAAAGTGTATCAAAAAGATTATGATGATATTATTGCGATTGCGGTTGAAGGCGCAACATTGTTGCGTGATTTGGCAAAAGAATACCCTGAAACCGAATGGATTTTTGAATATTCCCCTGAAAGTTTCTCGCAAACCGAGGTCGATTTTTCGGTCAAAATCTGTGATGAGGTGTGTAAAGTTTGGCGCCCGGACTTAGGTCAAAAAGTAATCTTTAACTTGCCATCAACCGTAGAAAGCTCAACGCCCAATATCTATGCCGATCAGATTGAATATTTTTGCCAAAACTTACCCATGCGAGAGCATGTGATTGTGAGCCTTCACACCCACAATGACCGTGGCTGTGCTGTGGCTGCCAGTGAGTTAGGTTTGATGGCAGGCGCTGACCGTATTGAAGGTACGCTTTTTGGCAATGGCGAGCGCACAGGCAACATGGACATTATGGTCATGGCGATGAATATGTATAGCCAAGGCGTAGACCCACAGCTTGATTTTAGTAATATGAGCGAAATCGCCCAAGTGGTAAGTGAGTGCAATCAGTTACCGATTCATCCACGCCATCCTTATGTGGGCGAATTGGTATTTACCGCTTTTAGTGGCTCGCACCAAGATGCCATTAAAAAATCGCTAGATTATAACGAGAAAAATGCCGAAGCTACCCAAGGCTTATGGGATGTGGCATACTTGCCGATTGACCCTGCTCATATCGGACGCGGCTATCAGGATGTCGTGCGTATCAATAGCCAGTCAGGGAAAGGTGGTGTTGCTTATATCTTGCAACGTGACTTTGGTTTTCATTTGCCGCGCTGGACGCAGATTGACTTTAGCCGTGTCATTCAGCAAGAGGCCGAGAGCCGTCAGTCAGAATTGACATCAGATGATGTCATTAGCGTGTTTGAAAACACTTATTTGAACCAATCTACTTTGGCGTTGCAAGATTATGAAATCAAGAACACGGCTGGCTCAGTAAGCTTTATAGGCTCTGTGCGTATGGGGGATGATATCATAGACGTCGTTGGTAATGGCAATGGTCCGTTATCTGCCTTTATCAATGCCATCTCTGCCAAATTGAACAAAAATATTCACGTTATCAACTATGCAGAGCATGCATTAACGGTTGAAAGTCAAAGCCCACTCACCCAAAATAACAGTGATGCTAATGCCGTTGCTTACTTACAGTTGAATATTGAAGGTGAGATTTATTCAGGTATCGGCACTTGCTCAAGCACTGTATCAGCGATGTTAAAAGCCGCCTTATCTGCGTTGGCACAAGCGCAGATTGCAGATACTGAGCATCATTAAATAGCTTTTATTTATCAGTAGCTTTTATCACTAAAAGAGCAATTGCCTTAGTTGCTCTTTTTTTATGGGCTAACAGGTGAAATGCCTAGATTAATAGTACACAGGGCTGATAGCAAAAGGGGTTTAATTCCAAACATACTATTTTATGGTATGATAGAGGCACTTTAAATTTTACAGTAATAATAGAGTTGTATGATGCATTGCGATATTTATAAATTTAGCAAAAAAGATGACCTGTATGTGTATATTGCTCGCCCAGATTATCCCAATGACACGGATGAGATTCGTGACTGGTTGTCAGTGTTGCCCAAGGATTTTCGTCAAGCGATTGGGCGCGAAACCTTTGTGATGCATTTGGATTTGGCGAATACGACAAAGCTTGCACGAGTCAATAAAGCAGAAGTGTTAGAAAAACTGCAAAGTCAGGGGTATTTTGTGCAAATGCCGCCTGAAGATGTGCTGTTACGCCAAGCAAAATTGAATATGGCAGAAGCGCAGCAGAACAAGTGGCAGTAGCAAAATTTTAACAAAATGAGTTGAATCATGCTAAAATAATCTATCTATTTTTGGCAAGGCAAAATTATGTTTGCATTTTTATCACTCGACCAAATCGGTAATGTGCTAGGCGAAATCATCATTTGGTGGGCGCAGCTGGTTCAAGGTGTGCCGCCAGACAAATTACCCTTATATGCTTATGTGGGATCTTCCATTGTGGTATTACTGCTTTGGATTTTAGTGGTACGGATTTTGCCAAAAACGCTTGCAGGCTTGAGTTGGATTATTCTATTTGCGATTTTGCTCACGCCCACCACTTCCCTTGGCACCCCGCCTGACATCGCACCAGCGAGTATTTCCGTGGTGTATGGGATTTTACTCAAAGATCCAGCAATTATCTTTAATGGGTTGCTACCAATTATGGTTGTCATTACAGTGGGCTGTATTTTGGGTTTTATTTGGCAAATTCTTCGAATGGGCATCGATAAAACCAACAAAAAACATGCGCTAAATAACGCCAATATCAGCCAGCCTAGCCGCTAAGCTATGATAGTGATAAGCCAGCAAGCTGTAACCGCTTAACTTTTTATAGCTTAATCTTTTACAGCTTAACCTTTTACTTATAGCTTAACTTTCCCTAAAACTTATGATAGTCTGAAACTCATTTTTGACGATTATCATAGGTTTTTTTATGTCTGACCATCAGCAAAATGCTGCCATCCAAAACAGCGCAACCCAAAGCAGTTTTGCAAGCACCGATAGTTATATCGCCACTGACAACCTAAAACTTGCCGTCAACGCTGCGATTCAATTGCAAAAACCGTTACTCATCAAAGGGGAACCTGGCACGGGTAAAACGCTACTGGCTGAAGAAGTGGCAAAAAGTTTAGATATGCCACTGTTAACTTGGCACATCAAATCAACCACCAAAGCTGAACAAGGCTTGTATGAGTACGATGCGGTATCACGCCTGCGGGATAGTCAATTGGGCGATGACCGCGTGTATGATATTGCTAACTACATCAAGGCAGGCAAGCTATGGCAAGCATTTACCAGTCCTGAGCGTGTGGTACTGCTCATTGATGAGATTGATAAAGCGGATATTGAGTTCCCCAACGACTTGCTACATGAGCTCGATAAAATGTCATTTTATGTGTATGAAACTGGCGAAACGATTACCGCCGATCATCGTCCTGTCGTTATTATCACGTCAAACAATGAAAAAGAACTGCCTGATGCCTTCTTGCGTCGTTGCTTTTTTCATTATATTGATTTTCCTGACCAAGCAACCATGCGCGAAATTGTGGATGTGCATTTCCCCAATCTACAGGCAGACTTGGTGGATGAAGCACTCAAGGTGTTCTACGGTCTGCGTGAAGTCAAAGGCTTAAAAAAACCGCCATCCACCTCTGAATTGGTAGATTGGATTAGTTTGCTGATGGCAGATGAGTTGCAAGCGGGCAGTCAAAATGCGATTGAGCGGTTGAAAAATCCAAGCGATAACTTACCGCCCATGGCGGGGGCGTTGCTCAAAAATGAAAATGACTTGAGTTTACTTGAACGTATGGGCTTTATGCTGCGTCGTAGTCGATAGGGGATTGGTGTGTTTATCAATCTTTTTTATACCTTACGCACATATGGCGTGCCAGTTTCCACTCGTGAATTGCTAGACCTTTATGCTTTGCTAGAAACAGGCATTGTGTTTGCCGACCGTGAACAATTCTACGAGCTGATTCGCCTATGTATGGTCAAAGACGAAAAATACTTTGATAAATTTGACCGTGCCATGGCAGATTATTTTGAAGGTATTGATACACTCGATATCGACGAGCTGATGGCAAAATTGGGTAATATCCCCAAAGAATGGCTGGAACTTAAACTTGACCCCAACAATCTCACCGAAGCCCAGCGGCGCCTACTCAAAAAATATGGTTCGCTTGAAGCACTCATGAAAGCCCTAGAGGAACGCCTAAAAGAACAAAAAGAGCGACACCAAGGCGGTAACAAATGGGTTGGTACAGGCGGCTCATCGCCTTTTGGTGCGTATGGCGACCATCCTGAAGGTGTACGAGTAGGGGGTGAAAGCCGAAAACGCAGCGCGGTTAAGGTGTGGGAGCAGCGCAAATACCGCGATTTGGACACGGATAACCAGTTAGAAACCCGCTCCATGCAGATGGCACTGCGAAAACTGCGTAAATTCGCCCGTGATGGGGCGGCTGATGAGCTTGATATTGGCTCAACCATCAAGAAAACCGCGCAAACGGGGATGCTCGATGTGCAGCTGCGTCCCGAACGCCGCAATCGTGTCAAAGTGCTCATGCTATTTGATATCGGTGGTAGCATGGATAGCTATATCGAAGCGTGTGAGCGCTTATTTACTGCCGCTAAAAACGAATTTAAGACGCTTGAGTTTTTTTATTTTCATAACTGCGTGTATGAGTATGTTTGGACAGAAAATGCCCGCCGTAATGCCAGTGCCGTGCCCACATTGGATGTGCTACACAAATACGGCAGTGATTATCGGGTGATTTTTGTTGGTGATGCCGCAATGTCGCCTTATGAGTTGCTATCTGTCGGCGGTAGCGTTGAGTATATGAGCCAAGATACGGGGCAGGCGTGGCTAAAACGTATCACTAACCACTTTGATAAAGTCGCATGGCTCAACCCTGAGACACCAAGCTACTGGCAATACACCCAGACCATCGGCTTAATCAAAGATATCATGCAAGGGCATATGTACCCGATGACCTTGCATGGTATTGAAGATATGACCAAGTATTTGGCGCGGTAGTATTGTTAAGGCAATTAAAAAAGCATAAATCAATTTCATGCTTTTTTTTGTGCTGATAGGCTGCTAGTTTACCTAAAATCTGCTAGTCACCTAAAAGTTGATATTAAGCTAAAAGCTGCCTAGTCAGCTAACATTAGTTTGGACCGGCCACACGCTCAATAACGACGTTGCCTGTACCTGTGCTGGCTAAGCCAATTTGTTTGGCGGCGGCATACGATAAATCTAAGACGCGATGGCTTGAAAACGGACCGCGGTCATTGACTTTTACTACAACGCTTTTACCGTTTGATTTGTTGGTTACTTTGATATAACAGTTCATTGGCAATGAGCGATGCGCCGCAGTCAATGAATTGGAATCAAAAGTATCACCGCTAGCAGTTTTACGACCTTGAAATTGACGACCATACCAAGAGGCGACACCCGTTTGGCTAAAACGATTGACCGTATTAGATGCAACGGCAGAAAGACGCTCTAACACGTCTGCATCTTTGCTAGCTTGTGAAGTGTCTTGGCTGATAAGTTGGCTTTCTAAGGCAAGGTTGCGAGGTTGACGCGCGGATTTGACTAAGTCTGATGCATTGTTGTGCTGGCGGGTTAACTCATTAAGTACGTGATCTAAATTGCTCGTGGCTGCTTGGGTAGTTGAGCTAATCGCCGTTACGCCACAAAAGCAAAGTAACGTCGCTACATTAGCTAAATTCGATTGACGCTTTGACATAATGACCTCTGAACAATCGCTCTTTACAATGAGCGCCTCATATTTGGGAGCCAATAAGCCTTTACTTTATATGTCGTGTATACAAATCGCTTATAGGGCACCAAGAAAATTTATTAGATTTAATAATTAGTTTACAAATTTTACTTTGTTTCGGTATGTAATTGTTTAATCCTGATGACCCACAATAAGCAATTACGCGATTAAAATCACGATTTATTTAGATAAAAGGTATAAAAAAATAGATAAACGGTAAATTATTAAGCTTTACCATCATAATTGTTTAAAACTACTCATAAAAAAGATATCTTTTATGCCAACTCTTTTACGTTTTTTACATTTAAAAATACCAAGTTACATAAATAGTTACATAAAGAATCGTTTATAAATAGCCTATTTACAAACAAAATAGTTTCGAAGCTAGTTTGACGGTTATTTAACATTATGCGAGGCAATTGACATCACTAAACCAAATCCTGCCATCAAAGTAATTAACGCGGTACCGCCATAGCTGATAAATGGCAAAGGAACGCCGACAACTGGCAAAATACCTGCCACCATGCCTGCATTCACAAACACATACACAAAAAATGACATGGCAATCGCGCCAGAGAGTAATTTGCTGTAGACAGCAGTATTGGAGTAAGCAATAAATAAGGCGCGGCATAGAATACAAAAATACAGGAACATCAGTAAACTGACACCGATTAAGCCAAACTCCTCAGAAAAAGCCGCAATAATAAAATCGGTGTGACCTTCTGGTAAAAAGTGTAGATGAGATTGTGTGCCTTGCAAGTAGCCTTTACCTGTGAGTCCCCCTGAGCCAATCGCGGTTTTTGACTGCATGATATTCCATCCAGCCCCCAAGGCATCGCTTTCAGGGTCTAGCAAAGTCAGCACACGTCTGCGCTGGTAGTCGTGTAGCAGGTATTCCCAAGCCACAAAAACAAAAGGAATAAACAGCGCCACCGCAGAGCCAATCATCCACCAAGGCAAACCCGATAAAAACAGCACAAATAAGCCACTAGATGCCACCAATAAAGAAGTACCCAAGTCGGGCTGTTCAGCGATTAGCAGCACCGGAATACCAATCGCCACCAGCGTGATAAGCACTGTCGATAAACTCGGCGGCAAGTCGCGTTTGGATAAAAACCAAGCAGTGAGCATCGGCATGCCAAGCTTCATAAATTCTGACGGCTGCACACTACCAAACCCAGGAATATCAATCCAGCGCTGCGCACCCAGACGCACCTCACCAATAATTTTGACCAGTATCAGTAATCCCACGCCACCCACATAAAAAAACGGGGTAAAATCACGGTAAAGACTGGGCGGGATTTGCGCCATCACAATCATCACCACAAACGCGATGGTAAAACTAATGGTTTGACGGATGACCATTCCCATGTCTTGAGCAGAGGCACTGTATAAAATGGCTAAACCAAACAAAGCTGTGACAAACAATAGCATCAATAACCAAGGGTCTAAATGCACGCGCTGCCAAAAGGAGGGTAGACTGTCATTACCAAAGTGATGAGCTTGCCTAGAAAAACGGTACTGTCCAATCTTATCTACCATACACACCAAACATCAAATTAACCCGGTGACAATAAGTCTGTAAAAAGACACAAAAATAGGCTCAATAGTTTATATGGCTTAATGTGATTTTGGTAGTCTTAATAATGTAATAGTTTATAACACTTGTTTCATAGAAATAAGTCACTATATTAAGTGAGCTATTAATTAAGCTTAATTATGTAGTGAACATAACTATCAAGTGAAAATCAAGTTAAGTGAAAATTAAGTTAAGTAAAAACAATTATCAAGTAGGCATGATTAGCTAAACATATCAAGCCCACTTTTTTGACAGTTGCTCATAAGTCCGTGGTGTTTTTCCATTTTGACGAGACGTGAATAGGCAGTCCATGATACATCAAAACAAGACCAAAAATAAACCAAGCATTATCGAAGACAACGCGCAAACAGCCCAATATGCTAAGCCCGAGAGTGCCAATACCAAGAATATCAACACTACCAAGACTCAGAATACCAAAACCAAGATTTTGACAGGCATTGTTGGCTCAGGGACGATAATGACATTGCTTATTGCCTGTAATCATCCCGTCACACCCGTGGATAATCGAAAACCTACTACGCCAATCGTTCGTCAAACCCAGCCAAACCCTAAAAATACCACTGTCACGCAGACTGACAATATGCGCGGTCTTATTCTCAACCGTCAAAACACAACCCGACCTACAATAGATTATGGCGCACTCAAAAATACCACACGATACAATAGTAGCATTGTCTATACCAATGATGCAGATTTTAAGGATTGGCTGGCTAGCCACAGCTACCAGCAATCAGAAGTGTTGGCGTATCAAAATTACTTGCAAAGCCAATTAGGCAGTATTCCGCCGATGGATCAGTTAATCACGAGTGCCAGAGATGCGCGGCGCTGCGGTTTTGAGCCGTATGAAGTGCCGCCTGCGTCACTATGGCAAAATATCGTACCCACCCTGCAAATGCTGCAGCAACTGCAAAAACAAGGTTATTTACCGTATTCGACAGTGATACGCTCCGTGTATCGAAACCCTGTATTAAATGATTGTGCCGGCGGCGCAGGCGAGAGTAAGCACATGACCAATGGCGGAATCGATATTTGGGTACCTGAAAACGAAGCCAATAAATGGGCAATAGAAAGCACCTTTGATGGACTTTGCCAGTTTTGGCAGTCCAACGGGCAAGCCTATAGCTTTGGACTTGGCTTGTATCCGACAGGCTCGGTGCATCTTGATACGCAAGGTTTTCGAAAATGGGGCGCAAGCCATAGCTCAAGCTCATCACCCTGCCGTTTTTAACCCTAGCGCGAGTGTTAACCCGTTAACCTTTAACATTGGCATTGGCTATTTAGCGGTTTTTGTTGTGTTTGGCGTGGCGTTCCCAACGGTCACAATCAAAAACTTGTTAGGGTCAATGAGGTCTTTATAGCTTTGATTGACCGCGTGAAGGTCGGCACGCTGCACGCGCGTCACATATTTGGTCAAGTAACTATCTGGCAGCTGATAAAACCCCATCATACCAATCGTGGCATTCATGGCGGCATTGCTAGCAAAGCTGGTGGGAAAACTGTTGATTAGACTGTCTTTGGTTAAAGCCAATTCGTTTGGCGTTACCCCTTTTTCTAGCGTATTTTTGATGACTTGCTTGGTCGCCTCAATTGCTTCTTGCGACTTTTGGTTACGGGTAGAAAAACTAATGGTATAGCTGCCTTGGGCAAGCATCGGCGTGGTGCGGCTATAGATGCCATAGGTGAGCCCGCGTTTTTTACGGATATCTTGCATCAATCTGGCTTGAAAATTGCCGCCCCCGACGATTTCATCGGCAATGGCAAAGTTGGTTTGATGCTGCAAGCCTAAGCTATCACCCACGCGCTTTTGACCCAATTGCCCCATCAATACGGTGGTTTGGGTGCTGTCAAATGGGATATGAATCGTTTTAGCGGCGTTCAAAGGCTTGGCATCGGCAAGCTTTGGGGCAGCTGTGCCAACAGGCATTTGAGCGGTTAGCTGATTGGCAAGCGCCCGCGCGCGGGGAAGACTGATATCGCCTGTAATGGCAATATTTGCGTTGTTCGCCACCAAAAACTGCTGGCTAAAAGCTTTGAGATCGGTGGCATTGATTTTGGCAATGCTGTCCTCCGTGCCTTGGGTGGGGTGGGCGTAGGGGTGATTGCCATAAAGCGCCTCGGCAAAGGCTTTGCTTGCGATGCTATCGGGGTCTTCTTTGGCTTGTTGCAGGCGGATTAAATACTGGGCTTTGGTACGCTCAAAATTTTTGTTTGGAAACGTAGGCTGGGTCATCATATCACTCATTAAACCAAGCGCAGGGGATAAACGCGCCTCATCGGATAGACTGCGCAAACTCACAATAAACATGTCTTTATAAGCACGGGCAGATAAATCAATCCCAAGCTGCTCACTGGTTTCAGCAATCTCATCTTCGCTTTTATGGCGAGTTCCCTGATCCAGCATACTTGCGGTCAGACTGGCAATCCCAAAACCGCCTTTTTTAATGGCTTCATCACGAGCTGAGCCTGCATTAAAATACACACTGATATCCACAATCGGTAAATGATGGGTTTGTACCAAAGCCACTGGGGTACCCGAATCCGTCGTAAAGTGGATGATATTCGGTAGGGTCACGTTTAACGGTGCCGTCGTTTTTAGACTGGTTAATTTGTCTAAAGCGGCAATGGGTGCATTGGGGTCAACATTGCCACTACTGTGAGCATCGCTATAGGTGGCAGGTTCTGCATAGCCCGCTTGCGTGGCAATGGTGGTCATTAGTAATAAGATTTTAGCTAAGCGTGGTTTCATTTTTTTTCTCAAAATTCTAAGGATGGTCTGAAAGCAATTTGGGCAATTCAAGTTAGGATAAGTTACTGGTTTTATAGTTATTTATTGGGTTTGTTTGCTTTTACCACATTGAGCACGGTTAGATTGTCGTTAACCAAATATTTGCTAGCGGCAGCGTGTAAGTCACTTTCTGTGATGCTATCTAAGATTTTGGGTAGGTTAAACACCATCCGATCATCAAGCCCAATGCTGTTTAGACTGCCAATCATCTGCGCTTGTCCGCTGATACTATCTTGGCTATAAATTAAGCTGGTCATGGTGTTGGTTTTGGCACGGGTCAGTTCACTTTTTGCAATCGGTTGGGTTTTAAGCGCGTCAATCTCAGCAATGATTGCTTGTTTGGCTTGGGCAAGCGTAACGCCATCTCGTGGGGTGGCTTGGATTAAAAGTAGCCCATCGCCCCGACTAAAGGCACTGTAACCACTGCCGACTGAGGCTAGTAGCTGTTTGTCCCGTACTAGGCGTTTTTCTAGGCGTGCAGATAGACCGCCATCGAGTACATCGGCTAGTAGTGATAGACTATAGGCGGTTTTGGGGTCTTTTGCTGTGGTAAGCGTAGGCACGTTAAACGCCATCATGACCATTGGCACTTGTACCGGCAATTGGGTGGTTTTTTCTTGATAACCACGAAAGCCTGGCTGTATCACACTGGGGCGCGTTGGCAGGGTTTGGGGTTTTTTATCGGCAAAGTATTTTTTGACTTCATTGATGGCGTCTGTCGGATTGACATCGCCCACGATCACTAAGGTCGCATTGTTGGGCACATACCATGTTTTATACCAATCAGTTAGGTCTTTTAAACCAATGGATTCGATTTCTGCCATGGGACCAATGACCGATTCCCCTTTGGGGCTGTTGGGATATGCCATTTTGCTAAACTGCTCGTAGGCGCGGGCGTTTGGGTTGTCATCGGTGCGCTGGCGGCGCTCTTCCATCACCACTTGGCGCTCAGCGGTAAAGTCACTGTCTTTTAGCTGTAAATCGGTCATCCGATCAGCTTCAAGCTCTAGGGCAAGCGCTAAGCGATTGGCAGGGAAAATTTCATAATATGCAGTGTAGTCATAGCTGGTAAAAGCATTATTGCTACCGCCAAATTTGGCGATGAGGCGTTCAAAATCTGCTGAGGACACGTTTTTTGTTCCCTTAAACATCATATGCTCAAGCAAATGCGACATACCGCCTAAGTTAGTGGGTTCATCCGCAGCACCCACGCGATACCATACTTGGCTTATCACCACAGGGGAGCGGTGATCTTCTTTGATTATCACCTTTAAGCCATTATCCAGCGTATATTCATGGCGCGTTGCTGCCCTATCGCTGTCAAAATCTGTGGGGCTTGGCGTTTGCTGGGTTGCATCGGTTACCGCGTTAGCAGTTGGATGCACTTTAATAGGCGTATTCGCTACAGTCGAGGTAGTTTTGGTCGGCATGGTTTTGGCTGTGATGGTCTGCGCAGTGCTGCAACCTGATACACTGAGCGTACAGGTCAGGGCGGCAGCAAGGATGGTAAGGTTAAAAAATGTAGGCTTTGACACAGGGTTTCGGTTTAACATAGTTTCTCTTTAACTTTTAATCTTTAATCTGGTTTTTCTGATTGTGGGGAAATGGGGTTTGCAGGCATTATAAAAGATAAACCATGATAACGGATGTTGGCATTGATTGCTATTTGAAAGCCCATTGCACAATTAAGTATGACTAAATACCACCTGCAAATTTTTAGCGCAGCAAGCTGTAAACGGACAGTTTTTTCCCATACCACACATCCTATGGGTTTAAGGGGTTGACAGCATGTTTATTTCAAACTGCGAACAAACACTGTTATAATTTTATACATCTCGATATTTTAATGACAAATTTAACCATAGGCGATGATATGAGTAGCAACCAATTTAATAAAAATGCTTCTAATAAGGTGGTAATTAATTTTAATAACCAACCGACTAATTTTGATGATGCTACGATTCCCAATCTGCCTGTGCAAGATGTGCCAATTATTGAAACGCCGCGTATCGCTGAAGCCGCCCAAACGTCAACGCTACAAGCACCTGCAGGCACACAGCAGCCATCTGCCAGTGTTGCTGAGCCAAGCGCAGAGCCTGAACAAAAAGGCGGTTGGTTTAGCCGCATGAAGCAAGGCTTGTCAAAAAGTCGTAAAAATTTGACCGAAGGCTTAACCAATATTTTGATTGGGGGTAAAGAAATTGATGATGAGCTACTTGAAGAAGTCGAAGACCAACTGTTGGTCGCCGACATTGGGGTAAATGCCACCAATCGCATTATCAAAAACTTGACCGAAGCCACTGCACGCGGCGATTTGATTTATTCGCATTCACTGTATAAAGCGCTACAAAAAGAACTAACCGATATCTTGACACCCAAAGTTGCACCACTGGTGGTGGATGCTAGTACAAAACCGTTTGTTATCTTGGTCGTTGGGGTCAATGGTGTGGGTAAAACCACCACCATCGGTAAACTTGCCAAACGTCTGCAAGGTGAAGGCAAATCAGTGATGTTAGCAGCGGGCGATACGTTCCGTGCGGCAGCCACCGAGCAATTGCAAGTTTGGGGGGAGCGCAATAATATCCCTGTTGTCGCCCAAGGTCATGGCTCAGACAGTGCCTCGGTAATTTTTGATGCCATTCAATCTGCCAAAGCCCGTGGCATTGACGTGCTGATTGCCGATACTGCAGGGCGTCTACAAAATAAAACCAATTTGATGGAAGAGCTGAAAAAGGTGATTCGGGTCATGCAAAAAGCCGATCCGACAGCGCCGCATGAATCCATGATTGTGCTCGACGCGGGTACAGGACAAAATGCCCTAAATCAAGTAGAAATCTTCAATGAAGCAGTGCCATTGACAGGCGTGACCGTGACCAAATTGGATGGTACCGCAAAAGGGGGCGTGGTATTTAATATCGCTGAAAACACCAATGTGCCGATTCGTTTTATTGGCGTGGGTGAAAAAATTGATGATTTGCGCCCATTTCAAGCCGATGATTTTGTCAAAGCGCTATTTGAAAAAGATGAATAACATGATAATGACGTCTTATCAACTTGCGAAAAATTTGCCAACCGTGACGCTTGTGGCGCATCAAGGCTGTTTGATTGCGCTCGATTGGCATACCCAAAAGACCCACAACCTATTAGCTAAGCTCAAGGTAAAAGTAGCCGTCATGAATTCGGTAGCGTTAAGTCACTCGATTGATGCCGATGCAAAAGTGCTAGTAGAGACCATCACTCAGCTAAAGGAGTATCACGCAGGTCAGCGACAAGTGTTTGATATGCCCATCGCCATTTGCACAGGCACACCCTTTCAGCAAAAAGTATGGCAAGCATTACGACAAATTCCTTACGGTCAAACCATCAGCTATGCACAGCTTGCCAACCACATTGGTCAACCTACCGCATGTCGCGCGGTCGCCAATGCCAATGGCAAAAATCCCATCAGCCTGATAATTCCTTGCCATCGCGTGATTGCCAGCGATGGCAAATTGGGCGGTTATACCGGTGGGATTGAGATTAAGCAAACATTGCTTGATATAGAGCAAGCAAGTTATCAGCGATAAACAATGACCCAATGAGGCGTTATTCTTTGTCATCTGCATCTTTTTCTTCCCAAGTTTCTAAGCGTTCATAAATACGACCATAAACGGTATTTTTACGATATTTACCTTTTTTGGTCATCTCATCCGGCGCCAGACCCGTCAATAGATACATGGCTTCATTGACATGCTCTACGGCATAGATGGTAAATTTACCTGCGGTCACGCTATCGATGATATCTTGACGCAGCATCAATTGCGCCAAATTGGCTTTGGGCACAATCACCCCTTGTTTACCCGTCAAGCCTTGCTCGACACACGCATCATAAAACCCGGCGATTTTGGCATTGACGCCGCCGACCGCTTGGACTTGACCAAATTGGTTCATCGATCCTGTAACCGCAAAGCTTTGATTGATGGGGGTTTGCGATAGCGCAGACAGTAGCGCGCAAGTTTCGGCTACTGTCGCGCTATCGCCATCGATACCGCCATAACTTTGTTCAAAAGCCAGCGATGCGGTAAAGTTGAGCGTGTGGTCTTCTGCAAACAGCGCTTTTAGGTAACTGCTCATAATCAGCACGCCTTTGGCATGGATAGAGCCGCCTAAATCCACATCGCGCTCGATATCAACAATATCGGCATGCGCGGCACTGTGATGCACTGACGCCGTCAATCGTGCAGGCATGCCAAACTCACTATCTGCGTAGCTGATGACTGTCAGCGCATTGATTTGACCAATCGCTTTGCCTTGGGTGCTAATCAGCTGTTGCCCTTTTTCTAGTTCTTGCCAGAACAATTGCCGTAAATAACCCGAGCGATGGCGAATATCCTCAATGGCTTGACGGACATGGCTAGCGGTTACTGTGTTTGCAGGAGTAAGCTCTGATTGATTGATGATAGCATGACGATTGGCTTCGAGTAAGAGCTGCGCCAATCTGTCCCCATGTAAGCTTAATTCATGCTGGTCTTCTGCTTGCTCACTGAGATAATCTAATAAACAAGCCAACGCGGTGTTATCAAACGTTAGCAATTGGTATTTGCTGATCATGTCGGCAATTTTGGCGGTCATCGCTTGTTCGTTGGCGTGACTGCGTACCACGCGATCGTGAAAATCTGCACGTATTTTGAATACGGCATTAAATTCAGGCTCAAAATCTAGCAGGTCATAATACAAGTCTGGCTCACCGAGTAAAATAACTTTGACATCAAGCTTAATCGGTTGTGGCTCAAGGCTGATACTGCCGGTCAATGTCAGCATTTGCTCAAGGCTCGACATCTTGATTTGGCGGCTTTGTAGTGCGCGTTTGAGACCTTGCCACGCATACGGATATTCAAGCAAATTAGTTGCTTCAAGCACTAAATACCCGCCATTGGCACGGTGCAGTGAACCGGCGCGAATCAGACTAACATCCGTTGACACGGTACCCAAATGGGTAATTTGCTCGACATGACCGAGTAAATTTAAATGGGTAGGTAAGTCTTCAAACACAATCGGTGCGCCTTGATCGGGCGCATGGCTTGCAATCACATTGACAAAATAGCGCGCAGGCAATGGCGAAAAATGGCTAGGCAAAAACTCTTCATCATCTTCATTGATGATTCGTTCTGCATGATTGACGATATCGTCATGCACGTCTTGCAAATACTTACGAACCTTTGGTAAGGCTTGATACTTGTCAAATAACGGCTCCATCAATGGTTTTAAGGTACGCCGAGTCAATGAGTGGTGTAGCGCTTGTAGGGTCTGATTGGCTTCATCTTCAATTTGCTCAAGCTCAACGGTCAGTTGGCTCAAGCGTTTTTGCATGTGGTTTTTATCTTGATAATTGGCAACATACGGCGATTTTGGGGTTAAGCCAAAGCTGGCTTGATTGGTTGCGCTCGAGGTATTATTAGAGGCGCTAGTTGTAGTGCTAGACGTTTGATTGGCTTTAAGTGGTAAAACTGGCGCTTTGCCACTGGATTTTTGGCGACCCAATTTATTAGCAGGTTTGATTGATAAATAACCATCGCTTGGCTCAATATCATTGTAACTGTCATTGTCATTGCCATCGGCTCGGTTGTCACTAAAATCAGATTTGATAAAAATCGGTTTGTTGTCCGAAGGTCGCAGCGCCAATGCAAGTGAATACTGTTTACCTTCTTCATGCAGCGCATGATAGACCTGTTCTTCTCGAAGGCTAATTTCATTCTTTATGGCTTCTACCTTACTTTGATAGTGCTCACTGCGAAAACGCTGATTGAGCTGACGTTTGGTGGTTAGCCAAAAGGTTTTGACATCTTCCGCTAATTGCTTGCCCATGCCAGCAGGAAGGTCAAGCGCAATCGGGGTGCGCGCATCAACAAAATTATGCACATACACCCAGTCATTGGGTGTGGGTTTTTGTTTGGCGTGTGCTTGTAGCAGGCGAGTGATTAAGGTGCGTTTGCCCAGTCCGTTTTCACCTGCAGCAAAGATATGATAACCATTGGCATTGATATCAAGCGCAGTGGCAATCGCTTTACAGGCGCGCTCTTGCCCAAAGCCAATCTCAAGGGTTTTGGTATGGTGGCTATCTTTTGGCAAGGTCGCCGGGTCGGTATAACGGCGCAAGTGCGAGATTGCAACAGGCTGTAAATTGTCAGATTTGATGGTATCGGTAATGATAGCGGCGGATTTTGAGGTCACAGGGGTAGTACGAACAGATTTTGCAAGGGTATTTTTCATAAAACAAGTTTCATCAACGCATTAAAAAGCGGTAGTGGGAAAGATCAACAATGACAGTTAGAGTGACAGTGCTTAGGGTCTGAAATCTAAGGTTTAGGGTCACTTATAGTTAACAGATAGGTTTTGGTAAGTGGTAATAAAGTATCAGTATGATGTGGTTTTTTGTTGATAAAATCAATGGCTATTTTTTCGCGAATCGTTGCCTTACGGTTTCAGCCGCAGTAATATAAAAGTTGATGGGCAAGTATTTGCTAAGATAATATATTGACGTTTAACACAATCGTTTGAGACAACAACATGGCTAAAACAGAAAACGGATTTATTTTAGCGCTGGATCAGGGCACTACCTCAAGCCGCAGTATTATCTTTGATAGCCAATTAACACCCATCGCCATCGCCCAAAAGCCGCTTAATATCATCACCTTAAAAGCCGGGTTTATCGAGCAAAATGCCAATGATATCTGGCAAACCCAAATTAGTACCGCCCAAGAAGTGATTGCCAAAGCAGGATTATTGGCGACAGATATTTCAGCCATCGGTATCACCAACCAACGTGAGACCACCATAATTTGGCATAAAAAGACCGGTAAGCCTGTCGCACCCGCCATTGTCTGGCAAGATAGACGTACCCATCAGTGGTGCAGAGACTGGCGTGATAAAGGCTTTGATGCCAAAATCCAGCAAATTACCGGATTACGTATAGATCCGTATTTTAGTGCCAGCAAAATCGTATGGCTGTTAAACCAAAACCCTAAGCTTCGCCAACAAGCGTTAACAGGTGAGTTGGCTTTTGGTACCGTGGATAGTTGGCTACTGTTTAACATGACAGGCGAGCATAGCATTGATATCACCAATGCGTCACGCACCATGCTGATGTCTTTGCAAACAGGCGACTGGTCTGAGGAGTTATTGGATTTATTTGATATTCCCAAAACCATGTTACCTACCATCAAGCCATCAGATGGCGATTTTGGGGTCACCAAACAAGGGATGTTTGGCAAACAAATCCCAGTCACGGCAGTGCTAGGCGATCAGCAAGCGGCATTGTATGGGCAAGGCTGTAACCGAGCAGGCATGGCAAAATCCACCTATGGCACCGGCTGTTTTTTATTAATGAATACCGGCGATAAGCCCTGTGTCAGTCATCAGCAATTACTCACCACCGTTGCTTGGCAAACCACAGAGGCGAATCACACTCGTCAACCTAACCGTCATGAACCTTCAGGTAAATTGCCCAACTTGTTAAAACCTTTACAAAATTTACAACGAAATAAAAAAACAAGCCTCACGCAAACACAATATGCGCTTGAAGGCAGTGTGTTTATGGCAGGTGCCATCGTGCAGTGGTTACGCGATAATTTAGGTATGATAGCGCGCAGTGAGGACATTGAAATCTTGGCGGCGCAAGTACCAGATAGCCAAGGAGTGACCCTGATTCCTGCCTTTACCGGGCTTGGTGCACCTTACTGGCGAGCAGATGCTACCGCAAGGCTTATCGGGCTGACACGCGGCACTAGCAAAGCGCATATCGCTAGAGCCGCCTTAGAAGCGATTGCGCTACAAGCGTATGATGTGTTAATCGCCATGCAAAAAGATAGCCCTGTGCCATTGCACGAACTGCGCGTGGATGGAGGCGCTGCCAATAACAATATCTTAATGCAATTTCAAGCCGATATACTCAATGTTCCTGTGCTGCGACCAACGACCACTGAGAGCACCGCAAAAGGGGTGGCATTATTGGCAGGGCAAGCGGTGGGGCTGTATGATGACACTAGCATTGGTGAAAGTTGGCAGCTAGACCGTATCTTTGAGCCTAAGATGGCAGTGTCTGAGCGCCAAGCCATCGTGGAGCGTTGGCAGTTTTATATCAATCAACTATTAAACGAACAAAATTAAAGCAAGAAAATCATTAAGACGGCTCTAAACAACTAGGGCGTGTCCCTAATTCGGAACAAAGTATTTTTAATGGCCTAAAAATGCCTAAATCTGGCAAAACTGCGTTAAATTGTTTGACAATATTCCAATATTATCTGCACAATTTGCCTTGTTTTGCTGGCGATTTAGTCTATTTTTAGCCTCATTATCCAAATAGGGACACGCCCTAACAATAATGTAAAAACAAAGAGTTAACCATATGAAAAATTTTTTAAAGACTCGACACGAGAGTGATTTTCGTTAGCAATTAACTGCATTAAGTAAAAAAAAGCACTTTATGCACCAAATTTTTAAATCCTGCTTAAAAATATCAGCAAATTTCGGCTAAAAAAAGTGATTTTTTGTGTAGAAATTGAATAAAAAAATGTATAATGCTTCAAAATTCGACACTGTGTTGATAGTGATAAAAGTTATTATGATAAAAGTTACGAAGATGAAAGTCAGGAAATTTTTTGGACAAGGTTGGCGCAAAGCAGGGATAACTGGTAACTAAACATTAAGGATATGACAGTGGACAATCAATTTGTTATCGCTACGGCAAATTTACTTAACTTTGCACTGCCCAATCGGGTTTTTTACCGAAACCAAGACGTGTATACGCCGCAGCAATATCAACAAAAGATTAATGCACTTGCCCCCATTTTTCGTCAATTGCAAGCTGATATCATTGGTTGCCAAGAAATTTGGGATGAGCAAGCACTCATTGACTTATGTCATGCAGCCGGTCTCAATGACTATCATGTCACTGTGCCGTTAGCCAGTAATCAGCCAGACAGTCCATTAACCCAAGGGCGAGGCGCAGTTGGTACCCCGAGCGTAGGTTTGGTATCGCGTTTTGAGATTATTAACACCCAATTGCTCACGCAGATGCCGGCGATTGCGTTGTTGGACGTTCCTGATGTTGGGCTTTATCAACAATTTAATCGCCCCCCGCTGATTGCCGACATCAGATTGCCAAATGGCATGCTGGTCACCGTGATTGTGGCGCATCTAAAAAGTAAACGCCCTGAGTTTTTAGAAAACGCGCAAGGCGAGCCGTTAGAAGATCGCAATGATCCGCTAATTCGAGTCCGCGCCAAGCTGCGTAGTCTTTGTATGCGGGCAGCGGAAGCGGCAGGCATTCGCCAGGTGGTCATCGAAAAACTGTCACACAACAACCATCCGCTGATTTTGTTAGGGGATATGAATGATGTGATGCAAAGTGTCACTTGTCAGCTTTTAAGCGAATCGGGCGAAGTATTTTATGATAAGTCGATGCGGGATATCGTGCTATATGATGCCTCTACGGTACAAAGCCGTATGCACTGGCTTAAAGATGTGGCGTACACCCATATCCACCAAGGTACGCCAGAAGTGCTTGACCAGATTTTGGTATCTGAACAGTTTTTAGCTGATAGTAAATTTAACATCGGTGAAGTATTACAAGTAGATTATTTTAATGATCATCTCAAATTTATTGTAGAACAACGCCCAACCGATCATGGATTGGTACGGGCACAAATTAAACTTTATTCATAATCAGTCGATAGAGAGGAAATATGTCAAGCGCTTATGATGAAAAAATTGAGGATGTGTTGGTGGACTCTGAGCTCGCTCGCCGCTTAGTCCCTAACAAATTCAAATTCACAAGCCAGCAAGGTCGTTTGCGTCGCCAAAAATTATTAGCCGCTGCCAAAGAGTTGAGCGCGACCCGACCTGTCAGTGAGATTAGTTTGGCTGATGTGTGTGAACGAGCGGACATTCCCAGAGCCTCGGCATATCACTTCTTCCCAAACGTTGAAGCGATTTTTTTGGCATTGCGTTTTTTAAATGCGATAGAAATCTTTAACAAGCTTGAAAAAGTCGATGCCAAACAATTTAGTCGCTGGCAGGCTTATATCACCACAGTCATTGAGACAGGCGTTGATATTATTCAATCTGATTTAACGGTTGCCCGTTTGATTTATGAGACCAATACCCCAGATTTTGAGGGCAATGCGTTTGGTAGTGAAATCGAAAAAAGCCTCGCCCAAATGGTGTATGATAAGTTGTCTGAGCATTATAAAATGCCGGCTTTAGAAACCATTCATCAGCAATTGTTAGTCGCATACGGTATCATTAATGGTATTTTTATTTTAGCTTATCGCTCAGAAAAAGAAATTACCGATACCTATCGTCAAGAAGCGATTACAGCGGTGATTGCTTATCTACGTTGTTATTTACCTGAAAATTTGCCAAAAAACGGCTAGTTTTATAACCTACTAGGGTTTTAAGCGATAGGCAATACAAGAGGTAATAAAAAACCCATCAGCGAGATGGGTTTTTTTACTTAAACAGAGAATCTACGATTAGATTTTGTTTTCAGTTATTTGTGCGGTAGATTTTGTTTTCAGTTTTTTGTGCGGTATTGGTTACTGCGCCACCTGTTTTTGATACGTCTTTACCAAAACCTTGGATTGTATTACAACCTGTGACAGCAAACATAACAACGATTGATGCAGCGATTAATTTTTTCATTTTAAATTTCCTCAGATATATCCATTATTTTTTAACAGTTTTTAGCTACCAGGTTAAATCATGCGACTTTATTGATTCATAGAAGATTGGTTCATAGAAGTTAAAATAAAGTAAAACATGCTTGGTAGAGTCATGGTAATGCAGTTTAGTCTAACGTCGCTATAGCGTTAATGTAACCAAAACTATCAAGTTGTAAAAAAAACTTAAATTTACGCAATAAGTATAGGTTTTTTGTAAATTAATCTTCGCATTTAGCGTTTTTTTATTTCAATCTGGTTAAGGATGTCGATATGATTCACGTAGTATTAGTTGAACCCAAAATGCCAAGCAACACAGGCAATATTATACGGTTATGCGCCAATACGGGCGCAACGCTACATTTGGTTGAGCCACTAGGGTTTGAGTTAGAAGATAAAAAATTACGCCGAGCAGGGCTCGATTATCATGAATGGGCAAATGTCAAAGTACATGCCAATTGGCAGGATGCACAGGACAGTCTAAGTCAAAGTGGGGTACAAAGAATCGTTGCCTTGACCACCAAGCTTAGCAAACCTTTATATGATGAAGATTTTGCGCAACTGGCAAATATCGCCTTGGTATTTGGGTCAGAGACAGCCGGATTACCCGAGCCAATTCGCACGGCAATTGGGCAAGACAACTGGCTACGTTTGCCTATGTTGCCGACCTCTCGCAGTTTGAATTTATCTAACAGCGTGGCGATTACCTTATTTGAAGTTTGGCGTCAGCAGGGGTTTGGCGGTGATAACGGTCACAGTATCGGTTATGACAATCTCGTCCCTTATGACCCAAAATAATCTCAAAATTTATAAGCAATTTGCAGGTTTGGGCAACCCTGCAATGCGGTTGACATGACGCGCGACAAGACCTGTGTTAAACATGGCTTGCAGTTTGGCGTTATCAACCGCCAATGAGGGCAATTGCTTGGATAAAAACTTGATTAAAGGACGGGTCGTCGGTGGATGGCTGTATAAATCATAATATTGACGTACCGCGTCTATGATTTGATAGTGCTCAGGGGTTAACGTGACATCCAGCGTGTTTGCCAATTGTTGCGCGATATCTGGTGTCCAGGTTTGATGAGCTATCAAATGACCGTCTTGGTCAAGGGCGGCTTGGTCAAGTTCAGGAAGTTGGGTCATAGTATTTATAAGTCAAAAGTGGTATCAAAATGAGGCGCTGTGGTGGGCTGTAGCGTGACTTGAGTACACCAATCAAAGTCTGCTGATTGGTTTGCTTGCCATGCTTTGAATCTATTAAAATCCGCTAGCGCCAGCCAAGCGGGCGCCATATCATACATATCAAGGGATGCTAGCATATGGGCAAGCTTGCCCGTGGGCGTATCTAGTAGTAAGTTTAACATGCCATGACCGATAGTCAGCTGAATTTGGTGGTCAAACGCTGCCAGCGCAAACGCCATTGATAAGGCTTCATGGCAAAGCAAAAACGTGTCAGCGTCAATATTAATGACAATTTTCATAGTAAATCGCTATCGCTAAATCCATCCGAATTAAAACTGATAAACCGTTTTTGCCCTGTGTAGATGCATGGCTAATTCACCCAAACCGACTAATTCAAAGCCATCTGCTAAATTGTCACCTTGTAGCTGATGTCTAGTCGCATTGTCAGCATCTGTCACCCCGCGAGCCAAAGCGGCACTCACACACACTTGAATAGTTAAATCATGACTTATAGCAAAGTGTTGCCAATTTTTTGCCATATTTTCGATATCATCGGGCAGCCAAATTAATCGGTTGGCAAGCATCACCGCATCACTATATAAGAAAATTTTAAAATCGGTACTAGTCAACGGGTTTTGCGCATCGGTTGTTTTACTATCGTTTGCCCATAGCGATTGGGCACATTCAAGCGCTCGTTTGGTGAGCGGATGACTAGGCGCATGGGTCATCAGCATCACAATCGGTGTATCGAGCGTCGAAGTATTTGGCATAGCGGTATTATTCGATGTATTTATCAAATCAGTCATTTAACCATCTATAAGGCATTAATCTATAAAGCTGCAATATGCCCGCTATTTTAGCAAAATCGACCCCTATTTGCGATGCAATTGTCATCAAACTGTTATCAAATTGACATGAGGTTGTCAATGGCGGCTTATAAGCTTAACCCATACAAAGGATTGATTTAATTTACCGAAACGGCTTTTGTAGTCAAATAAAGCAGTCGGTTGTAATGGTTGATAACATACTATGAGTGACAACACTGTAAACACTAATTTGTACCAGGCCTCCTCTGACAATAAGACGACGTCAGCAAATCACATGAATCCCTCAACTCAAGTTGCAGGCACGCCTTTTCATGAAAATAGGCCATTTCTGCATATCGCTTTGGTGACTGAAACGTGGCTGCCAGATATCAATGGGGTAGCCTCAAGCGTTTATCAAATCATGCGCGAACTCAAATCGATGGGTCATCGCATCACGTTGATTCGCCCCAAGCAAAGCGATGAAGTCGAACAACATACCCTAACGACAGGGCTTAACACTGCGGCTGTTACCACTGATTTGCAAGTGCCAAGTTTGCCCATTCCCTATTACCCGCATCTGCGCATGGGGCTACCTTGTTACCGATTTTTAACCAAGCAGCTGCGCAAGCTTCGTCCTGATATCGTGCATATCGTGACGGAAGGTCCTTTGGGGCTTGCGGCGTTGATTGCTGGCAAACAGCAAAGAATTAAAGTCTCTTCAGGTTATCACACCGCGTTCCATGATTTTAGCCGATACTTTGGTTGGAAAGTTGTTTCAGTGCCTTTGCTAGCGTATATGAAGCGTTTTCACAACCATTGCAATGCCACATGTATTCCAAGCCAGACCACCCAACATCAGCTCGCTGAATTTGGTTTCAAGCATTTGTACCAAGTCGGTCGTGGCGTTGATACAGCGCGCTATGCACCGAGCAAACGTAGCCAAGCATTACGGCAAAGCTGGGGCGTGGGCGAGGGTACCACAGTGTTAATGTGTGTGAGCCGTGTTTCCCCTGAAAAAGGTATGGATACCGTCATTAAAAGCTTCAAAGCGCTACAATTACAGCAGCTGCATCGTCATGTTAAATTAGTGATTGTCGGTGATGGACCATACAAAGAAGCGCTGGTTAAAAGGCATGCCAATGATACAAGCATTATTTTTGCAGGCTTTAAAACAGGCGAGGCGCTGGCAAGTTATTATGCCAGTGCGGATGCTTTTGTCTTTGCTAGTCAAGTGGAAACTTTCGGTAATGTCGTCACCGAAGCGATGGCATCGGGTTTGCCAATTTTTGCCTATCATGATGCGGCAGCGGCGCTGTTGGTGGATGATAGTTGTGGTAAAACCGTACCGCTTGGGCAAGAACAACGCTTTGTAGAGATGATTAGTGAATTGCCCAAACAACAACAGCTTGATCAAATGCGACTAGCTGCAAGGCACAAGGTAGCTGCTTTTTCTTGGCAAAAACCTGCCCAAGAAATGTTGACCATGTTTTATGAGGTGCTATCAATCCAAACCAATACCGTAACAGCCAGCACAGTGACACCAACCATTTTATCTTCTCAAGCGCCAGCTCAACATCCGCTAGCGGATTCGACAATCGCCCCCACACCTGAGTCAGTTCACCCGACTGTCGGGGCAAAAAAACAGCCACGATATAGTCATTCACTCCAAAGTAGCCACTCACCCCAAAATAGCCACCTAACCCCAAGACCCGCTGAATCTGCTGCGTTTTTTTCCAAAACGTGATGTTCAAATAGGCAAAAAAAAGGATGGCGCCATGAATCAACCTATAAAAAATCCCAATCTGTCACTTGCCAATTCAGAATTCACCTGTACCTCTGTTAGCCCTATCGAAAACTTACCCAATTTAATGCGCAATTATTATCAGTTTTTGCACAGTAAACCTAAACTATATCATTTGCAAAAGCGCGTGCTGCAGTGGGATACTCGCTTATGTTTACGGGTAAATTTACTGTCGCAATTGAAGTTTTTTGCGCAGTTTTTCAAAACCATCAGCCGCTTAGGCGATGGTTGGTTTTGGGCGCTATCGACGGTAGTGATGTTAGTAGCATTACTATCGCAAGGACTGGTCGCTAGTATCGTTGCTGTGAAAGTGTGTGCGGTGTTACTCAGCAGTTTTTGCGGTTATTTGCTGTATAAGTATTTAAAAGTGCATACAGTACGTCCACGCCCTTACCAAGTACACCAGACCATTACTTTAGGCGAACGGCCTTTGGATGTATTTAGTTTTCCATCGGGGCATACACTGCAAGCGGTATTGTTTACCACCATGATAGGTCATCAAGTGCCGATGATGTTATGGGTGTTGCTGCCATTTACGATGCTGGTGGCATTATCGCGCTTGGTGCTTGGGTTACATTATCCCACCGATGTGTTGGTGGGGGCAGGCATTGGCGCAACATTTGCGACCATCGGTAGTAAAGTGAGTGATTACTTGGTTGCGTAAAGGATGTCGCCAAATAATGATATCACTATCTATCAAGGAAAATGAAAGCCAAACTGCGCACACATCGTTAACCAATCTGTATCCACAGGCGCAGTGATATCAACACGGCGATTGTCGGTCAGTCTATGAAAAGCTAAGGTATGCGCATGTAACATCAAGCGATGTACACCGATGTGTTGACGGATAGCGCGATTTTGGTGATGATCGCCATAGCTGGTATCGCCAATAATCGGATGAAACACATGCTTCATGTGGCGACGTAGTTGGTGTTTTCGTCCGGTAATGGGCGTCAATCTAGCCAGACTAAAGCGTGAAGTGGGATAGCGTGCGCGCGCTTGAAACGGCTGCTCAGTTGTTGCCAAGCATTGCCAATGCGTTTGTGCAGGTTGCAGTAAGGTTAATTCAGCAGGGCTGCTAAGGGCTTCATCAAACATGTCTGTCGAACTGACCTTTCTTTGTTGCAGTGCCTGCAAACTTGGTTTATCGCCAATTTTATCCAAAATTTGTGTGAGTGGGTAATCAATCAGCCCAGATGTCTGCTCATTCACTGTCAAAAACCCGCGCACGATGGCTAAGTAAGATTTTTGCACTTGCCTGTTTTCAAATTGCTCACACAGTTGCCGCGCTGATTCGCTCGATAAAGCAAACAGTAATACGCCAGAGGTTGGTCTGTCTAAGCGATGAATCGGATAAACATATTGACCCAGTTGATCGCGCAGGGTCTGCATCACAAAATGGGTTTCATGACGGTCAAGCCAGCTTCGATGCACCAGCATACCCGCAGGCTTATTGACTGCCACACAGTGTTCATCTTGATATAAAATTTCTAACATAGGGTTTTCCAAAAAGCCACAGACATAAAAAAGGTCAGAATCGTATCTGACCTTTTCACCACGTTAACTATTACTCATGTTCGTTGTGCATCGGTGGATGACGCTTAAAACCACCGGTTTTAAATGCCAAATAGATAAGACCGATTACTGCCCAGCTTAAACCCATTTTGATGGCGATGGGCTCACTTTCTTTCCACATCAGCGCAACACTGATAAAGCCCAACAGCGGCACAATCAAATACATAAACAAATCATAGGCACTGTGGTAGCGTTTTTCACGGATGATGTAGGTCGCAATCACGGATAAGTTAACAAAACTAAAGGCCGTCAACGCCCCAAAACTAATCAAATGCGCGATGACATCAAACTCAATAAAACCCGCGGTTAAGGCAATCACACCCGCGATATAGATATTGTAGGTTGGGGTCAAGTATTTTGGATGAATATGACCAAAAATACGTTTATTAATGACCCCATCACGCCCCATCACATACATCAAACGAGAGACACCCGCATGTGCAGAAATACCTGACGCCATCACCGTGACAATTGCAAAGCCCAATACGGCGGCTTGAAACGCAGAACCACCCACCAACATTAAAATATCTGGCTGGGTAGCAGCCACATCTGGGAAATATTTGTCAGGGGTTTGTGGGAAATAAATCTGCATAAAGTAAGTGCTAATGATAAACACAATACCTGCAATCAATGCGGTCAAGAAAATTGCTTTTGGTAGGGTTTTTTGCACATCTTTGGTTTCTTCTGCCAATGAGCTTAGTGAGTCAAAGCCTGTGAAAGAGAAACATAAAATCGTTGCGCCACTGATGAGTGCCGTCATGTTAGCAATATCACTCCAAAACGGCTTTAAGCTCCATAATTGGTAAGCTGCGGCATTGATAGTGCCGTCCGCATTGGTGCCCGCCATCAATTTGCTATACACCAACCACGTAAATACACCGATAATCAATAGCTGAATAAACACAATCCAACTATTAAAATAAGCCACGACTTTGGAGCCATGCACGTTAATCCAGGTCATAAATCCCGTCAGAATAAATACCCAAATCCATTTGTTGACATCAGGGAACAGTGCTTCAAGATAAATCACCGCTAGGATAATATTCACCAAAGGTGACAATAAATAATCCAACCAAGAAGACCAACCCACCATAAACCCGACATTGGGATGAATCGATTTTTGGGCATAGGTATATGCCGAGCCTGCCGAAGGATAACGACGAATCATGCTACCGTAACTTAGCGAGGTAAGCAAAATAGCAATCAATGCAATAATATAAGATGTTGGAACGTGCTGATGACTGGCTTCAGAAACCAAGCCAAAGGTATCAAATACGGTCATGGGCTGAATGTACGCCAAACCAATAATGATAATGTGCCAGAGTGCCAATTGACGTTGCAATTTAGCGGGCGAATGAGTCGCAGTGGTGGTATTGTTCAAAGTTACCTTTCTCCTATACCCAGTGGTGTTAAAAACAGTCAGCTGTCAAAAGTCAAATGGGCGCTGTTTTTAGCCAGTTGAGAGTAGATTAATGCAGCGCATTTAATCCATGAAAAAAAAGAGCCTATTATAAACAAAAACTAAGAATAAACTATTAACAATTAAAAAATCCTGTTAAAAAAAATCATGCATCGTTTGTTTTATGCATGATTTTATAAAATTTAACCTATAGTCAAAATAGCAGTACAATGGTTATTGGTCGCGATTGGCTTTTTCGCGTTTTTTGAGTAACACCAATACTGCACCATTGCCACCTTGTGCCGCAGGCGCTGAGCAAAAAGCAAGCACTTCAGGAATCTGACGCAACCAGCCATTGACGCAAGTTTTTAAGATACTATCAATGCCCTTGCCATGAATGATTTTTACGCAATTTTCATTGTTTTTTTGAGCCTGCAAAATCAACTGACTCATGGCTTCACGGGCCTCTTCAATGGTGGCACCGTGTAAATCTACGGCATCATACCAGCGAATCTTGCCTTGTTTGAGCTCATTAAACACTTTGTTTTGTAGCGTTGCGGTTTTATAACTTAAATAAGCATCGCCAGACACCGGGTTGAGCAGCGCTTGCATATCAGACAATACATGCCCGCTATCATCGTCACCACCGACTGCCGCCGCGCGTTTGGCTAGCGTCGTCGCATCAAGCTTATTGCCAGCGTTGTTTTTATCCGCCAAGTTTTTATCTTTGATTGGCTGCACGCCTGACATGGCTTGCATAAATAGCAATTTATCGTCATCAAGATGTTCGCTATTATATTTTTTAACTTGTTTGGCGACTTGTTGCTTGCTCAGTAAACCCACGGTTTCAGTCGGTTTGCCGTTTTCATCGGTCTCTTTGGTTTGGCTGCGACCTCTACCCAGTTCGGTTTTAAGCTGCTTTAACTGGTCTTGCATTTCTTTAGAAAATAAATTTGCCATACAATAACTCTATAAATCGGTATAAAAAATAGGGCGTTTATCGATGAAACGCCCTAACATCAATTATTTAACTTGGCTATTTTACGCATTTTGTTGCGATTGTGCCAATAACTTTGCTAATGCCGCGCCTGCATTACCCGTTTTCATAAACTGCTCACCAATCAAAAACGCATCGATGTCATGGCCCAGCATCAATTTTACATCCTCTGCCGAATGAATCCCGCTTTCTGTCACCAATAAGCTATCTTGTGGAAACAGTGTTTTTAGGCGTAGGGTAGTGTCCAAACTCACATCAAAGTTATGTAGATTGCGATTATTAACCCCATACACGTTTTGACGATGGGCTGGCAAGCGTAACGCGCGTTCCACTTCTATTTCATCATGACACTCAATGAGTACACTCATGCCAAGTTTTAACGCCAATTCATGCAGCTCAGCGACTTGCGCATCCGATAAACACGCCATAATCAGCAAAATACAATCTGCCCCAAGCGTACGTGATTGCAAAATGTGATACGGCTCAATCATAAAATCTTTGCGTAGCACAGGTAGGCTTACCGCTTGGCGCACTTGCAATAAATACGCATCCGAGCCTTGGAAGTAGTCGGTATCCGTCAATACCGATAGGCAAGCGGCACCCGCTTGTTCATAGCCAACTGCAGTGGCGACAGCATCGAAATTAGGGGCGATGATGCCTTTGGATGGCGAGGCTTTTTTGACTTCCGCAATGACACGGATACCCGCTTTGCGCAAACTGCCGGCAAAATCACGGATGTCTTGGCGGTTCGTTGCGGCAATTTGCTCAAGGTCGTGCCAAGATTGTTGTTGTTTGGCTTTGGCTAGTTCTTGACGTTTGGTGTCGACAATTTTTTGTAATACCGAGGGGACTGCTTGATGAGGCATGGTTTTTCCAAAAATTTAATGAGAGGTGAATTGCTGAGTAAAGCTTGCTAATGCTGCCATTTTTTGCAAGGCTTTGCCACTGCTGATGATATCTTGTGCTATGGCTACACCTTGTTTTATGGTATCTGCTTTACCTGCTACATAGATGGTCGCACCAGCGTTTAAGGCAATCATATCCGCTGCTTTTTTGGCGATGGGGGTTTTATTGGGATTGTTAGCCAGTGCTTCGCGGATGAGGGCTAGGCTTTGTGCTGGACTGTCAATGATTAAGCCTTTAAGCGTTTGCGATTCGATACCAACATCTTCAGGTTCGATATCATATACGCTGACTTTGCCATCTTTAAGTTCAGCCACGTGGGTATAAGTCGCCAATGAGATTTCATCAAGGTTATCCACTGAGCCGACGACTAGCACATGCTCTGCGCCAAGGTTTTTGAACACATTGGCAAGCGGTTCGCACAGCGAAGGATTAAATACCCCAATCATGGCATTTTTGACGCCCGCCGGGTTGGTCAAAGGTCCTAAAATATTAAACACCGTGCGCGTTTTTAGGGTACGGCGAATGGGCATCGCATGTTTCATTGCCACATGGTGATTGGGCGCAAACAAAAAACCAATACCATGGGTTTTAATCGACTGGGTAATCTGCTCGGTATTTAACGCCAAATTAATACCCGCTTGCTGCAGCAAATCGGAACTGCCCGATTTGCCGGAAACGCCGCCATTACCATGCTTGGCGACATGACAGCCAGCTACTGCTGCGACCATCGTAGCGGCGGTAGAGACATTAAACAAATTTGCGCCATCGCCCCCCGTACCCACAATATCGACGACATTGGGCACATCCGATAAATCCACTTTAATCGCCAGCTCCCGCATCACTTGGGCGGCGGCAGTGATTTCTTCGATACTTTCACCTTTCATACGCAGCGCGGTGAGCAGCGCGCCCATCATGGCATCGGGGCATTGACCTTGCATGATAGCTAGCATGACGCCGCGCATTTCTGCATAGGTCAGGTCAATGGTATTGATGGCGCGATCAAGTGCCGTGGTAAGCAGTAGTTGGGTTTGCTCTGGCGTTAATGGTTGGTTGTTTTCAATAGACGTGGTAATGTCACCAAGATAGGGCGTTACAGTATGGGTCATGTCAGTCTCGTATGAGTTTTATGGCTTACACTTTATATATCATTGTACTAGTATACTATAACAAAGCCAGGTTTTAAAGCCAGGTTTTAAAGCCAAGTTTTAAAGCCAAACTTTAAGCCGCAAAACTCAATTACCCCAGTCTAAGGGTTAGCGCTTTGATAGTTTTCATGGTTTTCATAATTAGCTAAAAAATTTTTCAAAATTGCATACCCATGCTCACTTAAAATAGATTCTGGATGAAACTGCACCCCTTCAATCGGCAATGTTTGATGCCTAATGCCCATCACAGTAGGGGACGGCAGCAAATTATGTGGGTGAGTATCATCACACCATGCGGTAACCTCTAAACAAGCAGGCAAACTGTCTGCGTCAATCGCTAAAGAATGATAGCGAGTGGCGTTAAAAGGTGAGGGAAGCCCGGCAAATATCCCTTGATGGTGATGAAAAACTTGCGACACCCGCCCATGCATAATCGTTGGGCAACGAATGATATTGGCGCCAAATGCTTGCCCAATGGCTTGATGACCCAAGCAAACGCCTAATATAGGAATAATGCCGGCACAGTCTTTGATAAAACTCAACGTATTGCCCGCATCGCTTGGCGTGCAAGGTCCGGGACCAATGACCAAATAATCGGGATTTAAACGAATGATATCTTCACTGCTGCAAGCATCATTGCGCCAGACTTCAACGGGTTGCCCCAATTGCTCAAAATACTGCACCAAATTGTAGGTAAAACTGTCGTAGTTATCAATAAAAAGTAGCAATCCAGAAACCCTATGCTGTAATTGTTGGACGGTGGTTAGCCAATGAAAAAACTTCACCGTTATTTTAGTTAATTATTTTACCACAACCATTCTACAAGTGACTGAAACCGAATACATGAAGCCGAGTCGGAGAGATCAATGTTAATGATTTTCCCTAAAATAGTTAAACGTATAATTAACGCACTATAAAAGTGAATATAGATGAAATTTTAATTAAAATGGTGCAAGTATTACAGCCCCATAGCGATTTGAAGGTCATCTAGGCAGATAGTCATATCAGCCAACTTCATCAGTAAATCCATCCTTAAATAACTCATTGAATTTGATATAAAAATTTAATCTTTAGCATGATAGCGCAAAAGTTGGCACATAACTTGAAAGTTTAACTTCAACAAGCACTACTTTGTTTATCTCTTGTCACAGCACCGAAAAGAGTATAAAGTGGCGTAACGTTTTTTTAATCATTTTTTGCGTAAGTAAAAGGAAACGAGCAATGTCGAATAAATTTTTAGATTTAATCAAATCTAGCGAAGCAAAGTGGGTAGATTTTCGCTTTACTGACACTAAAGGTAAAGAGCAACATGTAAGCTATCCAGCTGACAGCATGGACGAAGACATTTTTGAAGAAGGTAAAATGTTTGATGGTTCATCAATTGCTGGTTGGAAAGGCATTGAAGCGTCAGATATGATTTTGATGCCAGATGCTGATACCGCATTCGTCGATCCTTTCTTTCGTGAAACGACCGTTGTTGTGACCTGTGACGTTATCGAGCCATCAACCATGCAAGGTTATGACCGTGACCCACGTTCAATCGCGCGACGTGCTGAAGAATACCTAAAATCAACGGGTATCGGTGATACCGCATTCTTTGGTCCAGAGCCAGAATTCTTCGTATTTGATGATGTAAAATGGTCAATCGACATGTCAGGTGCGCGTCACACCATCTCAGCTGATGAAGCCGCTTGGTCAACCGATAAAGACATAGAAGGCGGTAACTATGCGCACCGTCCACGCGTCAAAGGCGGTTACTTCCCAGTACCACCCGTTGATAGCTCACAAGATATGCGTGCTGATATGTGTGCCGCGGTAGAAGCGATTATGGGTAAAGGCCGTGTTGAAGTCCATCACCATGAAGTTGCCTCTTGCCAGCTAGAAATCGGTGTATCATTTAATACCCTAGTTCGTAAAGCGGACGAAGTACAACAGTTCAAATATGCGGTACACAACGTTGCCCACGAATATGGTAAGACTGCGACCTTTATGCCAAAACCGATGGTTGGTGATAATGGTTCAGGTATGCACGTTCACTTGTCAATCCAAAAAGATGGCAAAAACACCTTTGCCGGTGATGAATACGCAGGGCTGTCAGAAACTGCTTTATACGCAATCGGTGGTATCATCAAACATGCTCGTGCATTAAATGCCATCACCAACCCATCAACCAACAGCTACAAACGCCTAGTACCGCATTATGAAGCGCCTATTAAACTGGCTTATTCAGCGCGTAACCGCTCAGCATCAATTCGTATTCCATACGTGGCAAGCCCGAAAGGCAAACGTATCGAAGCACGTTTCCCAGACCCAGCAGCCAACCCTTATCTTTGCTTTGCCGCATTGTTGATGGCAGCGCTTGATGGTATCCAAAACAAAATCCATCCAGGTGAAGCCGCAGACAAAAACTTATACGACCTGCCACCAGAAGAAGAAGCATTGATCCCAACGGTGGCGGAGAACTTGGAAGTTGCGCTTAAAGCGTTAGAAGACGACCATGAATTCTTAACCAAAGGTGGCGTATTTACCAAAGAAATGCTTGACGCTTACATTGCCTTGAAAAAAGAAGAAGTAGAGCGTTACAACGTATCAGTTCATCCAATCGAATTTGATATGTACTACAGCTGCTAATAAGTTCGCTTTTCAAAAAACCCAACTTCACATTAAGTTGGGTTTTTTTATGTGAAATTTTTAGGCTAATAGGCAAAATTATTTAGGGATTGATTATCAAGCTTGCTAAAATATGCACAATAATGGGTTTTGAGGGGAAGGCTTATATGATTTTGACAAAATATAGTACAGATAATAAATATAGTACCGATAATAATAGTAGTTTACGCTATGGTTATAACTTTCCACTTATGGCTTCATTGTTATTGCTGTCACAGTTAAGTCATGCTCAAGTGTATAAGACGACCACCTCAGACGGTCAAGTGGTATATACCGATAATATCAATACCGCTTATCAATACAATAAAAGCAGCAAGAATATCAGCGTATTAGATAAATTACCCACCCAATCACAAGTATCATCGACGATCAATCAATCAACAAAGACATCTAATAACTTGAACAATGAAGTTGATAACGCAGCGAGTACGGCTACTGACAATCGTTTGCCTGATAGTTTAGGTGATAGTTTAACTGATCGCTTATCGACCCAATCTATCTCAGCAAGCCACCAGGGCGATTATGTCATAAAAATTGTAGCGCCTGAAGCCGGGCAAACGCTGCGACGGGGTAGTCAACCAATTGAGATTAACGTTGCTTTGACACCGAGTTTAAAAACAGGCGATAGAATCGTCTATCAACTCAATAACCAAACCTTAGCGACCATAAAAGACACTAGCTATACTATCGCAACTACCACGCTCGATCCTAACCCTTATACCATTACTGTAAGTGTTGAAAACATCTTAGGGGAAGTCATCGCGCAAGACACTCGCGCTATTAATCTCATCAGTAATAATGTACTGTATCAAAAAAAACGTAAAGCAATTGCAGAAGCACAAAAGAAGAAAGCCAATCAACCTTGGTATAAAAAAATACTTTAAGGCGTGATTAAATTTGCTTATCCCATAAGGCACTACCATAACCGATGCAGTTTTATCCAATCGAACACCATAGCTGGGTGGCTATTGATATTCACCATAATTTGGGTGAACAGGTTACCCTATTAACCCATAAATCAGGGTCGATGTCTTGTCGTCAATTACTAAAAAAGCTACAGCAAGCGCTCAATGTGACAGGCGAGTTAATGGATACAAACTTTCCTTATCATTTTATAACAGCTGACGGTTACACTTGGTATGTCAGTTTTAGCCATAGCCGCCAACATGCCGCAGTATTGATTTCGCCCTATACCAATATCGGCATTGATGTCGAAGACACCGCAATTAGTCATCAGGTTGCTTCGCGCTTTTTTTCACCCCATGAATACCAATGGTTGAATCAAAAGCCTGCAGTCAATCAAGCAGTTTTACGAAACCTACTATGGCGACTTAAAGAATGTTCAATCAAAACCCATCAACATGCCGACAAGCAATTAATCAAAGAATTAAAGCATGATGTGCTAGATGAATGGGGCGAGGAAGTTATCAATCAACTTATTGGCGCCCATGAGATAAATGCTAAAGATAAGTCTAAAAATAAGCCTAAAAATAAGCCCATACAATGTGTGCAAACCGACGCTAAAATAATTGGCAATTTTAGTAGCAAACCTTGCAGTTTTATTATTGTAAACCGTTAAATAAGGCTAAAAAATCGCTGTTTAAAAAAATAACCAATTCTTACGAAATTACTTTTTTTTGTAAAAAACCCGTGCTATGATTGCTATAAGAACAATTTACTATGTGAGCGACATTGTAGAGAAATGTTTTAACAAACTATTACAAAAGCTTAACTAGTATATTATTTAGCAGGCGTAGGTAGCGGGTAGCTAAACTTAACTAGGCTTAACTAGCCTTGTTTAAAAAACTACTTTAAAAACCTACCATTAATAGTGTTAAAGGAAGTTATAATATGTCAGTTCGTGAACAAGGCGTTGTAAAATGGTTTAATGATTCAAAAGGTTTTGGATTTATTCAGCGTAACAGCGGTGAAGATATTTTTGTTCATTTCCGCGCGATTCAAGGTGACGGCTACCGTTCACTTCAAGATGGTCAAAAAGTTGAATTCATCGTGGTTGAGGGTCAAAAAGGTCTTCAAGCTGAAGAAGTTACCAAAGTCGAATAAGTTGAGCCAAAAAGGGGTTGAAGTGTTATTTTTGACCTTTTTGCAAACCAAGTTGATGTCATTAACTTGGTTTTTGTTGTTTCTCATAGCCAATGATTGATTGGTCAAAATAGGTTAACTCTCTGTGTTTCAAACTTTCTCACAACTACCTCTTCATCCAGCGCTCAAACAAGCGATTGACCAACTAGGTTATCAAACGCTGACCCCTATACAAGCGCAGATATTGCCCAATACACTCGCTGGGCAAGACGCCATTGGGCAGGCACAAACAGGTACAGGTAAGACAGCAACGTTTTTACTGACCATCATCAATGAATTGCTGAATAATCCTATAAACCCTGAGGTTGATGGCGATCGTTTTTTGGGTGAAACCCGTGCGCTGGTGCTCGCGCCGACTCGAGAATTGGCTCAACAAATTTATCAAGATTGCCTTGAACTCACCAAGTTTACCGAACTGCATACTGTTTGTTTGCTCGGTGGCACAGACTATGAGACGCAGTTAAAGCAGCTGCATCAAAAGTTTGTCGATATCATCATCGCCACCCCAGGTCGTTTGATTGATTTTTGCTTTCAGCACCATGTGTATCTCGATCGTCTTGAAATTTTGGTATTAGATGAAGCAGATAGAATGCTGGATATGGGATTTATACCTGATATCAAACGCTTGATTCGTATGATGCCTGCCAATACGCATCGGCAAACCCTGCTTTTTTCCGCTACTTTTAACCAAGATGTGATGAATTTAGCTTATCGCTGGTTATATCAGCCGATTTTTGTAGAAATTGCGCCTGAACAAAAAACCAGTCAAAACATCGAGCAGTTATTTTTTACCCTGATGGAATCGGATAAACTGGCGGCGTTACAGCAAATTATTGAAAAAATTTCCCCCAAGAAAATGATTGTCTTTGCCAATCGTAAAGACCAAGTCAAGCGCCTGTATGACAAACTTAATCGTCAGTATAAAGTAGTGATATTGTCAGGGGATGTCATACAGGCCAAACGCGAGAAGTATTTGGCACAATTTCGTCAAGGCGATGCCAATATTTTAGTGGCGACTGATGTTGCAGGGCGAGGTATTCATGTGGATGATGTGGCTTGTGTGGTCAATTACACCTTGCCAGACAGTCCTGATGATTACGTTCATCGTATCGGTCGCACCGGTAGGGCAGGCAATAAAGGCATGAGTATAAGCTTTATCAGTGAAAACGACGGATTTAACTTACCGGCTATCGAGCAATATTTGGATGAAAGTATCAAAATGCAGCAATGGTCGAATGATACCCGTTTTTTAGAGGATTAAATTTTTTAATTGATAAAACATTAAGGGCGCTATCAATCAATAGCGCCCTTTTTTACAGCAAAAATACATTAATAAAAATAACGCTATAATCTAACGATATCGACTTTAGCAAGACCATTTGAAGGATTAGCAATTCTGCTAAAAGCACCTTTTGACAAATCTAGCGTACGGCCATATTTGCCGAACCCACCTGTGTCAGTCACGCGTACAACCACACTTTTACCATTGGCTTTGTTAGTGACTTTAAGTAGGCTACCTAATTTGTGCACGTTGCTGGCGGCAGTCAGTGCATTTTGATTGAATTTCTCGCCAGACGCCGTGGTACGACCATGATGCTTGCCACCATACCATGAAACAACATCAGCATTGGCTTGCTGGGTGGCTAAAGTAGTAACAAACAAACTGGCAATGATATATTTCATCGGATGTTCCTTTTATCAATTAAAGCGGTCAATAATCTGACTGCTTAAAGGTATCAAGGGGCATTTCCCGTGATTTACATAGTAAAAACAAAGTAATATTGTTTAATATCACTTAAGCGGTGTGTATTCTAATTACAAAGTTATGTTATTTCAAATATTTTATTGTAAACAAAATCTTTAATATCGGATGTGTTTTGCTAAACATATAAATTGTGTAACTATATCAGCTAGTTTTTCTAACCTGTTGATTTTGTGTAAAAATGCTATCTTGAGTCGCTAATCGGATATAAAAAATGCAAAAAAAAGAGAATGCAAGTTATTGCATTCTCTTTTTTATATATGGTGGAGATGGCGGGAGTTGAACCCGCGTCCGCCAGCACTACGCCCATGACTCTACATGTTTAGATTCTGTCTATGGCTTTAATGGTTGGCGAACCGACAGTCAGGATGCCAACCACGAGCCTCTTAAGTTTTGCTCAAATTGGCGAGACAACAATTTAAGCTATCCATCGTGCGTTCGCTTCAAGGAGAGCAACCAGACCAATGGCAATCTGTGCCGTCCCAAGCAGCCCTTAGGCTGCTAGAGCGTAAGTTTCGTCGTTTGCGACTAGTTTAAAATGTATATTTTATTTACGAGTGGACATACTCACTCGACATGCATCATTGAGTTTCATTACCAGCGTCGAAGCCAGAACATCCCCAAATGAACTGTTAATTATATAAGGTTAGTAGCTTAAAATACAAGGCTAAACGTCATAATAGTCAGATAAATTACTAAAAACACACAGACCCCAAAACCGTTCAGATTATTGTCATGCATTTGACGTATTGACCTGATAAGCTGAGGTGTTGAAGTAAGTAAAATTTTTTTGATATATTTTTAGTCAAAGAAACAATAGGCTGGGTAACTTAGAATAGGTAAATTAGACTGAGCCATTGAATAAGCTAATCAGGTAATTAATGAATGGCAGGTAGCTGAATGGCAAGTAGCAAAAAAAATTCGCCAAGCATCATGCGGATGTCACAAAATCAGCTCAAACGCCAGCGTGAATGGGTGTATTTGGTGCATTTTTTAGCCATGCTGCATTTACATCCTGCCAAAACCATCTCAGGTACGGATGATGGTAATGAGCCTGATTTTACCTGTATTTTTTATTGTGACAAAGGTGAATACGCAATTGGCATCGAATTAACCACTTTGCCAAGACTACGCGATAGACTCAGTAATGACAATTTAATATTAAAGCGTTGGTACTGGCAGTCACTGCTACAGGTGTCAACCAAATTTACACCAACGCGGTTTAATGGTGCGGGCGAGATAGTAGGTGCCAAGGCTAATTGGGCCAATTGGGTCAATTGGCAAAAGATTGATAATCGTAATATTTCAAATATATCGCAGCAATTTATCGAGCCATCGAGTGATTTGTCGCATCCTACGCTCAGTAGCAAATTACAAAACGGTATTGCCAAAACCATGCGTTGGTTACCCAGTGCGTTTTTTACCGATATGGCAGATGAAAACGAAGATTTACCAATTGATTCCTACATCAATCAAAGTGATATTGATGCGGTGATGAGCAAAAAAGCGCATAAAGTCCAAGCGTACCACAAAAAAAGAGCGTTGGATGAAATCTGGTTATTGATTCATACCAATGAACAGCAAGAAAAGGGCGTATTAACTTTTGATACAAGTGAAGCCTTGCATCACGGTAGTGAGTTTGATCGAGTGTTTTTAACCTTATATCCCACCACGACACTGCTACAAATTGCTCAATAAAAAAGGCTAAATCTACATTTAGCCTTTTTTATACTGAAAAATTTCATTTAATCATCAAGTTGTTCCATGACATCATCAGTAAAGTTGACGTTGGTATAGACTTCTTGCACATCGTCCAAATCTTCTAGCATATCAATCATTTTCATGATTTTTTTAGCGTCTTCGACATCAGTGACATCTGCCATGGTTGAAGGGGACATGGTCACTTCTGCGTTGTCGGATTTTAAACCGGCTTTTTCTAAGGCATCCATCACGTCACCGAAATTCTCTGGCTCAGTGACCACTGTGATGCTATCACCGTTATTTTCAATATCGGTTGCCCCTGCTTCAAGCGCGACTTCCATGATGGTGTCTTCTAGCGAAACATCATCAAAGGTAATTTCACCGCGTTTGCTAAACATATAAGCCACTGAGCCTGATGTACCCAAGTTGCCACCATTTTTGCTAAAAGCGTGACGCACTTCGCCAACAGTACGGTTGAGGTTATCCGTCATGGTCTCGACAATCACCGCAACACCGCCCAAGCCATAGCCTTCATAGGTGATTTCTTGCATGTTGTCATTATCACCGCCGCCGGCACCACGTTCAATCGCCCGTTTTACAGTGTCTTTGGTCATATTAACTGAGTTGGCTTTTTCCACCGCCGCACGCAAACGTGGGTTATTTGCTGGGTCTGGGTCGCCTTGTTTGGCAGCAGAGACCAGCTCACGAATGATTTTGGTAAAGATTTTACCTTTTGCCGCATCTTGTTTGGCTTTACGGTGTTTGATGTTTGCCCACTTGGAATGTCCGGCCATGAGTGTATCCTTTATCTAACTTAACCTATATAACTTGGTAATCTGATTTTCAAAATTTTGCGTGCGCTATTATAAACGAGCAACCCGGATTTTTGATAGGGGGTTGCGCCTATGTCATCGCAGGAAATGTTATTGAAAGTGAAAATCAAACCTAAGGGCGAGGCGAATCATCAGGTCGTGGCAATGTCGGCAAATCAATATAGCGGTGTATCAACTCACTTAAATCAATGGTTACTTTTAAATTGACCAAGTTCCAATACTGTCCAGAAATGGTTCGATCAAGCATCATGGTAAGTGGGGCAGGTTGAAAGCTTTGCCAGTATTTAAGCGACTCTTTTGCTTTGGCAATCGCTTGAAAATGGGTTTGGCTGGTGGCAAAGTCATAAGGCGCATGTTTGGATAAATCAAACAACTGGGTAAAACCATACGGGGTCAAACCAATCTGCAACCAATCGTTATAAAAGTCCGTGGGCAGTGGCTCATCATTGTCTTTTTTGATGCCAATGCTGACCAAATCTTGCTCAAGCGCTGTCACATCACCGCTTAAGCAGTGAATGGCAAAGCGTTTGAATAACGCAACTTCGTCATGGCTGTAAGATTTGATACCACCAAAGTCATAGGCAATGACCGAGCCATCAGGGCGAAACGCAAAGTTACCTGGATGGGGGTCACAATGCAGACGGTACAGTTTGAACAATTGACCGGCACTAAAATCAAATAGGCGAGTAGCGATTTTTTGTTTGATGTCATTGCCCCAAGTGGCAGCCACTTCGAGCTTTTCACCCAGTTCTTGTGATAGGGTTAAAATACGTTTGGTAGAATGGCTATGAAAAACTTTGGGGATAATCAGCCCATCATCATCACTGTGGAAACTGCCAAAAATTGCTAAGTTATGGGCTTCTTTGCTGTAGTCAAGTTCGTCATACAGGCTATCACGGATTTCTGCAAAAATTTTATCTTGCAAGGTTTTATCCATATTGAGCACGCCAGTTATCTTAAGCGCCAAGCGAACGTGTTTTAAGTCACTATCGATGCTGGTATCAACGTCAGGGTATTGCACTTTGACCACGACCGCTTCACCGGTTGGCAACACCGCTTTATGGACTTGACCGATAGAGGCTGCCGCAAAAGGTGATTGATCAAACTGGGCAAACAACGCCTCAATCGGTTGCCCCAATTCTTTTTCAACCTGCTGTTTGATGACGGCAAACGGCATGGGCGGCGCGTCTTTTTGTAATTTCTCCAGCGCTTTTGAGACTTCAGGCGGGAACACATCTTTATACTGCGAGGCAATTTGACCGACTTTCATCACCGCGCCTTTCATTTCGCCTAAGGTGTCGGCGATTTGCAGCCCTACGGTTTGCAGCATTTCGCTACGGGCTGTGAGTTTATCTTCTTCAGAGCCTGCAAAAGACTTAATAGAATTTTTAGCTGCTTTCCCTGCGATACTGGCAGTCATACCGGCAAGTTTTAAAAAACGTTTTTTTGATGACATAGTGGTTGTCTTATAGCAGAATTTTTTAATTAATTTATCAGTGAAACTATCAGGTAAATTATCAAGTTTTAAGTATTGAGATTAGCAGAAAATGGCTATTTTTACTATGTACCGTGCTGAAATTTAGCGAATTTTGTGCATAGCTTGGCATAAAAAACTTGGCACAAAAAAAGGCGCCACGATGACACCTTTTTTATCCAAACCGTTAAAAACTATTGTAAAAATAAGCGATAGCCCAAGTTATCGGTGAGGTTTTCGCACTCATAGCCAATGTCTTGCAGTTTGGCAAGTAATTGCTCGGCGGTTTGCTCACCCATTTGAATGCCTGCTAAGATACGCCCTTCAGCCGCCCCATGATTGCGATAATGGAATAAAGAAATGTTAAACTGTGAGCCCAATTTTTCAAGGAAGTTGAGCAGCGCACCAGGACGCTCGGGAAATTCAATGCGAAATAATTGCTCGTCTTTTAATCCCGCATGTCCACCGATTAAATAGCGAATATGGGTCTTGGCGACTTCATCATCGGTCAAGTCAATCGCGGCATCATCGGCTTCATTGAGTAACTGGTGGATTGCTTTGCGCTCTTTTTCCCCTTCTTTGAGGGCGATACCGACAAAAATATTGGCAGCGTGATGGGGGTAGTTGGGGTTGGTGTTGATGCGGTAGTTAAATTCGGTGATATTGCGACCTTTGAGTGAGCGGCAAAAATCCAAAAAGGCGCCTGTGCGCTCAGGAATGGTCACCCCAAAAATCGCTTCTTTTTTCTCACCAATTTCGGTACGTTCAGCGATATAGCGTAACCGGTCAAAATTCATGTTGGCACCACATAAAATCGCCACGCAGTTTTTGCCCTGTAGATTATGATCTTCGATGTATTTTTTCATACCTGCGACAGCAAGCGCCCCTGCAGGCTCAACGATGGTGCGGGTTTCATCATACACGTCTTTAATCGCCGCACACACTTCATCATTGCTACAAGTGACCACATCAGGCTCGACCACGGGACCTGAGTTATCGCTTTTTGGCATACGGCAGACGTCAAACGGTATTTCACCCAGCTGCGCGACTGCCACCCCATCGACGAACAAGCCCACTTGGGGCAGACGTTTGCGTTCACCGGTATCAAGCGCAATTTTGAGACAAGCTGCTTCTTCTGGCTCGACTGCCACGACTTTGACATGCGGTGCAACTTCCCCCAAAAACGCCGCGACACCTGAGATTAAGCCACCGCCACCAACCGCAACAAACACATATTCCATTTTACGCCATTGTTGTACTAGCTCCATGGCAATGGTACCTTGACCTGCGATGACCAATTCATCGTCATACGGTGGGATAAAGGTCAAACCATCGGTCTGGGCGCGTTCAATGGCATAGCGGTTAGATTCATCAAAACTATCGCCATATAGCACCACATTACCGCCCAAGGACTTGACGGCACTGACTTTGATATCGGGGGTGGTGGTCGGCATCACGATAATGTTATTGAGTCCCAAGCGGCTAGCCGAGAAGGCGACGCCTTGCGCGTGGTTGCCGGCAGAGGCACAAATCACGCCTTTGGCTTTGTCTATTTCACTCAACTGGCTAATTCGATTGTAGGCACCCCGCAGCTTGAAAGAAAACACTGGCTGAAAATCTTCACGTTTAAAACGAATATCGTTGTTAAACCGTTCACTGAGTTTTTTGGCGGGTTCAAGCGGCGTTTGAATAGCAGCATCATACACGGTCGCTTGAAGGATAAGGCGTACCCAATCTGATAACATAATAATGACCTAAGTTTGAAAAATACGTTTGAAGATTTATTTTTACCCTCTATGTTCTTTCATAACTAAAACACAGTAAATCGTTAGAGAAGTAAAAAATAAGTGATTAGATTAGGACTTTAGGGTTTAGCTTGCAAGTGCTTTTACGGTAAAATAAGTTGGGTAATTGATAGCATTAAGTTTTCTATCTGTTTTTTTGATAAATTCCTAACAAGGCTGGGTCTATGAGTACGATGAATGCAAGCACGCAACAACAACAAAAACAAGCCGTGGCAGCAGACGCGTTAAAATATATCGAATCAGGCATGATTTTGGGCGTGGGGACGGGTAGTACCGTCAATTGCCTCATTGAATTATTGCCAAAAGTTAACCTAAAGGGCGCTGTGGCAAGCTCAAAGGTCACCGAAGATAAGCTTAAAGCCCTCGGTATTGAGGTGATGGATTTAAATTTCACGGGTGAGTTAGACTTATATATTGATGGTGCCGATGAAGTAAACGAGCACTTACAGCTAGTCAAAGGCGGTGGTGGCGCTTTAACCCGTGAAAAAATTGTTGCCGCTGCTTCTAAGCAGTTTATTTGCATGGTTGATGAAAGTAAATGGGTGCAGCAATTAGGCGTTGGCTTTCCACTACCGATTGAAGTGTTGCCACAAGCGCGCTCGTATGTGGCGCGTGAGCTGGTGCAGCTTGGCGGTGAGCCGGTCTACCGTGAAGGATTTGTCACCGATTATGGCAATTTAATTTTGGATGTTTATGGCTTAGATATCGGCTTGAACATTGAGAAGGTAGCAGCGTTTGAAGCAAAGTTAAACAATATCGTTGGGGTGGTATGTAATGGGCTATTTAGCGCACAGCGCGCTGATATCTTGCTGATGGCAACGGCAGATGGCGTGAAAAAATTGACAGCCAAGTAAGTAACCAGTAAGTTAACGCTTGTCAGCAATGTTGTCACACAACAAAAAAGACCAAGTCACGATGACTGGTCTTTTTTAATTTATAACCGATTTAGTTCACAAATGCTAATGGCAAGCTCATTAGTGCATGTATTGACCGCCGTTTACGTTGATGGTCTCACCTGTGATATAAGCAGCGCCATCGCTGACCAAATATACCACGGCAGCAGCAATCTCTTCAGGTTGGGCGAGACGACCCATTGGGATGCCGGCTTTAATGCTTTCCATCACTTTTTCTGGCACCGCCATCACCATCTTAGTACCCGTATAACCCGGTGCAACCACGTTAACGGTCACCCCAGATTTAGCGCCTTCTAGTGCTAGCGATTTACTAAAGCCGATGATACCCGCCTTGGTGGCTGAGTAGTTAGTTTGACCAAACTGACCTTTTAAGCCATTAACTGAGCTGATACTGACAATACGCCCAGATTTTTGCTCAAGCATTTTGTTAAAAACCGGTTGGGTGACCGTGAATAGTGATTTTAAGTTGGTATCAATCACCTCTGACCATTGCTCATAAGTCATTTTTTTGAAAGTCGTATCACGGGTGATACCTGCGTTATTTACTAGCACATCAATGTGACCTGCTTTTTCAATTGCATCAACAATGGCTTTGGTGGCTGCTTCATGGTCAGTGAGATTGGTTTCAACAAAGGTGAAATCGCTGGCATTCATGCCTTCTTCTTTTAACCAAGCTTCGCCGCGGTTGACTGTACTATCCGCTTTATGGGTGTAAGTTGCAATGATGTGATAGCCAGCTTGGATTAGCGCATGACAAATAGCCGTGCCAATACCACCTAGCGCACCTGTTACCAGGGCAATTTTTTTATTTGCAGTTGGGTTGTCCGTTGTCATCACAATACGCTCCTTGTTTGTTGTGATTGTTGGTTGTACTAAAAAATTCAATGATTAGGGTAGTTTATAAGATAAATGTGTTGGTTTTTTTACAATTTAATATGCGGCTAAAAAATCAGTCACACGTGATTGATATCAGGGTCACAAAAAATCTATAGACCGAATATTCACATAAATTTATTGACTTTTACTTCCTTGTTTTTTTCATCATATATGAAAATTTGATAACTACCAATATTTTTTACGTTTTTATTTTTATTACAAACATTTTGCTACGCGCAAACGAGTATTTATAGGTTTGTGTGCTAAAAAAATTTGCAACAATAGCGGTTTGTGCTAGGCTATAAGGATAATTTTAAGCAATGTAAGATTGAGCAAAATACCTTGTATCAACCGCACTTAATCAAGGCTAATTGCTAAATTTCTTTCCTGATGGTACAAAGTTGGCTTAATTGTACAAACTTGATTGGACAAGATTGATTGTATCGATACGCAAGCGTGAATGCTTAGTACTTATATATACCACGATGAGCTGGGTCTGTTTATTTAGTCTGTTTATTTATTTGCCACACGGAAATTAGAATGCCGCAACGCTTACCGACGATGGAACAAATCGCTGTATTACAGCAAGCTAGTAATTTTGGCTATCAGTATTGGCAGACTAAAACAAACGTTGTACAAAGCTTTTTAAAAAGCTATCCGCTTACCCAAACGCTCGATGTCCAACATATCAAAGATTTAATACGCGATTATACGCTGGATGAAGATTACCAATTGGCGGATGAAGCAGCCGTTATGAGGGGGCTGCGTCATCTACGTAATTTGTTGATGGTGCGCTGGATTTGGCAAGATGCATTAAATCTGATTAGCCTAGAGCAGCTGACATGGGAGCTATCAAAATTTGCCGATTATTGTCTCATCTTTGCCAAAGACTATGTGTATCAAGATTTAATCAGTCGCTATGGCGAGCCGTATTTTTTTGATGAAAAAAATAAACCACATAAAGATGATTTAGCCATCATCGCCATGGGTAAAATGGGGGCAGAAGAGCTCAACTTATCCAGCGATATCGATTTGATTTTTGTCCATCAAGGGCAAGGTGAGACGGTGGTTGACCCGTTAAAACAACCAGGGTCAAAAGCTGCTAAATCCATCGACAACAAGAAATTTTTTACCAAATGGGGTCAAGGCATCATCAATCTGCTGGATAAAAACACCCAAGACGGTTTTGTATTTCGCATTGATATGCGCCTGCGTCCTTGGGGCGATGGCAGTGATTTGGCAATTCATTTATCGGCACTGGAAAAATATTTTGCCCAACATGGACGGGCATGGGAGCGATTTGCTTGGCTAAAAGCCAGAATCGTCAATCCTGTCACCTTTAGCGATAGCTTAGAAGCCCTTATCAAGCCGTTTGTATTTCGTTATTATGTCGATTATAGTGCCTTTGCCGCCCTACGTGAGATGAAATCGCTGATTCAAAACCAAGTCGAACAACGTCAAGATACCGACAATGTCAAGCTTGGGGCAGGTGGTATCCGTGATATTGAGTTTATTGTGCAGTCGTTTCAGTTGATTTATGGCGGGCGTGTCAGTGATATCAGAGTAAAAAACTGCCTACAAGCGATGAGCCAACTGGAAAAACATGGCTTTATCGATGCTGTGACCCATGAGCAATTGGCACAAGCCTATCGTTTTTTACGCAGATTAGAGCATGGTATCCAAGCCATCAATGATGAACAAACCCAGCGATTACCTCAAGATGCCATGCAGCGACATCAGCTTGCCCAAGTGTTGGGGTTTGCCGATTGGGCGGCATTGTTAGCCAAACTTAATGAATACCGCCAAATGGTAAAAATACCTTTTGACGAGCTGGTCAGTGATCGTCAGCAGTCTGATGAACAACTACAAGTGGATCATCAGCACAATTTATCTGAGCTTGAGCAAAAATTAAGTGCTGACAATAAAGATAAATTAAGTCAGTTTTGGCAAAGTAAGCTCATCGCAGGGCTTAGTGAAGAAGCCAAGACTCGCTTAAATGCTGCCTATCCGATTCTAATCAATGGGTTGTTACATTCTGATTTAAGCGAAGATGCAATCAACGTGGCGTTGCCTAGAATGTTGACACTGCTAGAGGCGGTAAGTCGTCGGTCAATTTATTTGGTCATGTTTGTCGAAAACCCAACGGCAGCCGCCAAATTGATTCCCATGTTGGCAGCAAGCCCTTGGATTGCGAGCGAATTGGTCAGTTATCCTGTTTTGCTGGATTCATTTATCCGTGAAAAATACCGTCATTTACCTGATAAGGCAGAACTTAGTGACATCTTGCGTCAGCAGTTGTTACGGGTAGAGCCTAATGATGAAGAAGGGCTACTCAACGCCTTTCGTTTTTTCAAAAAAACCCAAGTCTTGGCAGTGGCGGCGAGTGATGTGTTGGCGGATAGACCGTTGATGAAAGTCTCTGATTCACTCACCTTTATCGCTGAAGTGGTTCTTGAAAAAGCGTTGCAACGGGTATTTGGTGAATTGGTAAAAAAACATGGGTATCCTGTTAATGCCCAAGGCGAGCCTGTGAGTGAAGCGCATAATGGCTTTGCGATTATCGGTTATGGTAAGCTTGGCGGACTTGAGATGAGTTATAGCTCAGATCTTGATCTTGTGTTTATTCATGACATTGATGAAGAAGCGATGACGCTCGGTGAAAAACCCATCAGCGGTATGAAGTTTGCCGCACGCCTAGCCCAAAAACTGATGAATTATTTGACCACCCAAACGCGCGATGGTCGTGTCTATGAGATTGATATGCGTCTGCGTCCTTCGGGTCAAGCGGGTATGATGGTGGTTTCTACCCATGCGTTTGAACTTTACCAAATGCACAAAGCTTGGGCGTGGGAACACCAAGCGTTGGTTCGCGCTCGTGCGATTTGTGGCGATAACCGCGTGATGACGCGATTTGACCAAATTCGTAAAGAAGTATTGTGTCTGCCGCGCGATAAAGATAGTGTCCGTATCGAAGTATCGACCATGCGGCATAAGATGCAAGACCATTTGGGCAGCAAACCGCATACCAAGCAGCAAGGGTTATTCCATCTGAAACAAGATGCAGGCGGATTGGTTGATATTGAGTTTATTGCCCAGTTTGCTGTCTTGGCGTATGCCAATCGTTATCCTGCGTTGGCAGTTTGGAGTGACAATGTGCGTATCTTTGAAGCGCTTGCCAAAACGGGCATCATCGAGGCAGAAATATGCCAACAGCTAACGCATGCTTATCTTCGCATCCGCAGTATGACGCATCGGTTGGCTTTAGCAGAGCAGCCGATACTGGTAGATGAAGCCCAGTGGCATGAACTACGTAATTTTGTTGATGCGCAATGGCATCGTTTAATCGGGCAGCGTCCAGAATAGATGTAACATCACTTTTTATTTCAAACAAAAACTTTTATTTCAAACAAAAAACTTTTTATTTCAAACAAAGCACTAGGAGTAATCAATGGCAACAATTCCCAGCATGGCAGACCGTGATGGTTTTATCTGGATGGATGGCAACATGGTAGACTGGCGTGATGCCAAAATCCACGTATTAACCCACACACTGCACTATGGTATGGGCGTATTTGAGGGGGTGCGAGCCTACAAAACCCATGATGGACGTACGGCGATTTTTCGTCTGGAAGATCATACCCAGCGCCTGCTAAATTCAGCTAAAATTTTCCAACTTGCTGTACCCTATTCGTATGAAGAAGTATTACAAGCACAAAAAGCCGTGGTACGTGAAAATAACCTTGAATCGGCATACCTACGCCCATTGATTTGGGTAGGTTCTGAAAAATTGGGTATCGCTGCCAAAGACAATAGCATTCACACCATCGTCGCCGCTTGGGTTTGGGGTGCTTATCTGGGTGAAGAAGGCATGGCAAAAGGTATCCGGGTAAAAACCTCAAGTTTTACCCATCACCATCCAAACGTCACCATGTGTAAAGCCAAAGCCGTCAGCAACTACCCAGTATCTATCATGTCAAACCAAGAAGTCACCCGTCATGGCTATGATGAAGCGGTATTGATGGATACCCAAGGCTATGTTTGTCAAGGCTCAGGGGAAAACTTATTTTTGGTCAAAGACGGTGAGCTTCATACCCCAGATTTGTCAGGGGGGGCATTGGACGGCATTACCCGTCGTACGGTGATACAGTTTGCACAGGACTTGGGCATCAAAGTCCATGAGCGTAGAATCACCCGTGATGAGTTTTATATCGCGGACGAAATCTTTATGACAGGTACTGCTGCCGAGATTACCCCAATTCGTGAATATGATGACCACGTCATTGGCTGCGGCGCGCGTGGTGAAATCACCGAAAAACTGCAAAGTCTATTTTTTGACGTGGTACAAGGCAAAAATGATAAATACGCGCACTGGCTCAGCTACGTGGATGAATAATCGGTAAAATTGTAGATAAGTGAAAATAAGTAGATAAGTGAACATAAAAGGATAGTTATGTTAAAATGACTATCCTTATTTTTTGAAAAATTATCGGTACTTTGGAAGTGACATGACAACATCGAGTGCAACCACCCCGCTTAAACAAATTATTTGTATCAAATGGGGCACCAAATATGGCGCAGATTACGTTAATAAACTCTATGGGATGGTAAGCCGTAATATCACCCCGCCGTTTCGCTTTGTCTGCTTTACCGACAATACCGATGGCATCCGTCCTGAAGTAGAATGTCAGGATTTGCCGCCCAGCGATATTGTGATGCCTACCAATACCCTTGGTAAATGGCCTAAGTCACGGCTTTGGAATGCACAGCTTGGCAATGTCACAGGAACGGTATTATTTTTAGATCTTGATGTAGTCATAGTGGGTAGCCTTGACGACTTTTTTAGTTTTGGCGATGACGATCAGACGGTTTTATCTTACAACCCAAGTAACCCCTTAGAGAAGCTAGGTCAAACCTCGTGTTTTCGCTTTAAAGTCGGTAGTTTGGTTAGTTTGCTAGAAAAATTCCGTGCCGATCCACAAGGGGTGGCGGATAAATATCGCTTTGAGCAGCGTTTTGTCACTCGTAATGCCCCAGGCGGGGTTAAGCTTTTTCCCAAAGAGTGGGTGGTGCATTTTCGCCGCAAATGCCGGCAGCCATTTCCGCTAAATTATTTTATTCCGCCAAAACTGCCTCATGATGCACGCATTATTATTTTCCCTGGGGATTTGTATCCGCAAAATGCGATTGCAGGACAATACAATAAAAATTCTGCTGATAACGCTAAAGAACATTTAGGGCAATTATTCACCGCTGAAAAAATCAAAAAACCGATTTCGCATTTACGCCATTTTATTTTGCCGACTGATTGGGTGGCAACGCATTGGCGAGAATAGAGGATAAACTATGGCGAACTTAGACCAACCTATCAAAATCTTTATCGGCTGTGATCCTAATAACAGCGACCTTGAGCAGATGATGGTGCTAGATTATAGCTTGCACAAACATACCAGCGAGCCTGTCGAGATTATCTGGATGCAGTTAAGCCGTGACCCAAGCAGCGTATGGTATTCCAACCCGCAAACAGGCGAAGGCTGGCATACCGAAAAATGGGCGACCCCGTTTTCGGGCTTTCGTTGGGCAATCCCCGAATATTGTGGCTTTAGCGGACGGGCGATTTATATGGATGCCGATATGGTGATGTTGGACGATATCGCTAAATTGTGGCAGCACCCGATATCCGATGAGGCGATTCTTGCGGCTAAAGGCGATGGCGATTTGATGCGACTGTGCACCTGCGTATGGGATTGCCAAAAAGCCAAGGATTATCTTGAGCCTGTCGCCCATCTACAAGCCGATCCTGAGAGCCATAGCAAAATGATGGCAAAATTTAAAGCCAATCCGCAACTCATACAACTCTACCAAGACAGCTTTAATTGTGTGGATGGCGAAGATTTAGCGATTGAGGATATTCGGATTTTGCATTATTCGGACATGGGAACACAGTTTAGCCATAAATATTCCTTACCGCGCTTACAAGCCGAGGGCAAAACGCATTGGTTTGATGGGCAGATTTTGCCGCACCCTCGTCAAGATTTGGTTGAGCTTTTCGATACCTATTATCAAGAGGCAATACAAGCGGGCTATAGTATTGAAAACTATCGCACTACGCCGTTTGGCGAGTTTCCGAAAAGAACTTATAAAAAAGGTTACAAAGGTAATGCGGTCACTCGTCCTGCGAAAAAACCTTCTTTATTTAGTCGTTGGTTTAAATAGTCAATAGAGTATTAAATGGCATTGGTTCAGTCACAAAAAATCGTATTAGTGATTAATTCACTGCAAGGCGGTGGGGCAGAAAAATTTGTTTTGACCTTGGGGGAAGCCTTTTACCAGATGGGTTTTGAGGTGCATATTGTCCGATTTGACCCGATTGTCGAACATACATTAAGCGAAAATTTAATCTATCATCTTATTCCTTTTCGCAATTATCGACGGTTTCCGAAAGGTAAAATTCGGCATTTCTTTTTTGCTCGCGCGGTCGATGGCTATATCAATAAACATATTGGTCAGCCTGTGGCAATATTCGTGAACTTATACCGTGAACATGAGGTATTTTATTATTCAAGGCAAAAAAAGGTGGCGTATGTCATCCATAATCAACTGAGTGAAAAATTAAAACTTGCTACCTTATCTCCCAAGCAGCTTTCTTACTTTCAACGGATTTATACCAAATACCCTGCTATTTGTGTGAGCGGTGGGGTGGAGCAAGATTTTGTCCGTCAATTTGGCGAACCGACCAAAACCACCACGATTTATAACCCCATCGACCGTGATAACATCCGTGTATTAGCTGAGGCAGCCAGCCCAGATTTACCCGCCATTACCCGACGGGGCTATCTTATTCATGTGGGCAGTTTTAAAGCGCAAAAAGGGCATGAAATTTTATTGCAAGCTTATGCCAATTCGGCACAGACATTGCCCTTGGTATTGGTGGGTAAGGGTAATTTGAAAGCGCAAATTGAACAAAAAATTATTGCGTTAAACTTGCAAGATAAAGTGATTTTAACTGGGTTTCAAAAGAATCCTTACCCATTGCTAAAGCACGCCACAGGATTTGTGTTATCCTCTCATTTTGAGGGCTTTGCATTGGTATTGGCAGAGTCATTGGCATTGGGCGTGCCTGCGATTAGCACCGATTGTCCGTCAGGACCTAGTGAGATTTTGCCGCCGCAGAATTTGGTGGCAGTGGCAGATATCCCTGCTTTAACTGAAAAAATCAACCAATTAATGAGCCATCCTAGCCAGTTTAACGTGCCATTTAACGAAGCTTTTTTGCCGCAAAATGTTGCCGGTCAGTATTTGGCGTTTATGGGGGTTGATTGTGAATAAGCCCAAGCGAGAAAAGTGATGCTAAAAAATTATGTGATTAGTCTCGCTCATCATAGCAAGCGGCAAAGCCATATCCAACAAGAGTTTGCTAAGCAGCACATACCTTTTACTTTTTTTTCGGCGGTCACCCCGGATAAAAATACCCAAGTCGCTCAGCGACTGGCGATTGATATCACAAAGTCGGTATCTAGTGACACCGAAATTGCCTGTTTTTTAAGTCATGCTAGCCTGTGGCAACACTGTGTGGATGAAAATCTTGATTATATCGGGATTTATGAGGATGATATTTTTTTAGGTCAGCAGTTCGAGCAGTTGATTCGTCAAATTGATGTTTTGCAAAGCCAAGCTATCGATATTTTAAAATTAGAAAAGGTAAGCCCAAGGGTGCATTTGGCTCATCCGATAGTCTTACCTCAGAGTAAACGGACGATTTATGAATTAAAGTCTCGCCATTTAGGCGGGGCAGGTTATCTGCTATCCCATCGCGCTTGTCAGTATCTATTACAATATATTAGAAACCTACCGCAGCTTGAGGCAGTCGATGTGATGCTATTTGATGTGGGAAAATACCCCAAAGCCCTGCCTGTATATCAGCTTGTACCTGCTATTGTGATTCAGGAGCATCATCTATTACCTCAAGTTGCTTTGGCAAGCAGCCTGCAGGCAACCAGAAGCCGAGAAATTAAACGACCTTTAACAGGGCTACAAAAAATCAAACGTGAAGTCCTGCGTGCGACACGCCCACTATATATGACCAACCTTACCTTTGAATAAACCTAAGGAGCCACTTGTGAGCTGCAACCCCTCAAATATCATTGTGTTGGTTATCAACTGCTTGCAGGGGGGCGGGGCAGAAAAGTCAGTATTGACGCTCGCGGAAGGCTTTTATCAACTGGGCTATAAAGTCCATGTTATCCGATTTAAAGCCACCACAGAATATGAGCTTAGCCCACACATTGATTTTCATATTGTCAACTTTAAGTGGTTTAAATTAATCCCCAGTGATAGGGTGCGTTACCAACAATTTGCCAAACATTTAGATAACTATATTTTAACGCATATTGGTCAGCCATGTTTGACGATTTCAAATTTGGAACGGGCGGACAAGGTGTTAAGCTATAGCCAATTACCCAATGTTATTCATGTGATTCGTAATACACTTTCTCAAGAACTGAAATTAGCCCAAGCTCGCAATAAGCCTATGGATATAGCGCAGCTAAAGACGACCTATCATGCGCAGCCTTGTGTGGCGATTAGTGAAGGAGTGGCGGTGGACTTTAAGGCGACCTTAGGGCTGACGAATATTACCACGATTTATAACCCGATTGATAACAAACTTATTGAGGCAATGGCAGAGGCATACCCGCTAGAGATTGCGGAGTTTATTGTGCATGTGGGCAGCTTCAAGTACCAAAAAGCGCATGATATTCTGCTAAAAGCCTATGCCAAAACCTCTCAACGCTATCCGCTGTATTTGGTGGGTCAAGGCAAGCTGATGGCAGAAACCAAACAGCTTGCGGTTGATTTAGGCATTAGCGACAAGGTGGTATTTACTGGCTTTAAATCCAACCCTTATCCGTATATCAAACACGCTAAATGCTTAGTGTTAAGTTCTCGATTTGAGGGCTTTGGGCGAGTGATTGCCGAAGCATTAGCCGTGGATACGCCTGTAATAAGCACCGACTGTCCGTATGGTCCTAGTGAGTTGTTACCAAGGCAAAGTCTTGTCCCTGTCGATGATATTGACGCCTTAGCCCAATTATTAGAACAAGCAATGGCAAATCCATCAGCGTTTGCCGTGCCGTTTGATGAGCGATTTTTACCCAAAAATATCGCTAATCAATACATTGAGCGATTCGTGACCTCTAATCTGCACGATACGGAATAAATGTAAACAAATCCTTAGAGATGGGCGAGTGGTTATAAATTTGCACGCCTTTTTGCTGATAGTTGTTGGCTACCCAATCAAACGAGGGTACGATACGGTGGGTGATAGCCTTATCAAGTTTGGTCGGGGCAGCATTGTCTTGGTTTTCATAAAACCGTGGCTGCTGGCTATTGATTAAATCAATGCCATACAGATGTATCATTTGAAACCCTAAAGAATAAGCAAGCTGTAACGCCACCAACGCTACCGTTCCCCCTTCAACAAAGCCGTAACGAATATCCCAAGACACACCAATTTTTTTGTTGATGCTATGATAAGGGCTATGTTTTAGGTGTTTTAGTCGGGTACGTTTATTGAGTGTGACAGCTATTTTGCCTAAAAGGCTAGTTTGCTGAAGGGCAATCAAACTATCATCAATCGGTCTATCGACTGGATAGATGATATAGATATGGTCGGCATATTGAACTAAAAAATCGGGCGCATCTTGCCATAGTTGTTCTGCTACTAACGCACTGATATACAGCGGATACTCCCCCCGATAATATTGCAGCGGAATACTACAGTTATGCTTAATAAAGCGTGGGTCGGTGATGACATACGCCACAATCTTATCAAATTTATAGTGTTCGGTCAGGCTAATACTGCCATTTACAAATATAACCGACTCACAACCAAGCAGGTCAATGGCATTGGTTTGGATGCTCGGTCCTGACGCCAAAATATGTACCGTCGTATCAGAGACTTTTGGTAGCACAAATGCAGGATTGACAATACGTAGGGCGATTGTCTGAGTAGATTGAGTAAATATCAAAGAATGATTGGCTACCACCATGCTGATTTTTCATCCTTATGTAGTTGTTTTAATGTGGTGAATGCGCTAGGTTGGTCATGCAATCTAGCAAACACCTTGAGTAAGAGTGTGGTAGAAAAAGGGTCTTCAGCGTAAAAATGCTGATACCGCTCACGCATATGTTTTAGTGTATCGTCCTTACCTAGCCTAAAATAGGTCAAACCAGCATACAGTGGTTTATGATGCGCGTACAAAATAGCGGATTTTTCCTCATCTAGGCTGGTAGATGAACGACACAGATACTGCTGGGTTTCGTAGACTTTTACCGTATTAATCAAAGTAATAATATTGAGTAATATTGCCTTTCTAGTGGGCTTTGGATCAAAATCAATAAAGGTATCGCAGGCAGAGGCAATCCACCGTAAACTTAAATTATCCATCAAATAGTCAGTCTGCGTTTGCCAAAGATGGGTAAAGGTTTGAAAAGTTTTTTCAGGTTGAAACCGGCGGCGTAATAATACAATCAGTATCGCATGGTAAAAACTAAGTTCAGATTGTCCTATAAACTCGCGTTGCAACGTGGTTAAATGCGTGTATAAATTGCGAATACGCCGTGGCTCATAGTCCTTAAGCGGGTTTATCGGCTCATCCACTTGGGTATCATCTAATAAATGGGGGTGAGCTTGAATAATCGTGTCAATGATAGAACAAGTATCACTATCAATCACACGACTTTTCATCGCCTCAATATTTTGCCCGGCATAGTAGTCAATAATTTGATTCGCCCCAAGGCGTTTTTCACTTTTAAATAATAAAATAAACTTACGATACCAGTTTGCCATTTTTTATTATTCCTAAAACCGCAAGCTTATGTGAAATTTCTTCTAAGTTTAATTATCCAATGCTCAATTATCCATTAACTATCTAAGGCTTAACTATCAAAGGTTGAGTTATCGCCAATAATCCCTAATCCAGTTAGTGGGTAATACCTTACGATACCACTTACCGCTTTTGCCCATGATGGCATCGGGTGGATTTACTTCCCCATGAAAAATCACCATTTTTGCCCCTTTAGGCAAAATCGGCGGTTTGACAAAACTTAAGGGAAATGGCTGCACACATTGGTATTTAAAGCTCACGCACCAAGACGCATCCCAATATTCAAGGTGATGATGCTCACGCAAATAATTGGATAGGTAAGCTTGCTCATGGCGCACTTGGCTACGAATCTTGTCAAAATTTTGCTCAAAATTTGATAACAAATTCGGATAGGTATGTTGTCCAACCTTGAAACGATACACCGATGAATTACCCACCATGCGCCACGGTTTTTTCCAATCACGGATAATCACCACACTGTCATCGTGCTGCGCTTGATAAGTAAAAAAGCAATCAATATTATCGACAATCACAATATCAATATCCAAAAATAACGCCGTGCCTTTCAAATCATATAATTCAGGGCTAAAGGTGGTCAGTTTTTTCCAGCCACGTTCAGGAATATTACTGGGTAAATTGAGCTCAGGAATTGGGTAGCATTTGACGTTGGCATCTATCCCTGTACTATCATCGGTCAAACATACCATTTGAAAGGGCAGTGTTAAATATCTGTTAACCATATTGTACAGGCGATTAACGTACTCAGCACCGTATTTGGTGCCCCATTTCATACAAATAATGTAACGGTTTTCATCGGGCAAAGCAGGCGCTGAAGTATAATTTGGTAAAGTCATAAGTAAATGATTATCATATTAAGTGAATGGATTGATAATATCATGATTGCCAAGTTTTGGATAACGCTGGCGAACCGCTACCGCGATAGATGGCTTGGCATTATAAATAACCGGAAATCCTGGCACACGTTTAAAGCGCTTATAGCCCCACATGTATTGACTAGGGAAACGATCAATCATCCGCTCGATGGCGTGGTTCATCGCGGTTGAAGCTGTCACCATGTTTTTATCATACAAGGCGGGGTCAGTTAACTCATCACAATAAATATCAAAGCCTTGACCATCATCACGGCGTACACAGGTCAAACCTACCAAGCTACACTTTGTTTTACTGGCTAATTTGCTAGCAAGAGTACTGGTTAGTGTCGGAATACCAAAAAACGGCACCACTTCACCGCCAGATGGGTCAGGGACATGGTCAGGTAATATGATACTAAAACCGCCTGCTTTTAGGGTTTTAAAAATCGCTTTGACCCCAGTCGCATCAGTTGGTACCAAAGTTGCATTTAGTCGCTGACGCCCTTGTAGCACAAACTGATTGGCTTGTTCACCTTTCACGGGTTTATACATGATGGTCGGTGCGCCGAACTGGTTGAGCCACGCATTCATGATTTCCCATGTTCCCAAATGCGGCACAATTGCAAGCATGCCATTGGGATTTTGTAAGCCTTGCATTAAAACTTGTTGATGATGCACGGTATGGATTTGTTTGACCGACCACGCAGGTGGCATCGCCCAGCTTTTAGCCGATTCCACCATATTTTTGCTTTGATTGGCAATACAGGCTTTGGCAAGCTGGTCACGCTGAGTTTCGGTGAGTTCAGGATAGACAAGTCGTAAGTTAGTATCCACCGTTTTCATGATACTTTTGTCACGACGAAGTGAAATGATAAAGCTTGCGATATGTGCCAATAGATATAGCATCCACATTGGCACATATTTAAGGAGAGTAAAGGCATTCATCTAATTAAAGGTGTGACCTTGATTAAGATTGTGGCGCTTTACTGTCTTTTTCGCGTATACGGATACCCAATTCACGCAGTTGTTTGCCATCCACAGGCGCAGGGGCTTCAGTCAGCGGACATTCAGCCGTTTTGGTTTTTGGGAAGGCGATGACGTCTCGAATCGATTGTGAGCCTGTCATTAGCATAATTAAACGGTCAAGACCGAATGCCAAACCACCGTGCGGTGGCGCACCGTATTTTAGCGCGTTAAGTAAGAATGAGAATTTCTCTTCGGCTTCGGCTTCAGAAATACCCAATGCTTCAAATACCGCTTTTTGCATCTCTAAGGTATTGATGCGCAGTGAACCACCACCGATTTCAGTACCGTTTAATACCATGTCATAGGCGATAGACAGCGCGGTTTCTGGGTTGTTTTTCATCGCTTCAACCGTGCCTTTTGGCTTGGTGAAGGGGTGGTGCACCGACGTCCATTTACCCCCCAGCCCATCACCACTGTCGGTTTCTTCAAACATCGGGAAATCCACCACCCAAAGCGGCGCCCACTCACAGGTCAGCATATTTAGGTCTAGACCCAATTTGACACGCAGCGCACCCATGGCATCATTGACGACTTTGGCTTTATCCGCGCCAAAGAAGATGATATCACCGGTTTGCGCCTCAGTACGTTTAATCAGCTCGATTAATACTTCATCGGTCATGTTCTTGATAATCGGTGATTGCAGACCTGATTCTTTATCAACACCGTTGTTAATGTTGCTCACATCATTGACTTTGATATAAGCCAAACCTTTTGCGCCATAGATGCCGACAAATTTAGTATATTCGTCAATTTGTTTACGGGTAAGGTCGCTACCCTGTGGCACCCGAAGCGCCACCACACGACCTTTTGGGTCTTGAGCAGGGGCTGAGAATACTTTAAATTCCACAGACTGCATGATATCAGCCACGTCAATTAACTTCATAGGAATACGCAAGTCTGGTTTGTCAGACGCATAGTCACGCATGGCTTCAGCGTAGGTCATACGTGGGAAGGTATCAAATTCAATGTTCATCATGGTTTTGAACAAGTCTTTGGTTAATCCTTCGGCAATGTTCATGATATCTTCATCACTTAAAAATGAGGTTTCGATATCGATTTGGGTAAATTCTGGCTGGCGGTCAGCACGTAAGTCTTCATCACGAAAACATTTAGCAATTTGATAATAACGGTCAAAACCTGCCACCATCAATAACTGTTTAAATAGCTGAGGCGACTGTGGTAGGGCATAAAACTCACCATTTGACACGCGGCTAGGTACCAAATAATCACGCGCGCCTTCTGGGGTGGCACGGGTCAAGATAGGGGTTTCTACATCCAAGAAACCTTGGTCATCTAGGTAACGGCGAATGGTTGATGTCGCTTTGGCACGAAACTTCATACGCTCTTGCATCTCTGGACGGCGCATGTCTAAAAAGCGATATTTTAGGCGCAGTTCTTCAGAAACGTTGGTAAACTCATCATTGAGGGGAAATGGCGGCGTCTCAGAAGTGGCGATTGTTTCGATGTCTTTGGCCAATAACTCCACTTGACCGCTGGTCATGTTTTTGTTTTCAGTACCGGCATAACGCTGACGCACACGACCGGTAATTTTGAGCACATATTCAGAACGCGCGCTATCTGCTGTAGCGAATGCTTCTGGGGTATCTGGGTCGATGACCACTTGCAGTAGGCCTTCACGGTCACGCATATCCAAGAAAATAACCCCACCGTGGTCACGGCGACGATGCACCCAACCGCAAATAGTGATGGTTTGGTCGTTTAAGTTTTCGGTGACAAGCCCGCAATAGTGTGTACGCATCATAATGAAGCAATCCCAATATTTTTCGTAATGTACGAAGTAGCAAAAATTTTTATAAACGAATATTATGCCTTGTTTACTCAAATTTCACAATATGAAACACGGTTTATCATGCATCTCTACTAGCCATGCCTGTCACAGACATTTCGCGAATATTGTGTGGATAAGCGATTGAAAACAGCAAAATAAACGCTATATAAAACCCATTGTGTCAATTTTTTCCTTAATTAGAGCCCTTAATTAGAGAGTTATTATGCTATTTCAAAACGCCAAACATCCGCTTGAAATGAAAGTCACCCATTTAAATAAAGTCAAAGCCCAGCGCAAACAACAATTACAATTGCAAATGGTGAATGATAAAGGGTTAACATCACTCATCAGCCGCGCATTGACAGACTTGACGAAAAAAGACAATCCCAAAAAAACCCCTTCAAAATTTGGTCTGTTCAAAAATAAACCCGCTAACAAAAATTGTTTTGTGCTGGATTTTCATGGCGATATAAAAGCCACTGAAGTACAGCAACTGCGTGAAGAAATCAGTACGCTATTGACGGTTGCGCAAGCTGAAGATGAAGTCATTGTGCGTCTTGAATCCTCAGGTGGCATGGTACACGCGTATGGTCTAGCGGCAGCGCAGTTGGCACGTATCAAAGAAGCAGGGCTACACTTAACGGTCTGTATTGATAAAGTCGCCGCCAGTGGTGGCTATATGATGGCGTGTGTGGCTGATAAAATTTTGGCGGCGCCATTTGCGGTGGTGGGCTCGATTGGTGTGGTGGCACAAGTGCCTAATTTTCATGATTTATTAGAAAAACATGACATCGATGTCGAAGTATTTACCGCAGGTAAATACAAACGCACGGTAACCGTGTTTGGTGAAAATACCGAAGAAGACAAACAAAAATTCCAACAAGAACTGGAAGAAACGCACAAACTATTTAAAGACTTTGTGCGTAAATACCGTCCAAGTTTGGATGTTGAACAAGTGGCAACTGGTGAGCATTGGTACGGTGAAGATGCGATAACGCGCAATTTGGTCGATGCCCTGCAAACATCGGACAGTTATATCTTAGAAAAAATGACAAATAGCGAATTGTATGCCATTCAATCTCGCCAAAAACCGACCATCGCGCAGAAGCTAGGCATCTCGCAAGCGGCACAAGCGGTGGTAGCGACGGCGATTGATAAACTACCAAATGCGTTGGCAAAGTTAGAAAGCGCTAAAATGCAGATGGTCAAAAAATAACCGTAAGATAAAATAATAAAAACCTGTGGTGATAAAACCTGTGACAAAAACCCGTGACGAAAACCTATGAGGCTTGGCAGGTTTTTAACTTTTTAATGGCGAAACATTTGGGCGTATAACTATGAAACTATTTATGTTAAAAATCGGGGCGCGCCCCCAAGGACGACTCATTGAACAGCATGATGTGATGTTTGTGATTGCAAATAGCCTAAGTGAAACAATTGAGACTGTCAATCAGCACTGGCCGGCAGTCAAAAACAACTGGCACTTAGACGCATGGCGAGAAGTGAAGCGGGTGGGTGATTATCAAATTTTGTTGTCGACAGATAGCTTTTCAAAGGATGGATTGTCAAAAGATAAAGCGCTTGCAGATAGCAGGTTTGAAGATGATAGGGTAGATAACAAATTAGATAGTCAGGGCAAACAACTTTATTTTGTCAATTTAGGCGGTTATCTACCGGGTCAATTTGAAGAGTTCCATTATAAAACACTTGTGGTAGCCGAGACGCTAGGTAAAGCAACGGCGCAAGTTAAAAAAACGGCATTTTATCAAGATTATACATTTGATAATGTCGATACCGCCAAAAGCGGCGTGGCAACCAGTCATGTAGATGATAAGTATCAACTCGACTTGGATGATATTCACTGTGTGGCTGATTTACTGCCAAATGACGTGGCGTTAACCATTCAGCCATTAACCGAGCCTGAAAAAAATCAGTTACCTGACGATGCGCTACATATTGGTTATTTAAGTCTCAAGCAAATCAAAACCATGATTGACTAACCCGTGAAGCGTTTGATGGCGTATTTTGGTGCTGTCAATCATTGCCTTTCATAAGCTTTGCCTTTATAGTAGGCTCATTTTTAACTCGCTTTTTTTAACCCCTTCTTTTTATCTACAAAAGCTCTTTATAACCAATGAAACAAGCCACCGCCCTTGATATCCTTAAAACTGGTAAAAATGTATTTTTAACAGGCTCAGCAGGGGCGGGCAAGACCTATACCATCAATCAGTATTTGCATTATCTGCGCGCAAGGGATGTGGCGGTGGCGGTGACGGCAAGCACAGGTATTGCTGCTACCCACATGAACGGCATGACCATTCACAGCTGGGCGGGCATCGGCATCAGTAATGAGTTAACCGCCAAAGACATCGCCCGCATCAAAAAACGCACGGTGGTTGTGGAGCGCATTGAACGCACCAAAGTATTGGTGATTGATGAAATCTCAATGCTGCATCGACAGCAATTTGAGCTGATTAACCAAGTGCTACAAGCCATCAAAGAAAACACATTGCCATTTGGTGGGATACAGCTATTGGTCGCCGGAGATTTTTTTCAGTTGCCGCCGATTGGTGAGCCCCATGAGAGCAACCGAGATAAATTTGCCTTTATGGCGCAAGCTTGGTTGGATGCAGATTTTCAAATTTGCTATTTATCTGAGCAGCACCGCCAAAAAACTGACAAAACAGCGGTGGCAGGCAACACGTATTATGGCTTGGATTTAAATGCGATTTTAAATCAAATTCGTAGCCAACAGTTTACCCCCCATATCATGCCTGCTTTGACCGCTACGGCTGAGCATGTGCTAGCCGACAACCGTACCCGACTGTTTACCCACAATGTCAACGTGCAAGCCATCAATGAGCAGGAACTTGGCAAACTTACCACAGCGGCGCATACTTTTCACGCTTGGGGAGAAGGCGATGAAAAGCTCGTTGAAACGCTAAAAAAATCCGTGCGCAATACCCCCGAACTGGTGCTCAAACTTGGTGCAAAAGTGATGTTTATCAAAAACAACGCCGAGCTTAATGTCTCAAATGGCACCATGGGCAAGGTAGTTGATTTTGTTGCCACTACCCTTAAACAACCAAATAAACAAACAGACGATAGTCCATCAAAAAACAGCCCGTCAAACAATCATCCATCTGAGCCGCTCGATGAACAAGCGCTAGCAGCAGATGCAAGTGCCTTGCTCGATGCCATTGAACAAGAACAACAAGCCGATATGGCTGACTTGCTGGATGAAGTCAATGGGGGTCAATCACAACAAACTCACCCCAGGGATGAGGAGAGGGATGAGGATGATACCGCCGCGACAGACACGGCTGATGACAAATTATCGGAGTTACTTTATCCCTTGGTTGAGCTCAATGACGGCCGCAAAGTCATTGCTGAATATGATTCATGGCGTATTGATGATGAAGAGGGCGAAATACTCGCTGCCTATTATCACATCCCCTTGACGCTAGCGTGGGCGATTACCATTCACAAAAGCCAAGGCATGACGCTGGATGCGGCAGAAGTGGATTTGTCGAAAACCTTTGAAAAAGGGCAGGGCTATGTGGCTTTATCACGGTTAAAGCAGCTATCTGGACTACAATTACTGGGCGTCAATGAATTAAGCTTACAGCTTGATCCCTTAGCGCGCGGGGCTGACCAGCGATTTCAAGCGATCAGTGCAGAGCAAGAATGTGAATTTTTGACGCGCAGTAAAAAACAGCTCAATGACCTTCATCGTGAATTTATCATTCAATGCCGGGGTACGCTGGATAAAGAAAAAATCGCTGCGTATGAAAATCGCGCCAAACAACAGCAAAAACTGATTGAAAAACGTCGCCATGCTGTACAGCAGCTGCAATCTTTGGCGGATGATGCGGCAGGCGTTATCACCCCCACGGTGCTTGAAACCAAAGCCCTGCTGGATGAAAGTTTGACCATTGCAGAAATTGCGCAAGCCCGTAATCTCGCCCAATCAACCGTGATGGGACATATCGAGAAAATTGCTGAGCATTTTCCCCGCGCTAACATAGCGCATCTACGCCCTGAGGACAAATGGCTACAGCCGATTGATAAGGCGTATCAAAAAATAGCCAAACGTGATGACAAACGCGATAAAGATAACGATGGCAAAATCAAAATTCGTGCGATTGTCGAAGAGTTAAGAAACGCCTATTCTTATAATGATGTCAAACTTGCCTTGTTGTTTTTAAAACCGCATGGCAATTGAGCACTTGTTTAGTAAGGAATATCCCTGATTGAATGCTTCTACCATCAAACCTTTTAACATCGCTATTAATGGCTTTGGTCGTATTGGGCGCAACGTGCTACGTGCTTATATCGAACGGTTTTGTCAAAATCCTTTACAATTACAGCCGTTAAATATCGTCGCCATCAATGATATTGCTGAGCCAGCAACCCTGTTACATTTACTCAAGTATGACAGTACCCATGGTCGATTATCTGCGGTCAGTGATATTCATATTGAATTAAAAACAGTGGATTTGGGGGAAAAACAACAGCATTTCTTACTATTAAGCCAAGGGGAGTTTCGGCAAAAAATTGCATTGATACAGCAGCCCATTGCCACCAAATTACCTTGGGAAAAACTGGGCATCGACATGGTGCTTGAGAGCACGGGTCATTTTCGTAGCTATGAACAGGCGTCGCAGCATATTATCGCGGGCGCCAAGCAGGTAATGATTGGGGCTGCTCCGTTTGATTATGTAGATGCCAGTATCGTCGTGGGCGTCAATGACCATGAGCTTAGCCGTGATAAAAAGATTTTATCCAGTGTGTCGTGTACCACCCAAGCGCTCGTGCCTTTACTATATGTATTGCACCGTGCCTATGGTATCGAATCAGCAATGATGACCGAAATCCATGCGGTAACCGCTGACCAAACCGTGCTTGACCAAGTGCACCGTGATTTGCGCCGTGCACGGGCTTCTGGGCATAACATTATCCCAACCACATCAAGTAGTATCGCTGCGGTCAATCGGGTGATGCCGCATATGGCAGGCAAGGTGAATGGGTATTCTATCCGCGTACCGACCATGGATGTCGCGGCAATTGATGTGACATTTACCTTTGACAAAGCCACGGATGTTCCCGCTATCAATCAGCTGTTAAAACATGCCAGTGAACAAGATTTATCGGGTATCATGGATTACAGCGATGAGCCATTGGTGTCCAGTGACTTTATCCATGATGCGCATTCATTGGTGATTGATAGCTTACAGACCATGAGCGTGGGGCGGCAATTTAAAGTGTTTGCTTGGTATGACAATGAATGGGGCTACGCCAATCGCATGCTCGATATTTGCCAAACCTTAGCCAAACTCTAAACCTAAGCTATATACTCTAACGAAGCTATAAAAAGAAAAAAATTATCAATTAAAAAAGGCGAAACCTAGTCAGTTTCGCCTTTTTTATGCCTAACAAAAATTAATGTCTAAAATGACGCATACCGGTGAACACCATCGCAATGCCATGTTCATCGGCTGCAGCGATGGTTTCGTCATCGCGCATGGAGCCACCGGGCTGAATAATCGCCTTAATTCCCACCGCTGCAGCATTATCAATACCATCACGGAATGGGAAGAAGGCATCTGATGCCATTACCGCACCCACAGGCGATAGACCAGCGTGCTCAGCTTTAATCGCGGCAATACGTGCTGAGTTGACGCGGCTCATTTGACCTGCGCCTACCCCAATGGTACGCCCATCTTTGGCATACACAATCGCGTTGGATTTCACATATTTGGCGACTTGCCAAGTAAATAGCAAATCATCGAATTGTTGCTGAGTCGGCTGTACTTTTGTCACCACTTTTAAATCATCTAAAGTGATTAAGCCTAAATCTTGCGCTTGCACCAATAAACCACCGGTGACGCGTTTGAAATCAAACTGGGCTTGGCGCTCACTTGGGTTTGGTAATTCACCGCAGACTAACACGCGCACATTTTTCTTGGCAGATGTGACATCGAGCACACCCTCGGCAACGCTTGGGGCGATAATGACTTCAACAAATTGCTGATCCACAATCGCTTTTGCTGTTTTGATATCTAATTCACGGTTAAAGGCAATGATACCGCCAAACGCAGATTCTGGGTCAGTGGCAAAGGCTTTTTGATAAGCATGGGTTAAGTCGGCATCCACGGCCACACCACAAGGATTGGCGTGTTTAACAATGACACACGCAGGCATATCAAACGATTTCACGCATTCTAACGCCGCATCGGTATCTGCGATGTTATTGTAAGATAGTTCTTTACCTTGTAATTGCTTGGCAGTGGCAATACTGGCTTCTTTTTGACCATTAACCTGCGCTTTTTCGACATAAAAAGCGGCTTGTTGATGCGGGTTTTCACCATAGCGTAAGTCTTGCGCTTTGTCCATTTGCACGTTAAAGGTACGCGGGAATTGGTCAGCCGATTCAAAGCTTTGCAGGCGGTTGCCTAAAAAGTTGGCAATCATACCGTCATAATGTGCGGTATGCTCAAATGCTTTTACCGCTAAATCAAAACGGGTGGTATCACTGATACGGCCGTTTGCTGTTAGCTCACCCAAGATGGCTGCATAATCGTTGGGGCTTGTCACAATGCTGACATGGTCATGGTTTTTTGCCGCGGCACGCACCATGGTAGGACCACCAATATCAATGTTTTCGATGGCGTCTTCTTTGGTGACATTTGGGTTGGCAACGGTTTGGGCGAATGGATATAAATTGACAACCACCATATCAATGCGGTCGATACCATGTTCTTGCATAATCGCATCATCCGTGCCGCGACGACCTAAAATACCGCCATGAATTTTTGGATGCAGGGTTTTTACCCGACCATCCATCATCTCTGCAAAACCTGTGTATTCTGCGACCTCAGTCACTGCTAAGTCATGTTGTTTGAGTAGTTTGTAGGTGCCGCCTGTTGATAGTAGACGAAAACCGTGGGTGATTAGACCTTTGGCAAAATCCACAATACCCGATTTATCAGAAACAGAGAGCAATGCATAAGCTTGATTCATAATTGACTCGACTCGTTGACAAAAAAACACTAGGGGCAGAAAAAACAAAAAAGTCAGTTATGACGAACTGACTGATTGGCTTTCATACCCCAGCTCTATAAATCCCTAAATATAGGGATATCTTATCATAAAAAAGCGGGTATTTTTATCAATTATAGCAATTGGTGGGTTTTGAGTTTTTTCCGCAATGTACCGCGGTTAAGTCCTAAAATCTCGGCGGTTTTGGTTTGATTGCCGCGGGTATGTTCAAGGACGACACTGATTAGCGGTTTTTCAAATTGTGACAACATAAGCTCATAAAGTTGGGTCGGTTGTTGTTCTTTTAAATTATCGAAGTACTCTCGCACTACAAGCTCAATGTGATGAGCTAGGCTTGCGCTGGGAGAAGTTTGCGATGGGGTATGGGTAGTGTAGGGATTAGATGGGTTATCTGACATATTGGAATACTTGGCGCGATTTTGTAAAGCAACAGAATTGGGCATAACAGATTCTCAAACTAAATTTGATTACAAATTTATTGAATAATTCGTTAGTTAACAGATTAAATAAAACTTAAATATCAAGACGAATAATAAAGTTATTAGTACTTATACTAAAACAATTATGAAACTGATAGCAAGCTTAAGTTGTTTACAATATGTAAAATTCTGCGATAAATACTAGATACTGGAGGCTTGGTGTATCAATATTGGAATGAAGCTAAAAAGAAGCTCAATTGAATGAAGCCAAAAAAATTTAATAAATCAGCTCAATATTAGCGGCTTGAACTTTGGTTTTTGGAAAGTCAATACGCAATTTGACGGGTTTTATTTGATGCGGCATCAAATAGTTGTTACCGGCTTCCAAATAATGGCTAGGGGTGAGTAGGGTTTGCGCAAGTATGGTATTGCCACTGCGCAGCGAAACCTTAACACTCGGATAGACAATATTATTATCCGTGGTATTGGTCAGAGTAAATATCATGTCAGTTTTCCCCGCTAGTTTGGATGAATGGGCAAGCGCTAGCATCTGCACATCAATAAGACCCGTATCAGCGATAGGCAATTGACAGGCAGGGATTTTATGGCAAATATTTGAGAGCACGGCCGCGTTTGTTTTTGAAGTGATTAGGGTGTCGATGTTAAAAATAATATATTGCGCGGCTAACAAAAAGACTAATAATAAGCTACCTAATCCCCAAATAATGCCCATATTAAAAATTTTTGCATTCGCCAATTGCTGCGAGGAAACTTGTTGTGACAAGCGTTCATCAATCTTTTGTTGATAGGCTAACAAATCTGCTTGTTGCTCACTACGAGTATCAATCGGAATTTGGTCAAAAATATCTGTGTTAAACACCCCATCCATGCCTCGCTTGGCGCCGGCTGTGTCGTCCGCTGCTTCGTTGTCATCCGCTTGTGCCATTAAGCTTAGCAGCCAAGCCTGCTCATCGCCTAACGTCTCGTTATCTTGGGCGAGGTCTATCGCTTCAACGGCGTCCTCATCGCCAATCAATACTTTGGGGTTGGTATTTTTGGCTATGGGCAGTTGGTCAAAATTGTCTATAATCTCTAAGTCATCTATGGTGCTGTTTGATTTAGCATAGGCTGATTTTGTATGAGATTGTGACAAGGGATAGGGTGAGATGGGTTTAACGGGTTCATCGACAATGAGATTGCCGGCTTCATCAATACCTGACTCATCGTCAAATAAAATCTCCTCAGATTTATCATCGATGAGCGCTGAGGGCGTCTGAGGGTTTGGGCTTGAGAGCGGATTGTTGTTAGCAAATTTTTTTTGTTCTAGCTGTTCAGTAGCTGAGAAAATGGTTTTGCAATAGGAACAACGAACGTACCCATGTCTAACGGCTAACTGTTCATCATTGATTTTAAATGCGTGTTGACAGTTTGGGCATTTGGCATTGTACAAATTCATCGCAACATCACTTCCCTTTTAGCATTTTTAGTTTGCGTCTTTGATTGTTAATAATGTCGTGTGCTAAATCATTTAATGACGAATAAAAAATAAAGTCAACAAATTTTCTAGAATTTATGTTCACTAGGCTGCTAGCTATGTTACTAGCTATGTTGTTAGGCTGTTACTAGGCTTTGACGGGCAAAAGACGACCTTACTTCCTTGTAAGGCTTTTTATACCAATCGCGACTTGTTCTACGCGCGGCGAAAACCTGAGAGGCGATGCCAATGTTTATCTTCCTGCGCGCTAAAGGTAAATTCGCCATCCATCTCAAAATAAGGCTGATAGGCAGCTTTTACATCTTCCACTTGGTTTTCAATCAGACCGGCCAACACAATGCTACCTTGAGATTTCAATAATGTCGCAAAATAAGGGGCAAGGCTCATTAGTGGTTTGGCTAAAATATTTGCGGTTATCAAGTCCACGGGCAAAATAGCCTGCTGTTTACAATAGTCACTAAATTGTTCGGGTAAAAATGCCTGAAGCTGATCGGCTACCTTGTTGCGCTCGGCATTTTGATGGGTGGCTAATACCGCTTGGGGGTCAATATCGACCGCATACACCTGTTTTGCGCCTAACAAAAGCGCCGCAATGCCCAAAATACCTGAGCCGCACCCATAGTCAATCACCACTTTATCTTGCAGGGGCTGTTCTGTCAGCCAATCAATACAAAGACGGGTGGTTGCATGATAACCTGTGCCAAATGCCAAGCCTGGATCCATGATGATGTTAATCGCATTGGGGTTAGGGGGTGACATCCATTTGGGCACAATCCAAAGTCCATTGGCACATTCAATGGGATGGTAGTTCTTCATCCACTCACGTTCCCAATCTTTGTCATCCACTCGGCTGGTCCAAACTCGCGTCGCCACCACATCATTGGCGATATCTTGACTCAAAGTTTCCAAATTACAATCACCATCAAATAGCCCAGTCACAATCACATCATCCCACAATGGCGATTCACCTGGCAATGGTTCAAATAGCGGTTGGTCACCTGCATCATCTAAACTGATACTGAGCGCATCGGCTTCTAGCATCAAGGTTTCCGCCAGTTCGGCTTGCGATTTTTCGCATTGAATATGTAATTGCTGCCAAGGCATAAACAGTCCTTAAAAATAACAAATAAAATAATGAAAAAATAAAATAATGAAACAATAAAAGGCGAGCGCACTGAGTTGGTAGTATAAACGCATTCAGCCAAAAATGCGATGTGACTCAAAAATGAAAACGCCCATGTTATTGCTTGGCGCACCTAAGCCAAAACACCTAGCGGTAAGGGTAAGGACAAATAAGAAGGTTTGCCTGTTATTGTCTTTAAAACATTTCTTTGACCGATTTTTCTAACCAAGACTGCGAGCGCGGCGCTGCATTGAGTGGTTGGTTGGTATGGGTCGGGTCGCTGCTATTATTAGCGGTATTGGGGGTATTAGGGTTAGTCTGGGTATTCCCCGTATTAGTCGCCTCATTTTGCTAAGGATTGGCTGCAGGTGGGTTATTACCAATGGTATCTTCATCGGTTTGTCTACGCTCAATATTGTCATAGCGCTGTTGTTGGCTCTGTCCAAACTCACTCATTGCCTGTTGTTGCTGTGCCGCAAATCTAGCTTCTTGCTCACGTTGATAAATTTGCACCGCACATTCACTACTATCTTGCGGTAGATTGTCGGTATCAACAGGTACATAGATGGCATTTGGACATTTTTCATTGGATAATTGTGATTTGCCGTTTTCCATCCATAGCCATTCGATATTGCCTGGCGCGATGAGATTAACCGGGGTAAGCTTTTGCTGCTTCATAAAATTCATCCACATCGGCAAAGCGCCATTACCGCCACTTAGACCTGTGGGTTTGTTGTCATCTAAACCGACCCAAACAACGCTGACCACATTGCCACTATAACCTGCAAACCACGCATCGCGATAATCATTGGTAGTCCCTGTTTTACCTGCAAGATTGAGATTGTCACCGAGCGCTAGCGCCGCTTTGGCGGTACCTTGCTTGATGACCTGCTGCATTGCATAATTGGTGAGATAGGCAGCCGTGGGGTTGATAACTTGCTGATTTTTTTGTTCCATGCCCTGAACCACTCGTCCTTGGTCATCGATAATCGTGCGAATGGTATGAATTTCATGACGCAAGCCACCGGTTGCCAGTACTTGATAAATCCCCAACATATCCATGGGCGATAGATTCACCGCGCCAAGCAAGGTAGATGGATAATTGGGCAATGGGCTGTTGATACCCATACGGTACAATTGATTTAAAAAATTGGGAATACCGACTTCCATGCCCACACGCACTGCGGCTTGGTTATAGGAATTGGCTAAAGCGCTGGTGAGTGGGACAATACCATGACTGCCGCCACCGTAATTGCTGGGTGTCCATGTCTTACCATCGGTCATTTTTAGCACAATCGGGCTGTCATCGACACTACTTGATAAATTGTAACGACCCTGCTCAAATGCGGTTAAGTAAATAATCGGTTTGAGTAAAGAGCCAACTTGGCGCTTGGCATCGACGGCGCGATTAAAACCGGTAAAATCACGACTACTTCCCACCACAGCGAGCAGTTCACCGTTGTTGGGATTGGCGCTGACTAGGGCGGCTTGCAAATTAGTGAGCTGTTTGGGATTACTTTTTTTTAACTGATTGACGCTTTGAATGACCGCGCTGGTAGCGGTTTTTTGAACATTGGGATCAAAACTGGTAAATATTCTTAACCCTTCGTTTTTGAGATCGTTGGCATCATAGGTACGGGTGAGTTCTCGCTTGACCACATCGAGATAATCAGGGAAACGCGTTTTACCAATCACAGGATTGTAAGAGATGCTCAGTGGCTGTTGCACCGCTTCATCATATTGCTGTTGGCTGATTTTACCGGTTATGAGCATATTACTCAGCACCACGTTACGGCGTTTTAGGGCAGCATCGGGGTAGCGTAGCGGATTGTACTGGGTAGGACCTTTGGCAAGCCCTACGAGCATCGCCATTTGGTCGAGTCGAAGCTCTTTTAGCGGACGGTTAAAGTAAAACTGCGAGGCAAGCCCAAACCCGTTGATGGAGTGATTGCCATTTTGACCTAAGTTAATCTCATTCATATAGGCTTGCAAAATCTCACTTTTGGTGTAATGCATTTCCAGCAAAATCGCCATCACTGCTTCATTGGCTTTACGTTTGATAGTACGATCTGAGTTGAGATAAAAGTTTTTAACCAGTTGCTGGGTGATGGTGGAGCCGCCTTGGCGTGAACCGCCCATAAAATTGCTATAAATCGCACGTCCTATCCCGCGGATAGACACGCCGTGATGCTGATAAAAACTGCGGTCTTCGGTTGCCACCAGCGCATCAATTAATGGCTGCGGATAGTCATTGATGGTCAAAACGATGCGATCTTCATTGTTGTCTGGATAGATACCGCCAATAAAAATTGGCTCAACCCGCGCCACACCCGATGGATTGGGATGGGTACTTTGTAATTTTTCAATTTGGTTATCTTTGAGCGTGACCTTAATAATTTGCGATGGCTCAGTATCGTTGGCGGCAAATTTAAATTCGCGGGTATGAATATAGTACTCGCCATTTTTTTTGGTGAAAGTGCCGGCATTGTCATAGTTTTTGTCAGGGGCATAGGTGAGTAAATTTAACCAATTTTCCAATTCATCATCGCTAAGGGGATTACCCACCGTCAACGTTAACGGTTGCGAGTACACTTTTGCAGGGATATTCCAGCGTTTGCCCTCAAATTTTTGGGTGATGACATTATCTTGGCGCACCAAATATAACCCAAGCAAGACCAAGCCGACCAATACTGCCACCACAAAGATGAAACTCAGGATAAACATTCCTTGTTGGTTTGAGCCATGCTGGAATTTAGGCGAGTTTAGGCGATTTTTAGCGGCAGAGATAACGGTTGAATTCATACAAAAATGCGTCACGATCAAGGGTATAAAAAAGTGCTTTATCATGACCCAAAATACGCCAAAATACAATGTAAACATCGTGCTATTTTGCCACGTTTATACAGGATTTTTAAACTTTAATAGACCGTTTTGGAGTACAATAACAGTCATTTTTGGGTGAGTTAGGGTTTTTGCCCTAGGGGATTTGATGATGCCAAACAATAGCCAATTTGGGGCAAAACAATCGGATATTGGGCAGTCGGTTGTGACCGATGTGCCTAGCCGTACGCATAATGAGGTAGGTAGCAAATTTACTACCACATATCAAGATGTGGAGCTGGTGTTGCCAGCAGAAGGGCATTGTTTTCATTGTGGCGACCCGCTACCGAGCCCGCCATTTTTTACCCATGTATTGGGTGAAAATCGGGCGATGTGCTGTATGGGCTGTCAGCTTGCTTCGCAAAGTATCATCGAGGCGGGGCTTGAGCAATACTATCTTGACCGCAGTGAAATCAATCGTACCGCCAGTCTCCCTGATTCGTTATATCAGCTACAAGCCTATGACCACGATGATATCAAATCGCAATTTATTTACCATCAGCAAGGGCAAAGCGTTGCCGAGCTGTCAATCAGCAATTTGCGCTGTGCTGCCTGTAGTTGGCTGATTGAAACCCAATTATATCGCCTTGATGGCATGGACACTTGCCAAGTCAATCTCACCAATCAACGGATGCGCGTGGTATGGGATGAGAAAAAACTGCCGATTAGCCAAATTTTGGCAAATGTGCAAGCCATTGGGTATGATGCCAAACCCTATCGGCAAGATACCCATGAAGCGATGCTCAAGCGAGATAATCGCCGTATGTTGTTTCAATTGGGCATTGCGGCATTGGGTGCCATGCAAGCGATGATGTTTGCAGTGGCGCTATATTTTGGGGAATATTCAGGTATCGGCGTCAACGATCGGCAATTTTTACGCTGGGTATCGCTGTTTGTTAGTATTCCTGTGTTTTTGATTGCAGGATTGCCATTTTTTCAATCGGCGTGGTCAGCGATTAAAGCCCGCCAAGTCAATATGGATGTGCCGATTAGTATCGCCATTGTCATTACCTTTTTGGCAAGTTTATATGCGACATTGACTAGCACAGGCGAGACCTATTATGACTCGGTTAGTATGCTGATATTTTTCTTATTGGCGGGCAAATTTGTCGAGCACAATGCCAGGCTGAAAGCTGCCAATTTAGCCAATGATTTGGTGGTCGTCGAGCCTGTGTTGGTCGCAAAGCTGGGTCATGAAGCGCCGTTAGCGCTAGAGAATACGGATACCTCACAAGTAGCGCTATATGCCAGTCAATATAAAGACCTTTTTTATCAGTCACTTAGTGTAGACCCTGCCAATAGGGGTGATAATGAGCAAATGGTTTCGGCGCAGTCGCTAAAAGTTGGTGATATTGTCCGCATTGATGCCGGTAGCAGTATCATCAGTGATGGTATTTTGCTGTCGGATAGTGCCACGGTGTCCGAAAGTTTATTGACCGGGGAGAGTGACTTAATCATCAAACGCTTGGGCGATAGCATTGTGGGCGGTAGCCAAAATGACAGTCAGCCGTTTGTGATGCAAATCACCACATTACCCAATGATAGCCAAATGGGCGTGATTGACAGGCTAGTGAATCGCTCGCTCAGTGAAAAGCCGCAAATCGCCTTAAAAGCAGACAGACTGGCACGCTGGTTTGTCGCGCGGGTACTGGTGATTGCCAGTATGGTGTTTTTGGCATGGTATTTTATTGAGCCGAGTCATGCCATTTGGGCAACGGTTGCCGTATTGGTCGCTACTTGTCCCTGTGCCTTGTCACTGGCCACGCCCATCGCATTAACCGTTTCTACCAATCGATTAGCGAGCCTTGGGTTTTTGGCGACGCGCGGGCATACCATTACCACACTCGCTGAAGTCACCCATGTAGCCTTTGATAAAACCGGTACATTGACGTACGGTCAACCCAATTTGATGGCGATTGAAACGCTGGATGTACCGTATGGTGTTAAACAAAATCCCTCAGTAGATTTTACTGAAGATGACGCCAAAAACGAAGACGAGATAAAAAACCATTTTTTAAGTATTGCAGCGAGCCTTGAAGTGGGTAGTCGTCACCCCATTGCTCATGCGTTATTGACAATGACTCGGCAAATGCATTTGCCCGCTACCAGCGATTTGGTACACATTCCGGGGGGCGGTCTGCAAGCTACGATTGATGGGCTAAGTTATCGTCTAGGTCATCATGGTTTTGCAGTGCAATCAGGATTAGACGATGGGTTACTGCCAAATCTGAGCAAACACCAAGCCAGCACCAGTGTGACCTTATCGAGACAAGATAGCCTAAGCAAAAAATGGCAACCACTGGCGCATTTTTATTTTCATGATAAAGTCCGAGAAGGCGCCTTAGCTACCATTAAACATCTCAAAGACCAAGGCGCGCAGGTGCTGATGCTTACCGGTGACCCTAGTGCTCAGGCGCTTGAGGTAGCGCGCGAGCTTGGTATTGACACAGTTTATAAAGGTCTTACCCCGAATGATAAGGTACAACATTTAAAAGCCCTGCAGCAGCAAGGACACATCGTGCAAATGGTCGGGGATGGGGTAAATGATGCGCCGGTACTTGCCGCTGCCAATATCTCAACCGCTATGGCGGGTGCGGCAGATTTGGCGCAAGTCTCCAGTGACTCTTTAGTGCTCAATGGTCAAATCCAAGTCGTGGCAAAAGCGCGTGAAGTGGCGTTCAAGACCGATCGCATTATTGCCCAAAACTTCAAATGGGCGCTAGGATATAATTTTATCGTACTGATACCCGCTGCGTTAGGTTATGTGCCGCCTTGGTTGGCTGCGATTGGTATGTCATTGAGCTCACTGTTTGTGGTGCTTAATGCGTTACGTCTCAAACGCGCTTAATAGTGCAGTTTAACAAAGCTTTATGCTTTTGGCTTACTAAAATCATACGCCGTGACTATTTGCGCGTTTTTGGCAAAATCGATGAAATAGTAGAAGTATTTATCATTCTCATCAATCACCCGATCGCCATTGGTATCAGCTTGGGTTGAGAAGTAAAAGCGTTTGGTCTCAGGCAGCCATTTATAATGTTTAAAATATTGATTATTGGGCGTGAGTTTCAATAAATTTTTGCCATTCAAATCGCTTAAATACAAGGTGAGCTGCTGATCGAGATTGGTTTTATTGTCATTATCATCAGCTATCTCTTTGACTTCATAGATAAAATAGCCTAGCAGTAAGGTGTTGCCGACTTTGACTGCCAATGGGCTGGTTGCTTCTTTAGCGGCTTGCGGTTGGTTGGTTGCAGTTTGCGACATGGTAGCTTTCTTCTGCGCTTTTTTGTCATCTTGGGTTAAATCTACCAAGGGCGTGTGCACCGCTCTTATCACAAAATTATCTTGTGGAAACAGCCGGTGTACTTGCCCAGTTTTTAACCCTTCAAACACAATATTGTAAACACTGCTTTGAAATTCATACGCAGCAACTTCTTGGAAGTAACTGACGGGTGATTTTTTAGCATCACTGCCATCGCTGTCATATTTGCGATTGATAGGCACTGACGGAATAATCGGATGCAGTAGATTGGGCACACCTGCCAAATACACCGGAAAATCCATGCGTTTTAACCCGACTGTGGCAGGTGGGATACTGGCTGGGGTTTGGGCAATGATGACTTCAGGTACGTTAGACGGCGAAGGGGCGTCGCTCGCTCGGTTATTTGTCTCAGGGGTGGGCTGGCATGCGGTAAGTCCCAAGCCTAGCCCTATAGCGCTCAAGGTGCTCATAGTGATATGTAATGGTCTAAAAAAATTCGCATCACGCCATTGGTTAACAAAAGACATAAGAGTCTCCATTACAAAGATAATCAAATATACTACTAAAATGATAAGACATGTACAATCTTTGGTTATATCATCGCATTCAGCGCTATAATGGCATTGACTGTTTTTGTCTTGAGTGTTTCAAAAACTAAATAAGAAAGGTAACTAAATTTGAAATAACCCGACACGGGGCAAAAGGCGCGTGAGTAGCTATTTCATAAATTTAGGTTATAATAGTGAAAATTTAGTTAGACGCTTTATTTTTTGCTTTTAAACTTTTAAGGATAGGGCGGCGAACTGGGCAGCACTATGTTTGCCGACCTATATTTATAGTGGTTTATGATTTATTTTCAAAAAGGGATATCTTACCGATTGCGAGTGCATGAATGTCGGAACAATTAAGTCTAAACTTAAATATCAAGCAGTCCGCGAGTATCAGTGACTTTAGTGGTCCAGGCTGGGTATCAATCATCGATGTGGTGCGCCAAATGCATGTAGGGCTATTGACGCAGCTATATCTATACGGCGAGCGCGATACAGGTAAAACCCATCTACTCAACGCTATCTGCGAATCCTTCCGTGATATCGACCAATCTGTTATTTATCTATCGCTGCGTGAGCTGATAAATGCCAACATGGATGCCATGGTGTTGTCATCGCTAGAGAATACCACAGTGATTGCGCTTGATGATATGGATGAAATTCAAGGTCATCCTGAATGGCAAGAAGCAGTTTTTCATCTGATTAATTTATCGCAAGAATACGGCAATAAAATTATTTTTGCCAGTCGTTTGCCTGTCAAAGCGTTAAATTTTGAGCTGCGAGATTTGCTATCAAGGCTTGCTCGAGCCGCGACTTTTCAATTGCCAACGGGCAGTGATAGGCTTGATAGACAGCTGATTTTGGAATCGGTATTACGCCGTCGTCATTGGCACTTTGACCCGCGCATCATCGACTATTTGCTCAATGAAGGTCCACACCGCATCGGTGCGATGTTAGCAGTATTAAACGAATTGCAGCCATTATTTTCTAACATGGAACGCACCCCATTAAACAAAGTGAGCAAAGCCAAAATTCAAGATGCGATGAACATCATTGATAATTTAACGCTCAATTTTGAATTGGCGGATTTTGATGAAATTGCAGAAAATGAGAATTTTTTAGATTTTTGACCGGGTTTGTCATAGGAATTGCGTGATAAATGGGTTAGAATCCATTAACAGTTTGATGTAAAACAACAGGATATCCTATGAATAAACAGTACTTATGGACGGCTGCCGCGTTGACTGCGGGCGTGTTAGCAACCACACAAACATTTGCCCAGGTCACCTTGAATGTTGCTGATAATACCGTGGTGACCGCCATTAATGGTCAAGAAGTCAAAAACGGCTTGCTTTCAAAACCGCAAAAAACCTACAAACTTGAGCCAGGCAAACATGTAATTACTGCCAAGTACAATCGGTTGTACGAGCTGCGCGGTGACAATCACGATGTGTTACGTTCAAGCAATATTAGCGTTCCAGTAGAGCTTGCCGACAATCAAACGTATGTTTTGGATATGCTAGGTCAACCAGAGGACTATAATGCCGCCAAAGAATATGTCAAACAACCCACACTAGCGGTGCTACAAGGTAAGCAAATCATTGCAAGTCAGCAAGCCACATCCAGCAGTAGTTCAAGCATTTTTAGTGGATTGGGTAATGCGTTAGGCGGTGTGTTTAGTGGTAGCTCAAAAGCGGTTGAAGCCAATCAACAAACCATCAATGCCTTAGGACAATCAGGGGGCGCGATTCCCGCTATCAATCAACCTAGTAATCAATATGGCAATCAAGCGGTTGTGACCACGGTCAGTTCATCGGATAGTCTCGATCAATTTATGCAGTTATGGTTGAGAGCAACGCCAGCAGAGCGTGATAAAATCCGTCAGTGGGTGCAAAAATAATCAGCCAATGCGCCACCATGCGCTAAAATAACGATGCCAAGTGCATCGTTTTTTATGGTCTTTTACCATTAGTTAATAGATAAGACAGATTGTACTTCAAGCTTATCGAGGGCTGGTTGGTTGATTTGTAGTTGCTGGATGCGGATACCTTGTTGTTCAAACTGATTAAGTATATTGGTGATTACGCTGGCCTGCGCGTGACTAAAGGCCACTTGGATAGTATTGCCATTCTCGACCACTTGCGCATTGACAATACCTGATTGGGTGAGTATTTGTTTGATAGCATCGGCTTGACTGACTTGTTGGGTTTGGTTGGGATTGATGTTACCTGCTTGACTGCGTAGCCAAAACACATCTGCCATGGTTTCATCGTATTTTTTTTGTGCTTGGTTGGCTTTGCTATGCAGCGTCCAACCACCGACACCGACCACAAAAAAAAGCAAGAACATTGCCAATATCAGCAGCGCAATCTGATCACGACGTGATAAATTTTGAAAGGCATGACCCAGAGGCGTGGTTAGTTTTTGCAGGGATTGGCTCAGTGAGGGGTGCGGTTTCATAAATTCATCTCAGTCGTGGGTTTATTCTGCCAATTCAATATCTATCATCGCAAGGGCACTGCCAGCAGAAGTTGGCGCCACTGCACTGGAAACCGCACTGGCAGTGTTCGAAGACATTGCAGCGGGCATAGCAGCATCCACAGACCCTAGCTTGGCTTTTATCCCTTTGTTTACCATGTCATTGACGGCTTTGTTTAACGAGTCGGCGCTTGATGATAAAAGCTGCAGTTGTAAGTGATTATTTTGAAAATTAAGCTGCTTGGCGGTCAGTTGGTACTGTTGCAATACGGGCTGTATGGACGACAATATCTGAAGTACGTTTGGCGTGGCTGATTGCTGAGTGGTTAATTTGCCAGATAACTGTCGCTGCAGGGTGAGTTTGCTACTAAGCGGCTCATTGGGGAACCACTGGGTATATTGCTGAGCTAGCAAAATTGCAGCTTGTTTTTGTGCTTGGTTATAATAATACCAACGAAGCGCATCGACCATAAAGGCTGTCAGCAGCGCACAAACGGTGACTAGGGCGATGACTTTGGCATAAGGCGCAAGCGTCGTTTTGCCTTTGATTGTCGCAAAGTTAAAAAAATGTCTGATCGGGTCTTTGATTGGGGTAGGCAACAACTCAGACGATGCAATGGATAAATTAGGCATACTGGCTAATTGCTGGGCAACGGTTTCATCGTGAAAACCCGTTAAATATAGCGTTTCTAGCATGGGTAATTTAGTGAGTACCAGCGGTAAAAAACTAACCGCCATGCCGTGATAAGTATGCAGTTTTAATAACTGGGTATCTGCATCTTGGTAGTAGACCGCGCTTGTGGTAGCCCTCGTCTCTGTAGCCCTCGTGTTTGTGCTCGTAGCTATCCTAATATCCATTTTAGTATCAATTCTAGTATCTATAGTCGGCAGCAGTAAAAAATCTGGCACTAAAGCGATTATCTCAATACCCGCCAACGAGGCAGCATTGATCCATGAATGAATATCGGCAGCATGAAGCCCAAATAACGCGGGGAATTCGCTGTTGGTTGAGGTTGGCTGGATTTTGACTTGTAAATCGTCTACCGACCCAATGCTGATATCTTCAAATAAGTAGCGTCTACCGGTGTCGCCCAGAGCGTTGAGCTGGCTTGCTGAAAGGGTAGGCTGGATTGTTAATAAATTGACACTAGGAAAATAGAGACAGGCTTGCAGCTTGGCTGATTGCGTGGTTTGCAAATTGGCAAGGGTCGCAAGCGTTTGCCAATCGTCAGCCGTTTGCCAAGTCTGGGTGGTTTGTTGCCATAAACGTAAGGCAGCATGCTGAGTTGGCAACCAAATATGAATCACAGAAGTGTCCTACACAAAATTGACAAATTAAATCACCTAACAGGTGGGAACAAAACGTTTGATCTCAGCGGCAAGACTGGGTGCCAATATACCCATATCATACACACGCGCTTCAGCCAGTGCAAAACCCTCTAAGGGATCATCCGTGAGAATATGGGCAATTTTAGCAATGATATTCATATGACAAACTACCACCATGCAATCGCCAACCAATTCGCTTAGCGCATCCACGGCGATGTCTGCATCGTTATCGGGGGTGATGCCCTCATACGTGGTCACAGGCACATGGGGAAAAAATTGCTGGATTTGGGCAAGGGTTTGCTGGGCGCGGTTGTAAGGACTGACGATAAAATGGTCGGGCTCAAAGTTTTCGGCAAGCCACGCTGCGGTCTGTGAAGCTTGGGCTTGACCCAGTGCTGATAAATTTCTTTCATGGTCTGGCAGGGTATAAGCGCCTGCATCGCCATGACGAACTAAAATTAATTGCATGTATTTACCTAAAAATGTTTAAAATAGTGTTTGTCAGTTATGCTTTGGCTGTACTTGATGCGGCATGACAAATTCCACATCACTTCTAAATCCTGCTTCCATTAAGTTTAACGCAACCCCAAGCGGCGCTTTGTCTTCATAGATAATATCGTGCAAGGCATGGGTAATTGGCATATAAATACCCGCTTTCATGGCTTTTTCATTCACCTGCTGGATAGTATTAATTCCTTCCGCGGTTTGCCCCAGTTTTTTGATGGCTTGGTCAAGGCTCATGCCACGCCCTAGCATATTACCAATCTGGTAGTTACGGCTTAAGGTCGATGAACAAGTTGCATACAAATCACCCACGCCCGACAACCCCAAAAAGGTCAGGGGATTAGCCCCCGCTTGGACGCCAAATCGGCTCATCTCCGCCAATGCGCGGGTTAAAATCATGGCTTTGGTGTTTTCCCCGATGTCATAGGCAGCCGCCATGCCCATGGCGATGGCATAAATATTTTTAAGCGCACCACCAAGCTCCACGCCAATTAAATCATCACTGGCAAACACCCGAAAAAACGCACTGTGCAGCGCTTTTTGTACCGCGAGCCGTAGCGCTGCAGATTGGCTGGCAATCACGGTGGCAGATGGCATATTATTCATGATTTCTTTGGCGAGATTGGGGCCGCTCATCACGCCAAAAGCCACATTGGGCAATTCATCCGCGATCACATCACTCATTAGCGCAAAGGTATCTTTTTCCATACCTTTGGTTAAAGACACGATGGCTTGAGCGCTGATAAAAGGCGCAATTTTTTGTAAAGTTTCGCGAAAAGCAGCGCTAGGCACTGCCACAAAAATCAAATCTTTGCCTTTGACGGCTGCTTGCAAATCATGGGTAAATTGCAGGCGCTCATCAAGCTTATGGTCGGGCAAGTATTTTTTGTTGATGTGGGTTTTTTGCATCGATTTGACGCTGCGCTTATCGCGTACCCAAAGCGTGACTTCGCAGCCATTTTTGGACGATAAATTTGCCATTGCCGTACCAAAACTACCACCGCCCAGCACGGCAATTTTGAGGGGTGCAGGCTCGTTGGCGAGCTGATTGTCTAAGTCTGTCTCTACGTCTAAGTCTTTCTCTAATAGCGCTGGGGTGTCAGGCTTAGACTTTTTGACCGCTTTTTCAATGACGTCGGCAAACAGCTTACTGGCTTTTTCACGATTGACATTCAGCTTTTCTAAATTTTCACTTAGATTGGTTGCTAACTGGGGTTTTTTCATTGAAAATCCTTGAATCCACTTGTCCTGCAAATACTGATAACAGGGCACCCTTTACATGAGCAAAATATAAAAACGGCTAGCTTAGCCGTTAGTTTGTGCCATTATCATAAACAATAAATGGTGTGACGTCTATCTTAGAACGCGGCGGGATGGTCGACACGGCTGTGCCAACATACACAAAAGCAATGACTTGGTTATCAGCGGTTACATTAAACAGTTGTTTGATTGCAGGTGCATTGGCAAGTGGGCCGGTGCGCCATACGGTGGCAAACCCTTGTGCCATTAAGGCAAGCAGGAGATTTTGCACCGCACAACTACTTGCCGCTATTTGTTCCCAATGGGGGACTTTATCATGGGGTTTAAAATCGGTCACACACGCGATAATCATCGGCGCACGCAGCGGCATGTTTTCCGATTTGGCGAGGGTTTTTTCGTCAGTTTCACCTTGTGCCATCGCGGCATTTTTTAACGCCGTGCCTAAGTTGTTGAGCCCTTGGTTTTCAAGTACGATAAAACGGTACGGGTTTAAATCCTTGTGATCGGGGGCAGATAGGGCGACTTCAATCGCTTGTTCGACTTGCTCGCGGTTGGGTGCAGGAGCGACAAGGTTGCCGATTGAACGGCGCGATTTGATAAAGTCTAAAATTTCTGAATTTGTCATTTTTATTCCTTAAAGAGGTTATTGATTAGCGTTGCCATATTATCCGCTGTCGCTGATTGCAGTTGTGTTAAACCGTCAATCACGCCTTGCTGATTATCCAAAGTTTTATTTTGGCTAAGTTTAAATTTGGCTTCAAAATTATGAATGGTTAACTTAACCCCCACAATCGCGCGGCACATGCCATTGATATAATCACTTGGCGCATCACTTAAAGACCAAGGCTCATGACTGGGGTTAGTTTGTTTAAGTTGATGCTCAAAAAAATCCGTCATCGTCGCGACAATCTGCTTGATTTGAGTTGCGTCTGTGATTAGTTGCGGTGTCACCGAAAAAATCACCGATTGATAATTCCACGTCGGCACTTCTTTATGGGTAATCGCCTTAGTAGGATACCAATTTGGGCTGATATAATGACCTTGGCTAGTAAAAACAACTTTCCAGTTTTTAGCGTCAATCTTTACAATCGGATTGACTTTTGCCACATGACCCATCAAATAGCCAAGCGGATTTTGTTCATCTACTTGCCAAAGTAGCGGAGCAGGGCAGATTTCAACCGAATCGCCGTTTGATGCCATTATGTTTGCTAATGGCGACGCAGCAATAAAATCTTTAACGGCTTCAAAATCGGTTTGAGAAAAATCTTTGGGAATATACATCGTTAAAGCCACTCACCTGCATAATAATTAAGGCTTTGGATTATTTAAATGGTCATATCTTCTTTTTTTATCTCATCCAAACGATGTTCCGCTTTGAGATATTCTTCTGATTGCATCTCTAACAGCCGTGAGCGCGTACGCTCAATTTCAAACGCCAATTTTTGCCCATCATACAGTTGTAAAATCGGCTGTTCTGCACGTACCAAAAGCTTGACGCGGCGATCATAAAACTCATCGACGAGGTAAATAAAGCGCCTTGTCGGGTCAGCGATAATATCGTTGAGTATAGGCACATCGTCCACCAGCACCGTGCTAAAATCATTGGCGATTTCAATAAAGTCACTGGCTGAGCGCGGCTGCATACATAACGCCCGAAAATCAATGTACAAGGTGTTTTCGGTGCGACCTTTGATGGCGATATCACGACCATTGATATGAATGGGGTCTTGGATAATGTGTTGGTTGTTGCTTAGCGCGGTAAAGCGGTTGGCAAGCCAGTGGATGTTTTCTTTGGTCAACGGAGACACGTAAAGTTCGGCTTGCTGCAATACGCGCAGACGGTAGTCGATGCCACTGTCAATGTTCATGACCGTACAGTTTTTTTCAACTTCGGCAATGGCAGGTAAAAAACGGTCACGGTGAATACCATTTTTATATAAGCCATTTGGCGCGATATTTGATGTGGCAACCAAGGTGATGCCTTTTTTAAATAGCATGGTAAACAAATCGCCCAAAATCATCGCATCGGAGACATTGGAGACAAAAAATTCATCAAAACAAATCACATCTGCTTCATTATGGATGATATCGGCGACCTTTTGTAGCGGGTCTTGTTGACCTTGTAGCTTGTTGAGCTCGGCGTGTACCCGCTTCATAAAGTGATGAAAGTGCTGGCGCATTTTGCTGTCGGCGGGCACCGACTCAAAAAACATATCCATCATCCAAGTCTTACCACGACCCACGCCGCCCCACATATATAGCCCTTTGGGCGGCTCAGTACGTCTTAAAAAACTAAATAGCCCACGTTGTTTGGCGCGGTTGTCCATGATTTGTTCATAGACATTGTCCAAATAAGTCATCGCAGCGCGCTGCTGTGCATCTTCGCTAAACTCACCAGATTTTAGCGCAAGCTCATAGCGTTGTAAGGGTCGTAAATTTGAGTTGGGCATGTTGTCTCTCAGCGTAAATTAAAAAGTTGTCAAATTTTCATTTCAACGTGCTTTGACGTAGGGGTATTCAATAAATAGATGCGATTAAATAGACGGCATTAAGGTGCCAGATAGCTCACGATGTCAAATACACCAAAAACCCGAATCAAAAACACCCATCAAAAACACCAATCAGGAACTAGGATAAAATAAAAACTGCGTTATTTGCTACTTAACGCTTCAAGCAGCTGTTTTAATTGCCCTAATTTACCATGAAAAAAGTGCCCTGTATCGTCAATGATGTGCGTTTGAATACCAAAGTTTTCCCCAAATTGTTGTAGCGAGCTTGGCGCAATCACTTCATCATTCGCACCATAAATCATAAAGGTTTGCGCGGTGGGCAGTAGCAAATCTGAGGTGTCGTTTTTTTCAATAGAAGGGGCAATCAATGCCAAATCCGTAATGTCAAAATCATCGACGCCCAAAAATGCGCCTTGTTCATTGACAAGCTGGGCAAGCTTGGCGGCGACAAATCCGCCAAACGAAAATCCGCCAATCCATAGCTTGCGCGCCTCGGTTTGGCTATGAATCCATTGCAGCACGGTTAACGCGTCTTCGATTTCACCTGTCACATTGCCATACTCGCCCGTTGATTGACCCACACCGCGAAAATTAAAGCGTACCACATGCATGTTTTGGTCGCGGGCAAAACGATACATGGTGGTCACCACTTTATTCATCATCGTGCCTTCTTGCAATGGATTGGGGTGACAAAGAATGGCAACACGCTCAACTGACGCGGCGTTTGGGTTGGCAACGCCCGTTGAGTCAGCTTGCCAAAGTGCGTCAACTTCAAGCTTGCCGCAAGGGGCATCTATTAATTGCGAATGGGTTAATGAATGGGCAGGTGAGCGCATAATCGTCCTAATCTAAGCAAAAAACGTTAAAAAAACCACCCATCATGCTAACCAATTTCACCCAAAATAGCTAGTTTGAAAATCAACAAACCAGCCAATTGTTGCGCAGATTTTATGATTTGTAAGACCACTTGCGGCGGCTCATTTTTTACCACACACTAATACAAGCCATCAACCAGATTCTATTGTTAAAATGGTGAGTTTGCCTGTATTGTTGATAATTGATGGGAAACTTAACACCGCTATTGAAAAGGGACAGCCTGCAGATCATGAAATCATCTCTCAAACCGTCTTTATTAAACATCACCCCATTAAAAATCACTACTATCACGCTATTAGCAGCAATGAATTTATCTGCTTGTCAAAGCACACCAACCAATTTACCCGTGCTACAGCGCGCGAACAATACTCTAGAAACCACCGGGTTAGGCAAAAGCAAGAATATCGCCAAATTAAATGCGTTACATATCGCAACTGAGCAGTGCCGCGGAAAATCGCCCATCGTGTTGACCGATAGCTACCAGTATAACGGCGTGTTGGATGAAAACATGGGACGCGCGGCTGACCAAGCCATAGGTATGATTGGTAGTGTGTTTGGCAGCAAAAAAACCCTTGCCCGCGATGATGATTACGAATATACCATCACCTTTAAATGTCCCTAATTGTTAAAGTCAAATCATCTATCAATAAAAAAAGGTTAGGAGCGTTCCTAACCTTTATTGTTTTTGTATCACTGGCGATTTAACAAATGCTGATTGAGCTGTGCAATCACCGCTTTATCGCCTAATTGATTGATACTGTCACGAATTTTTGGAATCGGCTCGGCAGCAATCGGCTGACTATCAAATAGCTTTAACAGCCGCAGTTGTAATGCTGGCTCACCTTGCTCAATGACAATATCTACGAGGGTAGGCACATCAAAGGGCAAATCCGAAGTTGATTGTGCCATTGCCACCGCATGATAAGCGCCATGTGGGTCTTGGTCGGTTATAATACGGGTATTTACCGCTCTGTAAGCTTTTTCTGAAGTACCGCCTAGGACATTGATTTTGTGTAAACAGTTGAGCGCGGAATTATCTTGTAATTGTGCAATAGCAATGATGTCTTCAGCCTGCTCCTGCAAATAGGCACGTTTTTGTGCCAGTGCCTCTAATTGCTGCTCAGTCAGTGGCTCAGCGTTTTCGGCTTTTTTTAAGTTGGCATTAAATTGAATTTCTGACATGGCTATCCCCTTGTTTATGTGGTTATTAGATAAGGGTTTTTTTTATAAAATCAAATCCACCGGTTAAACGAGCACATTTTAATCACAATCAAGCTATTTAATCACAATCCAGTTATAATCAATCAAAATCACAAAAGGGCGTGCTATGTTAGTGTTAACACTAAATCCTGACCATATCAGTGTAACGTTGCAAGATAACCTATGGGACAATGGCTTACGCTAAAAGTAATTGCAGAGACATTGCACGCATTGCCGCCCACTGAATTGGCTTGGGAAACGGCAATTATGCGCATAGAAGATGCTATTTCACCGCTAAAACCTAGATTGCCCAAAGATGAATTATTAAAGGTGATAGGGGCAGAGGATTTACGCTTACTAGCGTTTGAGCAAGATGACAATGGCGGCTATATTCGGGCTGAGATACTAGAAAAAGCTTTTGCAGTGCTGGCGGGCTATCGCTCGCTGCGAGATTTGCCTGCTATGCCCAATGACCTAGCGTTTTATGCCAAGGTATTGCTACTACGAGAATGGGTGCACCATTTGGATTTTGATAAGGTTTATTTGGGTTAATTGTCATCAACAAAACAATCGTCAATAAAAAACCGTCAATAAAAAAATCGCCAGTACACAACCAGCGATTTTTTTAAAAAGTAATTTAAGACTGTTTTGAACGCTTACTAACCGGTATTTCTTAAGCCTTGGGCAATACCATTGATAGTTAAATGAACCAAGTTAAGCACTGCGGTATAAGACGTTTCATTATCGCTCGTCGTTTCATTGGTGGTTTCAGTGGTAGACCTTTCATCAGCAGTCGCTTCGCGAAGTTGTTTTAATAATGCCACTTGCAACCAGTTCAAGGCATTCAAATACGGCAGGCGTAGCGCAAGTGAGCGTGCCAATGTACGGTTATCATCCAGTAGCGTTTCTTTATTGGTCAGTGTCAGCAAGGCTTTAAGGCTGCGGTGATATTCTGCAGTAATAAGTGCAAAAATAGCGTTGGCTTCAGTGGCATCGTTGGCAAGCTCAACATAGGCTTGGGCGATTTCGATATCGGTTTTTGCCATGACCTGTGCCATATTCGATAACATGGCTTGCATAAAGGCGCTGTGTTGGGCGTTGTGTTGCAGTTTTGCTAAGTTGTCTGGGTTATCTGCAATCAGTTTTTCAACTGCGGTGCCAAAGCCATACCATGCTGGTAGCATCAAGCGATTTTGCATCCAAGAAAATACCCAAGGAATCGCGCGCAAATCTTGAATACGCGCCAAAGACTTGCGGCTAGCAGGACGTGAGCCAATATTTAAACTGGCAATTTCTTTGACCAAACTTGTCTGCAAGAAATAGTCAATAAAATACGGCTGAGTGATAAGCGCGCGATAGCAATTAAAGGCTTCATGCGATAACTGATTCATTAAGTCGCTATCAGGGCTTTCGCTATGGCTTGGCAATAGGCTCGCTTTAAGCGTTGCGGCAATCAGCGTCTCAAGGTTGCGTTCCGCGTTGCCCGCATCGGCATATTTTGCGGTAATAACTTCCCCTTGTTCGGTAATGCGGATTTGACCATCCACTGAGCCTTCTGGTTGTGCCAAAATTGCCTCAAATGACGGACCACCACCACGACCTACGCTACCGCCACGACCGTGGAATAAACGCAGTTGAATGGCATATTTTTCTGCCATTTCGACTAGCTGAATTTCAGCTTGGTATAGCGACCATTGACTGGTGACATAACCGCCATCTTTGTTACTGTCTGAATAACCGAGCATAATCTCTTGCAGATTGTCACGACTGGCTAGCACCGATTTGTACCAAGGTTTATCCAGCAATTCACTCATGATGCGGGTACTGTTTTGCAGCGCCTCAATGGTTTCAAACAAAGGTACGATATTGATACGGCTCACGGGTACGCCATCTTTGACCAATAATAGCCCTGATTCTTTCAATAACAACGCCAATGCCAACAAATCACTCACTTGTTCAGCATTGGAGATAATACTTTGGGTAATCGCTTTGTCACCAAAGCGATTTTTGATATCGGCTGCGGCTTGAAAAATCTCTAGCTCGCGCTGGGTTTGTGGCTCATAAGTGATATAGGGGTTATATAAAGGACGTGCAGTTGCCAATTCACGCAGCAGCACACGTTGACGCGCGGATTCAGACAAAGAAAGATAATCTTCTAAATCGGCATGTTTGAACAAATCATGGACGGTTTCGGCATGAATCCCTGAGAATTGGCGCAAGTCCAATGGCATCAGATAAAACCCAAATACTTCCACGGCGCGGATGATATCGGTGAGTCGTTCATTAGCCAGTAACTCACTGCCATTGTCCACCAATGACTGATAAACAACGTACAAATCATCTAAAAACTCGTCACAATCAGCGTAGGGCTCACTAAGTCCAAAGCGACAACCGTAAGACAAATCAAACGTATGCGAGGTAGCGACTAAACGTGACGAGATAAACCCGATGGCGCGGCGATAAGGCTCTTCTTCTCTAGAGATATTATCTTCTTTGGATTGCTCGGAGAGTGCCAGTACCGCATCGCTCACTTTGACATGGCGGATAGATAGCGGCAACTCTTGGTACAGCTTGCCCAGTTGGTCACGATAAAAGTAAAACACCGTTGCCGCTTGGCGTTTGAACGCATAGCGAAGGGTATCGGCTGACACAAACGGATTGCCGTCACGGTCGCCACCAATCCAACCACCGATATTAAGTAAGTTTGGCATGTCAGTGTCGGGGAAACGCTCTTTTAGCTGATAATCTAATTTGCGATACAAACTTGGCAGGGCTTCAAAAAAACTTAAATCAAAATAGGCAATGCCATTGTCGATTTCATCTTTGACCGTAATTTTGAAATGGCGGGTTTCATTGGTTTGCCACTGCGACAATAACGTGGCTTCTAGTTGCTGCTCGATACGATGACGTTGGTAGCCAATCGCAGTGTGGTATTCCTCAAGTAAAGCACGGATTTGACGGCGCAGTGATAAAATCGTTTGACGCTGTACTTCGGTCGGATGCGCGGTCAATACCGCACTGATAAAGGTATCATCAAGCTGTGCTTGCAACTCATCGCTGTCAATCCCTTGGGCTTTTAATTCATCAACCACATGGGCAAAACTACTTTTTGAGGCAGATTCGTCTTGTTCGTGGGCAAGGCGGCGGCGCTCATGGTGCATGTCTTCGGCGATGTTAAACACTTGCGCAAATAAGCCGCAAGCCCGAATGAGATTCTTGCGCTGTTGATGGTTGAGCGTTGGCAAAATGGCTTGAATAGTCTGCTGGGGGTCTTCGCCATTTAACAGTTTATTAATGGTTTGTTTCACCGGTTCTGAGGTTTGCTGCTCAACGACCGTTATCAGCACGCGGCTAAGTAACTGGGTGTCCGCTAGCAAAGGAGAGTCTTTATCATTATCGATAAGCTCAACAAGTGCCGTATTTGACGGATGCGAGTTTAAAGGGGTTAAGCTTAAAACGTGAGGCGGTGCAAGGCTTTTTTCATTTTCAGCTAGGTTGGCGTTGGTCTGGCTCATGACTTTTCCCTTATTTGCTTTAGTCTAAAAAGTGTAACAGGACAATTATGTTAGCACAAACTATTATCACCATAAGAAATACTAATCGTTAAAAATTCGAAATATAAAAAATTCAAAATTAATTTGGCGAGGCTTGACGTTAGCGAGTCTATTTGCTATATTCAAAACGATACAAAACGTATCATTTGAATTTATGAAGTGGATTCAAGGAATGAATTCAAGCAATGAGATGTTTTGCCAACATCTAAAAACCAAACCTGCAAGCGACTTTCACCATCCGTTAAGATTCTAGCTAAGGACAGCCAATGAATTTCTCTGACTTATACAATCAATCCATCAACGACAAACAAGCCTTCTGGGGCGAGCAAGCCAAACGAATCTATTGGCATCAACAACCTACCCAAATTTTAGACGATAGTAAGCTGCCCTTTGCCAAATGGTTTGTCGGCGGCGAAACCAATTTGTGTTACAACATGGTCGATCGCCACCTTGAAAACCGGGCAGAGCAAGATGCCTTTGTGTGGGTCTCTACCGAAATCAATGCTGAAATGATTGATAATTACCCCAATATTCAGAAAGCTTTTAAGGCACTTGGCAACCCTGTTGAACTGTATACCGACTATGCCAAACGCCGTTTAACTTACAACGATTTATACAAAGAAGTGAACTATTTTGCCGATGTGCTAAAACGTCATGGTATTGACAAAGGCGACCGTGTTGTCATCTATATGCCGATGATTTTGGAAGCGGCATATGCCATGCTGGCTTGTGTGCGTATCGGGGCGATTCATTCGGTGGTATTTGGCGGATTTGCCTCGCATAACCTCGCTGTACGCATGGATGATGCCGAAGCCAAAATGGTGATTACGGTCGATGCAGGGCTGCGCGGTGGCAAGCTCATTAATTACAAAAACTTGGTCAATAAAGCAGTCGAAGAAGCCAAAGTCAAAACCAATGTGCTGGTGATTGACCGTGGCATTATGCCATATACAGCAGAGCCGCAGGACATCGACTATGTCACCGAGCGGGCAATAAGTGCTGATAACAATGCCAAAGTCGATTGTGTTTGGCTAGAGTCCAATGCGCCATCGTATCTATTATATACCTCAGGCACGACAGGCACACCCAAAGGCGTACAGCGTGATACAGGCGGTCATGCAGTAGCCCTTGCCACCGCGATGGATTTTGTCTATAACGGTAATGCTGGCGAGACGTTTTGGGCGATTTCGGATATCGGTTGGGCAGTGGGTCACTCGTTTAGCATCTATGCCCCGTTACTGGCAGGCATGACCAGTATCATATATGAAGGTTTGCCAACCACGCCAAACCCGGGGATTTGGTGGCGGATTGTCGAAGCCAATAAAGTCAATATTTTGTTAACTGCACCGACAGGCGTGCGGATGCTACGTAAACAAGACGAAATGTGGATGAGCCGTCACGATATCTCAAGCCTAAAAGCATTCTTCTTGGCAGGTGAGCCACTCGATGAGCCAACGGCCCAGTGGCTAACAGGTCACATGGGGGTGCCAATCATTGACCACTATTGGCAAACTGAGTCGGGCTGGCCCATCCTAAGCCATGCCCCAAAATTTGCAGACAATCCCGACCACAAGCCACACAAACAAGGCACACCCGGCTATCCGATGTTTGGATATGACGCCAAAGTCATCAATGGAACCACAGGCGAACCCTGCCAAGCCAATGAAAAAGGCATGTTGGTGTTGGCCGCACCTTTACCACCTGGGTGTTTGACCACCGTTTGGCGAAATGACGAGCGTTTTATCAATGGCTATTTTTCACTACTTGATGGCAAACAATACGCAACATCAGACTATGCGGTGATGGATGAATACGGCTACTACTATATTCTAGGGCGAACCGATGATGTCATCAATGTGGCAGGTCACCGTTTGGGTACCAAGGAAATCGAGGAGGCCATCGGTCATCACCCCGAAGTCGCCGAATCAGCGGTTGTTGGCATCCATGATGAGCTTAAAGGTGAGCTACCCATTGCCTTTTGTATCCTAAAAAATCATGACTTAGTAGCAGAAACCGAAAACCGTTTCCGCATTGAGCAGCAAATCGTGGGTGAAGTCGCAAGACAGTTGGGCGCCCTTGCTAAACCTGCGGCTATTTATTTTCCCAAAGCTTTACCCAAAACCCGCTCAGGCAAAATCTTACGCCGCTCTATCAAGGCGCTGGCGGAAGGCAAAGAAACAGGCGACATGAGTACCCTTGATGACCCAACTGCGATTGAGGCGGTCAGACAAGCGATGGCGGATTACTAATGGCAATTAAGTTGTCCACCAATAAGTTGTCAGGGCTTAAAAATCAGGGGTGATTGTGATGGAAAATTATGCCTTACTGGCTTTTAGGCACGCGCCCACGCCGATAGTGGTATTAAGCTATCGGCGTATCAAAGCGCTCAACGATGCCTTTGCCAATTTGTTCGGTTATGCGCACGATGAGCTACTCAATCAATCGATGCAAAAATTGTTTCCCAGTGTCGAAGATTTTGAAAAAATTGGCAAAGAAGCATTAACAGGTTTGGGATTACAGACCAACATGCATTACTGCGATGAGCGCTTTATGCGTCATAAAACAGGGGAAATATTCTGGGCAACTACCCACGGACGCACCTTAACCCCAGATGACCCCTTCAAACTGGCAATTTGGCATTTTGAAAAAAAACCGCAATTATCGTCCGAATCGCAGCTCACCGCACGTGAAGCCCAAATTGCGCAGTATGTGGTCAATGGCTATACCTGTAAAGAGATTGGTAAGTCACTTGGTTTATCCCCCAGAACCATTGAAGTGCATAAAGCCAACTTAATGAAAAAATTGGGCGCTCGCAGCAAAGGTGAGCTAGCCTCAAAAATTATTGTCATTAACCCTATGGCAGCCGCCCAGCAAAACTACTCCAGAAAAACTACTCCAGAAAAAATACTTAAGTAATTAAGTATGATTGACAGTACCCCCCCCAACTCATTCACACTGTTTTGCAACGCGTTTAACGCTATCAAACGCTATACACCCAACACGGTAAAAACAAGGATTGTTACGATGACTACCCAAACTGTAAAACAACTCATCAACGGCGAATTTGTCGAATCAACCACTAGTGAGTGGATTGACCTGAGCAACCCAGCTACCCAACAAGTGATTGCCAAAGTACCCCAAACTACCCCCAATGAAATTAACCAAGCTGTCGCGGCGGCGGCAGAAGCGTTCAAAACCTGGCGCAAAACCCCAATCAACACGCGCTCACGCATTTTCTTAAAATACCAACAACTGATTCGTGACAATATGGACGAGCTTGCCGCCATGCTCACCGAAGAACAAGGCAAAACCCTAGCCGATGCCAAAGGCGATGTGTTCCGTGGTCTTGAAGTCGTCGAACACGCCTCAGGCATTGGCAATCTGCAACAAGGCGCGTTTATCGAAAACGTAGCGACTGGCGTGGATATGTATAATATTCAGCAACCACTTGGCGTGTGTGCAGGTATTACCCCGTTTAACTTCCCCGCCATGATTCCACTTTGGATGTTCCCAATGGCGATTGCCACCGGTAACACCTTCGTATTAAAACCGTCAGAACAAAACCCGATGGTCACCATGCGCTTGGTAGAGCTGGCGCTCGAAGCTGGAATTCCAAAAGGTGTGTTAAACGTGGTGCATGGCGGCAAAGACACCGTTGATGCCATCTGTGACCACCCCGATATCAAAGCCATTTCATTTGTCGGCTCAACCGCAGTCGGTACACACGTCTATAACCGCGCCAGCCAAGCAGGTAAACGCGTCCAATGTATGATGGGGGCTAAAAACCACGCCGTCATCCTACCAGATGCCAACAAAGAGCAATGTCTTAACCAACTAGCCGGTGCTGCATTTGGTGCCGCAGGTCAGCGCTGTATGGCGTTATCCGTGGTGATTCTAGTCGGTGAAGCCAAAAACTGGGTGGGTGACATCGTGGAACGTGCCAAAAAATTGGTGGTGGCAGCCGGTAAAGATGACAAAGACTTAGGACCTGTGATTTCAAAAGCGGCCAAAGCGCGTGTTGAACGTCTAATCCAAGCGGGCGCGGATGAAGGCGCACAAATCCTGCTCGATGGTCGTGGTATCAAGGTGGAAGGGTTTGAGAACGGTAATTTTGTCGGACCGACTATTTTGGATAACGTCACTACCGATATGACTTGCTACAAAGAAGAAATCTTTGGACCGGTGCTTGATATCATGTACGCCGATAGCCTAGATGAAGCGATTGCCATTATCAATGCTAATCCAAACGGTAATGGCACGGCTATCTTTACCCAATCAGGTGCGGCAGCGCATAAATTCCAACAAGATATTGATGTGGGGCAAGTCGGTATTAATTTACCCATTCCTGTGCCACTACCGATGTTCTCATTCACCGGCTCTCGCGCCAGTAAGTTGGGTGACTTAGGTCCTTATGGTAAGCAAGCGGTGCAGTTTTATACCCAAACCAAAACCGTCACCGCCCGTTGGTTTGATGATGAAGCCAGCAAAGGCGTTAACACTACCATTTCATTAAAATAAATAGACGTTAACATTTAATATTTCGTGATTAAGACTGATTGAATTGGGCTATCAGGTTAAAAACGTTATAGCCAATATAGCCAAGCGTCGTGATTTTGCATTAAGTTAAAGCAACGCTTGGCAACGACTGATGGCATGGATGTAATTTAGCCATAAAAAGGAATTTACCATGAATTTTTCCCTTACCGAAGACCAACAAGCTTTTGCTGATTTGGCTGCTCAATTTGCCGCCAAATCACTAGCACCTAACGCTGCCGAATGGGATGCCACAGGCTATTTTCCCAAAGAGGTGTTCAAAGCCGCCGGTGAACTGGGCTTTATGGGGCTTTACACCAACCCTGATTTTGGCGGACTGGGCTTGCCGCGCCTTGATGCGGCAATTATCTTTGAAAAACTGGCGTATGGCGATACTTCAACTGCCGCATTCATGACCATTCACAACATGGTCGCTTGGATGATTGGCGAGTTTGCCAAACCCGAGGTTGCCGAAAAATACTTGCCTGAATTATTAGCGGGCGAAAAATTGGGTAGCTACTGTTTGACAGAGCCCAATGCTGGCTCAGATGCGGGTTCATTAAAAACCAAAGCCGTCAAACAAGGCGACTATTACCACATTACTGGGCAAAAAATGTTTATCTCTGGGGCAGGGGCGACCGATGTGCTTGTGGTGATGGCGCGCACCTCGGACAATGGGGCAAAAGGCGTGTCTGCCTTTATCGTCGATGCCAACAGCGATGGCATCAGCTACGGCAAAAATGAACATAAAATGGGCTGGAAAAACCAACCGACCGCCGCGGTACATTTTACCGATGTCAAAGTCCCTGCCGAAAATCTACTGGGGGAAGAAGGACAGGGCTTTACCTTTGCCATGAAAGGCTTGGATGGCGGGCGTATCAATATCGCCACGTGTGCGGTGGGTACGGCTCAAGCTGCTCTTGACCGTGCCGTGCAGTATGTACAGGAGCGTAGTCAGTTTGGCAAAACCCTTGACCAATTCCAAAATGTGCAGTTTAAACTTGCCGATATGCTCACCCATTTGGTATCGGCTCGGCAGATGGTGCGATTGGCGGCGTATCATTTGGATAGCAAATCGCCCGATGCCACGGCGTATTGTGCGATGGCAAAACGCCTTGCCACGGATTTGAGTTTTGATATCGCCAACCAAGCGCTACAGCTACACGGGGGCTACGGTTATCTACAAGAATATCCCCTAGAGCGTCATGTGCGCGATTTGCGCGTGCATCAAATCCTAGAAGGCACCAATGAAGTGATGCGGATGATTGTGTCTCGCAAAATGATGGAAGATGGGGCGTTGGCAAGATTGCAATAAATTTAAAGGCATTTTAAAAGGAATTTACCATGTCAAATTACACCAATTTAAAATTAACAATCGACAATCACGTTGCGGTTTTGACGCTCAATAATCCGCCTGCCCACACTTGGACAAAAGAGAGTTTAGCCAGTTTAAAGCAGCTCATTAGCGATTTAAACGACAGCAAGCAAGTTACCGCTTTGGTAGTGCATGGCGATGGCGAAAAGTTCTTTAGTGCAGGGGCGGACTTGAACAGCTTTGCCAGTGGTGACAAAGGACAAGCCGCGGAGATGGCGATGGCATTTGGAGAAGCGTTTGAAGCGTTGTCCAATTTCCGTGGCGTGTCAATTGCCTGTATCAACGGCTATGCGATGGGTGGCGGGCTTGAGTGTGCCCTAGCGTGTGATATCCGTATTGCCGAGAGCCATGCCCAAATGGCACTCCCTGAGCTATCGGTTGGCTTATTGCCGTGTGCAGGCGGTACGCAAAACTTGCCGTGGCTGGTGGGTGAAGGCTGGGCAAAGCGCATGATTTTATGCGGTGAGCGTATCAAAGCAGATAAGGCGCTGCAAATTGGTTTGGTGGAAGAAGTCGTGGAAAGCGGCAAAGGGTTAGAGACGGCTTTAGAATTGGCTCAAAAAGTGGCGAAGCAATCCCCCGATGCGATTGCGTCGAGTAAAACCTTGATTATGTCGGCACGTTATCAACCACCAAGTTTTAACTGGATAAAGGAACGTGAGTTATTTATTAAGCTGTTTGATGGCGACAACCAACAAGAAGGCGTCAATGCGTTTTTAGAAAAACGTAGTCCTGAGTGGAAATAAACAAAAACTATTTATGAGTGAAATTCAACTATTCTTCATAACTGATATTACCAATTTAGTTTTTGCATATGAGCACCCATTAAATGAAGAATGGGAAAATAAACTACTAATAAAAAATCATTATACTTATATTGATGATAAATTACTTAGATATTTAGCTGATAGTTTAGAATGGGTTAATTTTAGTGTTGATGATAAAGACGTGGTTTATCAAGGATTAGATTTTGAAGGTGTGAATACGCTTTATCCAAATCAAATAACCATTTTTAAAAAGTTAATTTTGGCTTGGATTGCAGTTTTTGAAAATGCAAACCAAACATTTGATTTAAACCGTTTTAACCAAACTCAAACTTTTGATAAATCCACTGTTTTAACGCAACTTTATCAATTAGTTGAGTTTTGTCAAATTGTTGAAAATAACCCAAATAAATGCTTAGTACATATCGGACTATAATAGGAAAATAAAAATGAGCGAGGAAAACCAACAACCTGTAATATTTGAAACCATAGCCACCCACTGTGGTCACCACATCGGTACAATGACCCTAAACGACCCGAAAGCCCTAAACGCCCTAAGCATCGATATGTGCAAACTGATGGCAAATCAGCTCACCAAATGGGCAACTGATGACAACATCGTCGCCATTTTGCTAAAGGGAAGTGGCGACAAGGCATTTTGTGCAGGGGGCAATATCCGCAAACTGTATGACAGCATGACTGACACTCCGCCCCAAGTGCCTATGCAGCAGCCTAATCCGTACGGGGTTGAATTCTTCGAAAACGAATACAGCCTATACCGGCAAATGCACTTTTACCCAAAACCGATTGTCTTGTGGGGTAATGGTATTGTCATGGGCGGTGGCATGGGCTTGATGGCGATGTGTAGCCATCGTATCGTCACCGAAACCACCCGTTTTGCCATGCCAGAGATTACCATCGGCTTATACCCCGATGCCACAGGTTCGTGGTTTTTGGCGCGTATGCCTGCCAAAATTGGGCTGTTTTTGGGCTTGACAGGGGCGAACTGTAACGCCAACGATGCGATTTTCTCTAGCCTTGCCGAGTATGCCGTGGCAAGTACAGAATATGACAAAGTGCTTGACGCGCTAAAACAAGCCAATTGGCAAGCTGACAACAATTTACATGATATCGCAAGCCAAGCCTTAGCCAAAATTCATCATACTGAGCATTTAGCAGACAGTCATTTGATGATGCATTTTAATACTATCCAAGCGCTAGTAAACAAAGGCTCAGTGCATGATATAGATGCAGCCTTGCGCGATGATAACTTCACCAAAGTCAACGGCGAAGCGGATAAATGGCTCACCAAAGCGGTCGAGACTTATCAGCACGGGTGCCCTGTTAGTGCGGCATTAACGGTTGAGATGTTTAAACATGCCAGCAAATTATCGCTTGAGCAAGTGCTATATATGGAGATGAATGCGTCGCTACATTGTGTCAATTACCCCGATTTTCGTGAGGGTGTACGCGCCTTACTGATTGATAAAGACAAATCGCCAATATGGAGTAAAACCCTTGATGAATGCGATGACCGCTATATCCAGTCACATCTTGCGTCAGCTTTCCCCAATAGCGAACATCCTTTTGAGTCTTGGTTGGGTAGCGATTCGCTCTCAGCAAAATTAGCCAAACGTGCTGTATAAAGTTTACAAACACCACAACATACAAGGATTGTATATGCCAAATAATCGACAAACAGCCATTAAAAAAATTGCCTTTATCGGGCTTGGTAACATGGGCAAACCGATGGCAGAAAATCTCATCAAAAATGGCTTTGCCCTTAACGTATTTGACCTAAACACCGCCGTGCTAGACGACCTTGCCAAACAAGGGGCAAACGTGGCGACTTCACCTGTGGACGCAAGCAAAGAGGTGGATATGGTCATCACCATGTTACCTGCAGGTCAACATGTCAAAGAGGTGTATCTGGGTAAAGACGGTAATCAAGGCTTGCTCGATGTGGTGAGTAAAGATACCTTGCTGGTCGATAGTAGCACCATCGCAGCGAGTGATGCGCGTGAAGTTGCCCAAGTCGCGGCGGAGAAAGGTATTGGTTTTATGGATGCGCCCGTATCAGGCGGTACGGCAGGGGCAGCAGCAGGGACACTTAGCTTTATCGTGGGCGGGCAAGCTGAGCAATTTGAGCAAGTCAAACCCGTGCTAGAAGTGATGGGAAAAAATATCTTTCACGCGGGCGAGGTCGGTGCAGGTCAAGTCGCCAAAATCTGTAATAACATGCTGCTTGGCGTGATTATGACAGGGACAGCCGAAGCCATGAATCTGGGCGCCAAAAACGGATTAGACCCAAAAGTCTTAGCCAGTATTTTGTCAGCCAGCACCGGTCGTAACTGGGCGCTGGAAGTATGTAATCCGCATCCCGATGTTGGTGACGCCATGCCATCAAGCCGTGGTTATACCGGTGGATTTATGAGTAAACTCATGCTCAAAGACATGAACCTTGCCAAACAAACAGCCAATGATACCAAGGTGGTGACGCCAATGGCAGACCAAGCGACGGCGCTTTACACCAAACATAGCGAGCAGCATGGGGATAAAGATTTCTCAAGCATTATGGCGCATTATGATGCGAACGTTCTGCAATAAGTTTTGGCATTTAGCAAAAAGCTAGGATTTTTTTCTGGCTTTTTTCTGATCGTTAATTCAAAAGTTAACCCAAAAATAGGGTAGAATTAGCGTCAATCCCAATTTATCGCATTAGTGTTATTATGTCTAAGCCAACAGTACGCCCCAAAAAACCAAAAATTGTCTTTTTTGATATTGATGACACCTTGTACATCAAGCAGCAAGAAAGGGTGCCGCAATCCGCGATTGAGGCACTTAAAAAATTAAAGCAGCAAGGCATTATGGTCGCTATCGCCACGGGTCGGGGGCGTGCGGTTTTTCCCAAAGCTGTGTATGAGCTCATTGAAACTGTGGGTATCGATGTGCTGGTCACCATCAACGGTCAATGCAGTCACCACCAAGGTGAATTGTTAGCGCATTATCCGATGACCACTGCGCAAATTAAACTGATTACCGATTATGTTGAATCAAACAATTTATCCTATGCCTACATGACAGATACGGAAATTATCGCGTTAGCGGAAGATGATGCGCTGTCAGAAGCTTTGAATTCACTTAAAATAGCTTACCGTACTGCCCGTCATGATGACATTGATTTGTCGATACCTATTTATCAAGTCGTGGCATTTCATCCTGACAACACGCAGGTAAATTTTGAATTCCCCCCGACTTTAAAAATTATGCGCTGGCATAAAAACGGTATCGATATTCTAGATGCGACAGGCTCGAAGGCACGCGGCATTGCGCAGGCACTCAATAAACTGGGGCTGGATTTTGAAGATGCGATGGCATTCGGCGATGGGGTGAATGATATCGAAATGCTACAGACAGTCGGCTTTGGCGTGGCGATGGGGAATGCCCATCCCGATGTGAAAGCGGCGGCTGACTATGTATGTCCGACTGCGTGGGAAGATGGTATCTATCAAGGTTTACAACATTTGGGTTTGTTGCCACATTGATGAGGCAGCAAATGATTAAGCCTCGCCATGTTATATAAAATCTATCAATAGAATCGCTTTGAGCGTTTTAACTTTACCTTGTCAAAAGTGCCAAGGATAACATTTAAATTTCCCCAAAAAACGCATCACGAATATCATCGGCAGCTTTTTGCATATCAGGTACAAACCCAATCAAGTCCTCGAGGGATTTGCGCGTTTTAGGTGCGGTTGTGTACAGTGAGCCGATGTAACGACCTTGGGTGTCATTGATTGCCACGGCAATTGAGACCGCTTGGGCAATATATTCTTCATCAGAAATTGCATAGCGCTGCTTGGCTACCTGCTCAAGACTTTGATTGAGCGCATCCCTATCGGTAATCGTGGCAGGGGTGATAGCGGTTAACGATAAATTTTTTAGTAGCGTCACCCTATCATCTTTTGTGAGCGTACTTAGGTAGATTTTACCAGCCGCCGTACACCAAATGGGTGCTTGCGAATCAGTGGGCATATACACTTGTAAGGCAGAAGGACAAGGTACGCGGTCGGTATATACCATGTTGACGTAATAAGGTACCGCCATGCCACAGGTTTCACCGATTTTATCGACCAGTCTTTGCAAAATCGCAAACCGCTGAATCGCCACTTGCTGGCTTTGCCAAAGATGAATCGCCATATGCCGCGTACGCGACGCAGGCACAATCGTACCATTGATATCGACCCGCACAAAGCCTTCTTCTTGCAGCTGCTGTATCAGCCGGTGCATGGTTGGTTTTGGAATATCCAAAATCTCAGACAAATCCAGCGGGGATAAAGGACGCTGTGCCGCAGACACGGCTTCGATGATTTTTAAAACACGGGTAATAGAAGAAACTCGAGCCATTATATTGTCTTTTTAAGTCTAGGGTCAGCACGTCGCCAGAAAAAATTGAAAAAAATATTTTGCAAAGTTAGCAGTGATTAAAGTGCAAGGTTTTTTGATTATACCAAAATTTTTTTAAACTTCACCTGCTATTTGCGGGTTCATTATGCATAACCTCAGTGTTGCAGACCCAATTTGCTTTCAAATTGAGCTTGTGGGCAATATCCGCTAATATAGTCGGCATTTAACGCTTAACCAAGCCACATTTATCAATTTGGGGAAAACACATGCCGCGTTTTGTCAGTTTTAATATCAATGGATTGCGGGCGCGCCCACACCAGCTTGAAGCCATTCGCGATATCATCGCGCCCGATGTCATTGGGCTACAAGAAACCAAAGTACATGATGATGCATTTCCGCTACAGAGCGTGCAGCAATTGGGCTATCATGTCGAATTTTTCGGGCAAAAATCTCATTATGGGGTGGCGTTATTATCGCGACAAAAACCTATTTTTGTACAAAAAGGCTTTCCAACCGACAGCGACGATGCGCAGCGACGATTTATCCATGCGCGCTATGATTTTAATGGCAAATATATTGATGTGCTCAATGGCTATTTCCCGCAAGGCGAAAATCGCAAGCATGAAACCAAATTTCCGATGAAGCGTAAATTCTATGCCGATTTAACCCACTATATCTTGCAGCTTAAAGCAGAAAATCGCAGTATGATTTTGATGGGGGATATGAATATTGCGCCGCTTGATTTTGATATTGGCATTAGCGAGGATAGTGTTAAACGTTGGCTAAAAAATGGCACGTGCTCGTTTTTGCCAGAGGAGCGAGAGTGGTACCAAGCCTTGCTTGCGACAGATTTGTATGATACTTATCGGGCGTTATATGCCGACGGTCAAGCGCTGAGCTGGTTTGATTATCGCAGCAAGGGATTTGACGATGAGCCAAAGCGTGGGCTGCGCATTGACCATATCTTGATGACGCCTGATTTGGCGGATAAGCTCAACGGTGCAGGCGTCAGCTATGATTTGCGTGCCATGGAAAAACCCAGCGACCATGCCCCGATTTGGGCAGATTTTTTGGATTAATCAATTAAACAACAGTAAGGAGCGCTCTCATGCCAGTTGGCAATGTCGAACTTGTAAAATTAAACCCAGTGAAAGGGATAAAAATTGGCATCACCGAAGCCCACGTGCGCTACGCAGGGCGCAAAGACTTAACGGTTTTTGACATCATAGCGGGCGCAAATACCGCGGTTGTCACCACACAAAACCAATTTTGTGCCGCGCCTGTGCAGTTGCTGCGAGAATTTATCGCCAAAGACAGTCCCCGTTATTTGATTGTCAACACAGGCAACGCCAACGCTGCCACAGGTGAAGACGGTAAACAGCGTGCCAAAACAACGTGTGTGGCACTGGCAGAAAAAACCGCTGTCGCGGCCGAGCAAGTATTGCCATACTCCACCGGGGTGATTGGGGAAACCTTGCCAGCGGATAAAATCATCGCGGGGTTAGACAGCGCCTTAGCCAATTTAACCGAAGATAATTGGCTTAATGCCGCTCACAGCATCATGACTACCGATACCACCCCAAAAGGACATAGCGAACAAGTCACGATTGATACCATCACCTATACCGTGACAGGTATCTCAAAAGGGGCGGGCATGATTCGCCCCAATATGGCGACCATGCTTGGCTTTGTGGCAACCGATGCCAACATTGAAAAATCGTTGCTACAACATATCTTGACCGACACGGTGAATCGGTCATTTAACCGCATCACGGTGGATGGCGATACCTCGACCAATGACTGCTGTACGTTGATTGCCACAGGACAAGTTGGGGAGGTGATTGACAGTGAAAATCACCCACATTATCAAGCAATTTATCAAGCAATTAAAAATGTGATGATTCGAATCGCTCAATTGATTGTACGCGATGGTGAAGGGGCAACCAAATTTATCACGGTCAAAGTGACAGGCGGTGAAACCGCTGAAGAATGTGCCAAAATCGCGTATGAAGTGGCGCATTCACCGCTGGTAAAAACCGCATTTTTTGCCAGTGACCCAAATTGGGGGCGTATTTTGGCAGCGGTAGGCAAAGCGGGCGTGATGCTCGACCAGTCAAAAGTGGCGGTATCACTCGATGAGGTGCGTATCTGCGAGCGTGGCGGCTTGGCACATGACTATACCGAGGCGCGTGGCAGCGAGGTGATGAAGCGTCCTGAAATTACCATTCATATTGAATTGGGTCGCGGGCAGGCGAGTGATACCGTCTATACCTGTGATTTATCATACGAGTATATCAAAATCAATGCTGATTATCGTTCTTAAAGTCAATCTTAAAGTCAATTAAAGGTAACGAATGAAAAAACTAACCACTCTGCTTTTTTTGCTGACCACCGCTGTTATCTTACAAGGGTGTGTGCATAAAATTGTCACTGTCCCTGTCAAAGTTGCCTACAAGACCACCAAAGGGGTGGTCAAAGGCACGGTAGCCGTCGCCAAAGCGGTGATACCAGGCGGCTAATACCAAGCGATAATGACGACAAAAAAGACTAAGCACAGGCTGTCTAGTCATTTATGTCACACTCATTCATTGATGGCATTGATGGCAATTATTTATGGCAATCATGCGTAGCGTCTTTGCCGTAACATTTCATACAGGCACAGTGACCCTGCTATCGCCACGTTTAGGCTTTCTTGACCATTGGGCTGGGGTAGGGCAATCGGGGCAGATTGACTAAGTAACCTCTCATCGACGCCTTGTCCTTCATGTCCCATAATTAAGGCTAACGGTTGTCTCAAATCGGTCTGATAAATAATATGATCGGTATGTGAGCTCGTGGCAAACATCGGCACTTTGACCTTCATTAAAATCTCATCTACGCTGATGCCTTCAAAAATCGTTAAACTAAAATTCGCCCCCATGCCGGCTCGCAAGGTTTTGGGCGACCACGCCGATGCTGTGCCCGTGGTACAGATAATGGTTTTAATTCCCACAGCAGATGCGGTGCGTAACAGCGTGCCTAAATTGCCATTGTCCTGCACACCATTGATAATTAAGCAGTCGCTGGTGATGGGCTGATTAAAGTCTAAATGCGGCATATCAATCATCGCCATGATGGGCAGGCTCTCGCCCAGCGTGCGAATCTCTTTATACAGATTATCGCTAACCGTTAACGTTTTAACATTTTCAAGTCGGTTTAATAAGGCATTGATTTCGTCATTGTGTAAGCCACTTTCACTGACAATCACGGTGTCGGGCGTGAGATTGGCGTTGAGGTACGCTTCAAGCAAATGCGTGCCTTCAATCACGGTTTTGCCCAGTTTTTTACGCTGGCGCGACGCAGTGAGAAGGGCATGGGCAGTTTTGATGGTTGGGTTGTCTTTTGAAGTGATGAGCATTATTTGACTTCTTCATGTAATTTTTTCACATATTCAACTTCGTTTTTTGCTCCCAGTACCACAGGCACCCGCTGGTGGATACTGGTCGGCTCGATATCCAAAATACGATTGACTGCATCGGTGCTCATGCCACCCGCTTGCTCAATCAGCAAGCTCATCGGATTGGCTTCATACATCAGACGCAGTTTACCGGGTTTATCGGGGTGTTTGGTGTCAAATGGATAGCTAAAAATCCCCCCACGGCACAAAATACGGTGAATATCGCCCACCATCGCCGCCACCCAGCGCATATTAAAGTCTTTACCACGCACGCCAGTTTTTCCCGCCGTAAACTCGTCAATATAACGCTGCATGGGTGGCAACCAATAGCGATAGTTGGAGGCATTAATCGCATACTCCTTGGTATCTGCGCTGATTTGCACTTGGTCTTTGATTTGCACAAACGCTTTGGTGTCTGGGTCAAGACTAAACATGGCGACACCCTTGCCAAGCGTGATTGACATCACAGTGGAGGTGCCATACAAAATATAACCCGATGCCAACTGCGCCGTCCCTTTTTGCAAAAAGTCCTCATCCGTCGCAGGGTGACCTTGGTTGTTGTAGGGTAAAATCGAGAAAATTGTACCGACTGCCATATTAATATCAATATTAGATGAGCCATCAAGCGGGTCAAACAGTACCAATACATCGCCATGTTGATTGGCAGGGGTGGCGTTATCTAATTCTTCAGAAGCCACGCCCGCGCAATGCGGATTGCCGCTCAAAGCGTCTAGCAACAAATCATTGGCAATGACATCGAGTTTTTTTTGCTCTTCGCCCTGCACATTTTGGTTACCCGCTTCGCCCAAAATATCCGCGAGCGCGCCGCGTTTGAGCAAGTCGCTGATTTGAATGCCGACTTTGGTAATGGTGGTAATGATATCGGCAACGGCAGGTTGGGCGTTTTGCGCGGCAAGATAAGTTTCAAGATTTGACATAAGTAGACCTTATTATAGGAATTTACACAGCATGAATTAAAAAAAATATAGACAATTTGCCGCAAATTGTAGCACTTTTTGACCCGTCGTATCAGCGATAATCGCAAAATATTGGCGTATTTATTCCAGCCGATTTACGGTAAAATAGGCAAAATTTATACAAATAACAACAAATCTAGGTGGCTGATGAATATTTTAAACACCCAAACCTTATCTAACGAAGCACTGCAGAGCAAGCTTGATCAGGCGATGGCAAAGCCAGAGCTGACCGCAGCAGGTGATTTGCGGCATTTTATCGGCGTAGAAGGATTATCCAAAGCCCAGCTGATGGCCATCATCGAAAAAGCCAATGGTTACTTAACTGATAATGCCGGTCGCCCCAACAGCATCCGTAACAGTGATGAGCTTGAAGGCTGTACGGTGATGAATTTGTTCTTTGAAAATTCTACCCGTACTCGAACTACCTTTGATGTGGCTGCCAAACGTCTTGGCGCCAGTGTCATCAGTATCGATATTGCCAAATCCAGCACCCAAAAAGGCGAAAGCTTACGAGATACGCTGTGGAATCTTGAAGCCATGACAGCGGATATTTTTGTGGTGCGTCATTCATCGAGTGGCGCCGCACATTTTATGGCAACCGAAGTCACCCCAAATATTGCCATTATCAACGGTGGTGACGGCTGGCACGCGCATCCGACCCAAGCGATGCTCGATATGCTCACGATTTATCGTGAAGCGCCAAGACCGTTTGAGGAATTAACGGTAGCGATTATCGGCGATATCAAGCATAGCCGCGTTGCCCGTTCGGACATTGCAGCGCTCAAAACCTTGGGGGTTAAAGAAATTCGCGTCGTGGCGCCCAAGACATTATTACCAAAAGGCATTGAGCGGTATGGTGTCAGTGTCTATAACGATTTAGACTCGGCAGTGGTTGACTGTGATGTCATCATTGGTCTACGTATTCAAAATGAGCGTATTGGCTCGCCGCTGTTGCCATCGACATCCGAATATTTTAAAGCGTATGGCATTACCACCGAACGCCTTGCCCTTGCCAAACCTGACGCGCTTGTCATGCACCCAGGACCGATGAATCGCGGCGTTGAAATCTCATCAGCTGTTGCCGATGGTGAGCAATCGGTGATTTTAAAACAAGTCAATAACGGCATTGCGGTACGTATGGCGGTGTTGGCACTGGCTATGCAAGGGCAACGTGCCGCACGCAGCGCATCTTAAAATTTAGCAAAAAAAATGACAAAGTAGGCAAAACCAAAGTAGGCAAAACCAAAGTAGGCAAAACCATGACGCTTCAAAATCTTTTACCTGCCAACTGGCAATTTGATACCACGCAGCTTAACCCTATCGACAGCCATGGCAAATGGCTATTACCGCCGCTGGTGGATTTATGTGCGCGTTTGCGTGAACCTGGGCACCAGTCGCATGGCACACTAAAATCAGAAGGCGCCGCGGCTCGAAAAAACGGTTTTTTGCATGTCGTTATACCACCTGATACCAATCCCGTGCTTGAAAACGGCTCGTTACTGGCAGGCTTGCGAGAGCGGGCTTATCAAGATGGTGGTATTTATCTGCATGTGCTAGGGGCGATGACCGCAGGTCTTGAAGGTGAAAAACCCGCCAATATGCTTGGGCTGAAGCAAGGTGGCATCATCGGGGTCAGCAATGCTCGCCGCAAATTCGCCAATGATGACGTACTACTGCAAGCACTGGATTATGCAGCGACTTATGACATCAAAGTATTTTTTTACCCTGATGAACCCAGTTTATCCAAAAACGGCGTCGCCCATGATGGCTACATCGCATCTTATCATGGCTTGGCAGGGATTCCTTGGATTGCTGAAACGGTGGCGTTATCCAAGCAGCTGTTGATTGTTGAAGAAACAGGCGTATCGGCACATTTTGGTCAGCTGACCACCAAATCCTCGATTGATTTGATTCGCTGGGCGAAACAAAGGGGCTTGCCGGTGACCTGTGATGTGGCGATGCACCAGTTACATTTAACCGATGATGCGTTGATTGGTTTTAATGCCTTGGCGTATGTGTTGCCGCCCCTGCGTTCCAATACGGATAAAAAAGCACTGCAAGAAGGCTTGCAAGATGGCACGATTGATGCGATTTGTAGCCACCATGAGCCATTGGCAAAAACCGCTAAACAAGCGCCATTTGCGGAGTGTAAACCCGGTATTAGCAATTTTGATACTTTTATGGGGCTCGCTTGTCAATTGGTCAAAGAAGGTATTTTAACCCCAGAGCAGCTGGTAGAAAAAATCGCACTCAATCCTGCTAAAATCGCTGGCATTGAAGCTAGCTATCATCAAACGGGCGGGGCGGTGCTGGTTGACCCTAGTTTGACTTGGACCGTGACAAAAGAATCGATGATATCGCAAGGCAAAAATACGCCATTTATCAATAGCGAGCTGACAGGGAAAGTCGAGCAAGTCTATTTTTAGGCTTGTTTGAAGCTTGTTTTAAGTTTTTTTCAAGATTGGATACGGTAATGAATTATGCCAAAGGCGTTTAAGCAGATAGCCCCACCAGTGCCTAATAGGCATCATGCCAAGAACGCCATCATCATGGTTGCTATCTATGAGCTGGTAAAAGGATTGGTAGCGCTAGGGGTGGCGGCTATTATTTTTGTAGGGCATGATAAATTGCAATGGATTGCGCGGGTGGTTTCACAGGCGCTGCATCGTATCATGGGTATGGCACTGCACCACCAAATAGAGGCATTGAATCACTATGCTTGGGTCGCCAACCAAAATTGGCAAAAAGCCTTTTGGATAGTCGTAGGCTATGCGCTGCTGCGTTTTGTGGAAAGCTACGGTCTTTATCGAGATAAGATATGGGCGTATTGGTATAGCGTTTTGGGCTACGGCGTGTTTTTACCGCTTGAGGTCTATGAGTTGTTTAGCCATCGGTTTAATTGGCTTAACTTTTTGATACTGCTAGTCAATATCGTCATTGTGGTGGTGGTCTATCGCAATATGCACGCCAAAGGGTTGTTGGGTAAAAAGATGACACAGGCTTAAGCTATCTATAAAAAAAGGCGATAAAAAAAGGGCAGAATCTGCCCTTTTTTACTCGCCAAACTAGCTGTTTTTACTTCCCAAACTAGCTGCCGGGTTTATCATCATCCGTGATGATTCTTGGATCTTTTTTTTCAGAGTGCTGTTGAATCTTTTTAGCGATAAAATTAAACGGATTGTAGGGACTTTCTAACACTGCAGCAGGAACAATCTGACGAATTTTAGCCATCACTGCCGTATTGTCACCTTTTGGTTTGTCATCATCCGCTAGGATTTTTGATTGGACTGTTTGGGTGGTGGTAATTTCATTACTAAAACTCGTGTCATCTAGGTTACTGATATCCCAACGCATATTGTCAAAATTATTGGCATTTAAATAATTATCAATCGCAAATTTATGCTCGTCTGTGGCATTGCCATTTTGTGGGGATGAGGGAGTCGCTTTGTTTTCGCTATGACTGTCGTATTCACTATTACTTTCTTCAAGCGTTTTTAGCGGATGTTTGTCATCTAACCCATTATCATTTGACAGGCGAGTGTGATTATCATGACCTTGCTTAGCAACTGATGATTCATGTGATAATTCATCCGATAACTCATCGTTATTTAAGGCATTAAAATCACGCGGTTGACTCGATAAGCTACCCTGACCTTTAAAATCAAGCGTACCATCAAAGCCAGTCGCTTGCTCGGCGTCAGTTTCTTTGATGCGTTTATCTTCATTGACCACGTCACTGACTTGCCCCCCTGATAGTCCTGAGCCTTCGCGTTGACCGGCTAGTTTGTTACCTTTCCCTTTTTTTCCCTTATCTGGCTCAATATCTTCGGTATTTGGGGTTTGACGCGGCGCGATACTATCAAAAATACTTGCCATCGATACATCAAAATTATATTTGAGCATGGCTTCACCACGGGCTAAGGTATTAATCCATTGCACAGTCCAAGGCGCGTTATTTTTAAGTTTTCGCAAATCCTTTTCATGCGGTAAAGGATAGGGCATATTTTGGTAAAACTCCCAAAAACTATAATCATCGAGCGAGCGTTTAAGGACATATTCATCTTTGTCGCTGGTTGTGATGAGATTGTTATCTTGTAAAAAGCTAATATAAGTGTACCAATTTGGCATCTCTTGGCGACCTAGCACATCACGCAGACCAGCTTCGGTAACGACATTGCCTTTTTTATGCTCACGGTATAACACGTTTAACATATCCATCAAGCTAAACAAGGCATGACGTGGGAAGATTTCTTTGGTCTCAAAAATGGTCAAACAGTAGCTGATTTGCACGCCAAGCAAGATAATATTCCAAGAAATATAAATCCAAAGTAAGAACAACGGCAAAATCGCAAACGCCCCATACACCGCTTTATAACTGGTAAAGTTGTCAACAATTGCGCCAAAGGTGAGTTTTAGGATTTCAAAGATAATCCCAACCACAACACCGGCAACCAGCGCATGTTTAAAACGTACTTGGCAGCGTGGTACAAACCAATACATGGCCACCAGACCCATCAGCATAATTGCAATGGAGCCGATTTGTACCCAAATCGCCCAGTCAATCCCATAACCACCAATCTTTTGATTTAAAAAACTCAAACTTTGAACGGTACTCGAGACAATCATCGCTAACGCAAGCACAATAGGCAACAGGGTAATAATCACCCAATAACGCACAAGATTGAGCCAGCTGGTCTCTTTTTTTTCAACGCGCCAAATTTGGTTAAACGCGGTTTCAATCGTCATTAAAGTGGAAATAGTGGTAAAAAATAAGATACCCACACCGATGATGGTTAAATTGGAGGAATTGCTGGTAAATTGGTTAAGATACTTGGTGACCTGTAATCCGGTACTGGGCAAAATATTACTAAATATTAAGTTTTGAATCTGCTCACGCGCTTCTGCTAACTGCGGGATGGTGGAGAGAATCACCACCAACAAGGTTAAAATCGGCACAATAGACAGCAGCGTGGTATAAGTCAATAATGCAGCTTTTTGACTACAATTATCATCGATAAAATTTTTGATAAGGTACATCAAAAACTGCACCCATTTATGTTTAAAAATGGATAATTTTTTTAGTTTGGCAATGAGTTCATTCATAATAGTTCTTATTGATAAAAAATTTCAAAGTTTGACCATCAAATCGGCGAAAAAGGCAGTGATTGTATGGCAGTATGGTATCATATTCAAAAAAATTGTTTATTGAATTACTGTGAACAGTTTTGGTGTTTTGCAATTGGCAATCTGGCTAGTAGATTGCCTTGACCCTGCCATCAAAACTCATCCATCAAAATTTATTCACCCAAACTAGCTTGACGTAACAATTATCAAAATTGATGTGAGAAAAACCATGAGTCAACCTTATATTTTAGTCTTGTACTACAGCCAAAATGGCTCAACCAAAGATTTGGCGTATCTGGTCGCACAAGGTATTGAAGACAGCGGCACGGGCATAGCCGCTCGGATTCGCACCGTACCCAAGGTCAGTAGCGAGACTGAAAAAGTTGCGCCAAGTATTCCTGATGAAGGTGACCTGTACGCCACCATGGATGACTTAAAAAACTGTGTGGGACTGGCATTGGGTAGTCCCACCCATTTTGGCAATATGGCAGCATCGATGAAGTATTTTTGGGATAATAGCGTCACAATTTGGCTCGCGGGGGATTTGCAAAACAAACCGGCATCTGTATTTACCAGTACGGGCACCATGCACGGTGGGCAGGAGACGACGTTAACTAGCATGATGACGCCGCTACTGCATCATGGCATGGTAATTGTGGGAATTTCGTACAGTGAGCCTGCGCTCAATACCACGAGCCAAGGTGGAAGCCCGTATGGTGCAAGCCATGTCAGTGGCGCAAAGCATGATCACATCATGAGCGCAGACGAAAAAACATTAGCCATCGCCCAAGGTCAGCGTCTAGCCAAAATTGCCAAGGCATTACAAGCGTTATGAGAAAACAAGCGTTATGAGAAAAAAAGACCCGCACTCACTATCTGCCCCCAAACCCATTTATCCCATCCACCGACGCTTAACCATAGTATGGTGGGTTTGGCTGGGGTTTCGATTGCTGGCAGTACCGTTATTGACGCATTGGTTGGCAAGTGCAAAGCCTGCTATGGTCGGCGGGATTGCTTGGCAAGCTTTGTGGTTGATACCCGCGCTATTATCAACGCCTTATATCGTGAAAGGCAAAAGCCCATACGCGCTATTGCTGCTAAGTATGCTCACTTTTGTATATTTGGGCGGCAGTGGTATGGTTGCACTAAAATACGGCTATCAAATGCATTGGGGGTTGATGGCGGTTTGGTTGGTGGATTTTGTTTTATTGGGTTTGGTGAATTATTGGTTATTTATCTTACTCAAACGACTGCCAAAGATGAATGGCTAATTGCTAAAAGAGCGCAGCATGTCAGGTACGCTCTTTTTATGCTAAAAAATTATGCTAAAACATCGTTAGGCCAACACATCATTTAGCCATTTACCGATAATTTTGAGTTGCGGCATACATACTTGGTGCGCCATCGGATAGCTGTAAAACTGCGGCTGATAACCTTTTGACTCAAGCCATGCTTTGGCTTCTTGCCCAAGCTGTACTGGGACGACAGGGTCTTGTGTGCCATGATGAATAGCGATGTTTAGATTTTTATTGGCATCACTTAAAACTAGGCTGTCTTTGGTTGCTAAATAAGTCGATAGGGTTAACAGTCCGGCTAATGGTTTGTCATAGGTGAGTGCCGTCTGATACGCCACCGCACCACCTTGTGAAAATCCTGCAATCACGATATGCTCAGGTGCCACACCGCGCTCGGCTTCACGCTTGATTAATTCTCCAATCGAGCGAGCGGATTGTTCAATCTGTGCGGTGTCGATTTTGCGCTCAAGCGACATTTCTAAAATATCGTACCACGCTGGCATCACATAACCTTGGTTGATGGTTACAGGAATGGCGGGGGCGTGAGGAAATACAAACCGTATGCCATGGTTACCATCGAGTCCCAAGTCAGGGACGACCGGTTCAAAGTCATGACCATTTGCGCCCAGTCCATGTAGCCAAATCACCGCTCTGTCAATCGGCAAGTTATTAGGGTTGTGAATGACTTCAACCGTTTTTAATAAACTCATAAATTCTCCTTTCATGTTAAACTAACAAATGTCATAAAAATTAATTGTCATAAAAATAATTAGCCGATAGCTTAAAAATAGGGATAACGCTTGATTTTAGCTTATTCATACCACATTATCTAGGCAATGTTTACCATAAGAATAGCCTAAGTGAATGAAAGAACTTATATCCACTGCTGTACCATTAAATGATCCTCAACTAGACAAGCCTCAAAATGTGAAATTACCTGTCATGGCAAAAGACAGCTATTATCTGTCACGCCTTGCCCAACAGTTAAAACAAATCAAAGACAAAGAAAGTGAAGACTATACGTCAAGATTTGACCGCTATCAAAAACAACTCAAACACTCGCAAGAGAGAGTGAAAAGCCGTATCGCCAGTATACCAACGATACACCTAAACGAAGACTTGCCCGTCAGCCAACAAGCCGATAGACTCATCAAAGCCATCCAAGACCACCAAGTCATCATCGTGGCAGGGGAGACAGGCTCAGGCAAAACCACCCAATTACCTAAGATTGCCATGCTCGCAGGGCGAGGGGTAACAGGGCAAATCGGACACACACAGCCAAGACGATTAGCGGCGCGTAGTGTGGCAAATCGCATTGCTGAAGAATTAGGGGAAACGCTCGGACAGACAGTCAGCTTTAAAGTGCGTTTTACTGAGCAAGGCTCATCGGATTCTATTGTCAAACTGATGACCGACGGTATCTTGCTTGCTGAAATGGCGCATGACAAGTTTTTGAGCCGCTATGATACCATTATCATTGATGAAGCCCACGAGCGCAGTCTTAACATTGACTTTATCATGGGTTATCTCAAGCGTCTATTGCCAAAACGTCCCGATTTAAAGGTGATTATCACATCGGCAACGCTCGACACAGCAAGGTTTAGCCAGTATTTTTCTAGCGTTGATGGTAAAACCAAAAAAGCGACGCCCGCGCCTGTGTTTGTGGTTGAAGGTCGCAGTTATCCCGTGGAAGTGCGCTACCGTCCGTTGACGGAGGAGATTGTCACAGGTTCGGATGATGACAGCTTTGATGATGTCGAAGATAACTTGCCGCGAGCGATTACCGCAGCGGTGGAAGAGTGCTACCAAGACGCTGCCAGCAAAGGACATGCTGACCAAGCGGATATTTTAATTTTTGCGGCAACAGAAGCGCAAATTCATGATTTGGCAGATATTTTAAACCAATATGCCCCCCGTCATACTCAGATTTTGCCGTTATTTGCCCGTCAAAGTTTTGCCGAGCAGCAGCAGATTTTTCACCCGACAGGCGGACGACGCATTATCATCGCCACCAACGTTGCCGAAACCGCCTTAACCGTGCCCAATATCCGCTACGTCATTGATTTGGGGTTTGCTCGGATGTCACGCTATGACTATCGCTCGCGGGTACAACGACTGCCGATTGAAGCGATTAGCCAAGCTGCCGCCAATCAACGAAAAGGTCGCTGTGGACGTATCGCGGCGGGTGTGTGTATCCGTTTATATTCAGAAGAAGACTTTACCAGTCGTCCGGAATTTACCGAGCCTGAAATTTTGCGTACTAACTTGGCGTCGGTGATTTTGCAAATGGCAAACTTGGGTCTGGGCGAGGTAGAAAACTTTGACTTTATCCAGCCACCCGACAATCGACTGGTCAATGATGGGCGTAAACTATTAGAAGAATTGGGTGCGATTGCCACTAAAAAACCTGAAAATAGCCTAAGCACATATAATAACAATAGCAAAGGTCAATCCAAACGCCATCCAAATCAACTCACCAAAGTCGGTCAAATGATGGCAAAAATGCCCATAGACCCTCGTTTAGCACGTATGCTGATTGCAGGTGAGCAATACGGTTGTCTCAAAGAGCTATTGGTGATTGTATCGGGCTTATCAGTGCAAGACCCTCGAGAACGCCCGAGCGATAAGCAAACCCAAGCTGACCAAAAACACGCATTATTTCGCCAAGCCGACAGCGATTTTTTATTTTATCTCAGTCTTTGGCAGGCAATTCATGGGGCCTTATTTAAAAGCAGTGGATTTAAAAGCAGTGGATTTAAAAACAGTGATCTTGACCGTCAAAAAAATGCAATGCTAGACGATGAAGCCGCGCCAATCGCGCAAAGCCCGTATGAAAACGACAAATTAACCAACAGCCAACGTAAAAGCTTTGCCAAAAAACATTTTTTAAGCTCGCCGCGCTTACGTGAATGGCAACAAACCCATAGCCAGTTGTTGCAAATGGTGGATGGCTTAAAATTAACAATCAACCAAGAGCCCGCCAGTTATGTGCCTATTCACCGAGCATTGCTCACGGGTCTGCTGTCGTTTATTGCCCAAAAAGTCAATGATGTCGATAAAAGCGGCAAGCTAATCAAAGCCAAACGCGGGGAGTATGTCACCGCGCGTCAGCACAAAGCCAAGATTTTTCCTGCCAGTACCTTGTTCAAACAAAATCCGCTATGGGTGATGGCGTTTGAGGTGGTTGAGACCTCGCAGGTGTTTATGCGTACCGCTGCCAAAATCGAGCCAGAGTGGATTTTGGCGATGGCAGGGGATTTGCTCAAATACCATTATTTTGAGCCGCATTGGTCAGCCAAAACGGGGCATGTCAAGGCATACGCCCAAATCAGCTTGTTTGGTCTGATTGTGGTACACAAACAACTGATGAATTATGAGCGGGTCAACCTTAGCGAGTCTCGAGAAATCTTTTTGCGAGATGCCTTGGTCTTAGGCAATTTAAATGCCCCGTCCACAGGCGATGGTAAAAAGGGCAAGTTGCCGCCATTTTTGCAGCATAATATAGATAAAGTCGCTGATGTCTCCTTGATTGAAGATAAGCTGCGACGTCGAGACTTGCTGGTTGATGAAGAGCAATTATACGACTTTTATGCCAAGCGAGTGCCTGAGCATATCGCTAGTCGCAAAGTATTTGAAGATTGGCGAAAAGAGGTAGAAAAAACGGACCCACAGTTTTTATTTTTTAGTGATAAAGATGTACTGAACGAACAAGCACCCGCTACCCAAGCTTTCCCAGAAACGTGGCAACTGGGTAATTTGAAACTACCCCTGTCGTATATTTTTGACCCGACCAGCGACGATGATGGCGTGACCATTAAAGTCCCGCTCGTTGCCTTACCACAGGTTGATGCGGTTGAATTACTGTGGGGTATTGCAGGGTGGCGCTATGAGCTGGTTTTGCAGCTATTAAAGACGTTGCCAAAAGATATTCGCCGTCAAATCGTGCCCGTGCCTGATACCGCCAAACAAATTTTTGATACGCTTGAAAAAAACCACCATGGCGGACTGCTAAGGCAACTGTGCCAAGCCTTAAACCAGCGCGGTGTGCGTGGAGCAAACAATCAATTTGTAGAGCCAAAAGACTTTAATCCAAGCGAGGTTGAAACCTATTTGCAGCCACAAATTGCCCTAGTTGATGACAAAAACCGCCTGATTGAAAAAGGGCGAGATATTGACGCATTAAAACTGCGTCATCAAGTCACCACAAGTCAAGCTGTCGCCAGTGGTAAAGGTGTACATAGCGAGTTTCCCGAGCATTTTAACTTTATGCAAAACCGTCACAGTGCAGGCGTGATGATCAAGCAGTTTTCGGCACTGGTTGCTGATGGACAGCCAAGCTATAGCGATAAAAAGGCTGTGTCTATTCAGCAATTTACCGATGTCAGTGTGGCACTCAACAAACACCGTCAAGGCTTGCTTGCTTTAATCGGCAATGAACTTGGCGCAAAAGCCAGACAGCTTACCAGCCAAATTGATAAAAACTTTAAACTTGCCTTTGCGCCGCTTGGTGAGCTTGATAGACTCAAAGATTTGCTGATTCATGCCACGCTTGATGCCACTTTTGAAAAATTTGTTGCAGCGTTTGACCATGAAAAATTCACGGCAGGGATTCATGATAAAGAGTTGGTGATTGCCATCAATCAGTTGCCTTTGATGTTGGATGAATTTAACCAAGCCAAAGCCGTGGTGCTTGCCAATTTCTTGAGCGTTGGGCAAAGTGTACTGGCCCAGCTAAAATCGGTGTATGAGCAGTGGCAGCAGGTTCGCCAAAAACTGCTGTTACTTGATCGTGATATTTTTGAAGAAAGTATCGAAGATATCGAAGACCAGCTTGATGATTTGAGTTTGTCGGACTTTGTGTATCGCATGAGTTATCAGGATTGGCAGCAATATCCGCGTTATTTGCAGGCGTTGTTGGTGCGACTTGATAGACTTGAGCACAATTTGGATGCCGATCTTGATGCCGTGTATCAGCTTGATAAACACATGGAAAGGCTGTCTGTTAAGGGTAATGATGAGACAATTATGCCGTATCGTTGGTTGGTTGAGGAGTTTCGGATTCAGCTGTTTGCCCAGCCGATGAAAACCCGCATGCCAGTCTCAGATAAACGCCTAGAAAAATTGTGGGATGAGTTGAATATTTAAAACAAAAAATCCGTCAAAATTTGGCGGATTTTTTATAAAGTATTGATTTAAAATAATTTTTCTAAAATTTGTTTCAACTAAAATCATGACCAATAGTGTTTTTTGCAGGGTATGGCTTGTATTGAATGGTCATGATGGGGAGTGCTACAGTTGATAGGGATTTTACGAACAATAGGTTATGAACAATAGATTGATTTTTTTAGCATCTGAGATTTTTATATCTACGGGCAATTTGATTCGATGAAAAATTAAAAAGTTGATTTGGTAAAAACAGCAAAACTTAGTAAAATAGTCAGATTAAATTTTTTAAAAGTGAAAGTCATGCCAAGCCAACCGCAAGTTTTTAATCCCCAGTCTACCAATAAACCCGCCACCCACCACCAAGCCAACCATAATGAAAACCGTACTGTAGGTCAAAGCGCCAGCCAAACGGCGCACCAACTGGCTCAAGATATAGTAACGACAAAAGCGCCTAAGATTGGTTTTGTGTCGCTTGGCTGCCCCAAAGCTTTGGTGGATAGCGAGCGCATTATCACCGAGCTTAGCCGTGATGGCTACCAAGTCGCCAGTGACTATGATGGTGCAGATTTGGTGGTGGTCAATACTTGTGGCTTTATCGAATCTGCGGTGCAAGAGTCGCTTGATGCCATTGGTGAGGCAATTACCAAAAACGGCAAGGTGATTGTCACCGGTTGCCTTGGTAAAGATGCCGAAAAAATCAAAACCATGCACCCAGCCGTGCTTGCGGTGACTGGCGCACATGCCTATGAAGAAGTTGTCAATGCCGTGTCGCATTATGTGCCAAAACCTGCACCATCAAAAACTTACGACCCAAAAATCGACCTAATCAATGATGCGGGCATTAAGCTTACGCCAAAACATTATGCTTATGTCAAAATATCCGAAGGCTGTAACCACCGCTGTACATTCTGTATTATCCCAAGCTTTCGTGGTGACCTCGTTAGTCGCCCGATTGACAGTATCATGACTGAAGCGGCTGCGCTCAAAAACGCAGGCGTTAAAGAACTCTTGATTATCTCGCAAGATACCTCAGCCTATGGCGTAGATCTTAAATACAAAACCAGTTTTTGGAATGGCATGCCCATCAAATCCAAATTTTACGATATGTGCGAGGCACTGAATCGACTGGGCATTTGGGTGCGTTTGCATTATATCTATCCTTACCCACATGTTGATGCTGTGGTGAAACTGATGAGTGAAGACAAGCTACTGCCATACCTTGATATCCCGTTCCAACATGCCAGCCCCAATGTGCTCAAAGCCATGAAGCGCCCCGCGCATAGCGAAAACGTACTGGAGCGCATCAAAACTTGGCGCTCGATTTGTCCCGATATTGTCATTCGCTCTACCTTTGTGGTGGGTTTCCCTGGGGAGACGGAAGAGGATTTTGAATATTTGCTTGACTGGCTCAAAGAGGCGCGATTAGACAGAGTAGGGGCGTTTACCTATTCAGAAATAGAAGGCGCGGCGGCAAACGATTTACCGAACCCTGTGCCAGAGGCTATCAAACAACAACGCTATGAACGACTGATGGCGTTACAGCAACAAATCAGTGCCGAAAAACTGGCTGAGAAAGTGGGTAAAACCTTAAAAGTGTTGGTTGATGAGATTGATGAAGAAGAAAATATCGCCATTTGCCGTAGCTATGCCGATGCGCCAGAAATTGACGGTCACGTGTATGTGGATAATATTGATGCATCGGTTAAAGTCGGTGAATTTTTAACTGTCACCATTGATGAAGCCAATGAGTATGACCTTTTTGCCAGTTTTACCGGTGAACTGTTATAAGGATTGTCATGTCTCAATCAATGATAGCGTATAGTCTTTTAGCGATTGCGATTGTCAGTGAGGTTACTGGTTCAACTTTTTTGGCAAAATCAGAGGGATTTAGCAAACCCTTGCCCACTATTATCACCATGATTTGTTTTGGCATTGCTTTTTATCTTCTTTCACAAGTTATCAAAATCATACCACTGGGGATTGCTTATGCCATTTGGTCAGGGGTGGGTATTGTGTTAACCGCTATCATTGGGTACTTTATTTTGGGTAATAAACTGGATTTACCCGCCATCGCGGGTATGAGCCTAATTGTATTGGGTGTGATTGTGATTAATCTGTTTTCTCATTCAGCCACGCATTAATCCAGGCATTAATAATCCACGCATTAATATGGTGCCTTGAGTATAGCGACTTGATAGTTTGATGGCTAAAGCCGATTGAATTCTCGAAGTTAGAGCAGGGTAAAAATTAAAATGACTGTTGAAATTATCTTTACACTATCTAAAAAGCGTTAATTTTGTTAAAATTTCGCCATTTGCATTATTTGCTATCCAACAGCCAACAAGAGGTCAACCATGTCTGATAAAGCTCCCCGTTACCAACGTATTTTGCTCAAACTCTCTGGCGAGGCCCTGGCAGGCAAAAATGATATGGGGATTGATTCAGGCGTATTAGACAATATGAGTCTTGCGATTGCGCACTTGGTAGGATTGGGCGTGCAAGTGGGTATCGTGGTCGGTGGTGGCAATTTGTATCGTGGCGCTGCGCTACAAAAACAAGGCTTGGTGGGCCGTGTCACAGGCGACCAAATGGGTATGCTGGCGACCGTAATGAATGGCTTGGCGATGCGTGACGCCCTAGAGCGCCGTAATATCAAATGCCGTTTGATGTCAGCCTTACCAATTGGCGAAGTGACTGAAAACTACAGCAGCCGCAACGCCATTCGCTATTTAAAAAACAATGAAGTGTGTGTGTTTGTCGCAGGTACCGGCAATCCATTTTTTACCACGGATACCGCAGCATGTTTACGTGGCATCGAGATTGAAGCCAATTTAATCCTAAAAGCCACCAAAGTCGATGGCGTGTATAACAAAGACCCAAATACCCATGACGATGCCGTCAAATACGACGAACTCACCTTTGACCAAGTGCTAGATCAAAAGTTGGGGGTGATGGATTTGACTGCGATTGCCTTGCTGCGTGAGCATAACGTACCGCTGCAGGTATTTGATATGGCAAAACCCAATGCGCTGCTTCATGTGGTGATGGGTGAGTCAGAAGGTACCAAAGTTATCAATCACTAAGATAGTTTATAAATTTGACATACATAGTTTTAAAAGGATACAACATGATTAACGATATTAAAAAACAAGGCGAAGACAAAATGAAAAAGGCGATTGAAGCCTTAGAAAATGCCTTTAGCAAATTACGTACAGGCCGTGCCCATCCTGGTATTTTGCAGGGTGTGATGGTGTCTTACTATGGCTCTGAGATGCCACTTAATCAAGTGGCGAGCATCAACGTTGAAGACTCTCGTACCCTGTTAGTGCAGCCTTTTGACCGTAGCATGGTGCAGGCAGTCGACAAAGCAATTCGTGAATCAGATTTGGGTCTCAACCCAATGAGCGCAGAAGTGATTCGGGTACCACTCCCCGCATTGACGGAAGAAACCCGTAAAGATATGCAAAAATTGGCACGTCATGAAGCCGAAGAGCGCCGTGTATCTGTGCGTAATGCCCGCCGTGATGCCAACAATGCCTTAAAAGCCTTGGTAAAAGACAAGCAAATCTCAGAAGACGATGAACGCCGCGCCAATGACGACATCCAAAAAATGACCGATAAATACATTGATAGCATTGATAAAATGCTCTCTAGCAAAGAAGCAGAGTTAATGGCCGTTTAATCGTTGTTTATCCAATAAAAGAACCAATTCATAAGAAGTAGGTCATGGTTGAGTCAAAGGCAGCAATGCCACAACATATTGCCATCATTATGGATGGCAATAACCGCTATGCCAAAGCACATGGGCTACCAACCGGTGGCGGGCATATTGCCGGCAAAGATAATTTAGACCCTTTGGTTGAGCATTGTATGGATATTGGTATACGTGCGTTGACGGTGTTTGCTTTTTCTAGCGAAAATTGGCAGCGCCCAGCCAATGAAGTAGCGTTATTGATGAAGCTGCTTGAGCAAACCGTCCATGACCAATTACCGCGGATGCTGCGTCATCAAATTTCTTTGCGCTTTATCGGTGATAGGGGTGCCTTGACGCCGCATTTACGCGCCATTATGCAAGATGCAGAAGAGCAAACTGCCCATTTTACTAAGATGAGTTTGGTGATTGCCATCAGCTACGGCGGTCAGTGGGACATCGTCAATGCCTGCCGCCAAGTTGCCAAGCAAGTGGAACAAGGCGCGCTTACTGCCGATGCCATTACCCAAGACGATTTTGCACGCCACCTGTCGCTTTCGGATTTACCCGCCGTTGATATGTTAATCCGTACAGGGGGTGATTACCGCATTTCTAATTTTCTACTTTGGCAATGTGCGTATGCTGAGTTATTTTTTACCGAAACGCTTTGGCCAGATTTCAAGGCGGCTGAATTAGACCAAATGATTGATATTTTCATGGGTCGTGAGCGTCGATTTGGTAAGACCAGCGAGCAAGTATTAGGTTTGGGCTTTTAATTAATCAATAGGAATTGTCATGTGGGAACGCATTAGAACCGCCATTATTTTGTTAGTGATTGTTGGCGTTGCAATGTTTGCTACCCGCGAGCCTATTTTGATGTTGCCGCTATTGTTTGTCGGTGCAGGCTTTGGGGCTTTTGAGTGGTCAAAGCTCATGCCGTCACTTGAACAAAATCCCGACAGTTATGTACCGCCTACCACCCAAATGCCGACCAAACCTGCCAAGCCAATCGATTATATATATAGCCTTGTGGTGTTAGCGATTGTCAGTGTGTTATTGGTAATGGCAAAGCTGACTGGTAGTATAGCCTCTTGGGTGTTTTTTTGGCTGGTTGCGGCGCTGATTTGGTTGGTAGCGATTGGCTGGATTCGCCGTTATCCCAATAATACGCAAGCTTGGTATGGTAAGCATCTATACGTCATTGGTATGATTATACTGTCATCCGCCATTACTGCGATGTATTATTTGTGGTCACTTTCAGCTTGGTGGCTACTATATGTTTTCGTATTGGTGTGGTGCGCGGATAGCGGTGCTTATTTTGTGGGACGAAAAATTGGCAGACGCAAGATGTCCCCACACGTCTCACCCAATAAAAGTGTGGAAGGCTTACTTGGTGGACTTGCTACAGGCACGCTTGTGGTGATTGGCGTCTCTTTTGGGTTGTTAAACGATTGGTCTATGCTGGCTATTGGGTTGTTTTTGCTCTTATCGTTGCTCACTATCATCATGTCCGTGTTCGGTGATTTATTTGAAAGTATGCTAAAGCGCCATGCAGGCGTCAAAGATGCTGGGGCATTGTTGCCAGGGCATGGGGGTATTCTTGATCGCATTGACTCGCAGCTTTCAGCCGTGCCAATTTTTGCGTTGGGGTTTTGGGCGATGAAATTTTACGGCTTAATTTAATGCTACATTGCGTTTATTTTTCAAAAATTTTCACATCTGCTTAATATTAATTTGTTCAATTCCAATCTAGCCAATATCAATTTGTTTAATTCACTAATCAATGCAAGCTTGTTTTTCATCCAATTTTTTTTGCGCAACTGCTTGTCGATTGATGCTTAAAAATCTTCTCGCGTGTTAATATGCTTATCACAGTGGCAATTTGCCGCTGTAAAAGCAAAATGTTAGGTTTAACTGCCGTCTGCCCGCAACTTACTAGGTCTTTGTAATGCTATCTTCAACTCACACTATACCGCAAAAAAACATTGCTATTATGGGCGCAACAGGCTCTATCGGCGATAGTACGCTATCGGTCGTTAGCCAGCATCCTGATTTGTATAACGTGGTCGGGGTGACAGGGTTTTCACGGCTGGATAAACTGCTGAGTATTTGCCAGCAATTTAAGCCCACCTATGTTTGTGTTGCTAAAGAAAAGGAAACAACATTTGCGCAGATGCTCAGCGAGGCTCATCTAAGCTGCAAGATTTTGATTGGTGAACAAGGTTTGGCCGAGCTTGCCACGTTAGCAGAAGTGGACATGGTGGTTGCGGCCATCGTCGGCGCTGCAGGCTTGCCATCAACGCTGGCAGCGGCTAACGCGGGTAAAACTATTTTGCTCGCCAATAAAGAAGCGTTAGTCATGGCAGGTGAGCTGATGATTAAAGCCGTCAAGCAGTCAAATGCCAAATTGCTCCCAATTGATAGCGAGCACAATGCCATTTTTCAATGTTTGCCTACCGCGGTGCAACAACAGCGCAATGCCATTCATGATGATAACCATGGTATTAAAAAGCTTTGGTTAACGGCCTCAGGTGGGCCTTTTTTACACAAAACACTCGATGAGATGAAACGCGCCAGCATTGCAGAAGCTGTCAAGCACCCGAACTGGTCCATGGGGCAAAAGATATCGGTAGATAGTGCCACCATGATGAATAAAGGCTTGGAGCTGATTGAAGCAAGTTTTTTATTTGATATGCCAGTCTCTGACATTGAAGTAGTCATTCATCCGCAAAGCATCGTGCACTCTATGGTTGAATACAACGATGGTAGTTTTTTAGCGCAGCTTGGTAGTCCTGATATGCGTACCCCCATTGCCCATGCTATGGCATACCCCAATCGTATCAGCAGTGGGGTGGAACGTTTAGATATTTTTAAGTTAAGTAATTTAAATTTTGTCCGACCTGATTTAGAAAAGTTTAAATGCCTAGGGTTAGCCTATCAAGCCATGCAACAAGGTAGCTATGCGTGTATCGCATTAAATGCCAGTAATGAGATAGCCGTTCAAGCATTTTTAAATGGTGAAATCCGTTTAACCGATATTGCCGATATCAATGAAAAAGTGCTATTGCAAGCTGAAAAACAGCCGATTGGGTCATTGCAAGCGATTTTGGCGGTCGATAAACTAAGCCGTGAACAAGCACACCAATGTATTGCCGATTTAAACGCTTAAATAATGCTTAAAAAAGCTTAAAAATAGTTGGCAACACTGGTTGATAATCGTTAAGAAGGACTACATAACTTATTAAGATACCGATAGTTAAATTATTTTTAGCCTGTGATTTTGTCAAAAGGATAGCCATGAATTTTATCTTGACCGTTTTAGCTGCGATTGTGGTACTAGGACCTTTGGTGGCACTACATGAGTGGGGGCATTACATTGTCGCTCGGCTATGCGGTGTCAAGGTATTGACCTATTCAATTGGGTTTGGTCCAAAGCTGCTAAGCTGGACAAGTAAAAAAACTGGGATTAATTACGCTGTCTCTGCGATTCCGCTCGGCGGCTATGTCAAAATGCTCGATGAGCGAGAAGGCACAGTCAATCCAGCTGAACGTCATTTAGCCTTTAATACCCAACAACCTTGGAAAAAAATCGCCATCGTCGCAGCAGGTCCGGTGATGAACTTACTAATTGCGATTTTTTTGTATTGGCTGCTATTTATCACACCAACCCAAGTATTGGCGACCAAAGTCGGCAGTATTTTGCCCAATTCACCTGTCAGTCAAACCAGTCTCACAGTTGGTGACGAAATTGTTGCGGTCGATAATAAACCCATTCAAAGTTGGCAGGATATTAACTATGCGTTAGCCGATCGCATGGGCGAGTCGGGGCAGGTTAATTTAACGGTGAATGGCGCGCAAGGTCAAACCAATGTCGCCGTGCCGATACAGCGCTTTATGAAAGTAGAAGCGGGTAAAGCAACCAATCCCATTGATAGTCTAGGCGCGATTCCATGGCAACCAAAAATTCCGGCGGTGGTCGGTGAAATCGTCCCAAATAGCGCTGCCGCGCGTCAAGGCCTGCAAGTCGGTGATACCATCACCCGTGTCAACGGTCAACCAGTGAGCGATTGGCTGGCGTTTTCACAAGTTGTCAAATCAAGCCCCGAGCAGTTATTAACCCTTGAAGTACAGCGCCAAGGCAAAATCATCCCCTTAAAAGTCATGCCACAAGCAAAAAAAGATACTATGGGCAATCGATTTGGACAAATTGGCGCAGCGGCAGCAGCATCTAAGGTCACGCCGCCACCTGATTATATAAAAACCATTCAATATACCCCCATCCAAGCGGTGGAAAAATCCGTGCATCAAACCGTTAACTTGAGTGCCATGACCCTCAAGTCAATGGGTAAAATGTTGACGGGCACCATTGGGGTAGAGAACCTATCAGGTCCCATTACCATTGCCAAAGTTGCCAATCAAAGCTTTAGCATCGGTTGGGAAGCGGTATTGTCGTTTATGGCGATTATCAGTCTAAGCCTTGCTGTGCTCAATTTATTACCCGTGCCTGTACTTGATGGCGGTCATATTGTCATGTATGCCTATGAGGCTATTTTTGGTAAACCCATGCCTGAGAAAGTACAAATGATGGGAATGAATATTGGTTTAGTTTTGCTTGCAGGTTTCATGCTGTTGGCGATTGGTAACGATATCTCACGCTTGTTTTAACCGACCCAAATTTGGCTAAAATATTGATTTGTAGTTTTGTTTTTTCGCTAGACTTTACGCAAAATTTAGCTTACCTTATGCCAGTAAAATTTATTTACGGATCTCTTGTACTTTGATAATACAAGCTACACATCAAAGACAAACTATTACTAGAAGTTTAATCAAGTCACCCTTTTTGATAGCATTTGTTATTTTTAGCTAACCAAACTTAGATTACCAAACCTAGATACAAACCTAGATAAATACCTTTGGCTAACTAAGTTTGGATACCTAAAAGTGACAGGTTTCATGCATTATCTTTGGGCAGTCGTCAATTCGGAAACAAGTTATATGCGAAATTCAGCGTTATTTTTGGTTGCACCGTTAGCACTCGTTACCTCGTATGCACAAGCGGCAAATTTTACCGTGAGCGATATTCAATTTAATGGATTGACACGGGTATCCGCTGATAACCTCTATCCCGTGCTTGCTGTCAATACCGGTGAAGTAGCAAACGATGCCAATATCGCAGCTAGTATCAAAGCCCTCTATGAAACTGGCAATTTCTCAGACGTTAAAGCATCCCAATCAGGCAATAAATTGGTATTTGACGTGGTAGAGCGCCCAATTATCGCAAATGTCACTTATGAGGGTAATAAACTCATTCCAAAAGAAGCATTGACCGAAGGCCTAAAACGTATTGGTATCGTAGAAGGCAATGTGCTAAAACAGGCGACAGTTGAGCAAGTGCAAAATGAGCTAAAACAGCAATACAATCAGCAAGGTTATTATAATAGCGAAGTTAAAGTGACCCAAACGCCCTTAGACAATAACCGCGTTGCGCTTAAATTTAATTTTGTTGAAGGTAAAGCGGCGCGTGTTGTCGATATCAAGGTAATTGGTAACAAACATTTTAGCGACAAAGAAATCAGACAGGCGATGAGCATCAAAGAAAGCTCATGGATCAATGTGATTAGCAAATCTGACCGCTATGCCAAAGAAAAGCTTGCGGCAAGTTTAGAAAATGTCACCGCCATGTACCAAAACGCGGGCTTCGTCAAATTCACCATCAATGATGCCACTATTAATTTAAGTCCAGAAAAAGACAAAGTGTTTATTGAGCTCAATCTTACTGAAGGTGAGCAATATAAATTTGGTAATGTCAACTTTATGGGTACGCCCAACTACGATACCGACAAGCTTCGTAAGCAAGTAGCATTTAAGCCAGGTGAGCGTTATTCACAACGTCAAATGACGACAACTTTACAAAATCTTGGCACACTGTATGGTAACGATGGCTACTATTTTGCCCAAATCCGCCCAGTGCCCCGTATCAATGAGGACACTCGCACGGTAGATGTCGATTTCTTTATTGATCCTGTGCGTCCTGTGTATGTGCGCCGTATCAATTTTACCGGCAATAATAAAACCGCAGATGAAGTATTGCGCCGAGAAATGCGCCAAATGGAAGGCGCATTGGCCGCCAATGAAAAAATCGATTTGTCGCGCACGCGTTTGATGCGTACAGGCTTCTTCAAAACTGTCAACATGGATGTCAAACCTGTCCCCAACACCCCCGATCAGGTAGATATCAATGTCGCAGTAGAGGAGCAGCCATCAGGTACTAGTACCATTGCGGCTGGTTATTCACAAAGTGGTGGTATCACTTTCCAAGCAGGTTTAAGTCAATCTAACTTTTTGGGTACAGGTAATCAAGTCAATATTTCGTTATCGCGTTCTCAGACGTTAGATAGTTATAATTTGGGCTATACCAACCCGTACTTTACCCCAGATGGGATATCGCAAAGTGCCAGTATCTATACACGCAAAACCAAATATGACAGAAAAAACATTTCAAACTATGTAACAGACTCGTATGGTGGCACCTTAGGTTTTAGCTACCCGATTGATGAAAATAAGAGTTTAAGTGCTGGTCTCACACTTGATAGTACCAAAATCAAAGCAGGCGCTTTGTTAGCGGTATCAAACTATCAATACTTAAAAGACGAAGGTACTCTGCAAGTAGGTTCAGACTCTGATGGCAATGAATCATTCGAATCAGACCCATTTAATACCGCGAGCCTAAATTTAGGCTGGAATATGAACACGCTTGACCGTGGGCGTTTTCCAACCAACGGTATGTCACATAACGTCAATTTGGAACTGGCCTTCGGTGATGCCACTTACCAAAAACTGGTCTACCAAGGAAACTACTATCGCCCATTCCTAAAAAATACCGTACTACGCGGTTATACCAAGTTAGGATATGGTAACGATTTACCTTTCTGGAAAAATTTCTTCGCAGGGGGTTATGGCTCAGTGCGTGGTTATCAGAATGCCACTTTAGGCCCTACCAGTAATCGTTATTATCCAGTAAAAAATAATAATGGGGTCGATAATTACCCAGAAGAGATTGGCGGTAATGCACTCGCGCAAGTGGGTACTGAATTAATCTTGCCGATGCCGTTTAAAGGCGATTGGGCAGACCAAATCCGTCCGGTGTTATTTGTTGAAGGGGCACAAGTGTTTGACACCACCAATAAATATGACCAAAAAGTCACAGTGAATGGCAATACCGTATCGCTATTAAATGAAAAAGACAATAACATGCGTTTTAGCGCGGGTGCAGGCTTCACTTGGATTACCCCAATTGGTCCAATCTCATTAAGCTATGCCGTTCCGCTCAATGATAAAGATAAAGATAAAGTCGACAATGTACAGTTCGAAATTGGACGTACATTCTAAAAGGTCTATGTATATGAAAATAATCACTCAGTTAGCCACAGCAAGTATTTTAAGTGTATTGGCAATGCCAGTGTTTGCCAATACCGTTGCGGTTTGGAATTCCCAAGTTGCCATCAGTAATACTAACATCGCCAAAACCAAAATTGGCGTGGTGCAAGCGGCGGTCAAACCAAAGCAGCAGCAGCTTGATAGCTACAAAGCCACCATTGAGCGTTTGCAAAAACAATATGCCACGCAAAACGCTCAGATGACCCAAGCACAAAAAGATGATTTGCGTAAGCAAATTCAAACCAACCTACAAAACTATGAACAGGTTGCCAGTCAAATCCAGTCCATTATTGATGCCAATGAGGCAGAAGTGATGCAGCGAATTGCCCCCAAAATCCAAGCCATTAAAGAAACTATTGTTCGTCAAAAAAATATTGATGTACTCATTGATAATCGTGATAGAATGGTTAGTTATGTCAAACCTGAATGGGATGTAACAGCAGATTTTACCAAAGCGATTAACGATCAAGTAAAATAATATTTTTTAAGCGCAGAGGTTTTAGCAAAAACGCAATATTCGACTATTGCGTTTTTTATTTTGTGTGTAAAATTAAGGCAAATTTTAAGCAAATAATTGGAGTAATCAAATGGCGTTCACCCTCACACAAATTTTGGATTTTTTAGCTAGTGACGTCATTGACCAAGGGGATGCAAATACCCGCCAAAATTTGCAGAAACAAATTTCCAAAATCGCTGCCCTTGAGGATGCCACCGACAGCGATATCACGTTTATTGCCAATTCTCTATTTGAATCAAAATTGCAAACCACGGGCGCGGGCGCCGTGCTAGTCCCCGCATCTTTGCAGGAAAAATGCCCAAGCCATAGCGTCGCCATCGTGGTCAAATCACCTTATGCCGCGTATGCCAAACTGACCGCATTGTTTGAACCGACGCAAGCGTATCATCAGACAGTCAACCCTAATTTATCGGATAGTTTGATTCACCCGACTGCCATTTTGGGTAACAATCTGCAGTTGGGCGACAACGTGCGTATTGGGGCGTATAGCCAAATCGGTGATAACTGCGTCATTGGTGATGGTGTCAAGATTGATGCCCAAGTCAATATTCAGCCCAATGTCGTGATTGGCGAAGGTAGCTTAATTGCGCCGCACGTGTACATCGGTCATGATTGTGTATTGGGTAAACATGTCAGCTTGCATAGTCATGCCAGCATTGGCAATGACGGCTTTGGCTTTGCCCCTAGAGGCAGTACAGATGAAGCAGGTTGGCAAAAAATTCACCAATTAGGACGAGTGATACTGGGCGATCATGTCAGCGTAGGCAGCCACACCTGTATCGATCGTGGTGCGCTGAATGATACGGTTATCGGTAATCATGTCATTATCGATAATTTGGTGCAAATTGCCCATAATGTAAAAATTGGTGCTGGCACGGTGATTGCAGCGTGTGTTGGGATTGCTGGCAGTACAGAAATTGGTAAACGCTGTATGATTGGTGGCGCATCAGGTTTTGCAGGTCATATCAAAATTTGTGATGATGTCACGATTACTGGCATGACGATGGTAACCAAATCGATTCACCAACCGGGGGTATATTCTTCAGGCATGCCAGTGATGCCCAATAGCTTATGGAAAAGAGCGTATATTAATTTTAAGCAACTTGGCAAACCAAAAAGTTAATCGTTACCTTTATCCATCAAATAATTTGAGAAAACAACTGTAAACTCAATCTTAAAACCGTTACAATAGCTATTTCTCACAAATCTATTTTTTTGATAAAGATGATTTAAAAGCATAAAGGATATATCCATGGATTTTGATAAGTTGATTGATGAAGACATCGCGGGCCTTGCACAGATTGGGGTGACATTACCTCTCAATGCCGTTGTGTTACGTGATTATCTGCCTCACCGTTATCCTTTTATGCTATTAGACAGAGTTACTGCGGTAAAACCCAATGAGTGGATTACCGGTGTTAAAAATATCACCATTAACGAGCCTTTTTTTAATGGTCACTTTCCTGAAGAGCCTATCATGCCAGGCGTCTTAATGATTGAAGCCATGGCGCAGGTAGCGGGTGTACTGGGTTTTATCAGCAAAAATGTCAAACCCAGAGATGGTTATATTTATCTGTTTGCTGGGGTGGATAAAGTACGTTTTAAACGTCAAGTCATCCCCGGTGATCAGCTTATTTTACGTGCCGAAAAAACCATGGAGCGTCACAGTATCTATAAATTTAGTTGTACAGCGTGCGTGGGCGATGAGTTGGCAGCCAGTGCAGAAATCACCATTGCAGAGCAGCGTACCCAATATCACCAGTCATGACTTTAACGTCATTTTTACATGGCTTGAATAAGGCGCGTTTGAGTAAGCTATAACGATAAAATCTGTTTAAGTTAAGCAAAATCCTTGATAAAAATGGCATACTTTAGTAAAAATGCTATAATGTCGTTTTTATTTTAACCTGCTGTTCATAGTTAGCTTTGCCTATGGTTTCAGCTAAATCTATATATTTAGTTATTTTTGATGTATTTAGTTCTCCTTGAATAGTGGGCTGGTATAAGGATTTTTCATGACGATTCACCCAACGGCGATTATTGATGCCACTGCAACGATACACCCGTCGGTCAAGATAGGGCCGTATTGCATTATTGGTGAACATGTCACAATTGGGGCGCAGACCGTGCTTCACCCCCATGTCGTCATTAGCAAGTTTACCCGTATCGGTGAGCGCAACCAGATTTTTCAATTCGCTAGCATCGGCGAAGACTGCCAAGATCTCAAATACCAAGGCGAGGAGACGTGGCTAGAAATTGGCGATGACAATCGCATTCGCGAAGCCTGTAGTATTCATCGCGGCACGGTACAAGATAAAGGCATTACACGCGTTGGTAGCCGTAATCTGTTTATGGTCAATACCCATATTGCGCATGATTGCGTGATTGGGAGCGACAACATTGTGGCTAATAATGTGGGGATTGCAGGGCATGTCCGCATCGGTAACCATGTGATTGTCGGCGGTAATTCAGGTATTCACCAATTTTGTAGAATTGATGATTATAGTTTGATTGGTGGTGCAAGCTTGATTTTAAAAGATGTTGCGGCTTTTAACATGGTATCGGGCAACCCTGCCAAAAGTCATGGTCTTAATATCGAAGGCATGCGCCGCAAAGGTTGGTCAAAGCAAACCATCGATTATCTGCGCCAAGCTTATCGGGTGATTTTTCGTTCAGGACTGACCAAGGAAGAAGCCATTGTAGCAGTGACCGAGCAGCTATTACCCCAAGAACCTTTGGTACAATTGCTATTGGATTCCCTGATTCATAGTGAACGTGGCTTAGTCAGATAACGTGGTAAGACAAGATGCTAAGAAAGGATAGCGTTGCTATTTAACGTATCAACAGCAGCTTATAAAAAGTAAAAAAGAGCCAAATCGGCTCTTTTTTTATGTGTTTTTAGGTGGGTTTTAGGTCAAATGCAAATCAGGTTTTGGTAAGTTTTGCTGCTGATAAAAAGTATCGACAAACGCATCAAACTTATCATCTTCAATGGACTGACGAATATCTGCCATCAAGCGCTGATAGTAACGCAAATTGTGTATGGTGCCCAACTGTGCCGATAGCATTTCATTGCACTTGAACAAATGATGCAAATAGGCGCGGCTGAAATTCTGACAAGTATAACAATCACATTCGCTATCAAGCGGACTTTGGTCAAAACGGTGCACCGCATTTTTAATTTTAACGGCGCCAAAAGTGGTGAAATAATGACCATTTCGCGCATTACGTGTTGGCATCACGCAATCAAACATATCAACACCGCGGCGTACCGCTTCCACGATATCTTCAGGCTTACCCACGCCCATTAAATAACGGGGCTTGTCGGCGGGCATATCATCGGGTAAGTAATCAAGCACCGCCATCATTTCTTCTTTTGGCTCACCGACTGACAGCCCACCAATGGCATAGCCATCAAACCCAATAGCGAGCAACCCTTCTAAGGACTTTTCGCGAAGGTTGCGATACATACTGCCTTGAATAATACCAAACAAAGCATTCTTGTTACCCAGTTTTTCATGCTCATTTTTACAGCGCTCGCCCCAACGCAGCGATAATTCAAGCGATGTATCCGCTTCGCTAGGGGTCGCAGGATAGGGCGTACACTCATCAAACTGCATGACGATGTCTGAGTTCAGTGAGTATTGAATTTGCATTGATATTTCGGGGGATAAAAATACTTTTGCGCCATCAATCGGCGAGCGAAAATGCACACCTTCCTCGACGATTTTACGCATTGCACCCAGGCTAAAGACTTGAAAACCGCCGGAATCAGTTAAAATCGGCTTGTTCCAACCGATAAAGTCATGTAAGCCGCCAAATTTGTCAATGACATCGGTGGTTGGGCGCAGCCACAAATGAAAGGTATTGCCCAAGATGATTTCGGCACCGATTTCGTGGATATCCCGCGGCAGCATGCCTTTGACGGTGCCATAAGTACCGACAGGCATAAAGGCAGGGGTTTGCACATCGCCATGAGCGAGATGAACCGTACCACGGCGCGCACGGCTCTCGCCTGTAGCGTTTTTATGTAAGGTGAATTGCATATTTTGCTTTAGTAAGTTTTGCTAAAAGGCGGTATTATACCATTAACTTACGTGGCTGAAAATGCTATTAATTTTTAGTTCTTCTAATATCAATAGTAATAAAAAATAACAGGTAAGACAAAACACAAAACGTGCTAACCGCATAAATAATCACCACCCAAAGCGATTGCTTTTTTCTGTGTTCAATATGCTTGACTGCATCGGCATAATCATAAATTACTTTGCCATCGATTGAAAGTTCGTATAAAAGACGTGTGGCATCGACTTGCGATGTTTTTTGTAATGATGCCCAATCAAGGCTAACTGTTTGATTTTCTAAAGGTAAATAGTTATGCAAACAATCTTGAATATAAGGTGTGAATGGACATTGATAAAATCGTAAAGTATTTTCTGATACCACCGCCATATTTGGCAAATAGATAAGTTTGCTGTTGATTTGTTGATAAGGGGTGAATTTAGCCGTACCTTGCGAGTGAAAAAGTTCAGTTTTAGCAGGAATTGGATAGTTTAAAATCATAACTGCAGATTTAAGCGTACTAAAAAAAGCAATGCTAACTGCTAACCACAAACCAACGATTAGGTATAAAGACAATGCAGTCATTTTATTAACAAGCTGAGAAATTACTAACATCATTCTACTTTATCCAACAACATCGCATCACCGTAACTAAAGAAACGATATCGTTGCTCGATGGCGTGCTGATAAGCCTGTTTGATGGGCTCACTGCCTGCAAACGCTGACACCAGCATCAACAGCGTGGATTTCGGCAAATGAAAATTGGTGATGAGCTTATCAATCACCCCAAACCTAAATGACGGATAAATAAAAATATCGGTGTCACCTGACCAAGCCGATAGCATTGGGTTTTCAAAGTTGGCGGTTTTTTGAAACGCCGTTTCTAATACCCGTGTCACAGTGGTACCGACTGCAATCACTTGCCCGCCACGGGCTTTGGTTTGGTTAATCAAATCAGCAGTCGCTTGGGGCAACTCGGCATATTCTGAGTGCATTTTATGGCGCAAAATATCGTCTGTCTTGACAGGGGCAAATGTGCCTGCACCGACATGCAACGTGACAAAGGCAGTATTGATGCCTTTGGACTTGAATGCAGCCAATACGTTATCATCAAAATGCAGGCTTGCGGTCGGTGCGGCTACGCTGGCAAGTTTGGTTGGGTCATGAAATACCGTTTGATAACGGGTTTCGTCATTGTCATCGGCATGGCGCTCAAAATAGGGCGGAATCGGTAATTCACCATAGTGCTCAAGCACAGGCAATATCGGTTGGTCAAACGCTAGTAAAAATAAATTGTCCTCACGCCCCATTACCGTGGCATGGATGTTACCATCGGCAAGGCTCAACGTTTGCCCCTCTTTTGGGCTGCGGCTGGCGCGTACATGACACAAAGCGGTGTGCTTTTGGTTGCCAGTATCATCATCGGGCAAAATACGCTCAACCAATACTTCGACCGCGCCGCCACTGGCTTTTTGCCCAAACAGCCTTGCTTTCATGACCTTGGTGTCATTAAACACCACCAAGTCACCAGCGTTTAGCAAAGCTGGCAAATCCACAAATTGTTGGTCTTTGGGTTGACCATGAGCAGGCAAATACAGCAATCGAGAGGCGGAGCGCACCGCTAACGGATAGCGGGCAATGAGTTCATCGGGCAGTTGATAATCAAAGTCATCTAAAGTTAAAGGCATTTATGGGTTACTCGGTGATAGCAGAATCTTTGGCAAGGTGGACATTGGCTTTAGGAAATGGGCGGATTTTATCGGCGTCCGACCAAGCTTTGACCCAGTCATCAGGTGGCATATTGATATCTTTATAATCCAATGCACTGAGCACTTGCTCAGTCGGCAAAACCTTGCCTGTCACGATGTTGGTGATACCAGTGCGCAGCAGCGCAGAGCAAGTCGGCTGACCTTTGACCCACATGCTTTGTTCAATATAAAACCAGCGCTCATCAACAGCTATCAATCGGGTTTTGATGGTGACTTTATCAAATAAACGAACACGCTTACGATATTGGATGGTACTACCAGCGACCACCAGACCCCAGCGATGCTTGAATAATTTTTTGGCAAGTCCTGAGCGAATGGCAAGATCATTTCGCCCCAAATCAAACAGCGTAAAAATACGTCCGTTGTTCATTTCAAAAAAATTGTCAATGTCGTTGATATTAGCGGTCAAGGTGATTTCGCTGGTATCGGTTAATTGAAGCGAATGACCTTGTTTTTGTTTAATCGCGCTTTTGATGGCATGGGTGCCCAGTCGTAAAAAAGGATACATGGTTGTTCTCAGTCTAAATTTGTGCCACATTATAGGTAAATCGCGCTTGTTTAGCAAAATTTGTCACTATAATTACCCGACAAGTCACTATAATCACGATACAAAAGGAAAGCAAATGACCATTCAATCACAGGTAGCAGCGCAACCCTTATCAGCGGACGCTAAAAAGGTATTAGATTTTTGGTTGCAGGAAAATACTAAACCATTTTGGTTTGCCAAAGATGCGGATTTTGATAAAACCGTAACGGCTAAATTTTTAGCCACACTTGAGCAAGCCAAACGAGGCGAGTTAGGGGATTGGCGAACCAGTACAAAAGGGCGATTGGCAGAAATCATTGTATTGGACCAGTTTTCGCGCAATATTTTTCGAGATTCTTCACAGGCTTTTGCCCAAGATGGCATGGCGTTAGTATTGGCGCAAGAAATCGTCAAACAGCCAGATTTTGGCAAGTTAAATCAAGATGAACGCAATTTTGCTTTAATGCCTTTTATGCATGCGGAATCAGCAAACATTCATCAGCAGGCGTTGCCACTGTTTAAAAAATACGCCAGTAACGATACATTAGCGTTTGAATATAAGCATCAAGCCATTATTGAGAGATTTGGGCGTTATCCGCACCGCAATGCGATTTTGGGTAGACAATCCAGTGATGAGGAAATCGCCTTTTTACAACAACCCAACTCGTCATTTTAACTTTTACTAAGTTGTTGCTGGATCGCCCAATCAATATGTTCTTGTGTGTTTTCGCTTAGCATGGGGCGTTTTTGTTGCAATTTGTCAATAATTGCTTGGCTAAACGGTGTATTACCCAAGGCTACTGCCACATTGCGCATAAAGTTGTCGTAGCCCGTGCGGCGAATTGGCGAGCCTTCAGTTTTTGTCAAAAAATCCTGTGCATCCCATGCCCATAACTCAAGTAGTGACATCTCATCTAAACGGTGACGCGGATTAAAATCCTCAATCGTCGCTAATCTGGCAAATTTATTCCAAGGACAAATCAACTGACAATCATCACAGCCAAAAATGCGATTGCCAATTTTGGGGCGAAGTTCTACAGGGATTTTTCCATCTAATTCAATGGTTAAATACGAAATACACAGCCGTGCATCGACATCATAATGCCCGGTGGGTGTTTTGCGGATGGCATGGGTAGGGCACACATGAATACAAGCACGGCAACTGCCACAATGCGATGATATGGTTTCGATTTGCTTTTTATCCTCTGCCAAAGGCAAGCTGGTGAATAATTCCCCCAACACAAAAAATGACCCCGCTTGTGGGTGAATCAGCAAAGTGTGTTTGCCTGTCCAGCCCAAACCTGCTTGCTCAGCCAACGCGCGCTCAAATATAGGCGCGGAGTCGCTAAAGGGGCGAAATACAAAGTCGTTGGCATATTGCGGATAATCGGTGGTTAGTTTGTCTTGAATCAGTCTGGCTAGGGTTTTTAGTAATCCTCGCATGGTTTTATGATAATCACGTCCTCGAGCATAGCGGGCAATAATCGCTGAGTTGGGGCGCTCGTTGTCTGGTACACTGCGTTTGGGCGGCGGCGTGACCAAATAATCTAAACGCACGCTAATGATACTTTGCGTCCTGTCAACTAACAGGGCAGGGTTAGCACGTTTATCATGATTGTCTTCAAAAAACAGCATATCGCCATGTTTACCTTGGGCTAGCCAAGTTTGCAAGGCATCAAGCTGTTTGCTAAAAATGGGATTGGCGGGATGGACAAAGCCACAATCAGCAAACCCCAACGCCTTGGCTTGCGCCTTTATCCAGCGCTTGAGTGCATTGAGTTCGTTTGTAGTGTCCAACATGCCAACAACCAGATAAAATTAAAATGCTATTATAGCAAAATAAACACCTACCACATCATTGGATCATCTCATGCAAAATAATGCACAGACGGATAAAAATACGGTGATGCAAAACGCCATTGCCTTATATAGCCCCAAACAAATTTATGACATTGAAAAAAACTGGTTTAGCAAAAATGACAGTTTTGCCTTAATGCAACAAGCTGCATGGCAACTTGCACACATCATCAAGCAAGAAAGTAGCAATCAAAAAGGCAGTCGTCTTCAAAAAAGCAGTCACCTTCAAAAAAGCAGTCACCTTCGAAAAAGCAGTTACCTTCAAAAAAGCAGTCACCCTCAAAAATCGGTATTGGTAGTGGCAGGCGCGGGTAATAATGGCGGCGATGCTTGGTTGGTGGCGCATTATGTGAACAAGCTTTGCCCACATTGGTCAATTACCCTAGTACAAGTCGCAGCGCCTAGCACCGTCGACAGCCAAACAGCAAAGCACCTTTACCAGTCAAACTGTGCAAATGCGGCAAAATATTTGACGTTGACAGCATTTCTACAGCCATTCTATGAGCTTGGTTTAAGCTATCAGTATGATGTGGTGATTGATGGGTTATTGGGGATTGGGCTCGATGGCAAGCCTAGCGGTGATTATCAGACAATCATCAATTGGATTAATCAATATCGCAAGCAAAGTGACTTTTGTCAAGTCATCAGCATCGATGTACCCAGCGGACTTAATGCCGCTACGGGCGAAGTGTACGATGACATTGCGATTAAAGCAGACAAGACACTTTGTTTAATCGGGCGAAAGGTCGGACTGCATATCGGGGATAGTAAAGATTATGTTGGCAGCGTTATCGATGTGCCTTTGCTCCCTATTGAGCAATCAGGCATCTTGCTGCATTCCACGCTACCTAACTTACCACAACGTCAGCAGGTGAGCCATAAAGGTACGTATGGTCATGTACTCATCATCGGTGGCAATCGGTTACAGGATGGGCATGGCATGGCAGGGGCGGCGATATTGGCCGCCAATGCAGCATTGAGCAGTGGTGCAGGCAAAGTCACTGTTGCCTGTCATCGTGATTTTCATCCAGCCATTGTCACCGCTTTGCCCAATGCCATGACCGCGGATTTACACAATATCGCTAGCGTCATCGAGCTGATTAACGCGGTGGATGTGGTTGCCATCGGCATGGGTTTGGGTAGAGATAAAGTAACGCTTGATTTATTTAACCAGTATCTTACGGCGATCCAACAATCAGAGAAGCTATGTGTTATTGACGCTGATGGTTTATACCATTTAGCAGATTGGGCAGGCACGAGTGACGGTTTAACTGCTCCAATTCAACCACGATTGGGACAGTCAAACCAACGGTTTTATCTAACGCCGCATTCAGCGGAAGCAGGACGTTTGCTCAATCAACACTATGCTGACATCGATCGAGACAAAATCAGCGCAATTCGGGCATTAGCTCACCAATATGGGGGCAATTGGCTTATCAAAGGGGCACAAACGATTGTGCTTGAACGAGACTGTCTTGAACGAGACAGCATTGATATTTGCGGCTTGGGCAATGCCGGTATGGCAACCGCTGGCATGGGCGATTGCTTGGCAGGTCTGATGGCGGGCTTATTGGGGCAAGCAATTGCCGCACCCATGCTAACCTCCGTGCTCATACATGCCAAAGCCGGTGATACGTTAGCAGAAAAAATGGGTGAATATGCATTGCAGGCCAATCACATGGCATCGGCAATCGGTGACATCATCCATCAAATCACGGACGATTAAAATCATGGCAGGTTAAGAAGGTTCAATAGAAAAAAGGTGAGAATTCACTCACCTTTAACCTTTACACACCGTTAATTTTAATTGAATGCTAAAGTCATATAGCATGCAAAGTTATTTACAGTATTGGCTCACTGTTTGCGCGACTTGCTGACGGCGTAACTCAATTTCACGACCATCTAAATATTTACGTTCACCTTTATTGTCCATTTCATAGACTCGCCCGCCTTGGTTTAGATTAGCAAGGGTATTTTGTAATGATTTACAGCGCTCCGCATCTTGCTGTTTTTTGAGTTGCTGATTTTGTGCTTCAAGCTCAGCAGCGCGTTTTTGATCGGCTGTCAGCGTTGGTGATACACCTGATGCAGCACCTGTGCTATTGCCAGCGGTTGCAGGTGCACGACTACTAGGTCCAAGTTCACGGGTATTGACCACTTGCACTTGTCGCAAATTAACACCATTGGTCGGGGCATATTGGCTATAATGCGGCACACCATTTTTGTCAGTCCACTTGTAGTAAGTGGCTGCATTTGAATTCGCCATAATGAATGGTGATAACATGAGTGATAACAAAAACAGTGGCTTTAACATTGTTTTTCCTATGCAAGAAACTAGAAAGTTATGCGATAGCCTATCACAGCTTGATAGCTTTTAGCAGTAAATTTCGACAAGATAATCGTATAATTTGCTAAAGGTAGTTTTCTAAAAACGACTGGCTCAATCAGTTTGAGATTTTAAAGTTTATCAAGCCTTAAAACCAAGCCTTAAAATCAAGCTTCAGACAATTCATTTATCTATAACTAAAAGTTATTAATTCTAATAGCTTTTTTTTATTGACAAGTGTTAAAAAAACTCACATCATAAGTCCTCTACTGGTCGTTAGTAACAATTATCGTTGGTTACTAATTGGTAAAATCTAAGCTAATTGGCGCTATCCGCTAATTAGGCTCTACAATTGGATGAGAGCATTTTTTACCGTTGTTGTTGTTTATGAATCTAAACAAAAGAATCTAACAACCCTGACTTATCGGTCAACAAAGACAAAAAGTAGCCATCAATTTATACATTACGTAATTTTTGTGATGCTTTCTTTTTTGGTTATCATGCTTTTTGCCCTCGTCTGATTTGTTCACTGTTACCTTATGGCAGTGTTGGAAGATTCTTGCTAATCATTTAGCAATTTTTATCTAAAACAACTTCCCAGTATCATTTTTGAAGACGACCATAAAAGGTGATGACAGTGACTCAAACTACCCAAGCTCCCAATATGACGGGAGAAAACCAAACGGCTCACGCTGCACCCAATTTTGACAAAAAAACCGCCAAAGCCTCAGCAGGTGAACCTGTGATGATGTCTGGTGCAGAAATGCTGGTGCAAGCGCTAATTGACGAAGGTGTCGAATACATTTTTGGCTATCCAGGCGGCGCCGTGTTGCATATTTATGATGCTTTGTTCAAACAAGATAGCATTGAGCACATCCTCGTGCGTCACGAACAAGCAGCGGGTCATATGGCAGATGCTTATTCCCGTGTCACAGGTCAAACAGGGGTGGTATTAGCGACATCAGGTCCAGGCGCCACCAATACGGTTACTGCCATCGCAACCGCGTTTATGGATTCCATTCCGATGGTTATCATCTCAGGTCAGGTGCCTTCAAGCCTCATCGGTGATGATGCGTTCCAAGAAACTGATATGATTGGTGTGTCACGTCCTGTCGTCAAACACAGTTTTCAAGTACGTCATGCCAGCGAAATCCCAGAAATCGTGCGCAAAGCATTTTATATCGCAAGCTCTGGTCGCCCAGGTCCTGTGGTGATTGATGTACCCAAAGACAAAACTGCGCCTAATGAAAAATTCCCTTATCATTTCCCTGAGTCGGTCAGTATGCGTTCTTACCAACCATCGGTTCGCGGTCATTCAGGACAAATTCGTAAAGCCATCGAAACCTTACTTGCTGCTAAACGCCCTGTATTATATTCAGGGGGTGGCGTGATTGCATCAAACGCCAGTGCAGAATTAACCGCATTAGCCCGTTTACTTAATTTACCGGTGACTAATACTTTGATGGGTTTAGGCGCTTATCCAGGGTCGGATAAACAGTTTTTAGGTATGCTTGGGATGCATGGTACGTATGAAGCCAATATGACCATGCACAATTCAGATGTGATTTTGGCTGTGGGCGCGCGTTTTGATGACCGTGTGACCAACAATACGCAAAAATTCTGTCCAAACGCTAAAATTATCCATATTGATATCGACCCTGCATCAATCTCAAAAACCATCAACGCACATATCCCGATTGTCGGTGATGTAAAAAATGTGCTAAGTGATATGCTCGCCGTATTAACAGAAAATAACGCACAGCTTGACCAAGCCGCGCTAAATGATTGGTGGGCGCAAATCAATGAATGGCGTAAACGTCATGGTCTACGCTATGACAAAGACGACAGCAATGGCATGAAACCACAGCACGTTGTTGAGCGCTTATATGAGTTAACCCATGGTAAAGCTATCGTCACATCTGATGTGGGTCAGCACCAAATGTTTGCCGCCCTATACTATAAATACGATGAGCCGCGTCAATGGTTAAACTCAGGGGGTTTAGGCACCATGGGGGTAGGATTGCCTTATGCAATGGCAGCCAAACTTGCTAACCCAGAGCGCGATGTGGTCTGTATCACCGGTGAAGGCTCAATTCAGATGAATATCCAAGAGCTATCAACTTGCCTACAATATAACTTACCAGTGAAGATTTTAAATCTTAATAACGCCCAGTTGGGTATGGTCAAGCAATGGCAAGATATGATTTATGAAGGTCGCCATTCGCACTCTTATATGGATTCATTGCCAGATTTTGTCAAACTTGCAGAAGCTTACGGTCATGTCGGTATCCAAATCACCGACCCAGCCAAACTTGATGAACAACTTGCTTATGCCTTATCACTCAAAGATCGATTGGTATTTATCGATGTGCTCGTCGATAAAAACGAGCATGTTTATCCAATGCAATTAGCAGGTCAGTCAATGCGTGATATGTGGTTAGCCAAAGGGGAGCGTACCTAATGAAACATTTAATTTCTGTCTTAATGGAAAATGAATCAGGGTCACTGTCTCGTGTGGTTGGCTTATTTTCACAACGTGGCTATAACATCGAGACACTGAACGTTGCCCCAACCGATGACCCGACTTTATCGCGTTTGACCTTGACCACAGATACCGATCAAAATAAGATTGAGCAAGTGACCAAACAGTTGCACAAGCTGATTGAAATCGTTAAAGTAACCACGCTGACCGATAATGTACATATTGAGCGCGAACTCATGCTGATCAAAGTACGTGCCACGGGTAGCAACCGCGAAGAAGTGAAGCGCTGTGCGGATATCTTCCGTGCAAGTATTGTTGATATCACGCCCAATGTCTATACCATTCAAATTGTCGGTGACACCGCAAAATTGGACGGTTTTATCGAATTGATGGGACGGGAACGCATTTTAGAGGTGGTACGTTCTGGTGTTATTGGTATCGCTCGGGGTGAAAAAATCCTCAGCGTCTAAATTTACCAACCTTTTAATCTTTTAATAGTAGTTGTTTTTTACACAAGGAAATAGTTATGAACATTTTTTATGATAAAGATTGTGATCTATCAATCATCCAAGGCAAAAAAGTTGCGATTATCGGTTACGGATCACAAGGTCACGCCCATGCATTAAACCTAAAAGACAGCGGTGTTGATGTCACAGTTGGCCTGCGCAAAGATTCATCATCTTGGAAAAAAGCAGAAAATGCCGGTCTAAAAGTGGCTGAAGTAGAAGAAGCAGTCAAGCAAGCTGACTTAGTTATGATTTTGACCCCTGATGAATTCCAAAAACAACTTTACAATGACGTGATTGAGCCAAACATTAAACAAGGTGCAACGCTTGCGTTTGCTCATGGTTTCTCAATCCATTACAACCAAGTGGTACCACGCAAAGACCTAGACGTCATCATGATTGCACCAAAAGCACCGGGTCATACTGTGCGTAACGAATTTGCCACAGGCGGCGGTATTCCCGACTTAATCGCCGTTTACCAAGATGCCTCTGGTCAAGCCAAACAAGTCGCGTTATCTTACGCGATGGGCGTCGGTGGTGGCCGTTCAGGTATCATCGAAACAACGTTCAAAGACGAAACTGAAACGGACCTATTTGGTGAGCAAGCGGTATTGTGTGGTGGTGCGGTTGAACTGGTCAAAATGGGCTTTGAAACCTTGGTTGAAGCAGGTTATGCCCCAGAAATGGCTTACTTTGAATGTCTACACGAATTAAAATTGATTGTAGACTTGATGTACCAAGGCGGTATTGCTGATATGAACTACTCAATCAGTAACAATGCAGAATACGGTGAATACGTAACAGGTCTAGAAGTTATTAATGACCAATCACGTGAAGCGATGCGCAATGCCCTAAAACGTATCCAATCAGGCGAATATGCAAAAATGTTTATCGCTGAAGGTATGTCAGGTTATCCATCAATGACAGCGCGCCGCCGTCAAACCGCTGAGCATGAAATCGAAAAAACAGGTGCCAAACTTCGCGGTATGATGCCTTGGATTACCTCAAGCAAAATCATCGACAAAGAGAAAAACTAGTTTTGCACTCAGTTATTTTTACCAATGGTATCATACTCAATTGGTAAAACAATAAAATGACAATAACCCTGTACTGTGTAAATTTACATGGACAGGGTTTTTTAGTATAAAATAATGGGTATCGATGTAAAGTTTATGAGATTTGTTTTGAATATAGCGTCTGTTTGGCAGTTGTCGACTGCAACTTTGTTACACACTTTTAGCGGTATGAGTGCTTTGCCTACATTGGCAAATCCTTTGAATCACCTGATGGGGGATAGCTATACGTTAAATTGGCAAGCAATTTATCTGGTGGGTACGCTAATTGTCGCCCTACTGATTGCGTATGAATCCATTGTTTTGAAGAAAAACTTAGGAAAACTGCCGCAATCGATGTTATTTAGTGTGAGCTCCATATTAGAAACTGTGTGGCTTATGGTATCTGTGGTCGCCGTATATTATGGCGCATTCAGCAGCATTGCCAAAGTTGTGCCATTTGCCTATATTTTGTATAGCATATTTGGTTGGATTTATGGATTTTATCTACTTAAAGATCAGGCGGGCGATATTAAAGATGTCGATGACATGAGTATGCCCATCAAATATATGGACTATAGCCTATCATTTTCACTGGTGATTATCGTGACCAGCATTGCGATATTTATCAATATGTTGATGAACGGTGTTATTGCCTTTAATCTAGCTTAATAAAGTCAATTTAAATCCCTTTTTAATTGTAACTTTGTGGTAAAAAATTCAAAAAATAGTAGGTGAAACGCTAAAACTAGGCTATACTGTCATTATTCGCTAAAATACACTTAACAAACTTTTGGCGATGACAATTTATAACACCCTGTATTTACCTAAGTAATTGCAAGCGTTATAGATAACATAGTTAATTTTTAATGTAGGATTTTTTATGTCAGATAAAGCTACTGGTACTGTAAAATGGTTCAATGAGAGCAAAGGTTTCGGCTTCATCGCTCAAGACAATGGCGGTCAAGACGTTTTTGCTCATTACAGTGCAATCCAAGGTTCAGGTTTTAAAACACTTAAAGAAGGTCAACGTGTGAGCTTCGTATTGAGCCAAGGTCAAAAAGGCCCACAAGCCGAACAAATCGAAGCACAATAATAATAACTACAAGCTTAATTGTTTGTTTATTAACTGCTTATCTTAATTAGCTTGCAATAAAGAAAAACAACCAGACGATAGGTTGTTTTTTTTTGCGCGTTTGTTTTGTGTTCCATATTCATATCAAACACGAGACATTGTATGTTGAATATTTAGTTAAAAAATTTCCCTAATTATTTTAGTTATGATATATTCGAAAAATTCAAGAATTTTTGATGTTTTCCAACCATTTTTTTATGACTTAAAATTCATAGGATTTTCTTGATTTGTTGGGTAAGTTATCGCAACATATATTATTAACGAAGATAATGGGTATTGTGAGTATTCACAGTATAACTATTCTTTTTAGCTTGCTAAGTTAGCTCACCAAGCTAGTTTAAGTTAAGAAGAATAGGATGTTCATTTTATCATGACTGGGGATACTTGGATTTATCCTCCTTTTTTAATTCATATAACAAACGAGGAACGTATGAAAGCATTAGTTGCTGTTAAACGTGTAGTTGACTATAACGTAAAAGTTCGTGTAAAAGCGGACAACACTGGTGTTGACTTAACCAATGTTAAAATGTCTGTAAACCCATTTGATGAGATTGCTGTGGAAGAAGCTGTACGCCTACAAGAAGCGGGCGTGGTCTCTGAAATTGTTGTTGTATCTATCGGTCCAAAAGAAGCACAAGAACAAATCCGTGGCGCAATGGCACTGGGTGCAGATCGTGGTATTTTAGTTGAAACTACCGACACTGTGCGTCCACTACAAGTGGCAAAAATTTTAAAAGCGATTGCACAAGCTGAAGCTGCTGACATCATTTTACTAGGCAAACAAGCGATTGATGATGACAACAACCAAACAGGTCAAATGCTAGCGGCATTATTAGATGTAGGTCAAGCAACCTTTGCATCACAAGTAAAAGTCGAAGGTGGTAGCGTCAATGTAACACGTGAAATCGATGGTGGCTTACAAACCGTTCAGTTATCATTGCCTGCGGTTATCACCACTGATTTACGTTTAAATGAACCACGTTATGCCAAACTGCCTAACATCATGAAAGCGAAGAAAAAACCATTAGAAGAGAAAAAACCAGAAGATTATGGTGTTTCTACCGCTAGTAACATTCAAATCGTAAAAGTAACGCCACCTGCAGAGCGTAAAGCGGGTGTTAAAGTTAAATCGGTTGACGAGTTGGTCGATAAATTAAGAAACGAAGCTAAAGTTATCTAATTATTAGTTATCTAATCATTTAACTACCTTCAATTTAATTCGTCATTTAACGATAGCGATTATCAAATATTAAGGAAAATCTCATGGCAATTTTAGTATATGCAGAACATGATAATAAAGAGCTGAAAAAAGCAACACTCAACACCGTAACGGCAGCAAGCAAAATCGGTGGCGATATCGTTGTATTAGTTGCAGGTCTTGGCTGTGAAGCCGTAGCAGAACAAGCCGCTAAAGTAGCGGGGGTGTCAAAGGTGCTTTGCGCAAGTAATGCTGCTTTTGAGCATCAACTGGCTGAAAACGTCGCTAAACTCGTGGTATCGCTTGCAGGTGATTATAGCCATATCGTGGTACCAGCGACAACAACAGGTAAAAACTTCTTACCACGCGTTGCCGCTTTGTTAGACGTCAATATGCTAACTGATGTGACCGCTGTGATTGATGCAGAGACATTTGAGCGTCCAATCTACGCAGGTAACGCCATTGCAACCGTTAAAGATACTGAAAGCAAAAAAATTATCACAGTTCGTGCCACCGCATTTGATGCAGCGGCAGCAGAAGGTGGCGCAGCCAGTATAGAGCAAGTAAGCGCAGGCGAAGATGCGGGCAAATCAAAATTTGTCGGTGAAGAGTTAGCAAAATCTGATCGTCCAGAATTAACGGCTGCAGAGATTGTTGTATCGGGTGGTCGTGCATTAGGCAGCGGTGAAAACTTCACCAAATATATTGAGCCACTCGCTGATAAACTAGGCGCTGCGATGGGTGCATCACGTGCCGCAGTTGATGCAGGTTATGTGCCAAACGACCTACAAGTGGGTCAAACAGGTAAAATTGTCGCGCCAAACCTATACATTGCCGCAGGTATCTCAGGTGCCATTCAGCATTTGGCAGGTATGAAAGATTCAAAAGTTATCGTTGCCATCAACAATGACCCAGAAGCACCAATCTCTCAAGTGGCTGATTATTTCCTAGAAGGTGATATTTTTACAGTCTTGCCAGAACTAACTAGCAAATTGTAATTGCCGCTATCATCAGCTACTAAGCGATAAATATATAGGCGATAAATATAAAAAAACCTCATGCTTTTTGAGGTTTTTTTATTTGCTATTTACTGGCTAAGCACTGACTTAATTATCGCTAAAAGTATATTGATTGTTGTATAGCGACTAGGTAATATAATAAAAATTATGGGATTTTATTGATAGTAAATTTTTTGGAAATAAATCGTGAAAATGGATTTAAAAAAATTCCGTACAGAGATGCAGCAGCTGCTTAGCGAGCAGCAACTAGACAATGTGAAAGTACGTCCCTTTATCTGTTCAGGGTCCCCCCTTAATTGCAAAATTATGATGGTCGGCTACAATCCAGCGCGCGAAGTTAATTTAGACGTGTTTGATGCAAGTATTTGGCATGATGACATAGGGTTTGATCGTGAATCGTTTGCTGAGCATTATGACATCGCGAGCTACAATGATGATTTACAGTGGAATCGCAACCATATATTTCAGCAAAATTTGATTGATGAAATCTCAAATCATCCTGTGATTGAAACTTATCTTTATAGTGTTATCACCCCTAAGAAGACTTTACTAAGCCCCCAGCATAAACGTACGCATCTATTTGATTGGCTATATGGTATTCTCAAACCTGTTTTAATCATTACCCAAAATATGGATGTCATTAAATATTTTGAGCGAGAAGCCAATAAAACTCTTGTGAGAAATACATTTAACGCCATTACTTATCGCGATTTACACTGTGTGATTTTGCCCATCAGCCATTTATCCAAAAAATGGAATGACACCGAAATGTACCATTTGAAAGAAGAAATTGATGAGCTGTTTAATTTAATTACTGTTTAGAGAATAGTGTTTAATTGATAAATTTATAAACCAATAATAAAAAAACCTAACAGCATCATCTGTTAAGCTTTTATAATTAAAGATAAAATTTATAACCAACCTGCCTTTTTAAATCGATAGTAAAGCGTGAAACAAATGGTCAAAATAACGGCTAATAAGACATAGTAGGCATAATGCATTTTTAGTTCAGGCATATTTTCAAAGTTCATCCCATAAATCCCTGCGACCGCGGTCGGAACCGCGAGGATACCTGCCCAAGCGGCAAGTTTTCGTACCACATCATTCTGACCCGTATTTACCACTGCCATGTAAGTATCCATGGCAACACTGAGCATTTCGTTGAGTCCATTGACCGCATCGAGCGCACGCAGTAGATGGTCATTGACGTCGCGAAAATACGGTTTGGCTTGGCTAGGGAAACTTGGAATCAAATCAGTCTTTTTATGATTGATAAAAAAATTACAGATATCTTGTACGGGTAAGATGACAGCACGCATATGCACGAGCTGTGATTTTAATTCATACAAATTGCGCAGTGTATGTTTGTTAAAGTTTTCAGAGAAAATTTCCCGTTCTTGCTCACGCAAATAACGCCCTAATTTTTCAGTGATAGGTAAATAGTTATCGACGATAAAGTCTAGAATGGCATGCAGTACAAAGATAGGTCCAAGGCGCAATTTTTCTGGTCGGCGATGACAAAAATCTCGCACACTTTGGTAGCTATGAGAGGCACCTTGACGAATAGTGATAATATATTGCTTGCCCATAAAGATGGCCGTAGTGCCATAACGAATGGTGTTTTCGGTCAATTTGGCGGTTCGTACCACCACGAACACGCTATCATTACCATAGCTTTCAACTTTGGCGCGTTGATGTTCAGCAAAAGCATCTTCGATGGCAAGTTCGTGCAAGTCAAATGCCTCTTGAACTTCTCGAATGGTTTCGATACTTGGGTCATGCAGTCCTACCCAAACAAATACGTTGTTGTTGGATAATTCGCGGCGCACATCATCAAGCTCAATCTCGCCGATTTTTTCCCCAGATTTACGAGAGTAGGCAAAGCAGTTGGCAATCTCATTTTTCCCTTTAAAGCGATCTTCGGTGATTTCAGCTTCAGGGTTGTACTCAGGGGGTGGTACATCGGTAGGTGCGTAGACTTCGACAGTGCCGTCATCGTCATAATCTTCGCCATAGATATAACTATCGTCACCGTGCAAATCGAGCTCTTCATCCGCGATTTCATCATACATGACATCAGCGTTGGCAAGGGTAAAAGAATCCGACGACATATCATGTGGCGGATTAAGTGTCGAGGCTAACGGCAGAGTGACGTGCTGGGTCGTCTGAGTGGGGTGCTCTAATAAATCGTCGCTGCGTTCAGATAAATTTTTGTTTTGGTGGGGTGGCGTCATAACCAAAAACCTCGCTATCACGATTTGAAAGAGTTGTATCAGATCGAATAAATGTGTCCAGTCGTTATCAAAGTACTAAAAGGTAGCAACCACAAAACAGCAAGTAAACATCAAAATAGGCAAATGCGCCTGTGTGTTCTTGCTATTTTGTAATTCTCAGTGATTTTTAAACGAATAAAAAAAGAAGTCATGCATTGACAATGCAATCATACGGCTAAAATTAGATGGATAATGATAACAGTGAAAAATGACAATCTCAAGATAATTATACGTGACAAGACCGCTAAAACCTAGTTGAATCTAGTTAACCATGCACTTAGCAACGGGCATTTTTTCACTATCGCCTTAAATAGCGTACTGCTGCAGTATCTCTATATTTACTAACTCTAAGAGGCTCTCATGGCATGCGGCAAGCTTAAGCGGCGGCGCAACCCCTGCATCCAATGCTTCCACCCAGCGCAGGGCGCACACGCACCAAAAATCATTGGGCTGCAGCCCTGGAAAACCAAATTCGGGTAAAGGGGTCACCAAATCATTGCCCTTGGCAACAGAAAATTCCAAGAATTCTCGGGTCATTTTGGCGCAAACCGTGTGTAAACCGACGTCACCAGCGCCGGTATGGCAAAAACCATTTCGATAATAACCTGTTAATGGGTCAAAACAGCAACTCGCTAGTGCGGTACCCAGTACATTGGTTTGGTTTAATTCAGCTTTTGGATGATAGGACATAGTGAGCTCTTTTGACGTTTTGATTGGGTTATATCGATGATTGGCTAAAGTTGAGAGATAGATGTTGGTAGTTTTTCTAAAGCAGTACTCTGAGTTTTTTGCATAAAATCTCGCTGATAGAATTGCTCAAGTGCTGATTTATTGGCCTCACTTACTGCCTTGTCAAACACCTCAGCCAAACGTAATTTTAAATGCCCTAAGGCAATGCCAAAGAAGATTTGGCCGAGCGCATCGCTTTGGGCATCGAGCTGTGGTGCATTGGGAAGTAAATTCGACAATAGACTGGTTGAGCGCTCAATAAATGGATGTGGGGTAGCACTTGATGGCTGAAAGCGCTCGGTAGCAAAGGCGCGAACAGTTTGGTTGATAATGCCGAGGCTCAGGCTTATTAAAGCAGCAGATTTTTCATCAGCGAAAATTTGCGGCATCAGGTGCGCCAAAATCACACTGCTTTCTGTGATGAGTAATTGCTTATCGGTGAGCAGGGCAGGTACTTGGCTAAAAGGGTTGACCGCTAATAATTCTTGTGGGTTTTCCCAAGGCATGACAAATATAAGCTCGGCATCGATTTGCTGGCGTAAACAGGCGACCATCACGAGACGGGCGAAAGGGGAAGTAGTTGAGACAAAGAGTTTCATGGGTGAATTGGATTTCCCTATACTGGTTGCATGGCTGTAAGTTTTAATAAATAAGTTTCAATAAATAAGTTTCAATAAAATTTTATAGGAGTGTAGCATAAAAAATTGGGCAATAAAAAAATGCCTAACCCCAGTGAAGCTATGATACAATGAAAAGGAAAAGTGCCCTTATTTTATTCTTTGCTTATTTTATTTTTGTAAGTGCCCTTCTCATCGATTATTCTATGATTTTACATGGTAATTCATGGTCTATGTTTTCATATGGCCGCTTGTTGTCATGTCTAGTGATATATCATTTAATCATCCTTAGGATTTATTGTGTCAAATTTAGCATCAAATTCCACAAATGTGGCAAATCAGTCTGCTTTTTATCTTAATACAAAAAATACTTGGCTATTACCTGATGGGGTTGTCGATTTACTATCAACCGAAGCGGTAAAGCAAGAAACCCTGCGTTATCAATTGACCCGTATTTTAATCAGCCATGGCTATGAATTTATTAGCCCGCCTATGATTGAATATACCGAAAGCTTGCTCGGCTATGCGTCTGAAGATGTTAAATTACAAACTTTTAAAATCATTGATCAGCTAACCGGTCGGCTCATGGGGGTACGCGCAGATATCACCCCACAAATTGCGCGGATTGATGCGCGTCTTCACAATAATCAAGACACTAGTAACCCATCAAAATCAATTTCTCGCTATTGTTATGCAGGGCATGTAATCTATACCATGCCAAAAGGCTTATTTGGTTCGCGCACCCCACTACAGTTGGGCGCTGAGATTTTTGGTACCGACTCACTAGCCAGTGAAGTGGAACTATTAGATGTGCTATTTACCTTGTTAGATAGCACGGATGTGATTGCACGCTCGCATATTGATATTGGGCATGTGGCGATTTTTCAGCAGCTTTGCCAGCTTGCCAGTGTACCTACGCATCTGCAAGAAAAACTAATTGAGCTTTACGCTAATAAAGCGTTACCTGAGCTGAAACTTTTGACCAGCAAAATGAGCCAGTTTGGCGAACTTGCCAACGATTTTTATGTGCTTGGCGAGGCAGGTAATGACTTGCAAAAACTGAGCGAACGACTCTCAACTCAAGCCAAACACGATGCTATCATTGCCAAAGCCTTGTCTGATTTGACTTATTTGGTGAGCCATCTTGAAGAGCACTGGGATGCCAATGTCAGTGTCGATGTCACAGGATTGGGATATCACTATCATACAGGCGTTGTCTTTAATGTGTACGTGGCAGATGAGTCATTGCCGCTGATTCGTGGTGGTCGTTTTAGCAATCATTTTCATCATGAAGTTGATAATACCGATGCCGTGCGTTCGGGCGTTGGCTTTAGCTGCGAGCTAAACCGTTGGCAAAATCATATCCAGGTACATGAGCAGCCTTTTACCGTGGTGCCTTATAGCCATGTACAAACTATTTTACATGTACCCAATCATCCTGATGCGCCAGCGCTCAAACAAGCGATTGACTCACTACGCCAAGAAGGGCATCGGGTGATGATTGCGCTGGATGAGACCGATGAACCTGAGCAAACCACCCATCGCTTGCAAGTAGCGAATGGGGTTTGGTACTTAGAGCATTTGGCAGAGAATTAATTTTTAAGCTGTTGTAAACTTGTTTTTAGCAATTACTTTGATAAAAGGTGACTTATCATGAAACATACGGGAAAAAACGTCGTTGTCCTTGGTAGCCAGTGGGGCGATGAGGGTAAAGGCAAAATCGTTGACTTATTGACTGAAAAAGCCAGTGCGGTGGCGCGCTATCAAGGCGGTCATAATGCCGGTCACACTTTGGTCGTTGGCGGTAAAAAAACCGTATTACATTTGATTCCATCAGGTATTCTACGTGAAGGGGTTACTTGCTACATCGGTAATGGCGTGGTGCTAGCCCCAGACGCGCTATTAAAAGAAATGCAATCACTGGTTGAAGCAGGCGTGCCTGTGCGTGAGCGACTTCGTATTTCACCCAACTGCCCACTGATCATGCCACAGCATGTAGCGCTTGACCAAGCCCGTGAAGTCAAACGTGGTAACAACAAAATTGGCACAACCGGTCGTGGTATCGGCCCTGCCTACGAAGATAAAGTAGCGCGCCGTGCGTTGCGTTTTGCTGACTTGTTGCGAGCTGACTTTGCCGATAAACTAAAAACTAACCTTGAGTTTCATAACTTTGCCTTGACCCAATATTATGGGGTGGACGCAGTTGATTTTGAGGCGACCTTAAAGCTGGCAGAAGAATGGCGTGATGCGCTAAAAGACTTGGTAGCTGATGTGACGGGCGAGCTTGACAAGCTATGCAAAGAAGGCAAAAACTTAATGTTTGAAGGTGCGCAAGGTACGTTGCTTGACGTTGACCACGGCACTTATCCCTTCGTTACCAGCTCAAACACCACAGCTGGCGGCGTGGCGACGGGCACCGGTCTTGGACCCTTGTACTTTGACTATGTATTGGGCATCACCAAAGCTTACACCACGCGCGTGGGGGCGGGTCCCTTCCCAACTGAGTTATTTGATGATATCGGTGAGCACATCGGTACTGTGGGTCAAGAATTTGGTGCTACCACGGGCCGCGCCCGTCGTTGTGGTTGGTTTGATGCAGCGATTCTACGCCGTGCTGTGGTACTAAACTCCCTATCTGGTATCTGCTTGACCAAGCTTGATGTGTTAGATGACCTTGAACAGCTCAATATCTGCACAGGTTATGAGTTACCAAGTGGGGAAGTTTGCGGCTCTAGCGATGCGGAGTTTTACGAGAATGTCAAACCCATCTACGAAACATTGCCAGGTTGGAAAACTAGCACTGTGGGTGTGACAGAGTATGACAAGCTACCTGAAAATGCCAAAGCTTACATCAAACGCATTGAGCAGCTTATCGAGTGTCCCGTTGACATTATCTCAACAGGTCCTGACCGTGCCGAAACCATCGTACTACGCGACCCGTACGATGCCTAACCCTTATTCATCAAAAAACCCGATGTGACGTCGGGTTTTTTATCGCGCGCTTGGTTTGGTCGGGATGCCTTAGACTTTACCTATTTTTGGCAATTTTTGGTAGGCTCATGGCTTGGTACCCGACTGCGCCATAAAATCCGTTTAGACTGGCTAGAAAAAATCCTGCCGTATCTACTCACCCTCATAGCGCTCAAATTGATTGTCGATATCGCCCGTCGCTATTTTTTTTGAACCGCTAATGCCAAAAAATCTCAGTAATAAGCGCGATGGCAATGATGATAAATATCAAGCCACATAATCGATTGAGCCACATCAAGCGATTGCCCAATTGCAGCCAATCCGACAGTTTTTTGCCGCTCATGGTATAAACCAGCTGCCACGTTATCTCAATCATAAAAAACCCCACCGTGAGCATGAGGTATTGCGGCAATAAAGGCGCGGAAAAATTGATAAATTTGGGGAAAAATGCGGCAAAAAACAAAATCGCCTTGGGGTTGGACAACGACACCCAAACCCCTGTTTTAAAAAGTTGCGCGGGGGGTCGGTATGACCTGTAACTGGTCACTGTGCAATTCGCTGTCAGCTTCGCGCCAAGATTTTATCCCAAGATAGGCTAAATACAGCGCGCCCACGACTTTGATAATGGTCAGCAAAAAAGGCGCATTGGTACTGATAAGTCCTAGCCCTAACAGTGACGTTGTCAGTAATATAAATAAACCCATGCTCAGCCCTGCTAACGTCCACAGGGTTTTTTTGATGCCATAATTGACACCAAATTGGAACGCTAACAGCATATTAGAGCCAGGCGCTGCAGAGATAAGGCAAGTACTGATTAAAAAAAATAAGAAATTTTGCAGGGTCATTAGAATTTTTAGTAAATAAGTGAAAGATAGCCAATCAACGGTTAGTCAGATGCCTTGGCAGACGGTGGAATGACAAACTGCCATTGCGGGTTAAAAAACCGTCGAAACATCAGCAAAGTCGCTATTGTACACCCTAAGGTACTGCTGGTGGCAATTAAAAATAGGGTAATAATTTGATAAAGCACGGCTTGGTGCGGGTCTGCGCCTGCCAAAATTTGTCCTGTCATCATACCCGGCAAGCTCACTACCCCCACCACCATCATGCTGTTAATCGTCGGTGTGATGCCATTTTGAATGGCAGCAATGACGTAGGGTTTTGCAGTTTCCCAAGGCGTGGCGGACAATGCCAAATAAGTATTAATCATACTTTGTTCGCGATGAAAACTGCTGACAAGTTGGTTCATAGAGAGTGAGACAGCGGTCAATGAATTACCTAAAATCAGCCCCAATAACGGTATCATCACTTGCGGGCGAAACCATGTAGCAGCGTTGTCTGACAGCACCCACCCACCACCAAATATAACTACCACCCAACTACTGACAAACACCGCCAATGCCGTATCCCAAAATAAACCTTGATAAGGCTTTTTAACCCGATTTTTGGCAGCGATAGTGGCGACAATCGACATAAAAGTCAAAATCGCCAACACTTCATACCATTGCTCTCTGGCAAAAATCCACGCAAGTACCAGTCCAATTAGGCTTAGTTGAACCATCGTGCGAAAACTTGCAATGAGCAGGGGTTTGACGATACCCAATTTTAACCAAACACTGATTGCCATTACCAGTAATAATGCCAGGCTTGCCAGCGCCACTTGTAGGTAGGAGATAGCGGGCATGGTGCTAGCTAACATCATCATCGCTGATTCCCTTGTGCTACGGATGCGGGTACTTTGCTATCCACCGTTAACTTGTGATTGCTCAATTGACCATTAGCCATCGTCCAGTGGCTAGTGCCAATCGCCAATAAGCGCTGAATTTGGGTCGGTTCATGGCTGATCCACACGACGGTAGCATTGGGGGTGGATTGATACCAGTGGTTAATCAATGTTTCGACTTGGTGGGTGGTGGTGGTATCAAGGGAGGCGGTAGGCTCATCGAGTAATAAAATGGTCGGGTGCAACTGTAGCGTGCGTAATAAATTAACAAGTTGTTTTTCGCCACCCGATAAGCTGCGGCTATCTTGCTGTAAAAACTGGGGTGATTTGCCAAGGTTAACTAGGTGCTGCTCGTGCCAAGATACATCGAATTTTTTGTCTTTATAAAGTGCAAAGCTAAAGGGCAGGCTCAAGTTGTCTAAGACGCTGCCCTCAATCATCTCACTTAGTTGCGCAATATAGGCAACCTGTGAGCGCCAAATAGCCGGCGTCAAATCGGTCAAATTTTTTCCGTTTAACGTGATGTGACCTGCTGACATAGGTAGTAGGCTTGCTAGTAGCTTTAGCAGTAACGATTTGCCACTGCCAGACTGTCCCGTGATTACAATAAAGTCATGGTCATGGATTTCACCTGAAACATGATTGATGAGTGTTCGATTGTCGATTTGATAAGACAGTTGGTCAAATTGTAACATAGCTTTTTAAAGTATAGTTTTTTTAATGGACAGCGTTTTTAAAGTATCGTGATAGAGTTATGACAAGGTGGTTTTATCCCAAAGCACTTCTTGACCGTCATCCAACCGAGCAACGACGCGCGCCAATACAAACAGCCAATCGGACAGACGATTGATAAACTGCAGACTAATTGGTGAGACATTATCATCCCGCGAGTTTAATGCCACGAGTAAGCGCTCAGCGTCTCGGCAATAGCAGCGAGCGATATGCACTTGGCTGGTCACAATGGTGCCTGCAGGCAAAATAAAATCTTTGAGGGGTGGTAAATGGGTGTTCCACTCATCAATTTGATTTTCAAGTTCTATCACATACTCTGCCAAAATCCCGCGGTATTCGGGCATAGCAAGCTCACCCCCTAGATTGAAAAGCTGGTGCTGCAAGCGGCTTAGTTTGGCATCAAATTGGGCATGGTTGAGTTGGGCGTGGTTAGGGTGGGATTGGCTATTTTGAGTATGGTTATCTTGACTAAGATAGCCCCGCAATAAACCGATTTGTGAGTTTAATAAGTCAGTTTTGCCCATGGCGTCAAAGCGTAAGTCTGCCTTAGACACCCGTGAACCATCCGCCATGCCAGTGGTGCCGTCATCGCCCGTTCGGGTGTAAATCTTTGATAATCGATTGCCCATTGTAGAGACCTTAAAGTGTGAAATATGCCAAATCATAGCACTTTTAACAAAATTTCGGTATGATAACCGATTGTCTTTTTTACCCAACTTGCACAGGTGACTATCCCATGACCCAGCTGACACAGCCCATGCCGATTACCATATATGACTCGATGAGTGGGCAAAAACGCCCATTCACGCCCTTAGAAGCAGGCAAGGTTGGCATGTATGTCTGTGGGATGACGGTGTATGATTATTGCCACATTGGTCATGCGCGGGTTATGGTCGGCTTTGATGTGGTGGTGCGCTGGCTGCGTCATATTGGCTATGATGTCAATTATGTGCGTAATATTACTGATATTGATGACAAAATTATTAACCGCGCTAAGGACAATGGCGAAAGTATCTATCAGTTGACAGACCGCTTTATCAAAGCCATGCACGAAGATGCTGATAATCTGGGCTGTGTGCGTCCTAACAGTGAGCCAAAAGCCACGGATTTTATCCCACAGATGCAACATCTAATCCAAACGCTGGAAAGCAAAAATTTAGCCTATCAAGGCGCAACGGGCGATGTCTATTATGCGGTCGAAAATTTTGCTGAGTATGGCAAGCTCTCAAAACGTCGCCTAGCCGATATGCAAGCAGGTGCCAGCGAGCGGGTAAATGTTGAGACAGACAAAAAAAATCCGTTTGACTTTGTATTGTGGAAATCTGCCAAAGAAACAGAGCCGTCTGAGACCAAATGGCAGTCACCTTGGGGTGTGGGTCGCCCAGGTTGGCATATCGAATGTTCGGCGATGAGTACTTGCTGCTTGGGCGATACCTTCGATATCCACGGCGGCGGACATGATTTGCAGTTTCCACACCACGAGAACGAAATTGCCCAATCTGAAGGCGCAACCGGTAAAACCTATGCCAACAACTGGATGCACGTGGGCTTTATCAATGTTGACGGCGAGAAAATGTCAAAATCACTGGGTAATTTCTTTACCATTCGCGATGTGATGGGACAGTTTCATCCAGAGACCATTCGTTTTTTTATTTTATCGAATCATTATCGCAGTCCGGTGAATTTCTCAGATAGCGCGCTTAAAGAAGCCCAAACCAGTCTCACGCGTCTGTATCAAGCATTAAAATCTGTAGAAAGCCTAACCCAACCAGCGGGCGAGATTGATAAAGCTCCGTTTGAAACCCCTTTTAATCAAGCGATGTGCGATGATTTTAACAGTGCAGGGGCGGTGAGTGTATTATTTAGTCTGGCACGTGAAATCAACAAAGCGGTCAATCTCGAAACCGTTGAAGGCAATGCCCAAGCGCTGGCGTTAGCAACATTGCTAAAAGATTTGGCACAACCGCTCAATATTTTACAGCTTAATCCAACCGATTTTTTACAAGCGAAAGTGGGCGAAACGACCGGGTTAAGTGATAGCGAGATTGAAGCATTCATCGAAGCCCGCAAGCAAGCCAAAGCGGATAAAGACTTTGCCAAAGCTGACCAAATTCGTAATCATTTGAAAGCTCAAGGCGTTGAGCTAGAAGACGGTAAAAATGGCACGACTTGGCGCCGTGTTTAAGCTGATTTTAACCTGTCACGGTTTAAATTGCTTGATAATTTAACCGATTTTAGCTAGAATATACGGTTAATCAAAAACTAAACGATGGTGTCAATTGAACATACCAATGACAACACGCTAAATCCAAAGGCTGGGCAGGGAACTGTTCAGCCTTTTGCGGTTTTTTGGCTGTCAAATTTTTCACCACGACAAAATTTTAATTACTATTTAACTACTCTTAACTGCTCCGAGGTCTTTATGTTACGAATCGTTGATGAAGCACTTACCTTTGATGATGTGCTGCTACTACCTGCTTATTCTGAAGTCTTGCCTAAGATGGTAGATTTAAAAACCCGTTTGACGCGCGGTATTGAGCTAAATTTACCCATCGTATCTGCTGCGATGGATACTGTGACTGAATCGCAAATGGCAATTACCATTGCCCAGCTTGGCGGTATGGGGATTTTGCACAAAAACATGGACATTGATTTACAAGCCATGCAAGTACGCCGGGTGAAAAAATTTGAAGCTGGTACGGTTGTTGATCCTATCAGCGTATCACCCGATACCAGTGTAGGCGAATTGCTTCGCATCACCAAAGAAAACAAAATTAGCGGTGTGCCTGTGGTAGAAGGTAACCAAGTGGTCGGTATCGTCACCCACCGTGATATCCGTTTTGAAAATAATCTAAGCCAGCCTGTTCGCAATATCATGACCCCAAAAGAAAAATTGGTGACAGTCAAAGAAGGCGAGCCGACAGAGAATATTAAACGTTTGCTACACGAACACCGCATCGAAAAAGTGATTGTTGTGGATGACAATTTTCAATTAAAAGGCTTGATTACTGTCAATGATTTCACCAAAGCTGAAAACAACCCAAATGCTTGCCGCGATGGTAAAGGTCGCCTACGTGTTGGCGCTGCAGTGGGTACGGGGGCAGATACCGAAGCTCGCGTTGAAGCGCTCATCGCTGCTGATGTGGACGTGATTGTTGTAGATACCGCACATGGTCATTCAAAAGGCGTCATCGATCGCGTGGCTTGGGTGAAAAAGAACTATCCAAACATCCAAGTGATTGGCGGTAATATCGCCACTGCTGATGCGGCACTCGCGTTGCGTGATGCGGGTGCCGATGCGGTCAAAGTGGGTATCGGTCCGGGCTCTATTTGTACCACGCGTATTATCGCAGGGATTGGGGTGCCGCAAATTTCAGCGATTAGCAACGTGGCTGATGCGCTAAAAAATGACATTCCACTGATAGCTGATGGTGGTATCCGTTTTTCAGGCGATATGGCGAAAGCGTTAGCAGCGGGTGCCTCTTCTATCATGGTGGGTTCTCTACTTGCAGGTACTGAAGAAGCGCCAGGGGAAGTGGAGCTATTCCAAGGTCGCTACTACAAAGCCTACCGCGGTATGGGTTCGCTAGGTGCGATGTCAGGACAAAACGGTTCATCCGATCGTTATTTCCAAGACGCCAAAGAAGGGGTAGAAAAATTGGTACCCGAAGGTATCGAAGGTCGCGTCCCTTACAAAGGTCCAATGAACGGTATCATCAACCAATTAGCCGGTGGCTTACGTTCGTCAATGGGCTATACAGGCTGTGCCAATATTGAAGAAATGCGTAGCAAACCACAGTTTGTACGTGTGACTTCGGCCGGTATGAAAGAATCTCACGTACATGACGTACAAATCACCAAAGAAGCCCCCAATTACCGTGTAAACTAAGTAATAGGTTGATTGCGCTAAAACTGGGTTAACTACCCAGTTTTTTTATCGCCCAATTTATCGCCTAAAGTTTTTACAGCCTAAAGTAACAGGCTGTGCCATCACCCATAAAAACAAACAGATGTCGCAACATGCGTGAAATTTTGCTATGCTAAAATTTTATATTTTGATAACAACAACGGGCGACAAAGGAGAATTAAATGAGTTATTTTGGTACTGATGGTATTCGTGGTAAGTTTGGGGAATTTCCGATACATCCGCAGTTTTTAATCAAACTAGGCTATGCCACGGGTAAAGTGCTGCTAGCTAACCAAGCGACCCCAAACGAAAATCATCGTCCCAATGTCGTCATTGGTAAAGATACGCGGCTCTCTGGCTATGTTATTGAAGCCTGTCTGCAAGCAGGATTTAACGCTGCAGGAGTAGATGTGCATATGCTAGGCACTATTCCAACCCCTGCCATCGCGCATTTGACCCGAAGTTTTCACGCTGATGCGGGCGTGGTGATATCCGCATCCCACAATCCGTTTTATGACAACGGTATCAAATTTTTCTCCAATGAAGGCAAAAAGCTGTCAGATGAAATTCAACAAGCCATCAATGAAAAAATTGATGAAATCAAAGATATTAATGTTGTTATTGATACCCCAGAAGCGCTAGGCAAAAGTTATCGTGTGGAAGATGCCAAAGGTCGCTATATCGAGTTTTGTAAGGGCACTTTCCCCTATAATCTAAATTTAAATGCCCTAAAAATCGTCGTTGACTGTGCCAATGGCGCAGGATACAGTGTCGCACCCCGTGTATTACGTGAGTTAGGTGCAACCGTCATTGCCATTGGCGATAAACCCGATGGCATTAATATCAACGACAATGTCGGCTCTACGCATCCGGCAAACTTGCAACAAGCGGTGCTTGACCATGATGCCCAAGTGGGTATTGCTTTAGATGGCGATGGCGACCGTATCATCATGGTCAATGAAAAAGGCGAGTTGGTTGATGGTGATGGCATTTTATATATTTTAGCCACCCAAGCAGCGCAACAAGTCGATGGCGTGGTAGGTACCTTGATGACCAACATGGGTCTGCAATTGGCGTTTGACAAAGCCGGTATTGCCTTTGAGCGCGCCAAAGTCGGCGACCGCTATGTCATGCAAGGACTTGAAAAAAATGGCTGGGTACTGGGCGGTGAGTCATCGGGTCATATTTTAACGCTAGATAAAGCCAGTACGGGCGATGCGATTGTGGCAGGTTTGCAAGTGCTTGCGGTGATGGCGCAGAGCAAACAATCATTATCAGAGCTGATGAAGGGTTATACGCAGCTACCACAAAAATTGGTCAATGTCAGATTGGCGCAAAAACAAGATCCCTATACCTTCCCAGAATTGGCAAATGCGTTTAAAGCTGCCGAAGAAAAATTGACAGGACGCGGTCGTTTACTAATTCGTCAATCAGGTACAGAGCCATTGATTCGGGTAATGGTCGAAAGCGATGATGAGATTGAGTGTGATATGCTAGCCAATGAACTTGCTGAAAAAGTACGCCAAGTGATGGCGTAAAGTTGACATTTGCTAAGGATAAAAAATGAGTATTGATTTTACCAGTCAACGATTATCGTATGAGCAAGGCGAGCTTATCGAATCACACTTGCCAGAGCAGCCGTTTGGCTTACTACAAACTTGGGTGCAACAAGCGATTGATGCCAAGCAAGGGGAAGCGTATGCGTTTTCACTGGCGACTTGTGGACGTGATAAGCAGCCAAGTGTGCGTACCCTACTGATGCGTGAAATTATCCAATTGGAAAACGCGGGCATTGGCCTCGTGTTTTATACCAATTACGACAGTGCCAAAGGCTGTGATTTGGCGATTAACCCCAATGCAGAAGCATTATTTTTTTGGCCGAGCCTAGAAAGACAAATCCGTCTTACCGGCGCGGTGCAAAAAGTTAGCCGTGAACAATCCGCGCAGTATTTTCATAGCCGCCCCCGTGACAGCCAATTAGCGGCTTGGGTCAGCGAGCCACAAAGCAGCGTGGTTGCTAGCCGCGAGGTAATGGAAGACAAATTTGCCCAATTAACTGTGCAGTACGGGGACAACCCAATTCCTTTACCAGAATTTTGGGGAGGCTATCTGCTGACCGTAGAAAAAATCGAATTTTGGCAGGGTAGAGCCAATCGTATGCATGACCGAATTGTCTATTCGCTAGATGGCGACCAATGGGTGATGGAACGCTTATTACCTTAAACTACAAGCCATAAAAAAACACGGTATTTTAAACCGTGTTTTTTTATTTGATAAAAATTAGTTTTGCAGTGAACGCAGTAAACGCACAAACTCAATATACATCCACACCAGTGTTGATAAGATACCAACGCTTAGTACCCACTCATAGCTTTCATCCACCCCTGCGGCATAGGCTCGCTCAACACTATCAAAATCTAATAACAAGCTCAGGGATGCAATCACAATCACCAGCAAGCTAAAACCAATACCCACCACGCCCCCGCTAAACAAATATGGCAGTGAGCTACCAAATAGGCTAAACCCGATTTGTACCAGATACACCAGCATGATAGCAATCACAGCCGACATCATCACAGAACGAAATTTTTGGGTGACTTTAATCACGCCACTGCGATAAAGTGCCAGCATCACGGCAGCGGTTACAAAAGTTGCGACCAACGCCGTCGGAGCTACTGTGGGAAACTTAATACTCGCAAACAGGGAAATCGCGCCAATCACGATGCCCTCTAAAATTGCATAAGGAATTGCCAATGTTTTAGCTATGTGGGGTTTTGAGATAATTACCATACTCAATACAAAAGCCACCAAGATACTGGCTAAAGCAGCTACACTAACAAAACCTGAAGTGACGCCACTAGTTAGGCAATAGCCAAAGAATCCAACACCTGATAAGGTCGTCAAACCTAACAGAAAAGAGGTCTTTCGGATGACCCCTTTGACCGTCATCGGTGTCGTGCTAACCGCAAGTTCAGCACGAGATATAATCGGATTTGCCATAAAAATTTGCTCCCAAGCGTTAAAAAATTTCAAAAGTTAACTAGATGTTAATCACCTTAAATTAGCAAATAGCAATGAGTTTGTATACATTAACTGCACAACGAAGGTTAGCAATTTTGTAATATAAAATACTGATTGGGCATAACGTGAGCCAGTAAGCTGTGATAAAATAGCTTAATCTTTATCAGTTAATTTTCTGCTATGACGTCCACACTTATTCCCAATCCTGCCTTTGGGCGTATCGGCATTATGGGTCGTGCCAACAAGCCAAGTGTCATTCAAAGTATCTACCAAATTTGTGACTTTTTTCATGAGCAAGGGTTGCCTTTATTAATTGACCATCAGACGGCACGGTTGCCGGCATTGGATTTTGCACGTCTGGGTGACATTGCTACTATTGAGCGCAGTTTGCTCGGCGGTGCTTGTGATTTGGTCATTGTGGTCGGTGGTGATGGTTCGCTGCTACATGCGGCGCAAGTACTGGTCAAACACAAAGTGCCCGTAGTGGGGGTAAACCGCGGACGTCTAGGGTTTTTAACTGACATTTATCCTGATGATTTAAACGTAAAATTGACCAGTATTTTACAAGGTCATTATCAGCTTGAAGATCGATTCTTGTTAAAGATGGAAATCCGTCAAGGTGCACATGTGATTTATGAAGATATGGCGCTAAATGACATTGTGCTGCATGCAGGAAAATCAGTGCATATGCTAGATTTTCATTTAAAAATTGATGGGCTTAATGTCTATCGTCAGCACAGTGATGGTCTGATTGCCTCCACACCGACGGGTTCCACCGCTTATGCACTATCAGGTGGCGGGCCGATTATTCATCCTAGTATGGATGCCATTTGTCTGGTGCCCATGCATCCACATACCTTATCAAGCCGCCCGATTGTGGTCAGCGGCAATAGCGAAATAAAAATCCGCATCCATAAAGATAACCGCACCCAGCCGATGGTGAGTGCAGATGGCAAACCGTCGGTGCCGCTCAACCAAAACCAGCGTTTAGTGATTCACAAGCATCCGAACAAACTCACGTTATTACACCCACCTGGGGTGGATTTTTTTGAAGCTTGCCGTACCAAACTCGGCTGGAATAGCTACGCTGAAGAATTTAGTATGGATAATTAAATAAAAAAGCCACCGAATGATTCAGGTGGCTTTTTTATGACAAAATACCTTAATTAATCAGCCCACTTGCCGAGCGTTTTGAGATGAATCCATCTGGGATTTGGTTATGGTCGGCTTGCCAGCGCTGAAATGCCAATTTGGTATTGGTGCCTACGACGCCATCTGACCCTTTGGTATCATAACCCATTGCCGTCAAACGCTGTTGCAGTTGGCGTACTTCATAAGTAGCAAGTGGCTGCTCATAGCGTGGCCAAGATTGCTGTAAACCTGGCTGCCCGATAATAGCTTTGGCAAGTAAGCTCACTCCCATAGCATAATTGGAGGAATTATTGTATACCTTAATCGCATCAAAATTTTTGGTTAATAAAATCGCAGGACCCTCTTTACCCGCAGGGAGCCACAATTCTGCCATCGCATCCATGGGCGCATTTGGGGTAATAAATTGAACACCTAAATTTTGCCAGTCTGCCATGGTTTTTTTGGTACTAACCTGGCGATAATCAAAACCATTTGGTAATCGTACTTCATAGTACGAGCCCATGCCACGCTGCCAGCCGGCATTTTTAAGATAGCTTGCGGTAGAAGCTAACGCATCAGCGGTATGCCAAGGGTTACGATGACCATCACCATTGCCATCTACTGCTTCATCTAACCAAGTTTTGGGAATAAATTGGGTATGTCCCATCCCACCTGCCCAAGAGCCGCGCAGTTGCGACCAATCAATATCACCACGCTCAAGCAGCGACAACAGCGCTAGTAGCTGATCCTCTGCAAAACTGCGGCGACGACCATCATATGCCAATGTCGCCAAACTATTGACCAGTGATGAGTTGCCTGTGCCTTGACCGTAAGAAGATTCCATGCCCCAAATGGCAGTCACAATAGAGGCCGGCACACCATACTGATTTTCAATGCGCTCAAGTAGCGCGCTTTGGCTGGCAAAATTGCGCTGACCGCCACTGACACGACCACTCGATGCGGCACCATCGATATATTCCCAAGGCATTTTGGCAAATTCAGGCTGTCCTTTATCCAGTGACACCACTTGCTCACTGTAGTTGGCGCTTGACAGCAAGCGTTCAACATCAGCACGGGGGTAACCTTTTTGCACAGCCCGTTCAATAAAATCCGATTTCCACTGATAAAAGCTGCTGTATTGATTGGTTGGAACAGTCACAGGTGGCACGGGCGTGACTTTAGGGGGTACTGTAATGACCACAGGGGCAGTCGGCAACGTACCTGGTAATTTTTGGGGTTGGGTCTGAACAGGGGCTGATGAACAAGCTGCCAACAATGCCGCTAAGCTGACAGGCAATGCCAGTTTTTGACCAGCAAAACGATGCGACAAGCAGAGCGATAAAGCGACGATAGACGACGAATATTTAACATACATAAAGCAATAACCTCAATTAATACAAGCCAAATGCGTACAAACATAACAACTGTGGTAAAAAAATTGAATATAGCACAAAAATAGGAAATTTTAATTGTTAAGGAATAATTGATATAAAAATACTACAAAAATTGCGGTAAAAGTATTTGCTAGATTTTGGCAGTTTTGCCAGCGTTTTTTGCAAAATAGGATTGATAATTGGTCAAAAAAGTTTATGATAATCGGTTTATACTATAATTTTGAGGAATAACTATGCTAAAAGTCAATCAATATTTTGATGGGAATGTGGCATCAATCGGTTTTCAAACAGCCACCCTACCTGCGACCGTGGGCGTGATGAAAGTAGGGGAATACGAATTTGGCACAAGTCAATTTGAAACCATGACCGTCATTAGCGGGGCTATCTCGGCATTGTTGCCAAACCAAACTGAATGGCAAACTTTTAAAGCCCATGAAACCTTTACCGTCGATGCCAACCAAAAATTCAAGGTAAAAATTGACGAAGAAACGGCTTATCTTTGCACTTACCAAGATAAATAATCAAGATAAATCAGTAATAAAAAAGCGATATCAAATCCATGATATCGCTTTTTTTTAGCCGAAAAATTTATTGAATACCGCCAAATTTTCCTGCATTAAAATCTAAGATGGCTTGACGGATTTCAGCTTGGCTATTCATCACAAAAGGTCCGTAACCCACCACCGGCTCATTAATCGGCTCACCACTCATCAGCAAGATTTTCGCTCCCGCTTTGCCTGCCGTTAAGCGTACAAAATCCTCGCCCTTATCGCCACTTTCAATTTCAAAAGTGATTAATTGATTGGCGTGTGCTTGCTGGTCGTGATCGCCGTTGATGATAACATCGCCTTGCATCGACAATAACAACAAATTGTGAGTGCGAGAAATCGCGACTTCTATTGAGCGATTGGGTTCAATACTGATATCCCACAAGTTAATGGGGGTAAAAGTCGTGCCAATGCCGCGTGCCTTATTGTCACCCTGCTGAGGAGCTTTGGCATTGATAGCAGGGGTAAACTCCCCAGCAATTACCTTAACTTGTCCTGCATGTAGTCCTTCATCATCATGTAGACTGACCACAGGCATATCATCATTGCCAAGATGTTGGTATTTGGCAGGCGTGGTTTTATCTTTGGCAGGTAGATTGACCCAAAGCTGTACCATGCTAAAATCACCGCCTGCTTGGCTAAATTCAGGGGAGTGAAATTCCTCATGAATCACGCCATTGCCCGCCGTCATCCATTGCACGTCACCTGTCTTAATAGTACCGCCACCGCCACTAGAATCACGGTGGGAGACTTCACCTGCATAGGCGATAGTTACCGTTTCAAAGCCTTTGTGCGGATGTTGTCCGACACCGCGAGGGGCTTGAGTATTGGGTTCGAAATACTGTGTTGCCGCATAGTCGAGCATTAAAAAAGGATCGGTGCGTTTATCACCCACCATGTGATTGAACATCGGGTTGACATGAAAACCATCACCCACCCAATGCGGGCGTGGAGCTGCATGGATTTTGTCGACTTGTCGGTAAGTTTTATTGCTATTTTGCTTGCTATTTTGCATGGCCATGATTTTTCTCCTTATTGATAGCTATAATATAGGAGCAAAAAGGCTATTTTCAAGTATAAATTACATAGTATTGTTGATTGTAAATATTAACTAAAATAAAAGATAAAAAAAGGCAAAGTTAATTGCTAACATTGCCTTCATAAATTATTTAATGATTTTAATCATCAAGTTCTGACCATCGTGCCATTTTTTCAAGTAACAAATCATCAATCTCGTTGAGACGTTCACTGGCTTGGGTAGCGGCTGCCATATCACTCACAAACCAGCTGCCATCGGCTAATTTGTCTTGAATTTCAGCTTGCTCTTGCTCGAGTGCCGCGATTTCATCGGGGAGACTATCCAATTCACGCTGCTCTTTGTAGCTCAGTTTCTTCTTCACGGTATCAGTTTTTGGTGCATCAGTGTTAATGGCTTCTTTAGGCTTTACTGTTGTCTTTTCTGATTTGTCCGCTTTGGGTTTAATCGCTTGTTCACGGGATTTTTGCGTCAAATAGTCTTGATAGCCGCCCACATATTCTTTGACAATGCCATTGCCATCGCTATCTTCATCAAAAACCCAAGTTGATGTTACGACATTGTCCATAAAGGTACGGTCATGGCTAATCAGTAAGATGGTGCCATTAAAGCTATCGACGGCTTCTTCTAACAGCTCTAGGGTTGCCATATCTAAGTCGTTGGTCGGCTCATCAAGTACCAAGATATTTGCAGGTTTTAGTAGTTGTTTGGCTAGCAAAACGCGGTTGCGCTCGCCGCCTGACAAGGCTTTGACCGGTGTTCTGGCGCGTTCTGGGGCAAATAAGAAATCTTGCAAATAGCCGATGATATGTTTCTTTTTACCCGCCACTTCTACAAAATCAGAACCTTCTGCGACGTTTTGTACCACGGTCGCTTCTAGATCAAGTTGGTCACGTAATTGGTCAAGAAAGGCGATTTGTAGATTGGTGCCTAATTTGACTGAGCCAGATTTGGTGATATCAGGCTGTGGAATATCCAAAATCGCATGAATGAGCGTGGACTTGCCGACACCGTTTTTACCGATAATACCAATACGGTCACCACGCATGATGCTGGTGTTAAAATCTTTTACCAAGGTTTTATCGCCATAACCTAGATTGAGATGTTTGACATTGGCAACCAATTTGCCGCTGTTTTCGCCATCGTTCATGCTGATGTTAACTTGTCCGACTTGCTCGCGGCGCGCTTTACGTTCTTCACGTAGCGCCTTTAACGCGCGCACGCGACCTTCATTGCGGGTGCGGCGTGCTTTGATACCTTGACGAATCCACACTTCCTCTTCAGCCAGTTTTTTATCAAAATTGGCATTGGCTTTTTCTTCGGCGCTGAGTTGTTGTTCTTTAAGTTCTTGGTATCGGGCATAGCCTTTATTGACATTGCCTGCTTGCTTAGTGACGTCATAACTGCGCAATATACCGCGGTCAAGCTCGACAATGCGGGTGGCGATTTTGTCAATAAACGAGCGGTCATGCGAGATAAACAGCAGGGTTAATCCTTGCGCGTTTAGCAAAAATTGCTCAAGCCATTCGATACTTTCGACATCCAAATGGTTGGTCGGCTCGTCAAGTAGTAGCACATCAGGTTTGGTAATCAGCGCACGGGCAAGCAGCACACGGCGTTTGCGACCGCCCGATAATTCACTAATATCGGCATCGCCGTCCAAGTTCATCATGGACAGCATGGTCTGTACTTCGCGGGTCAAGTCCCAACCATGGGCATCATCAATTTTATGCTGCAAATCTGACATCAATTCACAGGCTTTCATGTCACCACTAGCGCATTTATCACTGGCTTGCTCGTAGGCTGTCAGCCATGTTGCCACATCGCCTGCACCAGCCATAACGATGTCGCTGACTTTGCCCGACGTTTCTGGAATGTCTTGCTCGAGCATGGCAATTTTTAAATTGCCACTGATTTGGAATTCGCCACTGTCAGCCTTGACTTGACCGCTAATGACCTTAAACAAAGTTGATTTACCTTCACCATTGCGCCCAATCAAACACACGCGTTCGCCTTGTTCGATATTAAAATCAATACCGTCCAAAATCGGTGCAATACCAAATGCCAAATGAATATCTCGTAAATGAATCAGTGCCATAACTTTCTCAAAGTTTAGTAAAAATGTTTGTATAATAGGAAAATGCGGCTATTGTAGCAGACTTTATGGCAAAAAATTGTGGGGAAAGTTATGAGGCATTCTAAATGAGCGAAAAAGATCACCAAAAACAGGCAAGCGATGAAAACGGGTTGGTTACCATGGTAGAAAAATTAACCCAAGAGTTGATTGATTTACAAACGCAAGTGCTGTTTATGGAAGATACAGTGGATAAACTTGATAATATCGTCACCGAGCAAAGCCAGCTAATTGCTGACCAACAACGGCAATTACAGCTACTTTATCAAAAATTGGAAACTCAAACGCAAGGCTCACAAATTCAGCCGTTTGATTTGTTGAGCGATAAACCGCCGCATTATTAACCTAGTCTAGTGGTCAATGCATATTGAGAATAAAGGATATCGGCGAACTCGGATTCAGTCACTTCCCCGATAACTAAATCTCGCATCGCATCGGCTAACAAAATGTGGTCAATCGTGATTTCAAAATCATTTAATGACAAATATTCTAAAGCAACCGCAAGACCTGTTCGTTTATTGGCGTCAGATAATGCATGAGCTACAGCGATACTTGTTGCATACTTCGCTGCAATCTCAAAAATATCATTAAGTTCACCATATACAATGGCATTATCAATTCTCGCTAAAGCACCTTGTAATTTGCCAATGTCTGCTTGCCCCTTCATACCTTTTTCTGTTGAAAGGATATAGGCATTTATTTCAATAACCCGCTCAAATGGGAAAAATATTAACTCCATTACATATCTGCTAGGCGTTTAAAGGTTTTGTTATGAGTGCGTAGAACTAGTTTGGTTTCCGATTTGATAATTTGCATACCATAAATACCTGACAAATCAAGTTTTTTAGTGGGCTTAATGGCCGGACGTTCTACGATTTTGACGCCATATTTTTCCAATTTTTCGCTCATGTTTAGACCCTAATTTCATCAACAAAAAAACCGCTACAAATTCATTATAGCGGTTAATTAAATTTATTCAAATGCTAAAGGCTTAATCATTCAACTGGCGAGTGGGTAATACATCTTTAATGGTGTCACGTAAATCATGCATCGCTTTGACCGTGGTATCCCAATCGATGCAGCCATCGGTAATAGACTTGCCATATTCAAGTTGGCTCAAATCCGCAGTCAAGTCTTGACGACCGCCTTTGAGATGACTTTCAACCATCATCCCAATAATCGAGCGATTACCGTGTTTGATTTGCTCAGCGATATTTTGAATGACCATCGGTTGTAGGTAAGGGTCTTTATTTGAATTGGCATGGCTTGAGTCAATCATGATTTTGCCTGAGACTTTACCTTTAGCAAGTTCATTTTCTGCTTGGGCAACGGCAGTGGCATCATAATTGGGTTTGCCATTACCGCCACGAAGCACCACATGACCGTATGGATTACCTTTTGATTGAATGATAGACACCAGACCATCGGCAGATAAACCTAAAAAGCTATGACCAGATTTCACCGCTTGCATGGCATTGACAGCCACTGTCATACCGCCATCTGTACCGTTCTTAAAGCCGACTGGACAAGACAGACCTGAAGACATCTCGCGGTGAGTCTGACTCTCAGTGGTACGTGCGCCAATCGCTGACCAACTAATTAAATCTTGGATATACTGCGGTGTATTGGGATCAAGCGCTTCGGTTGCACAAGGTAAGCCTTTTTCATTCAAATCAAGCAGCAGTTTGCGCGCAACACGCAAGCCCTTATTAATATCAAAGCTATCATTCATGTCTGGGTCATTGATTAAGCCTTTCCAGCCCACTGTGGTACGGGGTTTTTCAAAATACACACGCATCACCACATAAATACTGTCTTCAATTTCTTTGGATAAAGCCAACAGTTTATCGGCGTATTCATGCGCAGCGTTGACGTCATGAATCGAGCAGGGGCCAATCACCATCAATAAACGTTTGTCTTTACCGTCTAAAATATTACGCACGGTTTCGCGACCTTTGGTCACAGTCTCGATAGCTTTGGGGCTCAATGGTAGTGCGTTTTTTAATTCCGCAGGCGTCACTAGCGGTAAAATTGCTTCAATATTCACATTATCTACATCAGCGATATCAGTTTTGGCAAAAGTTGTCATAATTCTCACAGGCTGTTGGAAAAAATTTAAAAAATCACTATAAACCAAAAAATTTATAATGTCATTACTTCCGTGAGTAGGAAAGCCTACTTTTAGTTTGGCAGTTGATAAAATATTTTGTCAATGTTTAAAGACTGTTTGGTCAAAGTTTTTTTGGATGCTTGGGTAAGCTGCATATCCTACCACAACAGTATAACAATTATTGTATCAGCATACTAGTACAAAATAACAAATAACTGTCATTTAAATTTTTTGATGGTTTTACTTTTCATCTGTTTACCCCTAAAATATTTTTTCAAAATGATAACCAAACAAGGCTGTTTATTCTCATGTACGCTAACGCCCCTGCACAAACCACTTCAGACCTTGCTGCAAATGCCACACTCTCAACCGATATTGCTAACCCAAGCGCAGCCAGCTTTTCTAACGTCAGTGAAGCGAGCTTTTCTAACCTAAGTGGAGAGAACTTGCCGCAAAACGTTGCTAAAAATAAATTTCAGCCGATTGTCATTGGTATCGTAGCAGGCGAGGTCTCAGGCGATGCGCTGGGTGCAGACTTCATGCGCCAGATGAATAATTTGCGTGATGACATTGTGTGGGTGGGCGTGGGTGGTGCACAGATGCAAGCGCAGGGGCTTAACTCAGTGATTGAGATGTCTCGTTTGTCGGTGATGGGCTTGGTGGAAGTGGTTAAGCATTTGCCAGATTTATTTAAAGCACGCGATGAGATTTTGGCGGCGTTTAAACAAAACGCCATCGATATTTTTGTCGGCATTGATGCGCCTGATTTTAATTTACGATTGGGGGAGCGGTTAAAATCAGCCGGTATTTATTGTGTGCAATATGTCAGCCCATCGATATGGGCATGGCGGGAAGGGCGAATTGAGAAAATCAAACGAGCCACCAATTTGGTGCTGTGTTTGTTTCCGTTTGAGTTGTCTGTGTACCAAAAACATAATCATCCCGCCGTGTGTGTCGGGCATTCACTCCTCAAGACCATTGATGACAATTTACTTACAACGCCCATGGACAAGCTGCGCCGTGAGTTGATTTGGGATAATCCCACCTATCATCAGTTTTTTGTTAAAATGGGCGAGATGGAAATGAGCCATCTCATTGCAGTGATGCCAGGCTCAAGACGCAGTGAAATCGATGCGATTTTTCCAAAAATGCTTAAAGCGATTCATCAACTGTTGATTATGGATGATAAGCTATGCTTTATCGTACCAACGGTCAACGAGCATCTACTGACTATCGTAGAGCAATATCTAGAAGCCCAATCAGCGCAGGTGCGCCATCATGTCACAGTGAGCTGTGATGAAACACAAGCGGATTTTAGCCAACGGGTGATGGCGGCGTCAGACTTAGTGCTGCTCGCATCGGGTACCGCCACGCTTGAAGCCATGCTACTGGGTAAACCGATGGTAGTGGTATATTCACTCAATAAAATGACCTTTTGGCTGGCAAAACGGCTGGTCAAAGTGCCGTATGTGGCACTGCCTAATATTTTGGCAGGTCGAGAAATCGTACCAGAATTGCTACAAGAAGACGCCAACCCAGACAATATTTGCCGTGTGGTACAGCAATCATTAAAAGTTAAAAATTATAACGAACAGCTGCGAGATTTGCGGCAAACGTCAGAATGGCTGCGTGAGCAAAGCAACATCAATCCCGCCAATGCGGTGATTGATAATTGGCTGACGTGGAAAAAACAGTAAAAATCCCATACGAAATTTGACGCTTTATCAAGTTGGGCGTGGTGATATTGACGGCAAATTTACGTCCAATCTTCTGAGGTGAATTTTGCAATCAAATCATGGGCTTTGGTTCTGGCATCAAGCACCGTCATAAAGGTATAAGCGCCAATGAATTTACGGCTAATAAACATCAGCTCTTTAGGCGGCACGCTAAAGGATTTTGAGGTCGCTGATTTACTGGCAAGCTTAATGACGCGGTTATGTAAATCACTTTGTGCCCAAATATAATTGCCATGTACATCCAGTACATTCGGTGGAATCGTCGGATTACGACTTGGCAAACTAAAGGGTTCACTGGCAAGCAAACATAGCTCTACCATATCATTTTTTACCGAATCGCTAAGATTAGCAAAGAATTCAAAATGCTTGCCTGCTTGATCAATCGCTTGGCGCATTTTGCTACGGTCGTGAAAAACCCCTGCCAACAGCAAATTACGGGCGATGAGTAGCAGATTGTCATCAAACTGACGAATCGCGCCAAAATCCAATAACACCAATTGGTCAAGCTGTGTATCAGGCTTTTGTGCAAGGCGAATCAGATAGTTGCCAAAATTGGGGTCGGTCTGCATATCCCCCCATTCAAAAATCTCACGCAGCATAATTTCAATCGACGCCTGCCCAATCGCATTACGTCTTTCTTGTGGCAGCGCAAATACTTGCTCATCCAAAATCGACACGCCATCTTCATAGGTCATACATAGCAGCCGATCGGTGCTATAAGCTTTGAGGATGCGCGGCACCACATAGCGACGATCCCCAACAAAACGCTGAAAAAATAGCTCAGTGGTATCTGCTTCGAGGAGGTAGTTGACTTCATGATGCAGCAGGTCACGGATTTCTTCAAACCAATCATCGAGTTGACGGGTTTGTGGGACAACATTGGTGACTCTAAGCAGTTGGCGAAACAAATCCAAGTCACTGTCTACGGCATCAGCGATATTGGGATATTGCACCTTAAACACCACTTGTTCGCCCGTGGCTTTATGAACTGCTCTATGTACTTGCGAAAGTGAGGCGGTGCCAATGGGGGTATGGTCGATATCAAATTCATGGATTTTATCGCCCAATTCCGTTCGTAGCGCTGATTCGATAATTGACCATGAAAAAGCAGTCGTCTGGCTGTTCAAGGTTTGTAAAGCTTCTGTGATTTCGGGGGGCAAAAAATGCTCCCCGTACAGGGCTAACATTTGACCAATTTTGACCACCGAGCCTTTGAGTTTACCCAGCTCATCCACCAAATACTGGGCTTGCTCGCGCATAAAAGCTTGTTTTTGTACCGCTTTTTCTTCTTTTGACTTAAATAATCCAAAGGCACTATTGGTCGCCCATCGTCTGCCGATATTGAGCGATGCTTTGGCAATCGATAACCGTCGGTCAAGCGCCGAGGTTTTGAGCTGTTCAAGCGGTTGGTTATCGTAATTTTGCGGATTTGCCATACAGGGTGCCTAATGTTTTTGAAAGAAAAAGCCAAATAAAAAGCAAATCATTTTAACACATGATTTGCTTTGATTGTTGTTACCGATTTTTAATAAAGCCGATTAACACTTAGCGTAACCACTTGGCGTAAGGACAGTGGCTAGATGTCTAAATGCCATATCATTGGTTACTGGTTATTCGGCGCTAGATTGAATAGCGCGCCAACCGATATCACGGCGATATTGCATACCATCGAAGCTAATAGCGCCACAAACTGCTAAGGCTTTGGTTTGGGCATCCAAAATATCGTCACCGAGCGCCGTCACGCAAACCACACGACCGCCATTGGTGATAATTTCACCATTGTCAAAGGCTTTGGTACCTGCGTGGAAAACTTTGACATCCATATCCGTTTGCCCATACTGAGACTCAAGCGTTGGTAACCCATGGATGACATCGCCGTTGCTCGTGCTTTCTGGATAGCCTTTGCTAGCCAGTACCACACCCAAGGCAGGACGCTCATCCCACTCGGTTTGTTTGGGAAGATTGCCATCCAACCCTGATGTTATCAAGTCAACCATTGAGCCTTTTAGGCGCATCATAATGGGCTGTGTTTCTGGGTCACCAAAACGGCAGTTAAATTCAATCACATAGGGGTCATTGTGGTCATCAATCATCAAGCCTGCGTACAAAAATCCTGTATAAGGCGTGCCATTGGCGTTCATGGCATCGACCACTGGCTGAATCACACGGTCAATCACCTTGTCATGTACTTGCTGTGTCACCACGGGGGCAGGTGAGTAAGCACCCATACCGCCTGTATTAAGACCGGTATCACCTTCGCCAATACGTTTGTGATCTTGGCTGGTTGCCATCGGTAAAATATTGTTGCCATCTATCATACAGATGAAGCTGGCTTCTTCGCCTTGCAAGAACTGCTCAATCACCACACGGCTGCCCGCATCACCAAATTTGTTGCCCGATAACATATCATTGATAGCGTCAATGGCTTCTTGTTCGCTCATCGCCACAATCACGCCTTTACCTGCGGCTAAACCATCGGCTTTGATGACAATCGGCGCGCCTTCGGCTTTCACATACGCAATCGCTTGCTCGGCATCGCTAAAAGTTTGATATTTGGCGGTAGGGATATGGTATTTTATCATAAAATCTTTGGCAAAGGCCTTTGACCCTTCAAGCTGTGCGCAATACGCCGTGGGTCCCCAAGCTTTGATACCTGCTTTTGTTAAGTCATCGACTATACCTGCCACAAGTGGTGCTTCAGGACCAACCAGCACAAAGGCAATGTCATTGTCTTGGCAAAATTGAATCACCGCCGCATGGTCTTTGACGTTTAAATCGACATTTTGTAGTTTGTGTTCAAGCGCTGTGCCCGCGTTGCCGTTGGCAACAAAAACTGTGCTCACTTTGCTATCTTTGGCGCATTGCCATGCCAATGCGTGCTCACGTCCACCTGTGCCAATTACTAAAATATTCATATTGTTTCCTTAAAAATGTAAAATAGCCGTATAGCAGCCATTGTAACAAATTTTGGGATCTAAATTAAATGACAAAGCATTTTATTATTGGCGTGGATGAGGTCGGGCGAGGGCCGTTATTGGGCGATGTGGTGGTTTGTGCGCTCATCTTCGATAAAGCAATTTTATCTATCAAAGAAGATAGTCTAAGCACTGATTTACCCACCGCTGATAGTGTGAGTATTAGCCACAATCATCCGCTAAGCGCGCTAACTGACTCCAAAAAACTGTCAGAGAAAAAACGAGAAGCGTTATTTTCCTTGATTGAACAAACGGCAAGCGCGCATCAGGTTGTCAAAATTTCTGCCAGCTTAATAGACCAGCTCAACATCTTACAAGCGACATTACTAGGGATGAAACAAGCGGTAGCAGGCGTGATGGCGCAAATGTTAGCGCAATACCCAACGGCAACCTTTAGCGTCATGGTGGATGGCAATAAACTGCCCGTGTTGTTTGACTTGCCCAATTATCAGCAAATTACCCATGAGCAAGCGATTGTAAAAGGGGACGGCAAACATGCGTGTATCAGTGGCGCCAGCGTGATTGCCAAAGTGACGCGTGACCGAGATATGGTGGCGTTGTCAAAGTTATATCCTGATTATGGCATTGAGCAGCACAAAGGCTATCCCACCGCCGCCCATATCCAAGCGATAGAGCATTACGGTATTTTGCCCATGCACCGTAAAAGTTTTGCCCCCATCAAACAAAGGATTTTAGACAAAAAAGGTGAACATACAGTCAATATCCGGTAGTAATGAGTGCAGGTCTAAAGTCGCCTTGTGAGCGAGTTTAACCAGTAAGGTGTGCTGAGCATGACGAGTAAAAGGATGGTCTTGCTCGCAGACCTGCAAGCTGTGCCCGATTTGTTTTCAACCTCTCGGTGGACAGCGCGCCAAACAAGGTCTGATAGTCGCCCTGTATGTTCAAATCCATCATAGCAAATTGTAGACTTTTTTCAAACTAGCTTATACTAAATCAATCTGCCAATTAGCGGCTTGCAATTGGATATTTAAGTTTCTAAGTTTCACCGCTATGTCATCTGCTTGTTTTTGCAGTCTGACCGGTTCAATGACTTTTTGCCATTTGATTTCTCGGTAGCTATAACGATCGCCTTCCGTCTTAGCATTATCAATCGCGGTTTGCAGCAGGCGATGGCGTTCGGCAAGTTCATCACGCTTGACTAAAGTGCTGAGCATGGTTGCACCATCGGGCATGACAGCGATGGCATTGGTGCGATGAATATGGTCGATTAACGCATACAGCTCGCTCATGATTTGATTGGCTTGCAGCAACAGTTCATTCGGGTTTTCACTTGGGGTATCGCCGTCTTGGACTTTGACGTTTTCAGCAATGCGCGATTTCAAGCTGGCGAGCTTTTTTTGCATATCGGCACGCCGTAACAAAGCTTCTGCAAGTTTCATGGTTATCTCCCTATTGGTCAATTTAGTGGGTCAATTTAAACGTTAAACTCATATAATTGGGTTAAAAATTGGGTAGGATAATCTGTAATCACACAATCGACGCCCATCTCAATCAAGCGTTTCGCCACCTCAACCTCATTTACCGTCCAAGCGCTGACTGTTAAGCCATAAATTTTGGCAATTTCCAACAGGGTCGGGGTGATAAGCGGATAATAAATGCCCACTTGGCTACAGCCTAAGGCACAAGCGCGATTAAAGGTTTGTAATATTAAATTTTTACCCGCTGCATCAGGCGTCGGTAAAAAAGCAATTTGGCTTGCCATCGTGGTTTTGGGCTCCAGCAATAAGCCTGTATGAAGCTTAAGTGATAGTGATTGCTGTTGGTTTTGAATTTGGTACAAAATATCGGTATCAAAACTGGTCAAAGTGATGGGTAAAGCTTGCCATATTTCTTGTGATAATAGCCTAAGCAGATTTTTAACCAACAAGGCTGGCTGGGTTTTGGCATGGGTTTTGATTTCCAGTTCAATATGGCAAAAGTGTTGCAGATAGGGTGGTAAATCGTCTAGCAACAATACGTGATGTTTTAAAAACCCTAGTTCAAAACGTTGGGAAAACCGCCCATAGTCCGATTGCACAATGGCGTCTAATTCAGCCCATGTTTTATCAGCAATCCACGATTGTTGTCTTGCAAGCCGATTTAAGGTTTCATCATGGACCACCACAAATTTGCCATCGGCGGTCATTTGGACATCAAATTCCACCCCATCAAGCTGCTTACCATGTTTTTGTAATTGCTGCACGTAGACAAATCCGTCTTGACAGTTTTCTAGCCGTTCAGCCCGAGCCGCACGATGACCGAGTAAATAATAGGTTTGATTTGGATGGCGCATACCATGGCTCGCAATAGACAATAAAATTTTATGACTACTAAAAATTATTACAACTAAATTTTATTATAAATAATAGTGAACAACTACCCAATTTGCAAAACTTTGCTTTATAATGGCATGGTAATAAATTCTGCGTGAAGGTGCCTTATGTCTATGATTTTCCCACAAAATACGTTGTCAAAAAAAATGCGTACGCCGTTATTATTGGCGTGTTTTGCCTTAACCGTCGTGGGATGTAGTCGCAATGAGCAAAAAGACGAGCAAACTGGCAGTGCTGCAAGCAGTGAGCAAAAGACAATTGAAACGTCTGATATTGCCTGTAACAATGAGAAGGCAACCAGTGCCATTCACAGTTATCTTGTCAATCGCATCGACCAGCAAGCCAAAAAGCAGTCTGACATCATTCAGCAGCAAGCAGGTACGATTGTTGATATGTCTATCTTGCAAAATGGCTTGTCGCAAGTAGCAATCAATCTAGAAAGCGTGAATGGTAGCAATGGTAAATGCCAAGCGACGGTGTCGTTTAATATGCCCCAAGCGCAGCTCGATAACGCCGATAAAATTTATACCCGTCTAAAAATGCCAGTCGCCGCCGAGCAAATCACGTCGCGTGGTTATCAACTGCAAAATAGCACTTTAGTGGCAAACAATGTTGGGTTTGGTCTATCAGCCAGTGGCGCCAATTACCAAGTCAATAGCACCACAGGCGACGATGTGATTGGGCTAGTCGGTGAGATTATGGCAAATTCGGCATTAGCGCAAACGCTGACCCAGCCATCTAATACGCCCTTAGCCGGTTCTTCGGCAGGCGCCATACCCGTTGTACCAACAGTGACTAGCAAACCCAGTGTCGCTGCCAACAACAGCCAAAATTCAACGACCAAACCTGTCAAGAAACAAACCACAGAAGAACCAAAAACAGACAGTGAAAAAAACGACAGCGAAAAAACCAAGACTGACGTGACCACCACATCAGACAAGAAAAACACAGCATCAGATAGCGCAGATAAAATATCGGATAAAAAATCTGAGTCAACCACCGCAAATGCTGATACCAAATCAACCGCTACTAAGTCAGCGGCTAGCACAAGTACAGACAAATCGACCAAGTCAGTATCGCATGAAAAAGTCCCAACCGACACCAATGTCAAATTAACCATTGAAGAAAAAAACGAGCAATACTAACGTAAACCACTGTTAGATGATGTGTTTAACGTATATCACCCAGTCATCAATTTGTTTTAGCATGTTTTGATGTAGTAATGTGACTAAACATAAAACAAATTGATGCGTCAATTCTCTGCCTGCCACCATAAGGATATGAACATGGCCCATTTTGCCCCACAAATCGCTGTTAAAGCTACCTATATGCGCGGTGGTACGTCAAAAGGTACTTTTTTCAAGCTTGATGACTTACCTGAACGCTGCCAAACCCCAGGGCAAGCCCGAGATAGTTTTTTACTGCGGGTGGTGGGTAGTCCAGATCCGTATGGTAAGCAAATTGACGGTTTGGGAAATGGCTCATCATCAACCTCCAAAGTGGTAATTTTGTCAAAAACAGACGTTGCCAATCATGATGTGAATTATTTATTCGGTCAGGTCGCCATTGACAAAGCGATGATTGATTGGTCAGGTAACTGTGGAAACTTAACCGCTGCGGTCGGTTCATTTGCGATTGCCAATGGGTTGGTGGATGCCAGTAAAGTGCCCCAAAATGGCATTTGTGAAGTCCGAATTTGGCAGCAGAATATTAGCAAAACCATCATCGCGCATGTACCCATGACTGATGGTCAGGTGCAAGAAACGGGCGATTTTGAGCTAGATGGTGTGACTTTCCCAGCAGCCGAAGTCAAAATTGAATTTATCGACCCTGTGGATAGCGATGGCGATATGTTCCCGACGGGCAACTTGATTGACAAACTGGATGTACCTGAAATCGGTGAATTTGACGTCACGATGATCAATGCAGGTATCCCAACGATTTTTTTAAATGCCAAAGACTTAGGTTTTACGGGCGCTGAGCTGCAAAAAGACATCAACAGTAACCAAGAAATTTTGGCGAAGCTTGAAAAAATCCGTGCCCATGGCGCAGTTAAAATGGGACTAATTGCAGCGTTAACAGAAGCTCAAACCCGTCAGCATACCCCAAAAATTGCTTGGGTTGCGCCACCCGCTGATTATACCGCCTCTAGTGGCAAAGCAGTCAAGGCAGGCGATATTGATTTGCTTGCACGCGCGATGAGCATGGGTCAACTGCACCATGCCATGATGGGTACAGCCTCGGTTGCGATTGGCACCGCAGCGACCATTAAAGGTACGCTAGTCAACCAAGCGGCCGGTGGCAAAGCGTTGTCTGAAGTACGCTTTGGTCACCCATCAGGCACGCTACTGGTCGGGGGTGAGTCCTCGCAAGTGGATGGCAAATGGCAAGCCAAAAAAGTGTCTATGAGCCGTTCAGCGCGCCGTCTAATGGTGGGTGAGGTGTATGTGCCGGGCGATGCGTTTTAATCGACAAATCATTCACAAGCCAACTTATAGCCTAATACCTAAGTCCCCAATACCTAAGAGCCCAATAATGACAGATAAGCACTCACACTGGATTGAACTGACGCACGCACCTAGCCAAGGGGTAACCGTGGTTCAAACCCTATCTGGCTGTGAGTCTATGCCAACCAAGTCAAACAATGATGCAGTGGGGCAGTCTAGTTTGAATGCTATATATGGTCAATTTAATCTAGGCTTGCATGTAGGGGATGATAGCATGCAGGTGCATAAAAATCGTGCGCACTTACTGCAATCCTTGCAACAATATCATCCCACATTAAACAGCATTCATTGGCTTAATCAAATCCATGGTAATGACGTTTATCAGGTTACCGATAAAATTGGCACAGCAGCGATATCTGCTGATGCGCATATCACGCGTTTGCCTAATGTTGCCTTAGCGATTATGACAGCAGATTGTGTACCTGTCATGATAGCGACCGATGCAGCAGATGATAACAAGCTGATTGCCGCGATTCACGCTGGCTGGCAAGGTCTTAGTAAAAATATTATTGCAAAAACAGTGCAAAAAATGGTACACCAGTTTGATTTTGCAGCGGGGGACAATGCGACTGCCGAAATGCAGAAGGTCACTCGTGGGTGGCACGCTTGGATAGGCGCTAGCATCGCACAATCAAGCTATGAAGTGGACAGACGTGTCAAAGATGCGGTGTTATCAGTGTTAAACGTATCTGAGGTTGTCGCTACTCAGTTGTTTCAGCCAAATGCTGATAAGGTCGGTCATTATTTTGCCGATTTGCCTGCAATAGCAGAATTACAGCTCAAGGCTTGTGGCATTCATCAGGTGCATAAAAGTGGTTTAGATAGCCATGGTGATGCACGATTTTATTCGTATCGTCGGCAAACCCAGCATCAACTACCTGCAACAGGTAGAATGGCAACGCTGATCTTCATGGATTAATTCTCATAAAAAAAGGCAGTGTGTTAATCAATCATACTGCCTTTTTTATGCAAGCTAAATTATTGCATAATTTTAACGTAAGCTTGGGCTCTTAATTCCTGCATCCAATCGTCTAGCGCTTGTGGTGCCATACGTTGGTATAGGATTTCGCGCGCCATGTTTTTACGATAGACATCACTCACGTCTTTTTGGCGTTTTTCATCGACTTTAAGAATATGCCAGCCAAATTGTGATTGAAAGGGCACAGAATAGTCATTTACCGACGTTTTTTTCATCATTGCTTCAAAGCTTGGTACCATATCACCTTCACTGACCCAGCCCAAATCGCCACCGTTACTGGCGCTTCCCGGGTCTTTTGAATAGGTGCTCGCTAAAGTAGCGAAGTCCGCACCTTGACGCAGTTTTTCATAGATAGTGTCGATCTGCTGTTTCGCCATGTCAGCGGGCAGGGCAGTCGATGGGCTGATTAAAATATGGCGGGTATGCCATTGATCGATGATTTTTTGTTGACCGCCGCGTTTATCGACCAATTTAATCACGTTATAACCTTCTGCCGTGGCAATGGGGTTGGTGACTTGCCCGACTTCAAGGGCGGTGATGTTTTTTGACAGTTCTGTCGGTAACTCTGCCGCGACGTGGTAGCCCATATCGCCCCCTTGAATTTGCGCGTTATAGTTGGCTTGCGCGTCAGTCATGATTTGCTCAATATTGGCATTCTCAGCTTGCAAGTTTTTGGCAATTTGGGTGGCTACGGTCAGCGCTTGTTTTTTTTGTTTGTCGCTGGTTTTACCTGCGGCATCGGCTACAAAAGGCACGCGAATATGTAAGGTGCGATATTGTGATTTTTCTAAAGCGTTGCTCTCTGGTGATTTTAAGAAGTTGTTAATATCTTGATCTGAGATTTTGATACGGCTGGCAAGTTGCTGCTGCTGCAAGGTTTGTATCGCCAAGTCTTCACTGACTTTTTGACGCAATGCTTGGTAACTACCTGCGCGCTGGGCGTCAAGTTTTTGCTGGAATTCAGCAAGGCTTGCGACCCCATTTTGTTGTGCCAAATTGGTCAACGCAGCATTCACTGCATTCTCTTCAGCCTGCAGTCCTTGGCGTTTGATTAAATCAAGCTGAATTTGCTTAGTAATTAGCTGATCCAATACTTGCGGATAAAGTTGCTGTGCGGGTGGTACAGGTTTGTTTTGCGCTTGAAGCTGTGCAGAAGCTTGAGCAACCGCGCGATCTAACTGGCTGCGTAAAATAGGGGTATCGTTGACAATAGCAATCACGCCATCAATAACCTGATCTTGTGAGCTGCTAGTGACGACAGGCGCTGGCTTGGCTGATGAGTTGGCGACCTCTGGTGCTATGGGCGCAGTTTGAGAGACAGCTTTTGCAGTTTTTTGAGTGGTAGGTTTTGAGCCGCTGGCTTTGGTGTCAGCTTTGACTGATTTGGCAGCGTTGGTGGTTTTGTTTGCTGTCACAGCTTTGGTTGATTTGCTTGTGGTTTGTGTCGCAGGTTTTGTACTAGATTTTTTACTAGATTCCACCGTCGTTTTGCTGCTGGTTGTGTTGGTTTTAGCGGTTACCGCTGTTGCAGTCACGGCTTGCGCGCTCAATGTTGGCATGACCAATAGGGTGCCATATATCAAAGCGCTAGTGAGAGCAGATAGGGCGTTACGGTGAAAATTGGGTAAATTATGCATGACAGCATGGTTCATGGCATGTATCCTTAAAAAAAATAAAAACCAAAAAATAAAAAAAGTAAATTTGATCACTCAAAAATCGTGGCAAAACCATTTAGCTCAAATGACGGGTCTTTGACCAAGTGGCTTAGATGTTGCTAAATGATATTGCTAAGTGATGTTATAAAGTTTGGGTCATTTTATACAATAATATTTGCTAGCGTATGTCTGTATCATAATAAATCCTAAAAAATGTCAAGTTTTAGCCAGTTTTTTGCGTAAAAGGCGTTTAGTATTTAGGGTCATAACCCAATACCCGATTACGCATCAAGCTAGCCAGTCGACCGTCACCTTTGTTGGATAACCCATTTAAGCTAATTTCTGCCATGATGGCGTGGTCAGCACTGTCTTTATCACTTAATTCATCATAATAACGGCGAGCATAAATCGATAAGCCGTAACAACAGCTATCATAAGTAAAGCCCGCTAACACATCACTAAAACGACTTTTCTCATTGTCGTATTGCACAGCCCCTAAAAACTGCCAATTATCATTAATAGGTAAAACAGTAGAGCCTGTGAAAGCAGAGAGGGCTTTTTGTCCAAATCTACTCTCATTGCGTTTGATATAACCTAAGTTATAAAGGCTATTGAAAGTTGGCGCATAACGAAATTGGGTGTTGATATAGTTTAAATCAGCGTTGTCATCAACCGAGCCATCTAAATCTACCCAAAAATCTTGACGCGGTTGGGTGCTTACCTCAAAGACGGTACCGGTATTGTCAATTTTTAACCCATCATCGGTATTGTCAAGATGTACCCGAATATCACTCAAATAAATTTGTTTACCCACGCTAGCATCCAAGCGAGTCAAACCATTGCCATCAATATAGCGATAATTTAATGATGGGGTTAGATGATTGTTGTCGGGCAGACGATCATATCCCAAAAACCATGAATCTTCATACAATTGCGAAAAATTGAGCGATGCCAAACGGGTATTAAAGTTGGGTACGTCAGTCTGGTCTTTATAGGGCGAGTACACATATTTTAGGCGCGGGCTTAATAACTGATAGCCGCCCAAGGAGTCATCAAATTTACCAAATGGGGTGCCTGTTTTAAAGAAATTTAAGCCACTGTCAATACTAAACTGCGGTACAAAAATAGATTGGCTTTTGCTATTTTCATCCAGTCCATTGGCATCAGCTGATTCTTGGTCAAATTGGGTATAAAGGTGCTGTAAACTCACTGATGGGGTCACGTATCCCCAAGTTCGCGTCATTGGATAGGCGGCAGTGAGTTTGTTATACAGTCTGCCACCGCTTTGCTCAGGCGCAGAGCCATCATTGATTGGGCGTTTAAAATAGGCAAAATCGCTGATACCCGTCAAATCAAATTGGGTCACCCAAGGCACACGATATTTGACCGATAACTGCGGCAGACGGTCATACGGTTTGTCTTTATCCAAGATTTTGTCTGAATCGGTTAAATTTCGATCCAGTGTTTGAAAGGTCTCAATCTTGGCAAGGGCAGTCAAATAGTCATTGTAATAATTGGCTTGAATGCGGCGCGGTAAATTTAATTGAACGGTTTCATCACCCAAGGTCTCAAAATCGTTTAAGAATTTAGGATCTGAGACATACTGGTATAGCGCGTCAATGGATAGGTTAGGGATATCTTTTGACTGCCAATGATGATTATAATAAAAGCGGGTACGGTCTTCATCATTATATTGTTTGTCGTTTGGTAGATAAGAGCCTAACACACTACCATAACCCAATTTTTCTGTCAGATAGCGAAACTCACCTGTCAACATCGGATTGCGGTCCGTAAAAATGGTCGGCGTGACAGTGGCATCGTAATTTGGCGCTAGATTAAAGTAATAAGGTAACTGTACATTAAAACTCCCTTCCGTACTAAAGCCGCCGCGTGGTAACAAAAAACCACTGGTGCGGCGATCGTCAATCGGAAAGTTAAAATACGGCAGGTACAATACTGGGGTATTTTTGACTTTTAACGTGGCATTATAGGCTTCACCGCGGCCCGTGTCGGTATTGATATCGATGTTTTTGGCATTGATTTGCCATGTCGGATTGTCAGGCGCGCAGGTGGTAAACATGACATCGTCAATTTCAACGCGGCTTTCATCGACCTTATTAAGCCGTTTGGCATAACCATATGCTTGTAGCGGTACGCTGGCAAACGCCACATCTTTGGCGGTTGCTTTGCTGCTATCCGTTTGGTACGCCAGTTCATCAGCAACGGTAATCAGCCCCCCTTTTGGGCTATCTTTAAGGCTTACACGTGGGTTGCCGTCTGTCGATTGGAGACTTTGCGCGGCATCGACCAACAAGACATTACCTTGAGCGGCTGCAATGCCATCTTGCACGTTAACGACCACTTTATCGGCAGAGATTTGCTGACGACCTTGGTTGATTTGCACATCGCCCGACAATTCAGCGTAGTTTTCATTGTCATAATAGCCATAGTCAGCCGAGGCATAAATTGGGAAGCTGCTATTGGGTTGGTCGGTAGCAGCTGCTGCTAATGCCTGTTGTTGATAGATGGTGGAAGTGGGATATACCCAGTTGCCATGACACATGGCGTCTTTTCGGGTGGCTGCTTTTGATTGCGTATTTGCTTGAGCACCTAACTGTTGACTATCAGGCGCGAGCGGGTTCAGCAAATTTGGATTAGGATTTGAATTAGCAACCGTGGCGTTAGTATCGTCCGTGGTTTGCGGGGTTTTGGGTTGATAAAAGGTTTTGAGCTTTTCTAGACTGGCTTGCTGCTGTTGATTTGGGGTAAAGTTGGGACGAGTACGCGCAGAGTTTGGTTTGATTTGAGGCGCGCTAATCGGCGTGATACCTTGATTGGTGGTTACATCGACAGTAGTGGTGCTGTCTGCTGTGGTGGCGATACTACTATCGGTATCGGGCTTTGCAGCTGAGGTATCAAGGTTTTGTTTTTCAATACTCTGTGATTCAGTGGTTTGTGCCTCAATACTTTGTGACTCAATGTTTTTAGCTGCTGTGCTTTGTGCTGCCGCTGTATCAGTCGATTCCGTAACGGCGGCTGTCGGCAACACCGCAAGCGCTGAGGTTGAATACAAAGTAGTAAACATTGCCCCAAGCGTCATCGCTAAAACGTTGGTGTGTCGATAAATTTGGTGTAATGATTGATGCAAGCATGTAGGCTGGGTTGGCAAAGACGAATGTGAAGTTAAACGATTAGAAGTTGACGAAATAGGCGACAATTTCACAGATTTTTTCATTAGACATTTACCAAAGACGCAATATAAAAACCTTCACATCATATCACTAGCGTCATCAATATACTATTGCAAAAGATGTTTAAAATTGCAAACATAATAGACGCCACTTGAGAGATACGCAGATTTTCGGTAGCATAACTTATTTTTATTGAGTAAGCCCACCTTATGAACCATCCTGCCGCACAACTTGCCAACCAAGACCCTTCTGATAGCACAGCTTCGCCATCAAATACCGAGCCATGTGAACAACAATCACTTGAACAACAGCCACTTAAGCAACAGTCACGAGAACAACAGCCACGGGAACAACAGCTGCACACTTGGTTGACCGAAGTTTTTCCAAATCGGTCATTGCAGCATGAAAAAATACCTGGTGATGCCAGCTTTCGCAGCTATCATCGCTTAACCGTCGACAATCAACACTATATCGTGATGGATGCGCCACCAGAAAAAGAATCGGTGAAAGAATTTATCGCCGTGGACAACTTAATGGCAGGGCATGTGCATGTGCCAAAAATGATTGCCACGGATGAACAGCAAGGTTTTATCGTCCTTGAGGATTTGGGAAACACGGATTTTGCCGATGTCATTGCCAAGGATTTAACGGATGCAGGCGAGCTGGCAAAAACTGCGCGCTATTATCAGCAGGCAATGCAGGAAATTTTGGCGATTCAAAAGATTGACGTCAATGACGCCAAAGCCGTTATCCCAAGTTACGATGATGCCTTGCTGCGCCGAGAAATGGGCTTGTTTAGCGAGTGGTTTTTACCCTATATCGGCGTGACGATGCCCCCAGACTTAGAGGCGCTGTGGCAAGATTTGCAGTCTAATATTATCCAGCAAGTCATCGCGCAGCCTCAAGTGGTGGTGCACCGTGATTTTCACAGCCGTAATTTGATGGTATTAAATCACAGCGATGAGTTGGGCGTGATTGATTTTCAAGATGCTGTCATCGGTGCCTATACCTATGATTTGGCGTCTTTACTGCGAGATGCCTATATCAATTATGATGAAACATGGGTCAACACGCATCTGGCTCATTATCACCAATTGGCGCAAATTGACAAAAGCTTGGCAGAGTTTACCGTGGATTTTAATATCATGAGTATGCAGCGCCATCTTAAGGTATTGGGAATTTTTGTACGTTTGTTTGAGCGAGATGGCAAAGACCGTTATTTGACAAATTTGCCTAAAGTTTTCAATGATTTATTAACTTGTCTAAAAGCTATCACCCAAAGGGATGAGCGTCCTACTTTTGATAAGTTTGCTGATTGGATGACCGCCGTTGTTGAACCTGCTTTTCATCAAAAAATCCAAGGATAAAACCCCATGTCAACCACCATCACCCAAGCCATGATTTTATCCGCGGGTAAAGGCACTCGGCTGCGCCCTTTAACCTTGACCACGCCAAAACCGCTTGTCGAAGTCGGTGGGCAGCCGCTTATCGTATGGCATATCAAAGCACTCAAACAAGCGGGTATCACCGATATCACCATCAATGTATCATGGCTTGCGGACAAACTGCTAAATGCAATCGGCGATGGCAGTCAATACGGTGTCACCATTCATTGGTCGATTGAGCCAGAAGAACCGCTTGAGACAGCAGGCGGTATCAAGCTGGCTTTGGCTACTGGTAAATTAAAAGACCAGCCATTTATCTTGGTCAATGGGGATGTGTGGACGCCTTTTGATTTTGCTCAACTAAGCCATCTTAAGCTAAACGATTCGCAGGCTTATTTGCTACTCACCGACCAAGCGACGCACAACCCAACTGGCGATTTTGCCTTAGAAAATGGCAAGGTCAAGGTAGAAGGCACGCCAAAATATACTTTTGCAGGGATTAGTGTGATGTCACCAAGATTATTGGATACGGTCAAGGTAGGTGAAACTGCGCCGCTTGCGCCACTACTCAAACAAGCCATGCAAGCCGGTTTGGTCATGGGGGATTTGCTGAGCGATGCGTGGGTCGATGTAGGCACGCTTGAGCGTTTAGAAAATTTGAACCAAAAATTGTCGGCTAAAAAGTAATTTGGCAGAAAATTTCATCTTTTGCCATTTTGCTTTTATTTGAAAGCCGAGCAAACTAAACGGTTAAAGCTAAAAAAATGACCCAAAACTGTGATAAAATTTGTCACAGTTTTATTTTTAGCATGTTACATACGACAAAATTTAATTCTGCAATTAATTCTGTAATATAGGAAAGCCAATGACCACCCCAATTTCTGAACGTCGTCTTGCCAACGCCATCCGTACCCTAGCTTTTGAAGCGGTGCAAAAAGCCAATTCTGGACATCCAGGCGCGCCGATGGGCATGGCAGATATCGCTGAAGTGTTATGGCGTAAGTTTTTAAAGCACAATCCAACCGACCCAAATTGGCTAAATCGCGACCGTTTTGTCCTTTCAAATGGTCATGGCTCAATGTTGCAGTACGCTTTGCTGCACTTGACAGGGTATGACGTTAGCATTGAGGATATCAAAAATTTCCGCCAATTGCACTCTAAAACCCCCGGTCACCCTGAATATGGCTATACCGCAGGTGTGGAAACTACCACAGGTCCGTTGGGTCAAGGGATTGCCAACGCCGTAGGTTTTGCGATTGCAGAAAAAACCCTAGCCGCGCAATTTAACCGAGATGGTCACCAAGTCATCGACCACCAAACCTATTGCTTTTTAGGTGATGGCTGTTTGATGGAAGGTATTAGCCATGAAGTTTGCTCATTAGCCGGTACGCTGCAGCTGGGCAAATTGGTTGTCTACTATGATGACAATGGTATTTCGATTGATGGTGACGTCGAAGGCTGGTTCTCAGATGACACCCAAAAACGTTTTGAAGCCTATGGCTGGCAAGTGCAAAAAGTTGACGGTCACGATACCGATGCCATTACCCAAGCGACCCAAAATGCTATAGCTGAAAAAAATAAACCCTCACTCATCATTTGTAAAACCGTGATTGGCGCAGGTTCACCCAACAAGCAAGGCAAAGAAGATTCACATGGTGCACCCCTTGGCGCGGATGAAATCTTGCTTACCCGTCAAGCCCTCAAGTGGGATCATGAAGCCTTTGAACTGCCAGACGATATTTATGAAGGGTGGGATTGCACAGTTAAAGGTCAAGCGCTACAGCAATCATGGGAAAGTGAGTTTGATGCTTATAAAGACGCTTACCCAGAGCTTGCCAGTGAATTGCTTCGCCGTGTGAATGGTGACTTGCCAGCAAATTTTGAGACACAAGCCCAAGAATTTATCAAGGCGTGTCAAGATAACCCAGAAAACATTGCAACGCGTAAAGCCAGCCAAAATTCAATCAATGCCTTGCAGCCATTATTGCCAGAGCTGCTTGGCGGTTCCGCTGATTTGGCAGGGTCAAATTTAACTTGGTTTAAAAATGCCAAAGCGCTCGAAGATAACGCGGCAGGTAACTATATTCATTACGGTGTGCGTGAATTTGGTATGACGGCGATTGCCAATGGTATTGCCTTATACGGCGGCTTTATTCCCTATGTGGCAACGTTCTTGATGTTTATGGAATATGCGCGCAATGCAGTGCGTATGTCCGCCTTGATGAAACAACGCGTCATTAATGTCTATACGCACGACTCAATCGGTCTGGGTGAAGATGGACCTACTCACCAACCTGTCGAGCAGTTATCAAGTCTGCGTGCCACCCCAAATCTACATACTTGGCGACCATGTGATACGGTCGAGTCAGCTGTGGCATGGGTAGAAGCGTTGAAAGCAAAATCAACGCCATCTGCGCTGATTTTTAGCCGTCAAAACCTACCGCACCAAGCGCGAGATATCGAGCAAGTAGCCAATATTGCCAAAGGTGGTTATGTGCTAGCCAAAGAACAAGGCGAGCTACGTGCCATCATCATCGCCACAGGTTCAGAGATTGAGCTTGCAATGAATGCTTACACTGAGTTGACTGCCGAAGGTTTGGGCGTGCGCGTTGTATCAATGCCCTGTGCTGAAGTGTTTGCCAAACAAGAAATCAATTACCGTGACAGCGTGTTGCCACCGCAAGTGCGTGCGCGTGTGGCGGTTGAAGCCAGCCATATCGATTATTGGTACAAGTTTGTAGGGCTTGATGGTAAAGTCGTGGGTATGACGACCTTTGGTGAGTCTGCCCCTGCCAAAGACTTGTTCCCATACTTTAACATCACCACTGATGCGGTCATTCAAGCCGTGAAAGCGGTTGTTTAAGCAATATCATGGATAGTATATATGCTAAAAGAACAACTTGGGTGGATTTTCCACCCATTTTGGTGTTATATGCTTTAAATACATTGAAAAACCTCGATGAAGACCTGTATATACAAGCTAAATCGGGTAATGAATTATCCGCTATTAAACTCTTAACTCAATTGATGACACAAAAGGATATAGCAAGTATCAAGCATTGCTTACAAGGAAAATCTCCTATTATCGCTCCTGTATTAGCGATAGAATTTTTGGGAAATAATAGACTTCCAATGGTATTTGGTCAAATTCTTGCCAATGAGTTAAATCTGCCCATCACCTTTGACATCGTACAAGCTGTAAAAGCGAACCATACTAAGGCTAGTGCTTATGAGCGAATCGTCAGACAAGCTATTTTTACTGGCGAAGTTGAACGTGGTCGAGAATACTTAATCGTTGATGATACAGTGGCGATGGGTGGTACATTAGCAGGACTTAAAGGCTATATAGAAACAATGGGCGGTAAGGTAATTCAAGCAGTTGTATTAACTGGCTATCAATTACCTTTTTTTGATATTGTTCCAACCCAAAAAATGATACAATTAATTCAGCTTAAACATCCTGATTTAGCTCAATGGTGGCAAAATGAATTTCACTTTCCTCTCGAATACCTCACAAGCGGTGAACTCGGGCATTTCAAAAAACCAAAATCACTTGACGAAATCAGAAATAGACTCATTGAAGCAGGACTTCAAAAGAGCCTCTATTAATAGTCAAAAAATTTTAAAGATGACTAAAGTGGTAATAAGATAATCGAGGTTTCATCAATAAGACAAATTTCAGCAAGTACCTGATTATCTCTAATCCGCCAATCGCCGAGCACCAACCGTTTCTTATCGCCAATTTGATGAACAGCAGGGCGGTGAGTATGCCCATGAATCAGTATATCGGCTTTTTGCAAGGCTTGTCTGACGGCTTGTTCATTGACATCCATGATTTGCAGGGATTTTTTGGCATTATCAGTTTTGCTTTTTTGGCGTAAATCTTGCGCGATTTGTTGGCGTTTTTTGATGGGTAGCGCGAGCAAAATTTTTTTAGTGATAGGATGTTGGATGATTTTGCGAAAGCGTTGGTAACCTTTATCATCGGTGCACAGCGCATCGCCATGTTCTAGGCGAACTTTTTTGCCATTTAATGTCAAATAAAACGGCTCAAAAATCAATTGCCCGCCAAATTTGTCGCAAAATTGCTGCCCAAGCAAAAAATCCCGATTACCATGCATGACAAAAATCTGGCAGTTTTTATCAGATAATGTTTTGAGCTTTGCTATAATCGGCTGAAGCGCATCAGTTAATGTGTCTGTATCGGCAACATCATCCCCTAGCCAAGCTTCAAACCAATCACCCAAAATAAAAAACTGTGTTAAGTTGGGCAATAGAGCCAATTTATCTAAAAAATCTAAAAAAGCCTGCCCTAAAGGATTAGTGGCAGGCTCATTCATGCTCAAATGTAAGTCACTGATAAGAACCTGCGCAATGGCAGAGGGATTATCGATGACCAAATCTGCAAAACTTTGCATACAAAAAAATTATTTCTCAATTACTTTTGCATGGGTGATCACCACAGGCGTGGTTGGTACATCAGCGTGGAAACCGTATTTACCAGTCGGTACACCTTTGATTTTATTGACAATGTCCATGCCTTCAGTCACTTTACCAAACACCGCATAACCCCAGCCTTGTGGGTTTTTGCCCGAGAAGTTTAGGAAGCTATTGTCTTTTACATTGATAAAAAATTGCGCAGTCGCTGAATGTGGGTCAGAAGTACGTGCCATCGCAATCGTGCCGACTTCATTTTTTAAGCCATTATCTGCTTCGTTTTGGATGGGGGCATTGGTAGATTTTTCTGTCATGTTGGCGTCCATACCGCCACCTTGAATCATAAAACCGTCAATGACGCGGTGAAAAATCGTGCCATCATAATGACCTGATTTGACGTATTCTAAGAAGTTTGCCACGGTATTGGGGGCTTTTTCTTGATTGAGTTCGATAACGATGTTACCCATGGTGGTTTCTAATTCTACGTATGGCATATCCATTGTGAGCTCCTAATGGTTTTTATGGTTAAAAAAACGTGTCTTGCAATTGTTGTGGCTATCCTAGCGATTTTCAATCAAAAAGTCAGTATTTAGTTTGCAAAGTTGGCAAAATTAAATGTTTCAATTAAATTCATTTAAGTTTTTTCAATGTCAAAAAACTGCTAGAATGGCAGATTAGTTCACCATTTTTGTAATAGGTAAGGGGCAACCAAATGACGGCGACGACCGACAAAAATACAAAAACCGACGAGACAGCAACCAATAGTGAAAAAAATGACTTTATCCGTGCGATCGTACGCGATGACCTTGCTTCGCAAAAATATAGCCAGATTGTGACCCGTTTTCCACCTGAGCCCAATGGCTACTTACATTTGGGTCATGTCAAATCTATTTGTCTCAACTTTGGGCTGGCCAAGGAGTTTGCAGGGCTATGTAACCTACGGTTTGACGATACCAATCCTGATGCTGAAGATCAGGAGTTTGTAGATAATATCAAAGATGATGTCAAATGGCTCGGGTTTGATTGGGCAGGCGAGGCGCGCTATGCGTCTAGTTATTTTGCTCAATTGTATGATTGGGCGGTAAAATTAATCAAACAAGGTGATGCCTATGTTGATTTACAAAGTCCTGAAGATATTCGTGAAAACCGCGGCAATTTTGGTCAAGCAGGTAAAAATTCACCATACCGTGACGCCAGTGTTGAAGAGAATTTGCAACGCTTTGACGATATGAAACTTGGCAAATATGGCAACGGTGAAGCGGTGCTTCGTGCCAAAATCGACATGGCAAGCCCCAATATGAATATGCGCGATCCGATTTTATATCGTGTTATGCGCCAAGCGCATCACCAAACAGGCGATGATTGGTGCATTTATCCCATGTACGATTATGCTCACCCGTTGTCAGATGCCATCGAAGGTATTACGCATTCGATTTGCACCCTAGAATTTGAAGACCACCGTCCGTTTTATGATTGGGTGGTAGATAAAGTGGGATTTGACAAAGAACCACACCAATATGAATTTGCCCGCCTAAACGTAAACCATATTTTGACCAGTAAACGCAAACTCAAAAAACTGGTCGAAGATGAATTGGTGAGCGGTTGGGACGATCCGCGTATGCCGACCATTGCCGGTATGCGCCGCCGTGGTTATACCCCTGAAGGGTTACGCGACTTTTGTGACCGTGTAGGCGTCAGCAAGTCAGATGGTGTGGTGGATTTTGGCTTACTCGAGTTTAGTATCCGTAACTCATTAGAGCATGTGAATCGTGCCATGGCGGTACTAAGCCCACTAAAAGTGACGATTACCAATTTTGATGAAGCGGTTGCTAATGTTGAAACACTCAAAAAAGACAGTGTAAAAACTAAACTCGACAATGGTGTTTTATGGTTGACCCAGCCTAAAAATAGCCATGATGACAGCCAAGGTATGCGTGACATTCCCTTTACCAAAGAAATTTATATTGATAAAGGGGATTTTGAAATCACACCGCCTGAGGGCTATAAACGTTTGTCACCGCAAAACCCAGAAATCCGCTTACGCAATAGTTATGTGTTAAAGATTGAGGAGCACATCACCGATGACACTGGTGAAGTGGTGGGGTTAACAGCGACTATTGACCCAAAAACGTTGGGCAACAATCCAGAAGGACGTAAGGTTAAAGGTGTGATACATTGGGTTTCAGCCAGTCTAGGTGTACCCGCGAAGGTACGTCTGTATGAGCAGCTGTTTACCCAAGAAGACCCTGCCAAAATTGACATCAATAATTTAGCCGCAGAGATTAATCCCAATTCGCTACGTGAAGTAGATGCCATTGTCGAGCCTTCTTTATCACAAGTCAATGCAGGCGAGCGGTTCCAATTTGAACGCGAAGGGTTTTTTGTGGCAGATAGTAAAGATTATTCACCAGAGCATTTAGTGTTTAACCGTATTGTGACTTTAAAAGATAGTTTCAAACCATAAATTATCTTTAACTTATAGATTAGCTGGCATAGCAATATGTCGGCTTTTTTGTAAAAGGATATCTTAACCTATTGTTACTTAAGGTTTTATTATTGTATTAGCTAAACGGTTTTGTTATTTTTTTACATGCGTAACATATGTACTGTGCTAAACTACTCATCGTAAATTTAAGTCAGTCTTGCGTAATCAATCCGTTATTCTTGTTAGATTTTGTAACTTTTAATGGCTTGATTTTAATGGCTATTGGGCTTAAGGTATTGTTGTTCATCTGTTTTTCGTAAATATATTGGTAGTTTTGGTAACTGTATGCTTTATCCAACAGCAAGTTAACCATGATTTGATTGAGAGTGTTGAAATGAAAACATTGTTAAAGAAAACGTTGTTAGGTGCTGTGCTTGCACTGGTTGGCGTACAAAGTAATGCTGAATTAAATATGCAGACAGGTAGCCAAGCTAAGGTTAGTTGGGGTGGGCAGGGTAGCTTAGATAAAGCCCGTGCCATCATGTATAACAGCACGCCACAGACGACAAGTTTTAATAGTAGCAATTATAATAACTATAACAATGCATACAGTGAGGATGATGGCTACAATCCTGCTTGGTCTCAAGACACCACGCGGGCTTCGGGCAGCTATTTTGCCAATTCTAAAGGCGCTTTGGTAGTGGATGCGTTAACGGGCAATACCATTTATGAAAAAAATGCTGATATCGCCCGTCCGATTGCGTCAATCAGTAAATTGATGACGGCTGTGGTAGTGGCGGAATCAGGCGCTAATATGAGCGAAACATTGACGATTAGTCCATTAGATTTCAAAACCCCAAAACAATCGGGCAGTGACCGTCTAAAAGTTGGCGATCAGCTTAATCGTGCTGAAATGCTACTGATGATGATGATGAAATCAGAGAATCCCGCGGCTAAAGCATTAGCACGTACTGACCCTATGGGCTATGACAATTTTATCAGCCGTATGAACCAAAAAGCGCGTGAATTGGGGATGACGCAAACCCGTTATTATGACCCATCGGGTTTGGATTCTCGGAATGTGGCATCACCGCGTGATTTGGCAATTTTGGCGCGCTATGCTTATAAGCATAATTTAATTAGCCAGTTTAGTACCACGCCTAGCCGCCAATTTGGGGTAAATAATATCAATTCAGGTTACCGCACGGTTGCGGCGCGCAGTACCAATTACATGGTACGCGATGGTCTATACAATATTGGCCTATCAAAAACAGGGTATATTCGTGAAGCCGGCAACTGTGTTTTGTTTGAAACCAATGTCGGTAATCGTCCAGCCATCGTAGTGTTATTGGGCGCCAATGACTCAAAAACCCGTTGGAACGATGCAGAAAATATTATTGCTAATTTAAGCATGCGCCGATTCACCTAGGTTCTGTTGAACATTCAAAGCTTCAGCCAATGATAAGCAAAGGCTAGAGCGA